>NZ_MCGG01000008.1 GCF_001746755.1 Magnetovibrio blakemorei | reverse complement strand
CGAAATAGCCCGACGGACGATGTCATTCTGCCGGGAAAGACAAAACCCCTTGGTTTCCCAAGGGGTTTTGATGGTGGAGCCAAGCGGGATCGAACCGCTGACCTCTACAATGCCATTGTAGCGCTCTCCCAACTGAGCTATGGCCCCAATTTAGTTGTGCCCTGGTGGGACGATCAGCGTTGGTCTTGAGTGGGCTGACCTCAGGGGTGTGTGCGGCGGGAACTTAAAGGCGCGGTTGCGAATGCGCAAGGGTAAAATGACGCGTGTATGACATTTTACGACTGATTATTCACCGCATCCGCCCCCGCTTGTCACACCGCATCCGACACCGCGCCACCATGACGTTGTTTTGGATGCGTTGGACATGCAGCTGTGATGCCAAGGGTTGGCTGAATTACAGGTCTTCGCCCTTGCCATCAACTTTGCGAATGACGCCGCTCACGTCGTCGTCGTCATCCAAATCAGACGTGTCTTCGATGAGATCATCGTCGTCGTCTTCATCATCAAGATCGTCGTCGACGTCCAAATCCAGATCAATGTCCAGATCATCATCATCATCGTCGTCACCCGGCAGGATGGACTTTTTGATAACGGGTTTGGGTGCGGGCTCGGCCACAAGCTCAAGTTTGGCTTTGGGCTTAGGTTTTCCGACCTCAACGACCGTTGCGCACTTGGGGCAAACGGGCGGTGTTTTGCCAAGATCGAAAAACCGCGTTTCGCAGTTTGGGCACTCTTGTTTCTGACCTAGGTTTGGCTTGGCCACTGGGCAGTCTCCGAACTTTTCTTAACGATGTTAATAACTCATTCGCAATTGCCACGTTCCGCGGGTTCTGTCAAAAGGAAAAATATGCTAGAGAGCGCAGAGTTGGCTGTTTCCATTCCCATTAAAGGCTGAAACCATTGTCCTCCTTGACATCCCACCGTTGTGGCCCGCTTTTGGGGCGCGTGCGCGTTCCCGGCGATAAATCCATTTCTCACCGTGCTTTGATGCTGGGTGCCGTCGCCTTGGGCGAAACGCGAATCAGCGGATTGCTGGAAGGCGAAGACGTTTTGTGCACGGCGGCGGCGATGCGCGCCATGGGCGCCCAAGTCGAACGCTTAAGCGAGGGCGAATGGGTGGTGAACGGTCTCGGCGTCGGCGGCTTGCTTCAGCCCCACAGTGCGCTCGACATGGGCAATTCGGGCACTGCGGCCCGGTTGCTGATGGGCTTGGTGGCGGGCCAAGGCCTCAAAGCCACCTTTGTGGGCGACGCGTCCTTGTCGTCTCGACCCATGAACCGGGTGATCGATCCGTTGTCACAGGTGGGGGCGGTGTTTGAAGCCAGTGAAGGCGGACGCATGCCGCTTACCATTACGGGGGCCCAAGACCCCATGCCCATCACCTACGAACTGCCGATGGCGTCGGCCCAGGTGAAGTCGGCGGTGCTGTTGGCGGGTTTGAATGCGCCCGGACAAACGGTCGTGATTGAACCCAAGCCGACCCGCGATCACAGCGAAAAAATGCTCACCCACTTTGGCGCAAAAGTCGAAGTGGAAGAACTGGACGGGGGCGCACGGCGCATCACCTTGCACGGTCGACCGGAGTTGCGAGGCCGTGACGTGATCGTGCCGGCGGATATTTCCTCTGCCGCATTTGTTTTGGTTGGGGCCGCCATCGTAGAAGGTTCCGACATCACCGTCACCCACGTGGGCCTCAATCCGCTCCGCGCGGGTGTGGTGGAAACTTTAAAAGACTTTGGCGCGGACATTAAAATCATCGATCAGCGCATCGAGGCCGGTGAAATCGTCGGCGACGTGCGGATTCGCTATCAGGCGCTCAAGGGCTGCACCGTTCCGGCCAGTCGGGCACCGGCGCAAATCGATGAATACCCGGTGTTGTTCGCCGCCGCCGCGTGTGCAGAGGGCGAAAGCCGCTTTGAAGGCTTGGAAGAATTGCGGGTCAAAGAAAGCGATCGTCTCAGCGTCATGGTCGAAGGTCTGACGGCGTGCGGCGTGGAGGTTGAAGAAGGGGACGATTGGTTGGTTGTCAAAGGCGTTGGTGGTACGGGTCAGCGGGTGCCGGGTGGCGCCGAAGTGGCTTCGCATCTGGATCACCGCATCGCCATGTCCTTTTTGGTGTTGGGCATGGCGGCGCAGTATCCCATCAAGGTCGACGACGTCGGCCCCATCGACACCAGCTTTCCGGGTTTTCAGGTTTTGATGGAAAGCCTGGGCGCAACATTGGTTGAAGAATAAGGAAGCAACATGAGCATCGTCATCGCCATCGACGGCCCCGCCGCAGCGGGCAAGGGCACTTTGGGTCTGCGTCTGGAACAGCACTTTAAGCTGGCGAAGCTCGATACCGGGCTGTTGTACCGGGCGACCGGCTTTAAAGTGTTGAGCCAAGGCGGCGACCCCGAAGATCCAGCCCAAGCGGAAGCCGCAGCCCGGGCCTTAGACCCGGCTGAATTGAATAATCCCGAACTGCGCACCGATGAATCGGCGCAAGCCGCTTCCAAGGTTTCCGCGATCCCCGGCGTGCGCGCGGCGTTGCTGGACTTTCAGCGCAATTTCGCCCAAAACCCGCCAAAATTGGCCGATGGCAGTGCGGCCCAAGGCGCCATCTTGGACGGTCGCGACATCGGCACCACGGTGTGTCCCGACGCCGAAGTGAAGCTGTTTGTCACCGCAAGTACGGAAATCCGCGCAAAACGGCGCTTTAAAGAGTTGCGTGATCGCGGTCTTGAAGCTATATATGCGCGCGTTCTCGACGACATGAAGGAACGTGATGCGCGCGATACGTCGCGAAGTGCATCACCGTTGGTGGCGGCAGCCGATGCGCTGCAGCTCGATACCAGCGATATGGACGCCGACCAAGCTTTTGCTGCGGCGCTCGACTTTATTGCGGCGAAGAACCTCTTCTGAAAAACGAAACTGTGTTTCGGAAGTGTGTTAAGCCCCGCATCTCGCAACAGAGATGCGGATTTTTGGATTTGATGAAAGACCGTTGGAACCAACCAGCAGGCCAGAAAGCGTAAAAAAAAGGAAGATTTAACTGATGACCACTGAAAATTTTGCGGACCTTCTCGAAGAGTCCTTTGCCCTAAATTCCATGCTCGAAGGCAGCGTCGTCACCGGCACCGTGCTGCGTGTAGACGGCGATGCCGTTCTCGTTGACGTCGGCATGAAGTCCGAAGGCCGTATTCCGTTGAAGGAATTCGGCGTCGGTGCCGATGCCCAGGTCGTTACTCTGGGCGACCGGATTGACGTCTTTATCGAACGCTACGAAGACCGTGACGGCATGATCCGCTTGAGCCGTGAAAAAGCGCGCCGCGAAGAAGCCTGGATCCAGTTGGAAAAGCTGTTCGAAAAGCAAGAACGCGTGACTGGCACCATCTTTGGCCGCGTCAAAGGCGGCTTTATCGTCGATCTGAACGGCGCCGTGGCGTTCTTGCCCGGTTCCCAGGTTGACATTCGCCCGGTTCGCGACGTTACCCCGTTGATGAACATGCCGCAGCCGTTCCAGATCTTGAAGATGGACCGTTCGCGCAACAACATCGTGGTTTCGCGCCGCGCCGTGTTGGAAGAAACCCGCGCCGAGGCTCGTTCCGAACTCATCGGTCAGCTGAAAGAAGGCGATGTGCTCGAAGGGATGGTTAAAAACATCACCGATTACGGCGCATTTGTGGATTTGGGCGGCGTCGACGGTCTGTTGCACGTCACCGACATCGCGTGGAAGCGCATCAACCATCCGTCCGAAGCGTTGCAGGTTGGCGAAACCGTTAAGGTTCAGGTCATCCGTTTCAACGCCGAAACGCAGCGCATTTCGCTGGGCATGAAGCAGCTTGAGTCTGACCCTTGGGAAGGCGTTGGCGCCAAATACCCGGTCGGCGAGAAGCTCAAAGGTCGCGTCACCAACATCACCGACTACGGCGCATTCGTCGAATTGGAAGCCGGTGTCGAAGGTTTGGTGCACGTTTCCGAAATGTCTTGGACCAAGAAAAACGTCCATCCGGGCAAAATCGTTTCCACCTCTCAGGAAGTGGAAGTCATGGTTCTGGACGTCGATCCCGACAAACGTCGTATTTCGCTTGGCCTCAAGCAGTGTGGCGACAACCCTTGGGACAGCTTCCTCACCACCCACGCGGCGGGCACCGAAGTCGAAGGCGAGATCAAGAACATCACCGAATTCGGTCTGTTCATCGGTCTCACCGAAGAAATCGACGGCATGGTTCACCTGTCCGATCTCAGCTGGGATCAGTCCGGCGAAGACGCCATCAAAGCCTTCAAGAAGGGCGACATGGTCAAGGCCAAAGTGCTCGACGTGGACGTGGCCAAAGAACGCATCTCCCTGGGCATCAAACAGCTCACCAAAGATCCGTTTGAAGAAGGCATGGCCGGTCTCAAGCGTGGCACCGTTGTCACCTGCACGATCACAGCCATCACCGAAGGCGGCATTGAAGTCACCGCCGGTGACGGCGTACCGGGCTTCATCCGCAAGGCTGAACTGAGCCGTGAACGTTCCGAACAGCGTCCTGACCGCTTCGCCGTTGGCGAAAAGGTTGACGCGAAGATCATGCAGATCGACGCCAACAGCCGCAAGCTGTCGCTTTCCGTCAAGGCCCTCGAGGTCCAGGAAGAAAAGCAGGCGATGAACGACTACGGTTCGTCCAACTCGGGCGCATCCTTGGGCGACATCCTGGGCGCTGCATTGCAAGAAAAGAAAGCGTCTACCGACGACTAAGTTTTTTTGCGACGAACACAATCAAAACGCCCCCGGCCAGAAATGGTCGGGGGCGTTTTTTTGCGTTTTGAGGGCCTGCTTCTCGCAAGGCAGCCAAAAAAAGAAATTCTGGTGCATTTTCAGCGAGGCTTGTCGGGGGCTTGTGATAGACTGCGCCCGAATGAGTTCCGTTTGAAACGAGTTGAGTGGGCCCACCATGTCTTTGGATACCGATAAATTGATCGAACGCCGTCGTCAGCGCCGCAGTGCCTTGCTGTGGAAGGTGATGGCGACATTGAGCCTGACCGCTTTGATTGCGGTGTTGGTGATGCGCACCGTCGCCCCGGATAATGGCTTGGCTGGTGGGCAATTGTTTGATGGTGCGCACATCGCGCGCGTGCAAATTTCGGGCATTATCCTGGAAGACCGCTTTCGCGATAAAATGCTCAAAGAGCTTAAAGACGACGACAAGGTCAAAGCCGTTCTGATTGAAATCAACAGCCCCGGCGGCACGGTGGTGGGGGGCGAAAACCTCTATCTGGGTCTTAAGGATCTCGCCAGCAAAAAACCCGTGGTGGCGGTGATGGGCTCGACCGCCACGTCGGCGGCGTATATGACCGCCATCGGTGCGGACCGCATTTTTGCCCGCAACGGCACGTTGACCGGGTCGATCGGGGTGATTTTGCAGACCGCCGATTTGACCGAGCTGATGGACAAAATTGGCATGAAGCCCGTCACCATCAAAAGTGGCGAGCTGAAAGCCCAACCCAATCCCCTGGAAAGCCTTTCGCCCGCGGCCCGCAAGCACATGCAAGACGTGGTCATGGACATGTATGACCTGTTCGTGGGTATGGTGGCGGAAAGGCGCAACATGGACGTGGATGCTGTTAAAAAGCTGGCCGATGGGCGTGTGTTTACCGGCCAAAAGGCCTTGGACGCGGGCTTGATTGACGCCATCGGCGGCGAAGCGGAAGCCATTCTTTGGCTGGAAACGGAAAAAAGTTTGGAAGCCGATTTGCGCGTGGTGGATGAAAAACCCGACTATCCGCGCCCCGATGTCGTCGAAAGGGTCTTTGGGGCAGTTGGAAAAGCGCTGGTTTCAGAACGACTTACCCTTGACGGACTGCTCGCAGTTTGGCAACCTGAACTGTAGGTGTCGACCCGCAGGCTTTGGGACGAGCAATCGTGTTCGGATTCAAGGACTGGTCTGAGTTTTTTTGGGGGGCGACAATCCCCGGTTTGCTTGGACTTTTGCCGTTTTGGGGAGGTCCGACATGAGGTGTAAACATGACAAAATCTGAATTGATCCAACGACTGTCAGAGGCCAACCCACATCTGTATTTGCGCGATGTGGAACGCATCGTTACCACCATCTTTGATGAAATCACGGATGCGTTGGCCCAGGGCGATCGGGTTGAGCTGCGCGGCTTCGGCGCTTTTTCGGTAAAAGAGCGGGGCTCGCGGACCGGGCGTAACCCGCGCACGGGTGACGCGGTTGACGTTCCGTCCAAGTTCATTCCGTATTTTAAAACGGGCAAGCAGCTGCGCGAAAAACTGAACGCAGGCTGAGTTGCCTCGGCGGTCCTGAAATAACCTCAGACGGGAGCAAGCCTTTGCGGCGTTTCATCTCGTGGCTGATTATGATTCCCGCTGCGGTGGCGGTGGTTGTCTTCGCCTTGAACAACAAAGACCCCATAACCCTCAACCTGTGGCCGTTCGCCTTGGTGGTGGAACAAGAGCTGTATCTGGTGTTGACCGCCGTGCTTGGAGTTGGCGTGCTGTTGGGCGGCGTGGTGTCGTGGTCCGGCGGTGGGCATATGCGCGCCAGCTTGCGCAAACAAGCCTATGAAGGCGAAGTCGCGCGGCGACAATTGCAGGCGGAACACGAAGAAAACCTCAAACTGCGCGCTGAGGTGAAGGCCATGAAGTCGGTTATGGAACACGGTTCTCAACAGTCGTCCGATGACGACGGCAAAACCATAGAGCACGCGCCCTCGTCTGCTGCTCCAGGGGGCTCAGCAGGCCAACTGATAAAATCGCAAAACGTCTCTTAAAAAAACGTCACTTCAATTTGCCACCGAAATGGTGTGCGCCTTCGCACGGTGAGAACAAACATGGTTGGAATAGAACATCCCCGGCAACGTATTTTTGTTGCACTGGACATGACCGATCTTGGACGTGCAGTTGAATTGGCTCACGGCCTCAAGGGGGCCGTCGGCGGGGTTAAGCTGGGCAAAGAATTTTTCACCGCCCACGGGCCAGACGGCGTGCACCGGGTCACCGAATGCGGCATGCCGTTGTTCCTGGATCTCAAATTTCACGACATTCCCAACACCGTGGCCGGCGCCATTCGCGCTTCGTTGGCGTTGAATCCGTTTATCGTCAACGTGCACGCAGGCGGCGGGCGGCGCATGATGTGGGCGGCTGCCGAGGCCGCCAATCAGGCCCCGGCGGAAACGCGCCCCAACGTCATCGGCGTGACGGTTCTGACCAGCATGGCGCGCGAAGACTTGGCCGAAGTCGGCGTCGATGAAGACCCGTTGGAACAGGTCTTGCGCCTGGGCCGCTTGGCAAAATCCAGCGGTCTCGACGGGGTGGTGTGTTCGGCCAAGGAAGTGGTCGCCCTGCGCGGCTCGGTCGGGCGCGATTTCTTGCTGGTGGTGCCGGGCATCCGCCCCACCTGGGCCAGCACAGACGACCAACGCCGCGTCGTCACCCCCAAAGACGCCGTCGATTTGGGCGCCGACTACCTGGTCATCGGCCGCCCCATCACCGCCCACAATCACCCCCTAGAAGCCGCCCGCTTGATCGCCGAAGAACTTTCCTAATGGCGGAGCCTCAACCGAGCATTGGTGCGCTTGCGGTTGCAAAAACAACCTATCGTCTTATTTGGCGCATGGTGATCCCGGCACTGGTGTTGATGGCGGTGCCGTTTGTTGTGTCGCTGGCGGCGGCGTATGGCGGTCAGAAAATAGGTTTGTTGTTGCATTTGCCGCTTAGCCTTATTGCGTACCTCGCCAATGTCGTCTTTATTGCAGCGCTGCTTCGTCATGTTTTGCTGAACGCACCGGCATCGGTGCGCGCTTTGAAGATTGGTCGGACCGAACTGCATATACTGGCCGTAGGTGTCATTGCAGTGCTGTTTCTGTTGTGCCTTCGATACATCCATCTGAACGTGCTCATTGTTGTGCTGACGTCGTTTACGGCCGTTTTCGTCATGTTATTAGGCTCAAAATTGGGATGGTTTGTTTTTATGGGTGGCTATTTGCTTGTCTTCCTATATTTTATCCTGCGCTTTGGGACGACTTTGCCTTTGATTGTGCAACATGGCACCAAATTCACCACCGCCATGGTCCAGGCTTGGTCCATGACCCGCGGGCGGGTGGGGAGCCTTTTTTGGGCGTTCGTGCTGGTGATGGTGCCCGTCGGAGTAATCAACGTCTTTGGCGTGCGCTTTGTGGGCGGTCATCTTCCCCTACAGCCCGATCTTATCCGCGTGTTTGTCAGTGTGGTTCAGGCGTATATTGTCATGACAGCCTTGACGATTTTCTCAGCAGTGGTATTCCAGGGGCTACACCAACCCGCCAAACCCGTCAGGACCCCATGACCGAGCACACGCCAGAGTCTCAAGAGCCGTTTCGCAGTCTTTCATATCAAGCTATGCAAACCTTGTGGCAGGCGTTTCCGGTGCTGGTGCGCTTGGCGGTGCTGCCGTTTGCGTTGTCGGTGGGGGCGGTCATTTTGGCGCGTTTGGTGGGACCGCCGGCACGCTATGGATTTGATGTGTTGCACGGCCTGTTTTTGCTGTCTTACATCACCTCGGTTTCCCGGGTGAGCGAAAGTCAGGCGTCGGGTCACGTGGTGACAGGACCCAGCCTTTGGGGCTGGGCCGTGCCGCAACCGATTTGGCCGGGGGTGCGCCCGCTTTTGGGGCTGTTGGGGGAAGCGCTGTTGCTGATCATTCCGGGCATCGTTTTGCTGTTTATCGCCACCATGGTAGTCAGCGCCGCCTTGTCCTCCATTGACAGTCTGGTGCTGGAGGTGGTGGGGATCCTTTTGCCGGAATTTATCCTCAACACGTTGTTGGGCTTGGTGCTGGGCGCGGGTGTGGCTAAAATCTTGGCTGAGCGCAACGCGGCATAGGAAAGAAACATGCCCATCGACGTTAAAATTTGTGGCATTAACTCAGTCGAAGCCCTGGACGCCGCCGTGGCCGGGGGCGCGAAGATGCTGGGCTTTGTGTTTTTTCCAAAATCGCCGAGGGCGGTGACGCCAATGGAAGCCAAGGCGCTGATGGCGCACGTGCCCGACGGGGTCTTGAAGGTCGCCTTGATGGTCGATCCCGACGATTTTGATGCGCGCGCGGTCTGTCACCAATTGCCCATCGATATTTTACAGCTTCACGGGTCCGAGAGTTTGGAGCGCGTTGCCGACCTCAAGGCCGTGACAGGACTACCCGTCATGAAGGCCGTCGGCATCGCAGGGGCGGATGACATTGCCCGGGCACACAGTTATGAAAGCGTCGTCGAGCGGTTGTTGTTGGACGCCAAAGCGCCCAACGACGCGGTGCTGCCGGGTGGCAATGCGGTGAGCTTCGACTGGCCTTTGATTGCCGACGAAACGTGGACAAAACCGTGGATGTTGGCGGGCGGATTGACGGTGGAAAACTTGAGCGAAGCGGTGAACATCAGCAAAGCGACCTTCGTTGACGTGTCCAGCGGTGTCGAAGACAGTCCCGGTGTGAAGTCGGTGGCAAAAATTCGTGCCTTTCTCAGCCTTGCCAATTCATTATAAGTCATGTGAAAGCCACATTTAGCGGCTCAAATCTGTGGCAATTGGACGCATCTCTTGCTATGGTCCGCCCTCCAAACCACCCGAGTACCGAAGCCCACTGAGTGCTGAAACCGATGAACAAGCCCAACACATTTCGCGCTGGCCCGGACGAAACCGGACATTTTGGCATCTTTGGCGGCCGCTTTGTGGCCGAAACCTTGATGCCGCTGGTTTTGGACGTGGCCAAAGCCTATGAAGAAGCCAAGGCGGACCCCGAGTTCGCCCGCGAAAAGGCCTATTATCTGGCTCAATACGTGGGCCGTCCAAGCCCCTTGTACTTTGCCGAGCGGCTCACAGCCAAGCTGGGCGGGGCGAAAGTTTATCTCAAACGCGAAGACTTGAACCACACTGGCGCGCACAAGGTGAACAACACGGTGGGGCAAATCTTGCTCGCCAAACGCATGGGCAAAACCCGCATCATAGCCGAAACCGGGGCCGGTCAACACGGCGTGGCGACGGCCACCGTGTGTGCGCTGTTTGACATTCCGTGCACCATCTACATGGGCACCAAAGACATCGAACGCCAAGCGCCCAACGTGTTTCGCATGAAAATGCTGGGCGCCGAGGTCAAACCCGTGACCGTGGGCTCGTGCTCGTTGAAAGACGCCATGAACGAAGCCATCCGCGATTGGGTGGCCAACGTCGAAAATACCTATTTCCTGGTCGGCACGGCGGCGGGCATGCATCCGTTTCCCATGATGGTGCGCGATTTTCAGTGCGTCATCGGCGAAGAAGTTCGGGAGCAATGCCTCAAAGCCGAAGGTCGTTTGCCCGACACCTTGGTCGCGTGCATCGGCGGCGGCTCCAACGCCATAGGCTTGTTCCATCCGTTTTTGGACGACGCCGACGTGCGCATCATCGGTACCGAAGCGGCCGGACGGGGCATTGAGACTGGCAAACACGCCGCCAGCCTGACCGCGGGGTCGCCCGGCGTGCTGCACGGCAACCGCATGTATTTGCTGCAAGACGAAGACGGCCAGGTCAAAGAAGCCGACAGCATTTCGGCGGGCCTGGATTATCCCGGCATCGGACCGGAACATTGCTGGCTGCACGACATCGGACGGGTCGAATACGTGCCCGTCACCGATGACGAAGCGCTGGCGGCGTTTCACACCCTGACCCGCTTGGAAGGCATCATTCCGGCTTTGGAATCAGCGCACGCTTTGGCCCACGTCATCAAGCTCGCCCCAACGCTTCCCAAAGACAACATTTTGGTGATGAACCTGTCGGGACGCGGCGACAAAGATTTGAACACCGTCGCCGCCCACATGGGTGTGGAGATGGGGGTGAACCTGTGAACGCCGTAAACGCAAAATCCGTGGTGACACGTTTGGCCAAACGCTTTGCCGATTTGAAAGCCGAAGGGCGCGGCGGTTTGGTGGCGTTTGTCACCGCTGGCGATCCCGACGCCGACGTCGGTCTGGAAATTTTGTTGGGTCTGCCCGCTGCGGGGGCCGACATCATTGAACTGGGGATGCCGTTTTCCGATCCCATGGCGGACGGCCCGGCCATTCAGGCCAGTTCCCAGCGCGCTTTGGCACACGGTATGACGCTCAGAAAAACCTTGGATCAGGTGCGCACCTTTCGCCTCCAAGACGATGCGACGCCGATTGTCTTGATGGGGTACTTCAATCCCATCCACCATTACGGCGTCGAAAAATTTGTGTCGGACGCCAAAACGGCGGGCGTGGACGGTTTGATCATCGTCGATTTGCCGCCCGAAGAAGAAGCCGAGCTGTGTTTGCCCGCGCTGGCCGGCGGCATCAATTTTATTTATCTGACCGCCCCCACCACGGACGATGAGCGTCTGCCGCGCGTGGTGGAGAATGCGTCAGGATTCGTTTACTATGTGTCCATCACCGGGGTTACCGGAACGGCGTCAGCGGCGGTTGGCGATATCGAAGCCGCGGTTGCGCGCATTCGCCGTCACACCGATCTGCCCGTCGCGGTGGGTTTTGGCATCACCACGGCCCAGGCTGCCGGCGATGTCGCAGCGGTTGCCGATGCCGCCGTTGTGGGTTCGGCCCTGGTCAATCGCATCCGCGACAACTTGGATGCGGGCGGCAAGGCCAAGCCGGGTTTGGTCAAAGAAGTGTTAGGCTTTGTCACAGAGCTTGCGGACGGTGTCCGCAAAGGCAACAAATAAAGGATCACGCATGAACTGGCTCAAAGATTTCGTCAGGCCGAAGCTCAAAGAATTGGTTGGTGGGGGCAAAGACATCCCCGAAAACCTGTGGCATCAATGCCCCAGCTGTCAGCAGATGATCTTTCACCGTGACTTGGAAGCAAAGCTCAACGTCTGTCAGCATTGCGGCCATCACATGCGCATTGGTGTGGGCAAACGCTTAGAGCTGTTGTTTGACGGCGGTGCCTACAAAACCGCGCGCTTCACCTCTCCGGTCACCGATCCGCTGAAATTCAAAGACATCAAACGTTATTCGGATCGTTTGAAAGAATCCCAATCGAAAACCTCGGAAGAAGACGCGCTGATCGTCGCGCACGGCAAAATGGGCGGGCAAAATGTTGTCATCGCCGCGTTTAACTTTGCCTTTATGGGCGGCTCCATGGGCACGGCGGTGGGGGAAGGCATCTTGACCGCGTCGCGTCTGGCTCAGGTCCAGGACGCCTCGCTGATCATCATTCCCGCATCCGGCGGCGCGCGTATGCAAGAAGGCATTTTGTCGCTGATGCAAATGGCCCGCACCACCATTGCGGTGGAGGAAGTCAAAGAAAAAGGTCTGCCCTATCTGGTGCTGTTGACCGATCCCACCACCGGGGGCGTGTCGGCCTCGTTTGCCATGTTGGGCGACGTGGCGATTGCAGAACCGGGTTGCGTGATCGGCTTTGCCGGACGGCGCGTGATTGAACAAACCATTCGCGAGCAACTGCCCGCCGACTTCCAAACCGCTGAATATCTGCTCGACCACGGCATGGTCGACATGGTGGTGGAACGCAAAAATTTACGCTCAACCATCATTCGCGTGCTGTCTTTGTTGCGCAACACAGGCGCTCCGGCGGACGTGGTGGAACTGCTCGCTGAGCCGGTGGTTATGCCCGATGCCAAGTTCGGCAAATCGATCGTCGATGCGCCCATTCCCCACGGCGCGCGTCCACCCGAAGGGGATGGTCGAAAATAGCGTCCTCCGCATTTTTCCGTCCCAACAGTTTGTGGGCTTGAACGACCCGACGTGACCTCACATATAAAGGCCCATCATGAGCACCGATGACATCCTCGCGCGCTTGATGGCGCTGCACCCCAAATCCATCGACCTGAGCCTCGAACGCGTAGAGCGTTTGTTAGGCGCTCTCGATCATCCGGAACAGAAACTGCCCCCGGTGGTGCACATTGCGGGCACCAACGGCAAAGGTTCGACCGCCGCATTTTTGCGGGCGTTCTGCGAGGCGGCGGGGCTTAAGGTGCATGTCTACACATCACCGCACTTGGTGTCTTTTAACGAACGCATCCGCGTGGCCGGACAGATTATTGATGACGATGCCTTGAACGCCGTGTTGGAAGCGTGCGAACAGGCCAACGCGGGTCTGCCCATCACCTTTTTTGAAATCACCACGGCGGCGGCGTTCTTGGCCTTTTCCAGGGTGGCGGCGGACATCGTTATTTTGGAAACCGGGTTGGGCGGGCGCTTGGATGCAACCAACGTTTTGGATCAGCCGCGCTTGACCTGCATCACCCCGGTGTCGCTGGACCATCAGCATTTTCTGGGCGAAACTCTGGAAGAAATCGTCGCGGAAAAAGCGGGCATCTTGAAACCGGGCGTGGCGTGCATTGTCGCCGCTCAGGGCAGTCGCGCCGCCGATAAGGTGTTGAAGAAAAAAGCCAAAGAGGTCGGCGCCAAGTTGATTTGGGAAGGGGCTGATTGGTTTGCCCGCTCTAAAGGGGGGCGCCGCTCTCAAGCGGACAGCGGCATGCTCTACAAAGGTCACGGCGTGCAAGGGGAAGTCGAACGGGCCTTTCCGACGCCGCACTTGCTGGGGCGCCACCAGATGCACAACGCCGCCTTGGCGATGGCCTGCGCAGAAGCCTTGGCCCCGGATTTTGACATTTCAGATGCCGCCATATCGCTGGGGCTCAAGGCGGTGCGCTGGCCTGGACGTATGCAGCACTTGACCCAAGGACCGCTGGTGCAAGCCCTCCCGCCCCAGTGGGAGCTGTGGCTGGATGGTGGACACAACAAAGCGGCGGCGGAAATGCTGGCCCAGCACACCCGCCAGTGGCGCGGGCAAGATTTGTGGCTGGTGTTTGGCGCGTTGAACCAACGCCCACCGCTGGCGTTTCTCAAGCCCTTGGAAGGCAAAGTTAAGGGAGTGCGCTGTGTCGATATTCCCGACCAAGAAAACACCCTGGCGGCTGTCGAAGGCGCCAAGGTGGCGGCGAGTCTCAATATGAACGCCAAAACCGCCGCTTCGGTGAATGATGCCGTCGCCTCCATCGCCGCTGAGCAAGTCCCAGGCAGTCCGCCCGCCCGGGTCTTGATATGCGGGTCGCTGTATCTGGCCGGGCACGTTCTCAAAGACAACTCCTAAGTCGGCTCTCTTGCATTGAAAGCAGTACCTGAGCAGTGCAGTAATATATTAGAACTATATTATACTAAAATGTACTGTAAAAATAACTGGGTCATACTTGGGAAATTTGCTAAAATTAAAGCCTGAAAAGCAGGAAGGAATTGAAGGAGGCCCAATGACAGTTCCGACCGAGGAAACACGCGCGGAAATTCAGGCTCAATTGATTACATCACTTTATAAAGGAACCGTATCTGCGGTGAGCGTTCACGTCGTTCTCGCTGCTGTACTTGCTTATATGTTGTCGCATGTTGTGGAGGCCACGCAGTTGGTGGTGTGGGGCGGGGCCTTGGCGCTGGTCTTTGCCGTGCGCATTTGGGCCAACACAAAGTTTACCGCCGCAGCTCCCCGTGCCGCAAACATCCGGCCCTGGTGGTTGCTGATGATGATGACGGCCTTCCTCACGGGGTTGGCGTGGGGCGGTGCGGCATGGGTATTTTTAGCGGAAATTCCGCTCGACCATCAATTGTTTCTGGCGATGATCTTTGTCATCATCACCACCGGTGCGATGAGCTATTTGTATCCCGTGCCCTCTGTTTTTCTGGCTTTTATCGTTCCCGTTATGGGGCTTTTTTTAACCCGCAGTGTGCAAATTGGTGGTGATCTGCATGGCGCCGTTGCGACTGCGGCGGCGTTGTTGTGGGTGCTGTCGGTCTACTTTGTGAAGCGCCATCGAGATGAATTGATGCAAAGTTTAGAGTTGCGCGAACAATACGCCGCCGTGTTGGAACAGTTGGCGCAAGAAAATAAAGAAGTCCGTAGCGAATACAGCGAAACCCATAAGATGGAAGTGGTTCTGCGACAAAAAACAGCGGTCCTCAACGCGGTGTCCAAGGTCCAAGGTTTGTTCATCGCCAATCGCCAACCGCGAGATATTTTTGATCAAATGCTGCAGATCATCATCGAACTGACGGACAGCTCGTTTGGATTTATCGGTGAGCTGGTGGTCCCTGAAGACGATGCGCCGTATCTCAAAATATTTGCGATCACAGATCAGGCCAAAAGGGCGCTGCTCAAGGCAGGCCAAGGAGACCTCAATCTGCAATGCCATGATCCGAAAACCGTCTTGGGGTACATCGTCAACAGCGGAGAACCGATTCTTTCAAATGACGCAAACTTTGATCTTCGTTGTGAGGGTCTGCCGAAGGAGAGGCCGAATATAAAGGCTTTTATGGGTGTCCCGCTGTACATCGGGGATCAGATAGGGGGTATTTTTTGCCTCGCAAATCGGTCCAAGGGCTATGACATTGAATTGCTGACGGCGCTGGAGCCGGTGATTACGGCAGCGGCGCAGATGATCGATGCGGTACAAAGTCGCCGCGCGCGAGCGGAAACACAAGAGCAACTGGAGCAGGCTAAAGAACAAGCGGAAAGCGCTAACAGAGCCAAGACCGAGTTCTTGTCGTCCATGAGCCATGAATTGCGCACGCCGATGAACGCGGTTTTGGGTTTTGCGCAGTTGATGCAATACAATCCGAAAGTTCCGTTGCATCCCGTTCAGGCCGATCATGTCGAGCAAATCATCAAAGCGGGCAACCATTTGCTGGAACTGATCAACGAGGTTCTGGACCTGTCACGCATCGAAGCGGGGCGGGTGAACTTGAGCGTTGAAACGCTGGATATTCACGAAGTCGGCGAAGACTGCATTGCTTATATTTCTCCGCTGGCTGCACGGCGCGGACTGGAGCTGAGCGCCGACATTCCAGCACCCGGCCAGGTCACTGTTGTTGCCGACCGCATGCGGTTTCGTCAAGTGCTGCTGAATTTGCTGTCCAATGCCGTGAAGTACAATGTGCACGGCGGTTCGGTTGAATTGTTGATCACACACGAAGAGAAAGGCATGGTGCGCTGTTGCGTGATTGACGACGGCCCCGGCATCGACATAGCCAAACAAGAAGAAATGTTTGAGCCCTTTTCGCGCTTGGGTGCGGAATGCACCGATATTGAAGGGACCGGCATCGGCCTAACCATATCGCGCAAGTTGACTCAGCTGATGGGCGGCAAGTTGGGCTTTGAAAGTGAGTTGGGAAAAGGGTCAAAGTTTTGGGTCGATCTGCCCAGCGTCGAAACCGTGTTGGATGTTCCCGTTATTGATCTGACCGGCAACAGTTTACCGCAGTTGCCCAGCGGCCAACACAAGGTGCTTTATGTCGAAGACAACCCCGACAATCTGCGCTTGATGGAACATGTGATTCCGATGCTCAACGATGCCCACCTGATCAGCGCACACACCGGCGAGCTGGGTGTGGAGATGGCCGAGGTCCACCATCCCGATGTGATTTTGATGGACGTACATCTGCCGGGCATTGATGGATTTGAGGCGTTAAAGCGTATACGCGCCAATGGCAACATCGCCACCATCCCCGTGATCGCCATCAGCGCCGACGCCATGAGTGCCGATATCGAACGTGGACTGGCCGCAGGTTTTGACGCCTACCTGACCAAACCCATTGACCTAAAGCAGGTGGTGGAAAGCATCAGCGCCGTGCTTGGGCCGTCGTAATCGTTTGACCTCATATGATAATCAACACTGTGCATCAGGGCTTATTATCAGTATAAGATGACCGTTTGTCGTTTGTCTCTTCGCATACGATGCAATATCAGGCTGCATTTACAGCTCACACACATTGTCCGTGCCCCCGTTAGCGGGTGCGGTCCTTTCTTCTTTGATAGGCTTTGAATGCATCTCAGAAAATGGCAACAAAAAATCATCGACAGCTTTCCGTCGATCATTCGCCAGCACCGCAAATTTATTCTGAAAGCACCCACGGGTGCCGGCAAGACAGTGCTGGCCAGCGAGATCGTTGAGCGGTTTTATAAGGACCAGAAGATTGTGGTGCTGTGCCACCGCCTGGTTCTGTTAGAGCAACTCGAACAGGCCTTGAGCAAAAAACACGCTGTGCGCAAGTTGGTGGCGTCGGATACGGGTCATGCTTTTGAAGGCTACGATATTTTGCTCTCGACCAATATGCGCGCCAAGGAAATGTTGGCAGACGCGATCACCAAGGCCGACCTTATCATTGTCGACGAGGCGCACCGCGTCTCGCCCAATGGACGGGCGTATAAACGGATCATCGATACCTTTAACGAAAAGGCCAAACCCGATGCCCACTTCATCGGTCTGACGGCCTCGCCTGAACGCATTACGAATGATCAGCGTGACCAGCTGAATTTGGCCTTTGATACCATCATCGACTGCGCCAACATCGAAGACTTGATTGAAGAAGGCGTGTTGGTGCAACCGGTCTATCGGGCTCATTTTGTGCACGATTTGGAGTTGGACGGCATCGACATCAGTTCAGGGGACTTTCCGGTTACCAAACTGGCGCCTGCGATCATTCGCTCATCGATGATCGACTATGCGACGTGGAGCTATAACGAAGAGCGTTTGAAGGTTTCGGGCAAACCGATCTCGGCCTGGTTCTGTGCCGACATCAGCGTTGCGGAAGCCACGTTGGAAAAAATCCAGGAATTCGGCATCAAGGCCGCAATCATCACCGCTGGGACCTCCATCAAAGAGCGCATGCTTCTTTTGGCCCGTCATGAGCGCGGTGAGATTGAGGCCATGGTCTCGGTGGGTGTGCTCGCCGAGGGCTGGGATAACCCATTTTGCAACATCATCGTCCATCTTCGCCCGACCTTGTCAAAGGTGCTGTGGGGGCAGTCCGTGGGCCGTGGATTGCGCTCGGCACCGGGCAAGGACAAATGCATCGTCATCGATGTGAGCTCCAACTGGAGCACATTCGGTCCTGTTGAAAAACTGGAATGGAGCCTGTGGAGCACACGGCGTTCTCATATGAAGTATTTGAACCGGTTCAACTGGATCGGTCGACAACATGATGGCGAGGACGTTCACGACACCTATTTGCTGTGCAAAAATGTCTTGGCGAACAAATCGCGCTGCTCACACATTTATAAAAAAAATGCCTACGAAAACGACACCTGTCCGGTCTGCGGCACCTATGCGGCCACCGATATCTACAAAGAGCAGAAACTGGACAGCTCCCTGAACGAAGGGGGGCTGCATCAGCTGTTCTTTGACAGGGCACCCAAGGTTTACGGCGAGATGAACCTGTCGGTTTGGGAAAGCCTGGGCGGGATGGCTTGGAAATCCGCCACCGACAAAGAGCGCGTGTTTCTCACCTTCTGCATGGCTTTTGCCGAAGTATCTGGCGCAGAGACCCATTCGGAATCGGAATATTGGGATGCTGCCCTCGCCACAGAAACGCAGATCCGTAAGTATCTTGTGAAACATAAGTTCTGGATCAAAAAACAAGAAGATTTTGAATTGACGCTTATCGCCGATGGCCTGCTGGCCGGCAAACAAATTCGCTCCTTGCCTGCCCATTACGGCATTTCCCTGTGCGGAACGGCCTTTCAAACCCACACGTCCGCCGAAAACGAACGCAAGTACCAAAAGGCCATTAAGATCACCGAAAGGCTCGCCATGCTCGGCTGCTCCTCACACGACAACCTCCCTTACTTCAACGCAGCTGATCATATGGGTGTTTGATCGGTGGTCGTGCTGCTGGTCGGGGCACGGTCTTAAGCGTTGGACTGCGTAATTTGGGTAATCGACAGTTGACACGTATCAATGCATCCTATGCATACGCGGGTATAGTGTCGCGCCAGAGGCTGTTTTGTATGATTTAAATTTCTTGTTCTACGTTAAAAAATTCATAAATAGTATTGTGGGACTGCGGAAAGCTGAGTGAGTGTTGATCAGGTCATCATGGCGTTTCCGTGGGCATTTTTTTGCTGATGCGCTCAAGCCTGATATCCGCAATAGGGGAACATGGTAGAGTGTAATGTCAGATATTGTTGACAAAAAAACAAAAAACCTCGCTTTGCAATTGCTCCCCATGCAGCTTCTTAGTGTGGTCATCGTTGCGTTATTGGCATGGTTTTTTGTACCTTACTATGTTGAGAAGAGCGCAGAAGAGCAAGCGGCACTTGCGGCCGAACAGGTGGCTCGTAATTTTCTGACGCTTCGAACCTATTATACCGATAATGTTGTCAATAAAGTGCTCAACAGCGATGGCAATCTCATCGTTGACCACGGACATAAAACCATAGCGAATGCAATCCCTCTGCCCGCGAGTTTGATCTTTGATATGGGTGAACTTCTCAAAGATAGCCAAGTCCAACTTAAATTTTACAGTCCCTTTCCATTTGAAAACCGCAAGGATCGACAGCTCGATGCTTATGGTCAGGCGGCCTGGCTTGCGCTCACACAAAACCCCAATACCCCATATGTTCAGCATACAAAAATGAATGGTCAGGAAGTCGTTCGCTTAGCCGTGGCGGATAGAATGACCAGTCAAGTTTGTATCGATTGTCATAACTCTCATCCCCTAAGTCCGAAAAAAGACTGGCACTTGGGAGATGTTCGGGGGGTTCTGGAAATCTCCAGTAATATTTCCAGCCAAGTCAGTAAGGGCCACAAGCTCGGCCTGTACATTGTGATCGGATTTGTGGTCTTGATCGGGGGCATGATGGCCATGTCTTTTCGCATAACGTTTGTCGAGTTTGATAAATGGAGTAACGCTCGCAAAATACATGAGCGGGAACTCTCAGATGCTTCGATGAAAGCGAATGCAGCAAGCAAAGCGAAGTCCGTATTTTTGGCGAATATGAGCCATGAACTGCGAACGCCATTGAATGCGATCATTGGATATTCAGAAATCCTGTCGAAGGGTATCTTGGGAAAATTAAACAATGCAAAACACGAAGAGTACGCCCTCGATATATACAATTGTGGAAATCATCTGCTCAATTTGATTAACGATATTTTGGATATTTCGAAAATTGAAGCGAAAAAGGAGGAGTTGTCCGAACGGATCATTGAGGTTCGGCTCATGATGGAAACCAGTTTGCAACGCGTCCGGCCTCTCGCTGATCAAAAGGGTATAACCCTGTCTATCGACGTGCCGGATCATCTTCCTGGCCTCTTGTGCGATGAAAGACGGGTCGTGCAGGTGCTCATCAACCTCCTGAACAATGCCATCAAATTTACCAATATGGGCGGTCATGTCGATTTTACGTCTGAGCTGGACGGGGCGGGAAGACATGTTGTGAAGGTTTCCGATAATGGCCGTGGCATTGCTCAGGAACACCTGAGCCGGATTATTATGCCTTTTGAGCAAATCGGCGATGCTTTCGATTCCCCTCAGGAGGGTACAGGTTTGGGTCTTACCATCTGTAAATCCCTTATGAAACTTCATGGGGGTGATTTGGAAATTTCAAGTGAACTGGGAACAGGAACAACGGTGACGGTCACGTTCCCACCGGAAAGAACCGTCCCAGACACGACCGATCCGGGGCAAAATCCAACGTTGGCGTAAGCCGCCTGTCCCCTGTGATAAAAGCAAAAAAATGGAGCCGGCCCTTGGGGCGGCTCCATTTTGATTTTTGATCCCAGGAAGGCTCTGCATCCATCCAAAAGGCGGATTAGAGCGAGCTTTGGATCCATTCTTGCAGTTTGTTCTTCGGCAAGGCACCGATTTTAACCGAGGCGGGCTGGCCGTTTTTGAACATGATCAAGGTCGGAATACCGCGCACGCCGTATTTGGTCGGCGCTTTGGGGTTGTTGTCGATGTTGAGCTTGGCGATGACGAGTTGCTCGCCCAATTCTTCAGAGATGGCTTCCAGCGCGGGGGCGATCTGCTTGCACGGACCGCACCATTCCGCCCAGAAATCGACCAGCACAGGGGTGGTCGATTGAAGGACTTCGGCGTCAAAAGTGTCGTCGGTGATCTCTTTCATGTGATGGGATCCTGAAAAATCATGAAGGGTTAAATCGTTGTCCCAAATCTAAGTGGGCGAAGGCCAAGCGTCAAGCAATCCGGAATGGGCAAATGGACCAAGGGTGCAAAAGCCTTCAATTTGGGGGGCATTTGGCATCTGGCTCTGGCGGCAGTTCCATCACATGGGGGCCGTCGGTCCACAGCAACAGGCAGCGAATCTGTTTGTTCGGGTAGATTCGCGCCAACAGCGTACGGTAACCGGCCATTTGCCCCAGATACTGGGGCGCCACCAGGGCCGGGTCCTTGGGCGCGGGGCGGTTGGTTTTGTAATCAATCACCAAAACGTCATGCTCGCGCACCAGCAAACGATCCAAGCGCGCCGACACCACCTGGGCATCGATGACGCCCGACAGGCTGACTTCGGCCAAGCTGTCAGGACCAAAAAGCGGGGCAAATTCGGGGTTTTCCAAAACCGCCAAGGTTTCCGTCAAAATATCGCCTTGCAGCGCCGGGTCGAGGTCATGGGCCGGGCGCGCCAGCCACGCCCTGGCCGCTGACGCGCGTTTTGCCGGGGCCAGGTTGGGGAGAATCTCCAGCAATTTGTGCACCAGCAAACCGCGTTTAAAACGATCCGCATTGTCGCCCGCAAAGGGTCCCAACGCGGGCGGCGCTTCGGGTTCGGGGCGCGACGGCGTCAGCGGTTTGGGCGGGCTGTCTTCCAAGGGGGCCGGGGTATGGGCCCAATCGGGCAGTCGTGTGTCCAGGCGTGTCGGTTTGGCCAAAGCGGGTTTTTTCGCCTCGACCTCTTGGGGTGTTTCATAACGCCAAGCGATTTCGCCATCGCCAAAGGGAATTTCCGTTCCGACGTCGGCCACGACGGGTTGGATGAGATTGTACCAACATCCCTCAGTTCGCCCGCGGCTGTCTTCAAACCCGGTGATGTACAAACGGTCCTTGGCGCGGGTCATGGCGACGTAAAGCAAGCGACGGTATTCGCGTTCACGTTCAGCGCGTTCCGCGTCGGTTTGGTCTTGAAACACTTGGCAGCGGGCATCTTTGTACGGAGCCCACAACACCCCCGCGGGGGTATCCGCATCTTTGCCGCCCAACCACTGAATGGGTCCGTCTTGGCGGCCATCGGGTTTGGTGCAGGTGTCGGTCAAAAAGACGATGCCCGCTTCCAGGCCCTTGGCTCCGTGCACGGTCATCACCCGCACCTGATCGCCTTGCACGTCCATGTCGCGTTTGATTTGTTGGGCGCTGGCGGTGAGCCAATGCAAAAAACCTTGCAAAGACGGCGTGTGGGTGCGTTCAAAATCCAGCGCCAGGCTGAGGAACTCATCAATCGGGTCTTCGGCGTCCACGCCCAAGCGGCGCGTCAACGCCAAGCGTCCACCATCGCGCAAAAGGCCTGCATAAAACTCATATGGCGGCATGAAGTCGGCGCGCGCCAGCAAGTTGGACAGCACGCTATGGGCGTGGGTGAAACTGGGCAATTCGTGCCGGCGGTGTTTGAGTTCTGCCCACAGGTTGCCGCGACGGGGGTGAGCCAGGGTGAACAGGTCTTCTTCACTGAGACCCACCAGGGGGCTTTTGAGAACTTCGGCCAAGCTCAAATCGTCTTCGGGCAGCACCGAGAACCGCCCGGCGGACAGCAAATCCATCACCGCCATTTGTTCCGTCAACACCATGCGATCCGCCCCCGCGACGGGGATGGAGTTGCTTTTCAATTGGCGTACCATTTCTTCGGCAAAACGCGCCCGGCGGCGCACCAAAATCAAAATATCGCCCGCCTGGATGGGACGGTCTTGAGACGTGAGGATGGTTTCGCTGGCGATCCAGTGTTTAATCGTGTCGGCAATCTGACGTGCCAGACGCATTTCGGCCCGTTCTTCACTGACGTAATCAACGGGCACGTCCCAGGGTTCAGAGGTCGTCTTTTCCAGCGGCTTGTGGGTGGGCCATACTTCGACCAAACCGGCTTCGCCCCGGCGGTGAGAATCATGTGCCACCCGTTCGCCCGCAAAGGTCAGACCGTCGGCGGCCTCTGGGTTGGCGAACACCCGGTCGACGACTTGCAGCACCGCGCGGGTGGTGCGAAAAGATGTGATCAAGGGAATTGCGGAAAACTGTCCGCCAGCGTTTTTCACCCGAGATTCAAAGTGTGCCTGCATGCGCCCGAATTCGTGGGGGTCGGCCCCTTGGAACGAATAGATGGATTGTTTTTCGTCGCCCACCGCAAACACCGTGCGCGGTTTGGGTTGCGGGGAATCCGCGTGTTCTTCGTGCACCCCCGCGCCCGCATAAAATTCTGCCGCGATGCGTTTGACGATGTCCCATTGGGCGGGGCTGGTGTCTTGGCTTTCATCGACCAAGATATGATCGATGCCGCCGTCCAGTTTGAAGTGCACCCAACTGATGCCTCCGTCGACCATCAACAAGGCGCGGGCTTTGTCGATCAAGTCGTCGTAATCTAGATGCGCGCGCACTCTTTTTAAGCGCTCATAAGCCTCCAGCATGGCGTGGCCGACGACCAGCAGGTGCCCGGTGGCGTCTGCCGTGGCACGGGCTTTCAGCTTGTCCAGCGCGGCCAAAACGCGGGCTTGCTCAGCGGCCAAAGTATCTTCCGCCGCTTCCGCCCCTTTGGTGGTGAGCTTCTTGCGCGCCTCGCCCGCTTGGGTGACGAACAGCGGCGCGTAGTCGCTTTGAAAGTGCTGGGCGCGATCCGGGTTTTTGATGTAGGCGCGCAACTTGACGGCAAAGTCTTGGCTGGTCTTGGCACCTTTGCTTAACGCATTGGCTGCTCCCATCAGTCCAACTTCGTTCAAGGACCTGTCGATGGCGGCTTCGATGGCTTGGACGGAGGTTTCGTCCGCTTGCAGTCCCACCAATTTGGTCACAGCAGGACCGATGCCGCCTTGGCGGGCATAATCTTCAAGAGCGTCGGCCAGCTTGGCTCTGTTGTTGGCGAGGCTTTGCATCAGGCTGGAAAAATCGTCTTCGCCCACGTGTTCGGCAATCGCTTCGATGGCCTGGGCCAGGGCGCTGGCGGGCTCTAAAACGGTGCGTTCCAGCATCCGTTCGCGGGCTTCAAACAACAGCTCGGCGGTGGTGCGTTCATCAATGACGGAAAAATGCGGCGCGACCCCGGCTTCGATGGGAAAGCGGGCAATCAAGCTTTCGCAAAACGAATGGATGGTGCGAATTTTCAGGCCCCCCGGCACGTCAAGCACGCGGGCGAACAAGCGTCGCGCGGTTTGCAGGGTGGTTTCGTCGGGCTCGGCTTGGGTCAACAAGCGCAGGTCTCCGCCCAGCGCTTGGTCGTCCATCAAGGCCCACGCGCCCAACTGGGTGTTGATGCGTTCCGCCATTTCCGCGGCGGCGGTTTTGGTGAACGTCAGGCACAAGATTTTTTGCGGCGGTGCACCGTCCAGCAGCAACCGGGCGATGCGATCCACCAACACCCGGGTCTTGCCGGTGCCCGCGTTGGCCGACACCCACACGGAGCCACCGGGTTGGGCGGCGGCGTATTGACCGGCGGTGCGTTTAAAACCACTCATGCGTCGCCTCCATCTTCGCCGCCCGCCGACCATTCCTTGACCCGGGCCAGATGATTAAAATCACCAAAGCGGCTTTGGAACATGGGCCGGGGGTGCGACAGGTAGGGCGTTTCGGCGTCGCCATATTTGTGAACCATCTGCACCAGACGTTCATAGGCGTCTTGGGTGGCTTGGTTGCCGTCCAGCTTGATGGGCTTTTGCTCGCCCGCCACCCGTCCACCGGACAGGCGCACATACAGCAGACCGGAAATGTCGGCGTTGCCTTTGAGATCTTGAAACCCCCCGCCCTGGGCGATCACCGCTTCCAAGGGCAATTGTGGGGTGAGGCCGCTGGCGACCTGCGGGGTGGTGGGTGGTTGCCCGGTTTTGTAATCGATAAGGCTAAGCCCGCCCGCGGCGTCCCGGTCAATACGGTCAGCCTGACACGTCAGCGTGAACGGCCCGGTCAGGCCGTCGATGTCAATCTGACCGTTTTGTTCAATGAGAACGGGGACAAACCCGGCCGCGCGGCGCTGGCGTTCAAAGCCAATGAACCAAGCGGCAATACGTTTGAAGCGCGGCCACCAAAAGGCGCGGACGCCGGGGTTGGCGATGTATTCGTCAAACACCTGTTTGCCGATCTCCATCAACTCCGCCTCGGCCATATCATCGTCTTCGGGCAGGGCCTCCATGTGGGCCTTGATGAAACGTTCCAAGGCTTTGTGCACAACGATGCCGCGGTCCGCCGCACCGGGGTCGGCTTCAATATCGTCCAGCGGCTCCAGGCGCAAAATCTTCCGCGCATAAATGGCGTAAGGGTCGCGAATCCAGGTTTCCACTTGGGTGACCGACAGGCGCATGGGCCGCGCCGTGACGGGGGGCTTTGGCTTCGGCGGCTTGATAGGTTCGGCCGCATCGCCGGATCGGGTGAGATCATCGGCCCACGCCAGCCAGTTTTCATCTAAGGGTTCGCGCAAAGCTTCGTCATTGGCGAGCAAGGTTTTTAGGCGAACCAGCCAACGCGACGGCACTTGGGGGCTGCCGCCGGACCGTTCGGAGCGGGTCAAATAGATTTTCGACGCGCTGAACGCTTGGACAAAATCATGCGCACTGAGACCGATGCGGCGTTCCGGCAAGGGCAAACCGAACTGGCGCATCATGGGGCGGCTCATCCATGGGCTGGCGTCAGTTTCGGGCGGCCAGGAGCCCTCGTTAAGACCGCCCAACACGACATGGTCGGCGTGTTGCAGACGCGCTTCCAAAGGCCCCCAAATGAACACACGGGGATGGCGGGCATACCGCGGACGCACCGCTCGGCCCGCCATCAGGGCTTGGATGAGCGCGGGATAAAGATCGCCGGGCAGGGGATCGAGTGCGGCCAAGGCCTCAAACGCCTCGGCGACAAAGCTGCTCAGCGCTTCGCCCGCCTCAGTGGCCCACAAGCTGCGCTCCGGTCCTTGGGCCAGCTTCACGGCGCAATCCGTGTGTAAGCGCAAAAGATGAGCGGCATCCGTATGGGGGGTTTGCAACGCCTGGGCAAAAGGCTCGACTGTTTCGCGCAGCAATTGGATGACGGTGCGGATGTCTTTTTGCGCCAAGCCGTGGCGGGCAAAGCGTTGGCCAGCGCGTTCGTCGTGCAAAAACACCCGGTGCAAATCCTCCAGGCCCTTTAACCCCGCACCCGGTCTTGGGCCACGCAGCAAAGCAATTTCCAAGGCCCGCACGGCGCTGCGTAAACCTGTCGCGTCAAGCCCCACGGCCTCGCCTGAAGCTAAGGGATGCTTCAGGCATGCGAGCAAATCGACGGGCTGAAATCCGCCCGCTGCCATGTCGGCCAAAAGATTGAAAAAGGCTCCGGGTGGTGTTTGGTCCAAGGGCGTTCCGGCAGAATCGTCCACCTCCACGCCCCAGCGACCCAGTTCCACCGCAACCCGGCGCGCCAAGGACCGGTCTGGCGTGATCAGCGCGGCGGTCTTAAAGGGCTCTTGCAAGGTGCGGCGTAAAATCAGTGCGATGGCGGTGGCTTCTTCGCGCGGGGTCGGCGCGTCCAGACGCACCACGCCTTGGAGCGCTTGGGGAGAAACGGGCTCAGTACTTTGCCACAGGTGGGTGGCTTCGGCGGGGGCCAGAGCCATGTGCAGCAATGCGGTGCGTGGATGAATGGGGTCTTGGGCTTGGGCTTGGTCTTGGGCTTGGTCTGGGGCCTTGTTCCAGGGCAAAACCTGGGCGCGCTCCAAACCGATTTTGTGCAGCAACTGCGCCATTCCGTATTGGGGATGGGTGGCGTCCAAATTTGCCCACACGTCATCATCCGTGTGTTGGTCCAAGCCCGGCAAAACCAGCGCGCCTAAGGGCAAGTTTGCGACGACTTGTAACAGTTCCGCCGTGGCGGGAATGGTGCCGGTGGACCCTGCGGCGATGATCGGCGTTTGTGGCGGGTTCAATTGCCACGTTTGGGCGCGCGCGCGCAGCAACGCATCGCGCCGCTGGGCTGGGTCGATGTGCCCCATCTGCTCCAACAATGCCGGCCACAAGG
The DNA here is from genome assembly GCF_001746755.1 of Magnetovibrio blakemorei. Lineage (GTDB taxonomy): Bacteria > Pseudomonadota > Alphaproteobacteria > Rhodospirillales > Magnetovibrionaceae > Magnetovibrio > Magnetovibrio blakemorei. The sequence goes on along the minus strand of NZ_MCGG01000008.1, from coordinate 232,438 downwards.
TGCCGAGAATCTCCAAAAAATCGACGGTCTTTTGCCAGTGCTTCGACAAATCGTCACGCACCACCAAGTCGGCCAAGCGGCTCAAATCCAAGCCTTCGGTGTGCACTTGGTCGACCAGCTGCGCCAGCTCACCTGCCAAGCGCACGGCTTGGTCGGGGGTGGTATCTGCATCCTTGGCCATCACCAAGCGGGCCAGCAAAACGATGCGCTTGGTGGCGGAAATGGCGGGCGGCAAGGCCAGCGCCTCTTCGATGCCCGCAGTAGAGAGGTTGGCATGCTCCAGGGCCAGATCTTCTTCGTCCACATCGCCCAACGGCAGCATTTGCGGCAACAGCATGGGTGCACCGTTCGATACGCGCAAAAACGCATCGCGCAAGGCCCGACAGGCTCGCCGGGTCGGCAGCAACACCCGCACCTGGGCTAAAGCTTCCGGGGCCGTGCCGACTTGATTGAGGATGCCCTTGGCCAGTTCGTCGACAAACGATTTGTCAGACGCGATGGTGTAAACCTTGGCCCCGCTCATCGGCGTACATCCCGTCCGTGCTGGTGGCCATGCTCAACCAGCCAGGCTTCGGTGTCGTCGCGCGCTTCGGGGGTGCCGACGTGAAACCATTCACCGTCGTGCACCAGCCCATACAAACGGTTCGTTGCCAAGGCGCGGTTATAGAGCACGTTCAGCGAATAGGCGCCGCCCGGTGCGCCCTCAAACAGGCGCGGGTGAAGCAACTGCACACCGGTAAAAACGTAAGCCTTGGCATCGCTATTTTGTCGCCGCGTCAATAGTCCATTGTTCGCTATGGTAAAGTCACCGGGGCCGTCGTAGCCCATGGCGCGATCTGGATTGTGGAGCAGCAACAGCCCGTCCATGGTCCCGTCATTCCACGCCTCGGCCAAACGGGTTAGGGCGTTTTGGGGGCCGTCTAACCACAAGCCGTCGGAATTGCAGGCAAAAAAGGGCTCCAGTCCGAGCAATTTCAAAGCATTTTCAATGCCGCCACCGGTTTCCAGCACCGGGTCTTCGGCGGTAAACTGAACGGTGGGGTGGGTGCGGTCTTTGAGATGCGCTTTGATTTGATGGCCTAAATAATGGATGTTGACCACCGCATGGGCGACGCCCGCGTCCGCAATGCGCGCCAAGGCCCAATCGATGAGGGTCCTTCCGGCCACTTGGATCAGCGGTTTGGGGCGGGTGTCGGTCAACGGGCGCATGCGCGTGCCCAGCCCCGCGGCCAAAATCATAGCAGACGATGGATTCATGAGGCGGCGTCCGGGGCGTGGCGTTTGGCGGCGGGAATGTGCGCATCCATCCACGCTTTCATCTCATTCAGGGCTGGATGGGTGAGGGCTTGTTCCAGCAACCGCCACAGCCGGGCGATGTGATTGAGGTAGTGGGGCTTGGCATCGCGGCGGTCCAAACGGGTGAAGATGCCGATGACCTTGGCGTGGCGTTGGGCGGCCAAGATGGCGTAAGCGCGTTCAAATTCTGTGCGTGCTGGGCCGTGAATGTTGAGCGCGTCGGTGTAGCGTTCCAGCATGCGCGCTTGCAGGGCGGGCTCGATGTCGCGCCGGGCGTCTTGCAATAGGCTCATCAAATCATAAGCCGGGTGCCCGGCCAGCGCGTCTTGAAAATCCAGCAATCCGCACGCTTTAACGCCGGGACGGTCGGGCAAATGCATCAAGTTATCCACATGGAAATCGCGCAAAACCAGGGTCCGGGGGCCGACATGCACATGGGCAAACAGGTCCAGCCAAATGCGTTCAAAGGCGCTGCGGGCGTCGATGGAGACGTCGAGACCTTGGGCGGGCATAAACCAATCGAGCAACAAAACCGCTTCGTCGCGCAGCCGTTTGTCATTGTAAGGCGGCAGCCATTCGGGCGTTACCACTTGGATTTCCAGGGCGTGGAGGGCGATCAGAACATCGGTCGCCAGGGCGTAAAGCATGTCTTCGTCAGCACCGCTATTGAGCAGGTTGGTGAACGTGGCGTCGCCAAAATCTTCCAGCAGCAAAAAACCGTTCTCAGCGTCTTCGCTGAGAATATCCGGCGCGCTGAACCCCAACCCGCGCAAATGCGTGTCGACCAGGACAAACGGGCGCACATCTTCGTGGGCAGGTGGTGCGTCCATCACCAAGGTGCTCTGGTCATCCAGGTGGAGGCGGATGTAGCGGCGAAACGACGCGTCTGCGGACATGGGTGCTAAGTTCGCATCGCCCCACCCGGCAGCGGTGAGGAACGCGGCCATGCGTTGGGCGCGATTGTCTTTGTTTAAGTCCATATCAGTCATGCCCACAGGTCCTTAAGCGTTCGGACCAATCCGTGCTGTGCGGGATCAGTTCAGCTTGGCGGTGGTTACGCCCTTTGGTGACGGTGAGGTGCACATCCAAGCGGTCGCGGGGGATGTAGGTGCCCATGCGGTCCGGCCATTCGATCAGCGAAACGGCATCCGTCAAAGCGTCTTCGATGCCCAGTTCAAAAATGTCTTCGGGGTGGTCCAAGCGGTAGAGGTCAAAATGGCACAGGGTGAATGGCTCGCCTTCGTAGGTCTGCACCAGGGTAAACGTCGGGCTGGGTACGTCTTCGTCGGGCTCGGTCAGGGTGCGGATAAAGGCACGAGCGAATTCGGTTTTGCCCGCCCCCAAATCACCCGAAAGAGCGATCACATCGCCGATTTTGGCGACCCGCGCCAACCGCGCTGCCAACGCGTGCGTCGCCTTCAGGCCGGCCAGTTCGATGATGACGGTTTCGGTGTCTGTGCTCATGGTGTCGTATCATAGCGTGAGCGGTGTCTTTGGCCCAATCTTTTTCCCTTAAAGACCAGTGTGAACCTGTTATAAAGCTCATAAGATTCGCACAACCTGTTTAACCCTCATCCATCGGGAGAGGCTATGCCCAACTCATCAGATGCCCCTACGTCGCATGACGCCGCTGAGGCCCCCTCGGAACCCGTGAAAACTGACGTCGCCGTGATCGGCGCGGGCCCGGTGGGCCTGTTTGCCGTATTTGAATGCGGCATGTTAAAAATGTCGTGTCATGTGATCGATGCGTTGGACGATGTGGGCGGGCAATTGACGGCCTTGTACCCGGAAAAACCCATTTATGACATTCCCGGCCATCCAGATATCTTGGCGGGCGATTTGATTGCCAATCTGGAGGCCCAAGCGGCCCCGTTCCACCCCACGTATCATTTGTCCCAACAGGTCACGGCGCTGGCCAGTAAGCCGGACGGACGCTGGCAGCTCACCACCTCCAAAGGGGTGAGCATCGATGCGGGCGCGGTGATCATTGCGGCGGGCGTCGGCGCGTTTGGTCCCAATCGTCCCCCCTTGGACGGCATTCAGGACTTTGAAGGTTTAGGGGCAGGCTTGGGCGTGAATTATCTGGTCAAGCGCCGCGAAGATTTCCGCGGTAAAAAGGTCATCATCGCGGGTGGTGGCGATTCGGCTGTCGATTGGGCGGTGTCCCTTGCCGAAGTCGCCGAAAGCATCAAAGTCGTGCATCGTCGACCAAAGTTCCGCGCCGCGCCCGAAACGGTGCAGCGCATGGAAGCTTTGGCCAAAAGCGGCAATGTGGAATTGGTGGTGCCTTATCAGTTGGCGGGTCTTGAAGGCGGGCCGGATGGTTTGAACGCGGTGCGGGTTGCGGATTTGGACGGCAACGACCGTGTCTTGGAAGCCGACGTGTTGCTGCCGTTTTTTGGCTTGTCGCAAAACATCGGCCCCATAGCCGAATGGAAATTGGGCATCGAGCACAATCACATCAGCGTTGATCCGGCCACCATGAACGCCGGGCGTGCAGGTATTTTTGGGGCGGGCGATATTGTGTCCTATCCGGGTAAGCTGAAGCTGATTTTGATGGGTTTTTCGGAAGCCGCCTTGGCGGCGCACAGCGCGCGGGACCATATCCATCCGAACGAAGCTTATCATTTTGAACATTCGACTTCGAGTGGGGTGCCGGGCAGCGCCTAGACTGCGGTTTGACAGATGTGGCTGATGTGGCTGATGTGGGCATACGTTATATGAGCGTGAACAATAGGTATCGTTTTTGGGTTGTGTTGGGACTCGTCTTTGGTATGAGTGCGCCGCTCCTTGCCCAAAACGCACCTTCTCAGCCATCCCCATCGGAAAAGGTCCGCGACGAAAAATCCCAGATCGATGACACTTTGCAAATGTGCTTTCAGTGTCACGGCGCAGGCGCGGTGAGTCAAATTCCCACCCGTCCTACGCTGGCCGGACAAAAAGCCGATTATATTCGTCGCCAACTGAAGGCCTTTAGGCTGGCCGCTTTAAGCGCCAACGAAACGACCGAGGGCGGAGACGGGCCGCGAACGGCCACACCGCTCAAGCGCACCGATCCGGTGATGGAGCACATGGTGGCGGGGGTTCCCGATCATTTAATTGATCCGTTGGCTGCGGCCTTGTCGAACTTGCCTTGCGATGGTGGTAAAGCCTCGCCTCCACACACCAAGACTTCGTCTCTTCCTCCCAGCGCAGAGGCCTGCACCGTCTGTCACGGTGTGGATGGCATCAGTTCGCAAAGCCAAGTGCCCAATTTGGCCGGGCAGCAGCGCGCCTATTTGCGTCGCCAATTGTTGCTGATCCGGGAAACCGCCTGGGGGGCGCAGCCCCGTGAAGGCGAAGCATGGCGCAGCCATCCGATTATGGAAGCCCAAACGGCCCGCATTCCCATCGCCGATATCGACGCCATTGCTCGATATTATACCGAGTTGGATTGTCGCGGCGCAAATCCGGGTGGGATTAAATCTGATAGGGCTCAATAACGGTACCCATAAACAAAGGATCTCCCCGTGAACAGACAGAAACGATTTTGGGTGGTCGGCGCCGTTGCGGTGCTCGGGACGCTTGGCGTGCTTGGGTACGTGCAGAATCAGACGGATGCACACCCGAATATACCGACCCCAGATATGCAGGTGAACGCACAATTGGAGCCGCAAGCCGTCGGGGTTTCGTCGTTTCGCTCCGATGTGCAGCGTGAGCTTGATGTTTGTTTTCGCTGCCACGGTGAAGGCGGGGTCAGTTTGCGCCCGGCATACCCCACCATTGCGGGGCAAAAACCAGACTATATCCGCCGCCAGTTGCAGGTGTTTCGACACACGGGCAACGATCCGTCCGATGAGGTCCTCTACAGGAACGAAACGGGTGATCAATTCGATGCGTTTCGCAGCAAATTGCCCCATCGCAACAATGTGGCGATGGACGGCATGGCCAAAAGTGTGCCAAGCGCGCTGCTTGACTCCGTTGTGAAGGCCCTGTCGAGCCTGCCGTGCGATGGTGGAAAACCCAAGGTAATAACGGAAATTCGCCCGTCCCTACCGACAAAAACAAACCGCTGCGTCGTATGTCATGGGCAGAACGGCATCAGCCTCGAACCCAATACCCCGAATTTGGCCGGACAGCACCAGGTCTATTTGCGTCGAGAGTTGATCATGATCCGCGATTCTGCGCGGGGGCTAATACCCGATGCGAACGCGCCGTCGCGAAGTCATCCGACCATGGAAGCCCAGGCTGAACATTTGACGGACAGCGATATCGATGAAATTTCGGGCTATTTTGCGGCGCTTGATTGCCGGGGTGGGCTGTAAGGTAAAGGTGCTGTACGTCCCATGTGCGTTGCGTATATAAGATGAATTAAAGAATCTTATTGAAAATGCTTATTTCGGATATTTATTTATTTAATCAAATAAATAGCTTAGCTCAATAATTAGCGGGGACGATCGATAAATCCGCTGAACAGATCGGGCTGGCGCTGGCTGTCTTCATCGACTTCGACGGGCAAGTGACACGACACCTGGGTGCCGCGCCCTGGACGGCTGGTCAGCTGGACCTCACCATTGTGCAGTTCAATAAAACGCGCAATCAACGCCAAGCCCGGCGGGACTTCGTTTTCTTTCAAGCCGGTTCCGCCATCGGTGACGCTGAACACCACGTCGCCGCCTTCGCGGTGCGCCTGCAAGAGAATTTGCCCCCCCGGCGGTGTGCTCGATACCGCACTGGACAACAATGTGAACAATACCTGCTTGAGGCGCTTTTCATCCGCAACCACCCAGCCGATATCGGCGGGACTGTCGAATTCGATATCGACGTCTTTGCGCCGGGCGCGTTCGCGGATCAAATTCATGGCGGTCACAAGCAAACGGTTCACGTCAACGGTGTCCAGCTCCAAGGTCATGAGCCCCGCCTCGACGGAGGCCAAATCGAGCATGTTGTCGATGATGCCGATGAGTTCTTCGGCGCTTTCGACGATGCCTTGCGAATATTCATGCTGGCGCTCATTCAGCTCACCAAAATGATTATCGGTCAAAATTGAGGCGAAACCGACGATGGCATTCAGCGGGGTGCGAATCTCGTGACTGATTCCGGCCATGAATTCGGATTTCAACACGTTGGCTTCGGCCATGGCGTGGGCGCGTTCCAACAGGGCGTTTTCGACCCGCGCACTGTCGGTGACGTCCAGATAGCTTAGCAACACGGCACCGTCGGGCAGGGGCACCTTGGCGTATTCCAGAACCCCGCCGTCGGTCAGGCGGACCCGACCACGATCAGAATCGCGGCTCATCAACTTGGCGGCCAGGTGGATGGTGTCGAACGCACCGTCACCGCCGTTCGGCCCATCGTCACGGCGGATCAAGGCGGTGATGTGCTTGATAAAGCCGCTCATGCGCAGCGGCACTTCGTCGTTTTTCGGGGCCAGTTTCCAGATCCGCGCAAAGGACGGGTTCATCAGCTTGACTTGCCCGTCAACGCCAAACACCGCCACCCCTTCATAAAGGTTGTCGAGGGTTTCGCGCTGCACCGCGGACAGGGTTTTGTAATTGCGTTCCAAATCCAAGTGATCGGTGACATCTTCATAGGCGAAGATCAAGCCGCCCAGCGGATGAGGGCTGGCAACGGAGCGCAATGTGGAGCCGTCGGGCAGGTGCAATAAGGTTTCTTGGGGCCCGTCGAGGCGGCCAAACAGGCCCGTCTGTTCGGCCTTGAAAGCTTTGAAGTCGGCGACTTCAGGCAAGCGCCGTTGTTCACGCAAGCGTTCCAGAACATCTGTGTAGGCGGGTTCGTCGCTCAGCCAGGAGGGATTTAAGTCCCACAGTTTGGCGAACGCGGAATTGAACAAGGTGAGCTTTTGGTCGGCACCGTAAATGGCGATGGCGGTGGTCAGGGTTTCCAGCACTTGGTTTTGCGCCTGAATATGGCGGGTAAACGTGTCTTTGGATTGCTGGGCATAGGTCATGTCTTGCGCGATGCCCAAGGTGCCACCCCCCGGCAGCGGCACTTCGGTGATGTCAACAAGGCACGATGTACCATCGTCGCGGTCCAGAACCTGGCGTTCGGTGAGCGCCGACTTTTCGCCCCGTGCCCGTTCTGCCAAGCTGTGTCCAGCCTGGGCTGCACCCAAAACCCGCGCAGCGTTGTTGATGGCTTGGACACCCAATTTGCCGCCCCGCAACCACGCAGGCAGAGGCATGGCTTCGATGATGTCGCGCGCGCTGATGCTCGCCCCTTCGGCAGGCGGCGCCAAATCGGAAACGTCGCGCATCCACAAAACATCGGCCAAAGAGGCGTCAGATTCGCCGTCATGGACTTCGCCGGCACCTGCGCGCACACCAACGATGAGCAATCGCCGCGCGCCGTCTTTGGTGGTGACCACACATTCAAACGGTGCTCCTGCCGTGCGCAGGCGGTGCGCTGCGCCCATCAAAACCTTGGCGTCGTCGCCGGTGAAGCATTCCATCACCGACCGAAAACTGGAACGCACGCCATCGCGCAGCCCCAACAGCACCGCCAAGCGCCGCGAACAGGCTTCGGAATTGTTCGCCACCACCCACAAAAACAAGCCATCGGGCGCGGTGGCCAAAATTTCATGGCTGATTTCGGCGTCGGACAACAGCCGCTCATGCTTGTGGCGCAGTTGATTGAGTTGGCGGCGTTGACGCAACGCAAACACAATCAGCCCCAGCGCTGCCAGCGCCATCGCCAGCGCCAGAAGCGGGGCTGCGCTTGCCAAGATTTGGTTGAACGTGAAACCGTCCATAGTGCGACAGATGTCCCTTCGGATTTTCTCAGCATTATCAGGGGGGTGATCCCTTGAGGGGGATGTTAGGCCCAGGTTGTCTTTGGGGCAACAAAAAGGGCGCTCCGGTGAGCGCCCTTTCGTAAAATATGTTTGGCCGTTTAGTAGCGGTAGCTATCGGGCTTGAACGGGCCTTCGACGGTGACGCCGATGTATTTGGCTTGTGTGGGGGACAATTTGGTGAGCGTTGCGCCCAATTTGTCCAGGTGCAAGCGGGCGACCTTTTCGTCCAGGTGTTTGGGCAGAACGTAAACGTCGTTCTTGTATTTGCCGTCAGCGTTGTTCTTGAACAGTTCAATCTGCGCCAAAACCTGATTGGTGAAGCTTGCGGACATGACGAAGCTGGGGTGGCCGGTGGCGCAGCCCAGGTTCACAAGGCGGCCTTGGGCCAACAAGATGATGCGGTTGCCGTCGGGGAAAGTGATTTCGTCCACTTGCGGCTTGATGTTGTTCCACTTCATGTTTTTGAGGCCCGCAACCTGGATCTCGTTGTCGAAGTGACCAATGTTGCAGACGATGGCACGATCTTTCATGCCCCGCATATGTTCAACGGTGAGGATGTCAACGTTGCCGGTGGTGGTGACGTAGATGTCGCCTTCGGGCAGGGCTTGTTCGACGGTGACGACCTCAAAGCCTTCCATGCACGCCTGCAGGGCGCAGATCGGATCGACTTCGGTGACCAGCACGCGACAGCCGGACGAACGCAGACTTTCCGCAGAGCCTTTGCCGACATCGCCGTAACCGCAAACCACGGCGACTTTGCCCGCCATCATCACGTCGGTGGCGCGGCGGATGCTATCGACCAGGCTTTCGCGGCAGCCGTACTTGTTGTCAAACTTGGATTTGGTGACGGAATCGTTGACGTTGATGGCGGGGAACAACAGCGTGCCCTTTTTCGCCATTTCGTACAAACGGTGCACGCCGGTGGTGGTTTCTTCGGTGACGCCTTTGATGTTGGCGGCGGCCTTGGTGTACCACTGGGGGTCTTTGGCAAGGTGTGCCTTGATCGCGGCAAACAGGACTTCTTCTTCTTCGGTGCCGGGCTTGTCGAGGACCGAGAGGTCTTTTTCCGCGTCCTTGCCCAGATGCAACAGCAACGTGGCGTCGCCGCCGTCGTCCAAAATCATGTTGGGCGAGCCGCCATCGTGCCACGTGAACAGACGGTGGGTGAAGTCCCAGTAGTCTTCCAAGGTTTCGCCCTTGTGGGCAAACACCGGGGTACCGTTGTCGGCGATGGCGGCGGCGGCGTGGTCTTGGGTCGAATAAATGTTGCACGACACCCAGCGCACTTCAGCGCCCAGCATTTCCAGCGTTTCAATCAGCACGGCGGTTTGAATGGTCATGTGCAAGGACCCGGCGATGCGTGCGCCTTTCAGCGGTTGCTCGGCTTTGAGCTCTTCGCGGATGGACACCAGTCCGGGCATTTCGGTGTTGGACAGGTCAATGTCCTTGTGGCCCCATTCGGCTAGGCTGATATCGGCAACTTGAAAGTCTTGTGCGTCGCTCATGGATGCGTCTCCTGGACGTGAAAGTCGGTGAACTGAGTGAATCTGTTGGTTGGGGGTTTACCAGCCCTTAGGCGGCGGGGCAAGGGCGGAAATGTACCGATTCTTGGGGTGGAGGGGCAATAGGTGCGGAGGAAGGGTCAAATAATTTCGTCTTCGTCGAACAACGGATCGACTTCAAACTCTTTTTCCGCTTGGTTGACAAACTTTTCGACGCCGCCGCTACGGCGAATGTGGGCGATGTGAAACAAAGCGTCCCCTTGGTTGACGATGGGTAAATTGGTGCGCCCGATGATGACGCCTTCGGTTTGCACTAAGAGCTCGCGCTCCTTTTCGCCGATGGGATCGGAAATCACGCCCATGACGTCGCCCACATGCACCGCTTCGCCAATGGTGTGAAAGGCCCTGAGCAACCCCCCGCGGGGGGCGCGGATCCAGTGGCTGGTGGTGGCGAACTGGGGTCTGGTTTTGGTGTCGGCGACGGCCTTGTCTGCGACCATGCCCAAGGCCTTCATCACCCGCAAAATGCCTTTGACGCCGACCCGCACGGCAAATTCATCAAAACGCAGCGCTTCACCGGCTTCATAGACCAAGACATCCACGCCGGCCTCATGCGCGGTCATGCGCAGTGAGCCTTCGCGGTAGGGCGATTCCAGAACCACCGGCGCACCGAACACTTCAGCCAGCTCTGCCGCACGGTTGCCGTCACGGGTGATGCGAATTTGCGGCAGGTTGATGCGGTGCTGGGCGGCGGAGTGGAGATCAATGCCGATGTCGGAACGCTTGACCACTTCGGTCATAAACAGGTTGGCCAATTGCCCCGCCAAGGACCCCTTGGGCGAACCCGGAAAGGAACGATTGAGATCGCGTCTGTCGGGCAGGTAGCGGCTGTGGTTGATGAAGCCAAAGGCGTTGACGATGGGCACGCACAACAAGGTGCCGCGCAGCGTACGCACCGCGCTGGCGTTGACGATCCGGCGCACAATTTCCACGCCGATCACTTCATCACCGTGCACCGCGGCGGAAATGAACATCACCGGGCCGGGGCGTTTTCCGTGCACCACGTGAACCGACATGTTCATGGGCGTGTGGTTGGACAGCAAGCTGACGGGAATATCCACCGTCTTGCGGGTGCCGGGCGCCACCGAGGTGCCATTGATCAGGAAAGGCTCAACCATTTACATATGACCTGTCGTTCATGAGGCCTAACATCATATCTGCCTAACCTCGGCCTTTGGTTTTGGTTTTGCCGGGTTTGGCATTTTTTTCCAAAAATTCAATGATTTTGCCTGCGACATCAATGCCGGTGGCCGATTCAACGCCTTCAAGACCTGGCGAAGAGTTGACTTCCATCACCACCGGACCGTGGTTGGAACGCAGCATATCCACACCGCACACATTCAGGCCCATAGCCTTGGCGGCGCGCAGAGCGGTGGAGCGTTCCTCGGCGGTGATTTTGATGTTTTGCGCATGGCCGCCCCTGTGCAGGTTGGAGCGGAAATCATCCCCCGATCCGGTGCGCTGCATGGCCGCGACCACCTTGCCGCCAACCACCAGGGCACGGATGTCCTTGTTGCCCGCTTCTTTGATGAATTCTTGGACCAAAATGTTCACCTTGGCACCGCGAAAGGCTTCGATGATGGATTTGGCCGAACGCGGCGTTTCCGCCAGCACCACGCCGATGCCTTGGGTGCCTTCCAACAATTTGATCACCACAGGGGTGCCTCCCGCGATTTCGAGCACCTGATCGGTGCGGCTGGTGTCGTGGGCAAAAGCGGTGACCGGCAGACCGATGCCATCGCGAGCCAGCAATTGCATGGACCGCAGTTTGTCGCGTGATCGACCGATGGCCACAGACTCGTTGAGCGGATAGACTCCCATCATTTCCAACTGGCGCACCACCGCCGTGCCGTAAAACGTGATCGACGCCCCGATGCGCGGAATGACCGCGTCATAACCTTCCAGCTTTTCGCCGCCATAGTACAGTTCCGGGCGATGGGATGTGATGTTCATGTAGCAGCGCAGCGTATCGAAAACGTCGATTTCGTGGCCTCGGTCTTGGGCGGCTTTGACCAGGCGTTCGTGGGAATACAGTTCCGCATTTCGGGCCAGCATCATAATTTTCATCGGATAAAATCCAGTTCGGTGGGCTATGAACAATCAGGTGCGTGAGGCGATATAGGAACGACCGGGGTTTATCAAGAAGCGATTTTTCACCGCGGTGCGCCCGAGCAGCAGGCGAAAGCCCATTTTATCACGGTTGGTCAGGGTGAGTTCGATCGTCCAACTTACATTGCCCAGGGTAACACCGGTTTCAACGACGTAGCGCATCTCCTGCTTGCCGCCCGTGTTGCGCACATAGCGGCGATCGGTTACCGCCGCTTCGCACGAGATTACGGTGCGATTGTTACGTTGGATCGGGTGCAGGTTAAAACGGACCCAGGGCCTACCGTCGACATCGAACGGTTCAATGTCCCAGGCGTGCAGGGCGGACGTGCGTGCGCCGGTATCGATTTTGGCTTTCATCCGCCGAATGCCCAATTGCGGTAAATCCACCCATTCGCGCCAGCCAATCAGCGTGAGTGAACGGGATTTTGAGGGCTTTGAAACCTTTAGAGGTTTTAGCGTGGACGAGGACGTTTTGCGTTTGACGGTCATGGACCGGAACTTTCAAGCTGACGGACAGCGGGCATTTGCCCACCATGCGGGATCAGAATGCGGAACGCGCGGATGAGTGCTTTTGAGGGCGTTCCGTTTCGTTGGCGGCAGGTGCCGACATGGGCAAGGTGAAACTGAACGTCGAGCCGACCCCGGGTTTGCTTTTTATGAACATTTTTCCGTGGTTGCGTTCGACAAATTCTTTGCACAATAGCAAGCCTAAGCCGGTGCCTTTTTCGCCGTCGGTGCCTTTGGTGGTGACGTTGGTCGATAAATGGAAAATCGCTTCTGCGGTTTTGACGTCCATGCCAACGCCGGTGTCAATGATGCTCACCTGGGCCAAGTGTTCAGGGGTGTGGGCGTATTGGATGGTGATGGTGCCGCCCTTTGGCGTGAACTTAATGGCGTTGCTGACCAAGTTCCGGATCACAGTGTCGATGGTTTGGGAATCGGCATAAGCCGTCGGGGCTTCGCCGCATTCCTTCAACTGGATGCCTTTGTCGCGGGCCACAGGCCCCAGGATTTCAAGGGTGTTGGCGACAATCTCGTTCAGCGCAAAAAAATGGGGGGTGTATTCTACGCGGTCCATTTGCAGCCGGGCCCATTCCAACAAGTTTTCCAACAGCTTGAATACACGGTTGGCACTTTCATTGATGGTGTGAGCGTAATCTTTGACTTTTTCTTTTGTCAACACATCGACGCGCTGCTCCAACAACGAGGTGAAGCCCAGCAGGGCGGTGAAGGGGCTGCGCAGGTCGTGGGCGATGATGGAAAAGAACTTGTTTTTTTCTTGGTTGAGCTTTTCCAGTTCGTCTTTGGCAAGGGCGTAGTTCTCAGCCAATTCGACATACTGAATATTGATGGCCTCAGCCCGTTCGCGTTCATCCTGGATGGTGCGCATTTCTTGGAGCAAATGATCGTTGGTTTTGCGCAGGCTTTCTTCGGATTTGCGCAAAACGACGGTCAGGTGGACAAAGTTTCGCAGCATCGCATCTTGACTGCCGTCCCACGGCAAGGCCGCCAGGGCACCGGCTTGTATGAAGGCATTTTCCGTAGGACGACTGTCGATGTCCATCAATACGATGATGGGAATGCGCACGCCGGATTCTTTGGCCCCTGCGCACACCGCCAGGGCAAATTCCGGCTGGTCGGAGATGGCGCGCACCACACACAGTTGAAATTTGAAACTGACCAAAGCCGTCAGCGTTTCCTCGGTGTCGTCAGAATGAACGAGATCAATGCTAAAGCCATCCTCTTTAAAAGCCTCCAGCAGGGCATGCTCTGTCTCGATGCCGCCACCGGCCAAAAGGATTTTTGCGGACTTCATACCCTTTGATCGCCTCTCTTATTTGTCCATGGCCTTAAGCATTTGCTTGATTATTATAAAGATGCCTCAATCTAAAGGCTATTCAAACTATAAACATACCTTAAAGAGTCCAAAATGGAGCAGATGCCGTGACCGAAGTCGAAACCGCTGAACGCCATAAATCAAAAATGGAAAAAAAGAAGGCCGCGCGCGACAAAATCATGGCGGCCAAGACCGAAACGCGCGGCTTGGTGATTGTCCACACCGGTAAGGGCAAAGGCAAATCCACGGCCGCTTGGGGCATGGCCCTGCGCACCTTGGGGTATGGCCGCCGGGTGGGGATCGTGCAGTTTGTGAAGGGTAAATGGGACACGGGCGAGCGCGTCACGTTTGAAAAATTCGGCGATCAATGCGTGATTGAAGCCCATGGCGAAGGGTTCAGCTGGGAAAGTCAGGACTTAGAGCGCGACAAAGCCGCCGCCGCCCGGGCGTGGGCAGCGGTGACGACGATGATGGCGGACGACACCATTTCGTTGCTGATTTTGGACGAAATCAATATTGCGTTGCGCTATGGCCAATTGGACGCCGCGATGGTGGTGGACGCCCTGAAATCCAAACGGGCGGATTTGCACATGGTGCTGACCGGGCGCAATGCGCTGGATGAAATCATTGACGTGGCCGATTTGGTGACGGAAATGACGTTGGTGAAGCATCCTTTCCGCTCCGGGATAAAAGCACAAGAAGGCATCGAATTTTAACATTTGCGTGGTATTTTTACGCTCTCAACTGAGGTGAATCGGGCGAATCGACGGGATCGGCGCGTTCATGAAAAAGGGCAGTCAGATGATTTCACGTATCAAAGCAATTGTAGTGGTGTTGATGGCGTTGCCGTTGGCCTTGTCAGCGTGCTCGACCCGCCCCATCACCGATGAAGCGCGGGCCCACCAGATTGTCCAAGGCGCGCAGTTGGCGGTGCAAAAATTCAAGGCCTCAAACGAACAGCCCATGGATGAATTTCGCGCCATGCTGCCCAAAGCCCAAGGTATCCTCATCATGCCGGGCGTGATCAAAGGCGGCTTTATTTTGGCGGCAGAAGGCGGCAGCGGTGTTTTGCTGGCCAAGAATGGAAACGGTGAATGGGGCCAACCCGCCTTTTATGCGCTGGCGGCGGGCAGTGTCGGCCTGCAAGCGGGCGCTCAGGTTGGCGATGCGATTTTGCTGATTTTCAGCCAAGACGCGGTGCGCGCGGTCATCGACCATCAAGGCAAGCTGGGGGCTGATTTGGGTCTGATCATCGGCACCATCGGGGCGGGGGTCGAAGCGTCGACCACCACCAACGCCGGTGCCGATATCTTGGTCTTCAGCCAAGGCGTGGGCGCGTTCGCCGGGGGCTCGCTCGAAGCCGCCGCCTTGATCAAACGCAACGACTTGAACAAAGCCTATTACGGCGAAATGCTGACGCCCACCGACATTGTGCTGGGAGGGCGTGCGCAAAACCCCGCCGCTGACGGCTTGCGCAAGGTGTTGAATGGTCAATAAGCGTACGGCATCAGCTCAAGTTTCACTTAAAGAACCAGCCCCGAAAGAGCCCGCCCCGGCACCTCAGCCGATGGCCAAGGCGTTTATGGTGCAAGGCACCGGCTCGGACGCGGGCAAGTCTTTGCTGGTGGCGGGGCTGTGTCGGGCGTTCACCCGGCGTGGCCTGGTCGTGCGCCCGTTTAAGCCGCAAAATATGTCCAACAACGCCGCCGTTACCTCGGACAGCGGCGAAATCGGCCGTGCTCAGGCGTTGCAGGCCCGTGCCTGTGGGGTTGCCCCGCACACCGATATGAACCCGGTGTTGCTGAAACCCGAACACGATTCCGGCGCCCAGCTGGTGGTGAACGGTCACATGCGCGGCCAAGTGAAGCCGCAAGATTTCCGCACCTTTAAAGAAACCCTGTTGCCGGACGTCCTGGCCGCGTTCGAACGCCTGAAATCGACCTGTGATTTGGTGATTGTCGAAGGGGCCGGCAGTCCGTCGGAAGTCAATTTACGCGCCGGCGACATCGCCAACATGGGCTTCGCCCTGGCGGCCAATGCACCGGATGGCGTGCCCGTGGTGCTGGCGGGCGACGTGGAAAAGGGCGGTGTCATCGCCCAGGTGGTGGGCACCCATGCGGTGCTGATGCCGTCCGAGCGCGCCCTGATCAAGGGCTTTGTCATCAACAAATTTCGCGGCGACGTGGCGCTGTTTATGCCCGCCATGACCGACATCGAAGCGCGCACCGGATGGCCGGGCTTGGGCGTTGTTGGGTGGTTTTTGGACGCTGCAAAACTGCCGAAAGAAGACAGCGCCTCGTTGGGCACGTGGCTGGAAGCGGGACGCGGCCATGGCGCGCATCCCATCCGCATCGCCGTGCCGCGCTTGGCGCGCATCGCCAACTTCGATGATCTCGATCCCTTGATGGCGGAAGACGATGTTGAAGTGTTGATGATTGAGGCGGGCCAAGCCATTCCCGGCGACGTGGACGTGATTGTGCTGCCCGGCTCCAAATCCGTGATCAGCGATTTGCGTCAAGTGAAAACGGAACGCTGGGACATCGACATCGCCGCGCACCTCCACCGCGGCGGTTTGGTGGTGGGCCTGTGTGGCGGCTATCAAATGCTGGGCCAGCGCATTTCAGACCCCGACGGCATCGAAGGGGATGCAGGCGAAGAACCGGGCCTGGGCTTTTTGGACGTGGAAACCGTGCTGACGGGCGACAAAACCCTGGAGCAGGTGACGGGCAAAGTCGCCGCAACGGGACTGGATATAGCAGGCTATGAAATGCACATCGGCCTCACCGAAGGCCCCGATCGCCATACGCCCTGGTTCCATCTTCAAGACGGCCGCGAAGAGGGTGCACTCAGCCCCAGTGGCCACGTCATGGGCACCTATCTGCACGGCGTGTTTGCAACGGACGCCTTTCGCCATGACTTCTTGAGCCAACTGCGCGAAGGCCGCAGCGGCGGCGCGGCCTACGAACAAGGCGTGGAAAACGCGCTCGACGCGCTCGCGGATCATTTGGAAGCCTGTCTGGACTTGGACACTGTGCTGGGCCTTGCGACATAAAATAACAAGGTTCCTCGACGCGGCGCCTGGATTGCCACGCCCCCCTTCGGGGTCTCGCAATGACGGGGAGGACCAAAGTCTTCGACGAAGTTTCGTCCTGACCGGATTTGATCCGGTCATCCACGTCTTACTCGCGCCTCCTAAAAAAGTCATGGATACGCGGGTCAAGCCCGCGCAAGACGGCTGAATTCAAGCGTGCCCTTAGGGTGCCCCATACGATCTGAGTTGATAACGCTTCGTCCTGACGTCTTTTTTGCGTGAAGCAAAGACAGGCGTTGACACAATCCACACGTCGCGTTGAGGAACACACGACAATTTGTCGCATTGGCCTTTCTCAGTTCCCTTTAAAAACAACCCCTTACGGCTGGAACAAAACTTGCTGTGTTCGGCACACCGGCACCTTTGGCCATCCATAAGGGGAACTTAAAATGAGTTACCAAGACATCGACGTCCGCGACGTCGCGACCTTGTTAAAACGCGAAAATCTGGTGGTGCTCGACACCCGCGACACCTCGAGCCAGCGCCAAGGCCAACTGCCCAAGGCCCAACCCGCCAGCGACCACGTCATCTCCACCTTGATGAAACAACGCCGCACCAATCCCCCGGTGCTGGTCTACTGCTATGAAGGCAACAGCAGTCGCGACCTGTGCAGTTTCCTCGAACAACTGGGCCTCAGCGAAATTTACAATTTGGCCGGTGGGTGGAAGGCGTGGCTGGCTCAGGGAGGTTAATCAGGGTGGCTAAACCAGCGCGTTAAAATCGTCCAGCAGCATGGCGATGCGGCCGCTGTCGGTTTGGCCCATGATGACGGTGGCGCGGTTTTGCGCGGCGGCCAGATCGATCTCGCGGACCCGTTGTTTGACAGGACCCAAGGCATGGGCGCTCATGGACAATTCGCGGATGCCCAGCCCCATCAGCAGCGCGGTATAACGTGGATCGCCGGCCATTTCCCCGCACAGCGATATGGGAATGCGCGCCCGCAAAGCGGCTTCGGTGGTGAACTGGATGAGGCGCAAAACGGAGGGGTGCAGCGGGTTATAGAGCGCCGCCACCTGTTCGTCGGTGCGGTCCACGGCCATGGTGTACATGGTCAGATCGTTGGACCCGATGGCGAAAAAGTCCGACACAGAGGCCAGCGCGTCCGCCGTCAGCGCGGCGCTGGGGACTTCGATCATGACGCCCATGGGCGGCAGCTTATCGGCGATTTTGACCTTTTTGCGTTTCAGCTTGGTGGCAAGTTTCATGAGGATTTCGCGGGCGGTGCGCACTTCTTGCTGGCTGCACACCATCGGCAGCAAAATCCGCACCGGGCCGTGAGCGCCAGCGCGCAAAATGGCGGTGAGTTGCGCTTCAAACAAGTCCGGTTTTTTCAAAGACAGGCGAATGCCGCGCAGGCCCAGCGCGCTCTGGGCGCTGTCGCCGATGTCCTGGGTCAGGGATTCGGCCAGCTTTTCCCCACCAATGTCCAAGGTACGCACGGTGACGGTGCGCCCATCCATGGCTTTGACGATGTCGCGGAGAATCTTGTATTGCTCTTCCTCGCCGGGAATGTCGTCTCGGTTCATGAACATGAATTCTGAGCGCAGCAAACCGATGCTGGACGCCCCCGCGTCCAACACGCCGGGCATTTCGATGGGCAGCTCGACATTGCAGCCCAGCGAGATTTCGGTGCCGTCGCGGGTGACGGACGGTTGACGGCGCAACCGTGTGAGACGGCTCAGCGTGCGGCGGTGTTTGGCTTGCTTGGCTTCGAACGCGGCCAAGGTTGCAGGCTTGGGATTGATGACGATGCGGCCCTGATCACCATCGATGACGATATGATCGCCGGACTGAATATGGCCCAACAAGCCGGCAGCCCCCAACACGGCGGGCAATCCCAAGGCGCGCGCCATGATCGCCGTGTGACCTTGCGCGCCGCCCAAAACGGTGGCGAAACCGGACACTTTGTCGGGGTTGAGCTGGGCGGTGTCGGCGGGGGTCATTTCTTCGGAAATGATGATCGCGCCTTTGCGCACCGTGTTCAGCGGTTTCACGTGGGACTTGGTCAGCGCGCGGATCAAGCGGTAGGCGACTTCGCGGATGTCGTCCATGCGTGCGGCGATATAGGTGTCGTCAAGCGCCTCAAAGCCCGTCGTTATGTCTTTGATTTCGGCTTGAACGGCGGCTTCAGCGTTGATTTTGTCATCGCGAATGCGCCGATAGGCCCCGCGGACCAGACGCGAATCCTTGAGCATCTGCTGATACGCTTCGAGCAAGAAACCCATTTCTTCCGCGGCCGCGGCGGGCATCGTCGCCGCTTTGGCTTGCAGCCGTCCGATTTGGCGTTGCGCGGTTTGCAGGGCGCCGTCCAAGCGCGTGCACTCTTCTTCGATTTGTGCCCCGCGCACCGAGTATTCGGGCACCGCGATGGAACCGCTTTCGCGAACATGGACGTAACCGATGGCGACGCCGGGGGAAACGCCCAGTCCGTGAAGGATGATTTCTTTGGGGCCTGATTTGGCGGCGGGGCTCATGGGCTAGCAGCCTTCGCCAAATTTGTCGTCGATAAGGGCTTCAATCGCGGCCATGGCAGCGGCGTGCTCTGCCCCGGTGATGGAGACAAAAATACTTGAGCCAATGCCTGCGGCCAACATCATCAGGCCCATGATGGACCCGCCCGAAACCGATTGGCCGTCTTTGGTGACGGTGATTTCAGCGTCAAATTGCCCCGCCAGTTTGACAAATTTGGCAGCGGCGCGAGCATGTAGACCGCGTTGATTGCGAATGGTGATGGTGCGCTCAAGGACTTGAGCGTTTGGGGAGGCATTCACGACAAATTCCTTTTGGCTCTTTTAAGAACCGTCTTGGCCCAAAAGATCAGACGCGATGTTGATGTACTTGCGTCCGGCTTCTTGAGCTTGGGTTGCGGCGGCTTTTAAGGCTGAGTCGGTGCGCACGCTGGCCAGTTTGATGAGCATCGGCAGGTTGACCCCGGCGATGACTTCCACGTTGGCTTTTTCGATCACGCTGATGGCCAGGTTCGACGGCGTGCCGCCAAACATATCGGTGAGCAAAATCACTCCAGTGCCATCGTCAACTTTCGAAATACTGTCCAGGATTTGCCCCCGGCGTTCCTCCATGTCGTCATCCGGTCCGATGCAGATGGTCGCCACGCCGTCTTGCGGGCCGACCACGTGTTCCATGGCGGAGACAAATTCTTCGGCCAAACGACCGTGTGTCACGAGCACAATGCCTATCATGACGTTTTCCCGTTCCCTTGTTGTTGCTCCGGTTTTTGTTCTGGCCCCACGTGCGCTTGAGCGTCAGTGGGCATGTCTCGATGTGCCAGCCGGATGCGGTTGTGATGTGTTCCCAGCCACGCCGCAAGTTTCTCAGCGACGAAGACGGAACGGTGTTTTCCCCCTGTGCACCCCACGGCGATGGTGAGGTAGGATTTTCCCTCTGTTTCAAAGCGCGTCACCATGGGTTCCAGCAGTGCGCTCAAATTGGCGAAAAATCCGGCAAATTCCGTGTCATCTTCAATATACGCCTGAACCCCAGGATCAAGACCCGTCAGGGGTTTCAGGTGGGGATCATAGTGGGGATTGCGCAAAAAGCGAACATCGAAGACAAGATCCGCATCGCGGGGCAATCCCTTGCGAAACGAAAAGGACGTCACAAAGATCGCCATGCCCGCGTCCGTGTGTTCGTCGCCAAAGGCATGGTCGAGAAAACTTTTGACGTCGTAGGGGGTGTCGCCGGTGGTGTCGAGATGAATGTCGGTGATGTCCAAGAGCGGCGATATCAGCCCGCGCTCCAAACGAATGCCGTCCAAAACCGGCAAGTCGATGGCCAGCGGATGGCGGTGACGGGTTTCGGTGTAGCGCCTCACCAGCTCTTCATCGCCGCAATTGACAAACAGCACTTTGACCTGAACGCCGGGTTGTGCGCACAAGACCCGCCATTGGCGAATGAAGGTATCGGCGGCAAAGTCGCGGGTGCGGATATCCACGCCCACCGCAATGGGCCGCGGCGCCTGGGTGGTGTCGGAAAAGACATCCGAGGGCGGCGCGACGATGTTGGGCAGCAACGACAGCGGAACGTTGTCCAAGGCTTCAAAGCCTAAATCCTCAAACGCTTTGAGCACCGTAGTTTTGCCCGCACCGGACATGCCTGTGACCAAGACAACGTGACGCGAAGGGGAAAGGGGCGAAGAAGTCATGGGCGGGAGGATATCCACAAATGGTGAAGGTTTGAATGCATTTCGAACATAGGCCTGCACTTTTTAAGGGGGCGGCTGTTTTTCTATGTGGACTGAAAGAGGTTTTCTTTCAGCGCTTTGAGCGTCATGCGCACCTTGGCGGGTGCGGAGGCATCGAAACCGTGGAGGCGAAAGGAAGGAATATCTATGCCTTCGATGGATTCCGTTTGCGCCCCGGGCAAACGCTCAATCTCGGCCAATGGCACCAAATCGAAAATGGCCGTTACGGGGGCGCGGGGCACGCAACCGACGCGCAAGATACCGACGCCGCGCACTTCCAACAGGCCTTCAATGGCTGTGGGGGCATTGGCGTAGAGTATGCCGTCCTGGGTGCTGAGTTCTGTGTAATCATCGGCCACCAACCCGGCGCCGTCGTCCATCAGACGCAACGCCAGATCAGACTTGCCGCTGCCGGGCTTTCCCCGCAGCAGCACGCCTTTGCCCTTGATCAAGACACACGTGGCATGAATACGTTCCATCCATTCAGCGTAAACGGGCGGGCGATGGAGTCAATGCCTGTGATGAGGTGCGATTAAGTTTTTTAAGTACGCATTTAAGCCGCAGGCAGGCGCACGGTGAATTGTGCGCCCAAGGCTTTTCCGTTTTCGTTACGAAGCGTTTCGGCGACGATGGTGCCGCCGTGGGCTTCGATGATTTGTTTGGAAATGGCGAGGCCCAGACCGGAATGGCGACCGAATTGTTCCGCTTCGGGGCGTTCGGTGTAAAAGCGATTGAAGATGTCGATCTCTTTGCCGGGGGGGATGCCGGGGCCTTGATCTTCGACGGTGATGAGGATCGAGCCATTGTTACGGTGCGCGCCAAGACGGATCACCGCGCCGGAGGGCGGGCTGAAGGATACTGCGTTGGTAATCAGGTTGCGAAACACCTGGACCAGGCGGTCTTCCATGCCGATCACTTGGACCGTGCCCTGCACATCCACAACCAGTTGAGGCGCGCCTGCAGACGTGGTGTGGGAATGAATGTCGGCCAGGGTGGAGAGCATTTTGCCCAAGTCGACGGGCAGGGTTTCCGCGCGGGACAGTTCCGCATCCAGTCGGGACGCGTCGGAAATGTCGCTGATCAGACGGTCCAGGCGTTCGACGTCGTCTTGAATGACGGCCATCAGTTTGCGCTGTTGGTCCGGGTCTTTCAGGCGCGCCGCTGTTTCCACGGCGCTTTTGAGACTGGTGAGGGGATTTTTGATTTCGTGGCTGACGTCGGCGGCGAACGCTTCGATGGCGTCCATGCGGGTCCACAGCGCTTCGGTCATGTCGTTGAGCGCAATCGCCAGTTCGCCGATTTCATCGTTACGTCCGCGCATGCCGGGAATGGTGTGTTGGCGGTGCTGACCCTTGCGCACCCGGTCGGCGGCGCGGGCCAAGATGCGGATCGGGCGGGCGATGGTGCCGGCCAGATAAAACGACATCAACACGGTGATCATCAAGGTGAAGGCAAAGATGCGCAGAATTTCCAGACGCACATCAAACAGCGCGGCATCGATCTCGAGAGATGATTTGGACAGCATCAAGACGCCCAAGGTCTGCTTGTAGCGGGTGACCGGCATGGCGACTGACAGCACCAAGGAACCGTCCGGCATGGAGCGACGCGCCACCCACGTTTCACCGTCCAGTGCGCCCATGGCTTCGCGGTAATCTTGTGCGCGCTGCTCAACTTTTTCACTGTAAGGCGGGTACTCGTCGGTGCCCGGCAACCAGGTGTAGAGGGTGTCAAAGGCGTAAAACAATGTGGTCAGCACGCCGTCGGATTCCTCTTCGACGGTCGGTGGCGGCAGGCTTTCCGCCTGTACTTGGCCGCCCGGTTCCAACAAGATGCGCGAATCGGCCACCAGTGAGCCGTCAAAGGCAAACAGTCGGGCGCGGGTTTCGGCGGTGAACGCCAAACGGCGCACAATTTGGCTGGCCAGATCGGGCAACAATTGTTGGCCCGCTTCGGACACGGCCGATTCGCCCAACGCCACGGCAAAAATTTCGGCATGGGTGCGCAGCGCGGAAAGTTCCGTTGCAATCAAGTTGCGTCGATATTCGCCAAGATAAAACAACCCCGCCACCAACAAGGCCGGAGCCAGCAGGTTGACCGCCAAAATGCGCCGGGTTAAGGGCGAAAAGCGGCTGTTCAATGCAGAAGGGCGTTCGGCAGGCGCGCGCTCGCTGGGCTGGCCCGGGTTGACACGCGGGGAAGCCTGCGCGTTTTTGTCCGGGTCTGCGGTTTGAGGGTGCGGTTCAGGTTGTGACATAAGCAAAGCTTAAATCACTCGCCCGAATAACGATAGCCCACACCGTAGAGCGTTTCGATGGCGCCGAAGGTGTCATCCACTTCGCGGAATTTACGCCGCAACCGTTTGATGTGGCTGTCGATGGTGCGGTCGTCCACATAGATGTGTTCGCCGTAAGCGGCATCAATCAACTGATCGCGGCTTTTGACGTGACCGGGATTGCGCGCCAAGGCCTGCAACAGCAAAAATTCCGTGACGGTCAGGTTCACGTGCTGGTTTTTCCACACACACAGGTGACGGGTGCTGTCCAGGGTCAGGTCGCCCCGGTGAACCACTTCTGCGCCAGCGCTCGGCGGTTCGCGGCGGCGCAAAACGGCGCGGATGCGTTCGATCAGCAAGCGTTGGGAAAACGGCTTTTTGATATAGTCGTCGGCGCCCATGCGCAGGCCCATGGCCTCGTCCAACTCATCGTCTTTGGAGGTGAGAAAAATCACCGGCAGATCGCCGCGTTTTCGCAGTTCGGTCAACAGTTCCATACCATCCATGCGCGGCATTTTGATATCGAGGATGGCGAGATCAGGTGGATTGCGCGATATTTCGCGCAAGGCTTCTTGTCCGTCCTTATAGGTGAAGACTTCAAAGCCTTCCGCTTCCAGCGTCATGGCGACGGATGTGAGGATGTTGCGGTCATCATCAACCAGGGCAATGGTTTGGGCCATGTGAGTTCCAAATTTCTGTTTGGGTGATGTTAGCTGAAATGCGACGTTCATAGGCAAAAAATCTCCGCTTTTCCAATCTATCCAATTGACCTTTGCTTTGTGGCAAAATTATAGTGTGATCAAGGCAGATCAGGGTCATGGGCCAAAAGCTAAGTCTTTTGGCCGCAAGCGGAGATTGATGATGCACAATGCTAATCACAGCACCAAGCGCCAAATCGCATTTCGAAATGGTTCTCACAATCGTCCAAAAGTTCGCGCAAAAGCCGCCCAAGCCCCTGCCTTTGGTCCTGTTTTGATGGTTTTGGGTTTTGTGAGCTTGGCGGTTTTGGCCTTTGCGTCCTGGATCCAAACGCCTGCGCTGTCGTTCTGACGGCCTTTCGAGCCGACGAAACCCCAACTGGGGATCCCAACAATGGGAGACCCTAAAAAGGTGACCAGGGGCCAACGTGGGTGAATTTATCAAATCCTTAAATGCATTTGCGCAGTTGCTGTTGGAAGCGGCGCGCGATTTGATGCCCATTGTCTTGGTCATTGCGTTTTTTCAAGCGGTGGTGATCCGCGAACCTTTTCCCAACCTGGCCGAAACGTTGGTGGGTGCGGGATTGGTGGTGGTGGGGTTGGCTTTTTTTGTGCGCGGTTTGGAAATGGGTCTGTTCCCCCTGGGCGAAGCCATGGCTCAGGCGTTTGCCAAAAAAGGCAGCCTGTTGTGGCTGATGGGGTTTGCTTTTGCGTTGGGTTTTGGCACCACGGTTGCGGAACCCGCGCTGATCGCGGTGGCCTCCGAAGCTGCCGAAACGGTCGCCGAGGGTGGCTTGATTTTGTCCGACAAAGAAAGCATGGCGTCCTATGCCTATGGCCTGCGCCTGACCGTGGCGCTGTCGGTAGGGTTGGCGATCATGATCGGCGTGTTGCGCATCATTAAGGGCTGGCCCATCCAGGTGGTGATCATTTCCGGCTATTTGTGTGTGGTGGTTTTGACCTTCTTCGCACCAGCGGAAATTGTTGGCATCGCCTACGACAGTGGCGGCGTGACCACCTCGACCATCACAGTGCCGTTGGTGACGGCGCTGGGCGTGGGCTTGGCCACATCCATTCGCGGGCGCAATCCCATGACCGACGGCTTTGGCTTGATTGCGCTGGCCAGCTTGACACCGATGATGTTCGTGATGGTCTACGGAATGGTGTACTGAGATGGTGGGGCTAAGATGATGGATCTGGTTCATCACATCGCACATACGGGTTGGGTGACGCTGTTCGACGTCTTGCCCATTGCCGCCATTCTGCTCTTTTTTCAAGTTTTTGTGCTGCGTCGGGTGCCGCCCAAGCCCAAGCGCATTGCGGTGGGGTTTGGCTATGTCGTGGTTGGCCTGACGCTGTTCTTGGTGGGCTTGGAAATGGCCTTGTTTCCATTGGGCAAAACCATGGCCGAGCAGTTGACCGCCCCTCAGTTTCTTGGTGGGGATGCCTTGTTGGGCAAGGTCAACTGGCTTGATTACATGTGGGTTTATATCTTTGCCGCGTCGATTGGGTTTGCCACCACGGTGGCGGAGCCGGCCTTGATTGCGGTGGCGCTCAAGGCCGAACAGATCTCCGGCGGCGCCATCCATGCGCGCGGGCTTCGTCTGGCAGTTGCCTTGGGTGTGGCGGTGGGGGTGTCTTTGGGGTCGTATCGGATCGTCTCGGGCACGCCGCTTCATTGGTATATAATAGTTGGCTATATCGTTGTCATCATTCAGACGGCTTGGGCGTCTAAGTTTATCGTCGCCCTGGCCTATGACAGCGGTGGCGTAACCACGTCGACGGTGACGGTGCCGGTGGTGACGGCGCTGGGCTTGGGGTTGGCTTCGACCATACCCGGTCGCAGCCCTTTATTGGACGGATTTGGATTGATAGCGTTCGCCAGTTTGTTTCCCATCATGGCGGTTTTGGCGTATGCCAATTTGGCCGAATGGTTGCTGCGGCGAAAAGTTGCGAAAGATCAAACGGGGGAAAAGGATAAAAATTATGAACCTCAAACTGATAATGGCACTCGTTAAAGACGAGATCACACAAACCATCATTGATGCGGCACGCGACGCCGGGGCCACCGGGGCCACGGTGATCACCAGCGCCCAGGGTGAAGGCCTCAAAAAGGAAAAGACTTTTTTGGGGCTAGACCTGGCCGCTCAACGCGATATCGTGCTGTTTTTGGTGGCGGAGCCCAAAGCGCGAGAAATTCTGGAAACCATCGCCAAGGCCGGAAAATTCGATGAAGAGCCCGGTTCCGGCATCGCCTGCCAAATTGCTTTGGAAGATGCTGTCGGGCTGTCGACACAGTTGCCAACGTTGATTGATGAAGTCGAGAAAGAGATATGAGCGCAAAAAGCTACGTTAAGGTCGAAGACATCATGTCCGTGACCATTGCCACCATCGATTCCACTGCCACGGTTCAAGAAGCCGTGACAAAAATGCGCGATGCGGGGGTGAGTTCCTTGGTGGTTGAACGCCGTGATGAGGCGGATGAATATGGTCTGGTGGTGGTGACCGACATTGCCAAGCGGGTGATCGCGGAAAATAGATCTCCCGAACGGGTCAATGTTTATGAAATCATGTCCAAGCCGGTCCTGACCCTGCCCAAAGAAATGAACATCCGCTACGCCGTGCGTTTGTTGGTTCAGTTTGGTGTCAGCCGCGGTTTGGTGGTGGATGGGCAACGCGTTCCTGTGGGCATCGTCACCTTGCGCGATATGGTGTTGCGCCATGTCGATGACTGACAAAAGGATTGCGTCGTTGTGAAAAGCACACCATTCAGCGCGGCCCGCGAAGCGCGGCTGATCGCCCGCCAAGCGCAAAAAGGAGCCTTGGCCACGCTGCGTCGAGCCGCCCGCGATGAGGCCAAAGGCCAGCCTTACGTGTCGAAGGTCGGCGTCGCCCTGGCCGCAGACGGCTGCCCGTTGTTTTTGTTTTCGACCTTGGCGGCGCACACCCAAGATTTACTCGCCGATCCCCGCGCATCGGTGCTTTTGGAAGCACCGACAACAGCCCTAAATCCACTGGAAGGGGCGCGCTGCACGCTGATCGGGCAGATGGAAAAAGTGCCGGTTGATGACGTTCCTGCGGCGCGTACCCAGTATCTCGCCCATCATCCCCGTGCGGCCCAGTACGCCGATTTCGGGGATTTTGCCATGTGGCGACTGCGGATCGAAAAGGTCCATTATGTGGGTGGTTTTGGCCAGGCAAAGTGGGCCAAGGGCAAAGAATACCTGCTTGGTGGGGACGGTTTGAAGGGGGCCGAAGGGCGCATCCTCAAAACCCTGGATGACGACGCTGTGCAAACCCTGTGCGCCGGGGCGTATGTCGGCGTATCTGGTGGTGTGCCTGGGCGCAAAACCTCTGCTCGCAACGCTCTGGGCTGGCGCGTCTTGGCGGTGGACGGAGACGGCTTTGTGGCCGCCCGTTTTGTGAAAGGGGGGCAAAAAGGTGCGCCGTTGCGCGTGAACTTTGACACCCCGGCTGGCGATCTGCGGAGCTGGCGGGCGCGCTTTCAAATGGCGCTCAAGCGGCTCTCAGCCCCGGCAAAAGGCCTTTCCTAAAAAACGTCGTGAATATCCTTAAATTTTACTTAATAGATGCCTTTCGATCTGTATAATGACCTTGGTACTGCTGTCGCTGCTGGTTTGACAGGTCACCTTTGTACGTTTGGATATGCCATGGGCCTCGCTACGCTTATTTCTGCACTTTCCTTCTTCATCGCCATGCTGGCGTTGTGGTTGACCAGCGACATTGTCAAAAAAGTTGAAAACCAAAACGAGAAGTTCCTGCGTGCTCACGTCGCAACGTTGCGCGATGAAATGCGCGAGATGGACAAGATGCTGCACAAAACGACGCGTTTGGCACAACAGATGGAACAGGGGCATGCCGCCCTAGCGGAAGGCCGGACAGAGCACGCGACGGCCATTCGCGCCCTTCAAGATCAAATGATTTTGGTCAGTGCAAAGCTTGACGATTTGGACCAATCTATCCCCCAACGCTACCGCGTAAAGCCGCTTAAATCCGATCAAAAAATGAGTCAAAAAGCCAGCATTCAATAAGCGTTTGTTGGTGCGGTTTGGCGCGCTTGCGGTTCACTTGATTCCCCGCCTTTGACAGGCCATTTTGACTGTTTTTTTCAGTTTTGTGTTATGGCGGGTATTGAACCTCTCTAATACGCAGTGCAAGGCGTTGTGTTTCAAATCTTTTTTGCAGGTGCACAAAACCTTTTGACGGGACCGTCACACTCGCTAACCTGTAGCCCCTTTTCAGGGCTATCGATTAAAATGTACGGAGGACACAGTACAATGCTCAACAGTGCGGACGCGCCATCAGCGCACGCCAAGCTCAATGCCTGGATCGACGAGATTGCGGCGCTGACAAAACCGGCTGCCATTCACTGGTGTGATGGCAGTAAGGAAGAATTTGACCGTATGTGTGCCGAGATGGTGGCAGCGGGCACGTTGATCAAGCTGAACGAAGACAAGCGTCCCGGCAGCTATTTGGCGCGCTCAAGCCCCTCAGACGTGGCGCGTGTCGAAGACCGCACGTACATTTGTTCCGAGCGCGAAGAAGACGCAGGCCCCACCAACAACTGGATGGCTCCGGCTGAGATGCGCAAAACCCTGAGCGGCCTGTATGACGGCTGTATGCAGGGCCGCACCATGTATGTGGTGCCGTTTTCCATGGGGCCTTTGGGCTCTCCCATCGCGCACATTGGGGTGCAGTTGACCGACAGCGCTTATGCCGCCGCCAATATGCGCATCATGACCCGCATGGGCTCCAAGGTGCTCGACGTTTTGGGCGCGGATGGCGCGTTTGTGCCGTGCGTTCATTCCGTCGGTGCGCCGCTGGCCGCCGGTGAAAAAGACTCCGTTTGGCCGTGCAACGATGAAAAGTACATCGTCCATTATCCCGAAACCCGCGAAATCTGGTCGTTTGGATCGGGCTATGGCGGCAATGCGCTGTTGGGTAAAAAGTGTTTTGCGCTGCGCATCGCGTCGGCCATGGCGCGTGACGAAGGCTGGCTGGCCGAGCACATGCTGATTGTCGGTCTGGAAAGCCCCGAAGGGGAAAAGACCTACGTGGCGGCGGCGTTCCCGTCGGCGTGCGGCAAAACCAACCTGGCCATGCTGATTCCGCCCGCAGGCTTTGACGGCTGGAAAGTGTGGACGGTCGGTGACGACATCGCCTGGATCAAACCGGGTGCCGACGGCAAATTGTATGCCATCAACCCCGAATACGGTTATTTCGGCGTTGCCCCGGGCACCTCTGACAAGTCCAACCCGTCGGCGATGAAGGCTTTGTCAAAAGATTGCATCTACACCAACGTGGCGCTGACCGATGACAAGGATGTGTGGTGGGAAGATATGTCCGCCGCTCCCGCCCATGCCATCGATTGGAAGGGCAACGATTGGGCGCCGGATTCCGATACTCCGGCGGCGCATCCGAACGCGCGTTTTACGGCGCCCGCTTCGCAGTGCCCCAGCATCGACCCCAATTGGGAAGACCCCAAGGGCGTGCCGATTTCGGCCTTCATCTTTGGCGGCCGTCTGTCCAAAACCTTCCCCTTGGCTTATCAGGCGTTTGATTGGAATCACGGCGTCTATATGGCCGCGACCATGGGCTCGGAAGCCACCGCCGCCGCCGTGGGTCAAGCCGCCATTCGTCGCGACCCGTTCGCCATGTTGCCGTTTTGCGGCTACAACATGGGCGATTACTGGCAGCACTGGGTGGACTTTGGCGCAAAGCTGTCCAACCCGCCCGCCATTTTCCGCGTGAACTGGTTCCGCAAAGATCAGAACGGCAAGTTTATGTGGCCGGGCTTTGGTCAGAACATGCGGGTCTTGAAGTGGATCGTCGATCGCGTGAACGGCAACGGCAATGCGGTTGAAAGCCCCATCGGTTTGATGCCGACCCACGCCGACATCACCTGGAACGGTCTGGATTACGACAAGGACACGTTTGAACATCTGATGGAAGTCGATCGCGCCGGTGCCATGGCCGATGCCGAAGACCAGTCTGAACTGTTTGGTCGCTTTGGCGACAAACTTCCAGCCGAAATGGAAAATCAACGCCAAGCGCAGATCAAACGCTTGAACGATGCGCCGGAAATCTGGCGTCATAAATCCTAAGATCTGGCCTATAGGCCGCCCAAACAAACCGCCGCCCTGAGTTGGGCGGCGGTTTTGTTTTGCCAGATGTCGGGATCCTTTAAGGCTTCTCGGCCTTTTCCAGATTGCCGATCATGTGTTCAAGGAGTTCCATAAGGGCTTTGCGATCTTTTTTCTTCACCCCGTCAAAGGCCGATTTGACGACGCTTTTGGCCCCCTTGGTCAAGGTGCCCTGAAGGTTTTTGGCCATGCCCGTCAGATGAATGCGCATGGCGCGGCGGTCTGCCGGGTCGGGCTCTCTGTAAATCAGGCAATCACGTTCCATGCGTTTGAGGGTGTTGGACATGGTCGCCTGTTCAATTTTGACCCGTTCATACAGTTCGCGCTGGGTCAGCCCATCTTGGTCCCACAAACACATCAGCACCGGAAATTGACCGGGCGCAACACCATGGGACTTCAACTGATCATACAGCGATTGGGTGAACAACCGCGACAAATGGTTGATGACATATGCTGGTGATTTTTCAGGTTCGCTGGCCATGGCAGGGACGTCCTTTATATGAAGGCTGACGACGGACATAGAGTGTACACAATATAGTCAGCTATTGGTATATAAATATGATCCGCAGGAAACGGTTTGCTGCGGTCGCTCTTAGGCACCCGTTTCGGGGTTGTCGGTGTCCGCGTCGTCCGGCTCATGAATCCGTTTGCCGCAGTGGGGGCAGGTTTCCATAGCCTCTTCGGCCTGTCTGACCCTGACGGCATGCATAATGGCCCGGGTGTCGAATTCGCTTAAGTTCAACTGTTGCACCAGTTGGTTAAGTTCGTCTTTCTCTTCGATCGTTATGATGCCGTCTTCCATGACGCCTTCGACATGCTCTTCCAAGATGGCGCGGCGGCGGTGTAGGGCGCTGCTGAACCCGGATGCCAAAATACCCGCAGGCAGCGCCACCATGCCCAAACCGATGATGCCGATGAACGCGCCGAGCATTTTGCCCCACGGCGTCAAGGGGACCATGTCGCCATAGCCGACCGTGGTCATGGTCACTGTGGCCCAATACATAGAGGCAGGAATGGATGAAAACACTTTGGGCTGAACGGGATGTTCAACCACAAAGGCCAAGGTTGAGGCGACGAACATCAACAGCATGGAGACAAACAAAGCCGCGCCGATGGTGCGGGCTTCTTCGCGAAACACCTGGAACAAAAGCGTCATAGCGCTGGAATAACGGGTCAGCTTGAAGATCCGCAGCAGCCTCAACGCACGTAAAACTCGAAGATCGTCGGTGGCGAAAAAGCTGAGATAAAAGGGTGCAATGGCGATCAGATCAATGAGCGCCATCCAGGTGATCATATATTTGATGCGCCCCTTGATCGGATGGGTATGGGTTGGATTCCACGGATTGTCGACGACGGACCACACCCGGGCGATGTACTCAATGCTGAAAACCGTTACGGAAAAAACTTCGAAAGCGTAGAAATACGGTCCTGCAAGAGCCTGCAAATCTTTGATCGATTCCAACACAACCGCTAAAATATTTAACGATATCAGTGCAATAAGAACAAGATCGACAAACCGCGATATGGCATCTGTCTTGCCCGTGGTGAACAAGATGAGCGCCGTGCGGCGGCGCAGCCTTCGATAAAGGTTGAGGTTCGTCGGTTCGTCCATGGCAAAAGATACTGCAAAAGAGGTTAACCAAAGCAGAACGAAACGCTACGCCGATTCAGCCTTTTGAAGACCGATGCGCGCTCCCACGCCAGCCAAAATGAGCCATGCCAAAATCAAAAGCCCGCCACCGACAGGTGCGGCGCCTTCGACGGGCACCATGGACAGTGCGCCAAAGCAATAAAGCGTGCCGGAAAACAAAAAGATTCCTGCCTGAAAAAACGCGCCAGCGATGTGCAGCGCGCGGCGCTTGGTACGTCCCTCAACCGGGCGGATGACCAGCCCGACGGCGACCAAGGCCATGGCGTGCCACATTTGATACTGCGAACCCATCATGAAAACATCGCGGATTTCAGGGGTATCGCCCAAGGCATGCCAGCCATAGGCTCCGGCCCCAACAGAGATGGCGCCATTGAGGCCGGCGAGGAGTATCCAAATGTTCATGTCGTGTTCCTTTATTGGCGTTCTTTAACAATCTGTTGAGCGTTTTGCTATATCACCAATACCATGGCCTTACGAAATGCCCTGATGATTTTGATGTTCCCCGCCTTGATGGTGGTGGCGGGGGTTGCCTTTACGGCAGCCCAGCCCCAAGTGCCGTGGTCGTTGGGGGCAACGTTGGTCTATACACCTTATTTGGTCGCCGCCCTGGCGGCAATCGTAGGCGGTTGGTTCAAATGTCCTCGCATCGTTTTGATGGCCATGTTGATCGCTGGCGCTCATTGGGTTGTGCAAGCTTTTGTCGCGGGGGTCAACATTCATGACCGCGGCCCGGAAATCACCGTGATCTATGCCGGGCTGGCGGTGCTGTTTCCGCTCAACGCCGCGCTGGTGGCGCTCAAGGCCGATCGCGGCTTGTTGTCGCTGGGGGTTCTCAGCCGCGTTTTGTTCGCGGGTTTGCAAATCGTCGCCCTTCTGGTGGTGTGGGATGCCGGTGAAACCGCGCGGACGTTAACCGATGAGGTTCTGCACACCCGCGTGTTTCACAAGGACCTGGATTATTGGTCGTTGTTGCCGCAACCGGCCTTGATGTTGTTCGCTTTGGTATGTGCCGGGTTGTTGGCGCGCGCGGTGTGGAAGGGTGGTGTTCTGGATGGGGGGCTGTTCGGCGCCGTGGCGGTGTCGGCGTTGGCGTTGCATGCGGCGGGCGATGGGCCGCTGTCGTCCATCTTGTTTTCCTTGGCCGCCATCGTGTTGCTGGCCGCGGTCGGTCAGGAAAGCTACCGCCTGGCCTATATTGACGAGTTAACGGGGCTGCCGGGCAGACGCGCGTTGATGCACGATTTGATGGCGCTCGGCAACGATTACACGGTGGCGATGTTAGACGTCGATCACTTCAAAAAATTCAACGACACCTACGGTCATGACGTGGGCGATCAGGTGCTGAAAATGGTCGCCGCGCAAATGATGCGCGTCACCGGCGGCGGACGCTCTTATCGCTATGGCGGAGAAGAATTTACCGTTCTGTTTGCTCGCAAAGGCGTGGACAGCGCCGTTAAGCACTTGGATAAACTGCGCCAATCCATCGAGGCGGCGTCTTTTAAGTTGCGCGACAAAGACCGCCCCAAAACAAAACCGGAAAACCCAAAAGGCAAAAAAAATACCAAAAGACTCGCGTCAAATCAGGCTAACGATATCGTCAGTGTGACCATTTCCATTGGCGCGGCTCCCTATGAGGATGGCGTCAGTCCGCAAGACGCGCTGAAGGCTGCCGACCAAGCGCTTTACCGGGCCAAGGACGGTGGGCGCAACCGGGTCTCCGTTTAAAGCGGGAAAAGGGTTTAGTGGCGCCAGTAGCCGGGCGTCAGCAGCACCAAAACGGTAAAAAATTCCAAGCGTCCCAGCAACATGGATAAGGCCAGCACCCATTTTGCAGCGTCGGGCAAGGACGCAAACGTTCCGCTGGGACCAATGATCGTGCCCAGCCCCGGCCCGACGTTGGCGACGGCCGTCGCCGCTCCGCTCATGGCGGTGACCAAATCCAGGCCTAAGCTGGTGAGCAGCAAACCGATCAATCCGGTAATGACCAAAAATGACAAGGTGAAGACCAAAACACCCAAAGCCACATCGGCGGAGATGGTGGTGTCGCCAAACTGTGTGGTGCGCACGCCGTGCGGGTAAATCAGCCGCCAAACATAGCCGCTGAACACTTGGCGCAGCACTTGAAAGCGCAATATCTTGATGCCGCCGCTGGTGGACCCGGTGCATCCACCGATAAAGGTCATCAAAAAGAATGCCCCCACAGGAAGGGCGCCCCACAAGGCGTAATCGGTGGACACAAATCCGGTGGTTGAAATCACCGACACAATGTTGAACGCCGACATACGCAGGGCCTGAAAAATGGAGAAGTTGTCTTTGAACACCAACCATGCCGACAGCATTAAGGTCATGGTCAGCAAAATACCCAACAGGCCGCGAATTTGTGGATCGCGGCGAAAGGCCATTTTATCGCCGTGGGCAAATTTAAAATAAGCGACGAACGGGATCGATCCGCTGATCATGAACACCAAGATGATATTTTCGATCAAGGCGCTGTGAAAATATCCAATGGATGAATCGTGGCTGGAAAAGCCCCCCGTAGAAAGCGTCGTCATGGCGTGCATGGCGGCGTCCAAAGGGCTCATGCCCGCATACCACAGCGCCAACCCACAGGCCGTCGTCAACAGCGCATAGGTCACCAGCAAGGTGGCGGTCATGCGCTTGATGCGGGGGATCACGCGCTCAGACGTATCCGACGATTCGGTGCGAAACAGCTGCATCCCGCCGGAGCGCAGAAACGGTAAAATCGCGATGGCCATAACAATGATGCCGATGCCGCCCATCCACTGAAGGATGCTGCGCCACAGCAAGATGCCCGGCGGCATCGTGTCCAGACCGGTTAAAACCGTCGATCCGGTGGTGGTCAAACCCGACATGGATTCGAAAAAAGCGTCGGCAAAATCGATATTAAGGGCCGAAAAGCGCAACGGTAAAGCGGCGAAAAAGGCCAGCAAAAGCCATCCCGAGGTGGTCAACATAAAGGCTTGTTTGATGTTCAGTTGTAAATCGCGGCCGTATTGGGAAAGCGTCAGCAACGAGCCAAAAAACATCGTCACAACGGCGCTTGCGGCAAAAACCTGCCAGTCCGGGTTATGGGCGATCAAATCGGCCAGCAACGGCGGAAACATGCCAAAGGCCAGAACCATCAAAAGCAGGCCGTTGATGAACATGACAGGGCGGAAAGTCAAACGGAGGAACTCCAAAATTCAACATATGCGCAGATACGGGGCGAATACTACGCGCCTTAGCCGTAAAATGCACAAAAAAATGGAGACGTGGAACATCGGGGCTTTAGCGCCTATGTCTGATAGGGGTACGGTTGTGAAAAGAGAACAGATTTATGGCTGAAAATTTACACTCAGACACGGTTGACGCCATTTTGTCCTTTTGGTTTGGCACCCCGGACGCCGCAGATTATGGCACGGATCGGGCGGCCTGGTTCGTCAAAGATCCGAAATTTGATGAAGACATCAAAACCCGATTTGAAGATGTGCTGATGACCTTGACCAGCACCGAGGTCCAGCAGATGGCCAATAGCCCCGAAGGGGCGGTGGCGGCGGTGGTGCTGTTCGATCAATTTCCGCGCAATATCTACAGAAATGATGCCCGAGCCTTCGCCACGGACGCCCAGGCCCTGTCGCTCGCCCGTCAGGCCGTGAACCGAGGCTTTGATCAAAAAGTCATCCCCGTGATGCGAAAGTTTTTGTATCTGCCGTTTGAACACAGCGAAAATCTGGAAGATCAAAACATGGCTTTGGCGTTGTTTGCAACTTTGGGGCCGCTGGACCTGGACTACGCGCAAAAGCATTTTGATATCATCGCCCGCTTTGGTCGCTTCCCCCATCGCAATGAAGCCCTGGGACGGACCAGCACGACGGAGGAAATAAAGTTTCTCAGCCAGCCGGGGTCGTCATTTTAAGTTTAAAGGCTTTTAGCCTTTCATCGCGCACGCGCCATTGCCGCATCCAGATGCGGCGGGGCAGGTGGGGAAATCGGGCGCGGACTGACCGCCGACGTTGGGGGCGCTGAGGCCTTTGACCAAGTCTTTTGAGCCACACGTGGGGCACGCCAAGGTCTTGGCTTGAAGCTGCGCCTGGCAATCGTCATAACCATCAAAATGATGGGCGAATTCGTGGTCTTTGTCGCAAATCAGGGTGTAGGAAATCATGGCTGCCCTCAGGTTGGACCGTGTTGAGAGCCGATATATAAGCGGGTGGCGCATATTGTCAAAGGGCCAATGACCCGGCAGGGCAAAATTAAAGCTCCGCGACTTGTGAAATCCGTCCCTTGGATTGCCACGCCCCCTTCGGGGTCTCGCAATGACGAAGACAGGGGCGTCATTGCGAGCGAAGCGAAGCAATCCAGAGCCGAATGCACCGCCATGACCATGTCCGACGTCGAAGAGGCAAAATTAAGCGGTGTCTTCATAATCCATGTAAACACCCCCGGCAGCGCTGTAGCATTGCACGTAGGTGCGCAAAATGTCTTCTCGGTTGCGGCTGGTGAGGGTTTTGCCTTCGGCGACAAAAATTTTGTCGAGCAGCTTGTAGGCAATCTGCTCGCGGGTGTTTTCGCCAACGAGCACTTTGCTGTGTTCCGTCATGATAAACGCCCCGTTCCTTTTGTCTGTCCTCTGCCTGGGTACGCTATAGAGACGTACAAAGGGCCGCTCTGTGAAGAACGGCCCTTCGGTTTTTACCTAAAATACGGGCTAGCGCGGCAGTTCGGTCGAACCCATGAGGAACTTGTCCACCGCACGCGCCGCTTGGCGACCTTCGCGGATGGCCCATACCACCAACGACTGACCCCGGCGCATGTCGCCGGCGGCGAACACTTTGGGGATCGACGTTTGGTAATCTTCGGTGTTGGCATCGACGTTGCCGCGGGGGTCTTTGGCGACGCCCAACTGTTCCAGCATGCCTTCGTGGACCGGATGGACAAAACCCATGGCGAGGAATACGCGCTCGCAGGGGATTTCAAATTCCGATCCGGCGACCTCGGTCATCTTGCCGTGGTCCCATTGCACCCGCACGACCTTGGCGGCTTTGAGGTTGCCGTTTTCATCGCCGATGAAGGCTTTGGTCAGCAAGCTCCAATCGCGTTGGCAGCCTTCTTCGTGGCTGGTCGACGTGCGCAGCTTTTGCGGCCAATCGGGCCAGGTGGTGAGCTTGTCTTCCTTTTCCGGCGGTCTCGGCATGATTTCGATTTGCGTGATCGACGCCGCCCCTTGGCGGGCCGAGGTGCCGACGCAATCTGAACCCGTATCGCCGCCGCCGATGACCAACACGTTTTTGCCGGTGGCCAAGATGTCGGTGACGTCGAAGCTTTCGCCGCCGTTGCGACGGTTTTGCTGGGTCAAGAAATCCATGGCGAAATGCACGCCATTTAACTCACGTCCCGGAACGGGAAGATCGCGGGGTTTTTCCGCGCCGCCCGACAATACAATCGCGTCGTAATAGTTCATCAATGATTCGACCGAGACGTCTTTGCCGATGGTGGTGTTAGGGCGGAAGTCCACGCCTTCGCCCTTCAACTGGCTGAGACGCCGATCGATGATGGATTTGTCGAGTTTGAAATCGGGAATGCCGTAGCGCATCAGACCACCCGCATGGGCGTTCTTTTCATAGAGCGAGACCTTGTGTCCGACCCGCGCCAATTGCTGCGCTGCCGCCATGCCCGCAGGACCGGCACCGACGACGGCGATTTTTTTGTCGGTGTGGTGCTTGGCGATCTTGGGTTCAATCCAACCCTCGGCCCAGCCGTTGTCGACGATGGCGCACTCGATTGTTTTGATGGTGACGGGCTTGTCGTCCAAGTTCAGCGTGCACGAAGCTTCGCACGGCGCCGGACAAATGCGTCCGGTGAATTCCGGGAAGTTGTTGGTGGAATGCAGCATCGCCAGCGCCGACTTCATGTCGCCCTGATAGGTCAGGTCGTTCCATTCGGGGATGATGTTCATCACCGGGCAGCCTTGATGGCAGTACGGGATACCGCAATCCATGCAGCGCGCACCTTGTTTTTGCAACTCGTCTTGTTTGAGCGCAATGGAGAATTCCTGGTAATGGTCCAGGCGTTCGCTCACCGGCGCGTAAGAACGGTCATGGCGATCGATTTCGAGAAATCCGGTTGGCTTACCCATAGTCTTAGTTCCCCACCGATGTGTTGACGCCGTCATGTTCGGACGCACGCTGTTTGGCCTGCATTTCTTGAAGTGCTCGGCGGTAATCCACCGGCATCACCTTGACGAATTTGGGCAAGTACGTGTCCCAATGGTTCAAGATGTTTTTGGCCAGCGGGCTGGCGGTGTAATGATGATGCTGTTCGATCAGCGTTTTGAGACGCTGGGCATCATAGCGGGTCATGTCGTGGTTGATGTCGACGCGGCCATGGGTTTCCAAATCGCCGCCTTGACCGTTGAGTTCTTCATTGAGGCGTTCTTCGGCCTCGATGGGTTCCAGATCAACCTGCGCCAAGTTGCAACGGGTTTCAAAATCACCCGCTTCATCCAAAACGTAAGCGACACCGCCGGACATGCCCGCGGCGAAGTTACGTCCGGTCTGACCCAGCACGACAACAATGCCGCCGGTCATGTATTCGCAACCGTGATCGCCCACACCTTCGACAACCGTGGAGGCGCCGGAGTTGCGCACCGCAAAACGCTCACCCGCGACGCCTTGGAAATAGGCTTCACCGGACGTTGCGCCATAAAGGCACGTGTTGCCCGCGATGATGTTGTCTTGCGGGATGATCGGGCAATCGTCGGTCGGGCGAATGACAATGCGTCCACCCGAAAGACCCTTGCCGACATAATCGTTGGCATCGCCTTGGAGATTGATGGTGACGCCCTTGGCCAGCCATGCGCCCAACGATTGCCCCGCCGTGCCGCGGGCATTGATGACGATGCTGTCATCGGCCAATCCGGCTTTGCCGTGCTTCAAGGCAATTTCACCCGAAAGCATCGCGCCGACCGTACGGTTGACGTTGATGAACTGGGTATCAATGCGCACCGGCTTGCCACCGTCGATGGTGGCGCGGGCCTGGGCGATGAGGGCGTTGTCCAAGGCTTTGTCGAGACCGTGGTCTTGGCTTTCGCAATGGAAGACGGCCACGCCTGGACCTGCGACGGGCTTGTGCAAGATGCCGGAGAAGTCCAAACCGCGACCTTTCCAATGATCGATGGCGGTGTTCATTTCCAAACACTCGGAACGGCCGATCATTTCCTGGATGG
Organism: Magnetovibrio blakemorei; assembly: GCF_001746755.1. GTDB lineage: Bacteria > Pseudomonadota > Alphaproteobacteria > Rhodospirillales > Magnetovibrionaceae > Magnetovibrio > Magnetovibrio blakemorei. The sequence goes on along the minus strand of NZ_MCGG01000008.1, from coordinate 193,539 downwards.
TTTTAAAGCCAAGCTCAGCCATCAGCACACGAACTTCTTCGGCCATGAAGGTGACGTAGTTGACCACGTGCGCGGGCTGACCGGGGAACAGCTTGCGCAGTTCCGGGTTTTGCGTGGCAATGCCCACCGGACAGGTGTTCAAGTGACACTTGCGCATCATCAAACAACCCGCCGCAATCAACGCTCCCGTGGCAAAGCCGAATTCGTCCGCACCCAACAAAGCGCCCACGACGATGTCGCGGGCCGTGCGCAGGCCGCCGTCAACCTGCACGGCAACACGGCCGCGCAACTTGTTCAACACCAAGGTCTGGTGGGTTTCGGCCAAACCGATTTCCCACGGACCGCCCGCGTGTTGTGTGGAGGTCAAGGGCGAAGCCCCGGTGCCGCCGTCAAAGCCGGAGATGGTGATGTGATCGGCATGCGCTTTGCTGACGCCAGCGGCAACCGTGCCGACGCCGACTTCGGACACTAACTTGACCGAAATGCGCGCCTTGGGGTTGACATTTTTCAGATCGTGAATCAACTGCGCCAAATCTTCGATGGAATAAATATCGTGATGCGGCGGCGGAGAAATCAGCCCCACGCCCGGCGTGGAGTGGCGTACCCGGGCAATCCACTCATCAACCTTGTGGCCGGGCAGTTGTCCGCCTTCGCCAGGCTTTGCGCCTTGGGCCATTTTGATTTGAATGTCGTCGGCGTTGACCAGGTATTCAGTGGTCACGCCAAAACGTCCGGATGCCACCTGTTTGATGGCCGAACGCATGCTGTCACCGTTTTCCATGGGCTTAAAGCGCACTGCTTCTTCGCCGCCTTCGCCGGTGTTGGACTTGCCGCCCATCCGGTTCATGGCAATTGCCAAGGTGGTGTGCGCTTCCCAGGAAATGGAACCGAACGACATGGCCCCGGTGGCGAAACGTTTGCAGATGTTTTCAATCGGCTCAACTTGATCCAAGGGCACGGACTTGCCGGTGCCTTTTAAGGTGAACAGCCCACGCAGGTTTTTCACCTGCACGTCATGACCGTTCATGGCCGCTTCGAATTTGCGATAGGTATCGCGATCACCTTTGCGCACAGCGTGCTGCAGCAAGGAAATCGTTTCCGGCGACCACGCGTGTTGTTCACCGCGGTGACGCCAAGCCAGTTCACCGCCCACATCCAGGTGTTTGTGATAGAGCGGGTTGTTGCCAAACGCGAGCGCATGGCGACGGGTTGTTTCTTCGGCCACTTCGTCCAGACCGATGCCGCCGATGCGCGATGCGGTGTTGGTGAAGAAGCGATCGATGAAGCTTGCGTTCAAGCCCACGGCGTCGAAAATCTGTGCACCGCAGTACGATTGGAAGGTCGAGATGCCCATTTTGGAGAAGACTTTGAGCATGCCTTTGGCGACCGCTTTGATGTAGCGGTATTGGGCTTCAGCAATGGTCAATTCTTCAGGCAATTCACTGCCCATATCGGCAATGGTGTCGAAGGCCAAATAGGGGTTGATGGCTTCTGCGCCATAGCCCGCCAGCAGACAGAAATCATGCACCCGGCGCGCTTCGCCGGTTTCGACAACCAGACCCGCAGAGGTTCTGAGCCCGGTGCGGATCAAGTGGTGATGCACACCCGCCGTCGCCAACAAGGCCGGGATCGCGATGTGATCGATATCCAAATTGCGATCCGACAAAATGATGATGTTGTAGCCTGCGTTGACGACTTCTTCGGCTTTGGCAAACAGCTTTTCAAGCGCTGCTTCCATACCCGCCGCACCTTGGTCGGCGGGATAGACGATGTCCAGCGTGACCGCCTTGAAGGCGCGGTCAACGTAGTGTTCGATGTGGCGGATTTTTTCCAGGTCCAGGTTCGACAAAATCGGCTGGCGCACTTCCAGACGCATGCGCTTGCCGGCGTCGGTTGGGTCCAACAGGTTAGGACGCGGGCCGATCAAGCTCACCAGGCTCATCACCAATTCTTCGCGGATTGGATCGATGGGCGGGTTGGTGACTTGGGCAAAGTTCTGGGCGAAATAATCGTATAGCACCTTGGGCCGGTCCGAGAGCACGGCGATGGGTGTGTCACGACCCATGGAGCCAATGGGGTCTTGGCCACTGATCACCATCGGTTTGATGAAGTGCTTCAAATCTTCCTGAGTATAGCCAAACGCCTGCTGGGCATCCAAAAGCGTGTCATGATCGGGGGCCATGGCGGGATTTTCGTCGGGCAGGTCTTCGACGCGGATCTGGGTCTGGTCAAGCCATTCCTGATACGGCTTGTCCTTGGCCAGTTCTGACTTGATTTCTTCGTCGTCGATGATGCGGCCCTGTTCCAGGTCGATCAAGAACATCTTGCCCGGCTGCAAACGCCACTTTTTGACGATCTTGTGTTCAGGGATAGGCAACACGCCCACTTCCGACGCCATAATGACGAAGTCGTCATCGGTCACGATGTAGCGCGCCGGGCGCAAGCCGTTGCGATCCAGGGTCGCACCGATTTGGCGGCCATCGGTAAAGCACACGGCGGCGGGGCCGTCCCACGGTTCCATCAAGGCGGCGTGGTATTCGTAAAAAGCGCGTCGATCATTGTCCATCAGCGGGTTGTTGTCCCACGCTTCGGGAATCATCATCATCATCGCATGGGCCAGCGAATAGCCGCCCGCGACCAACAGTTCCAAAGCGTTGTCGAAGGTCGCGGAATCGGAGGCGCCGTCGCCGATCAACGGCCACAACTTGTCCAGATCATCGCCCAAAACCGTTGAGCTCATGGTCGCTTTGCGCGCGGCCATCCAGTTGATGTTGCCGCGCACGGTGTTGATTTCACCGTTGTGGCACAGATAGCGGAACGGCTGCGCCAGTTCCCAGCTGGGGAAGGTGTTGGTGGAAAACCGTTGATGCACCAAGGCCAGGGCAGAGGTCGTGCGCGGGTCTTTGAGATCTTGGTAATAGTTCGCCAAGTTGCCCGACAGCACCATGCCCTTGTAAACGATGGTGTGGGTCGACAGGGACGGCATATAGAAGTTGGCGCGGTTGCCGGCATCGTCCCAGATGGCGTGGTGGACTTGTTTGCGGATGACAAACAGCTTGCGCTCGAACGCGGCCTGATCGGAGGTGCCTGGGCCTTTTTTGATGAAGACCTGACGGATCACCGGCTCATCGGCTTTGACGCTTTCACCCAGGCAGGAATTGTCCACTGGCACGTCGCGCCAGCCCAACAGCTCTTGACCTTCGCGGGGCACAACCGTATCGAACGCGTTCAGGCAAGCGGCGCGCAAGACTTCGTCTTGGGGCAAAAACACTTGACCCACCGCATAATCACCGATGCCGGGCAAGGTAAAGCCCAACTTAGCGCATTCCTCGACGAACAGGTCATGGGGAATTTGCATGATGATGCCCGCACCGTCACCCGCCAAGGGATCGGCGCCGACCGCGCCACGGTGGTCCAAATTCACCAGAATTTGCAAACCTTGGCGAACGATCTCGTGGCTCTTTTGGTTCTTAATGTTGCAAATGAATCCAACACCACAGTTGTCGTGCTCGTTGCTTGGGTCGTAAAGGCCTTGGCTTTCGGGCAGCCCGCTTGCTTTCATGGTCTTGTCCAGTCTTAAGTCCGCCGCAAAAATGCGGATGAAAAGTGTATATGTTTCAAGGCGCTAATGTCTTATCCGCCGCCAGTCGTGTCCAGCGCGGCCAGCGCCATAGCAAACCTTGTCAGAAACTTGGAGGCGCGACATTACTAGAACTATACCGAAAAAGAAAGCCCGCCGCTGCAATTTTTGAAACACTTTGAAACACGCAGAAATCTGGGGGTTTGGGCCGATTTGCGACAGTCTCGCCCCGGGCCTTTAGGGTATTTTTTCACCAACCGGAAAAACGGTGCGGATTCAGCTCTTTGCGTGAAGATGCGGGTGCGCTAATGTTGCCGCGTTCTCGGGAAATTCCCTTGGATTCACCCCCTTTTTACGAGGCTTGAGTACCGCCGTGCCGCTTTTTCACATTGTCATTTTAGCGCTTGTTCAGGGCGTGACCGAGTTTCTGCCCATCAGTTCCAGTGCCCATTTGATCTTGACCCCTCGGTTTTTCGACTGGCAAGACCAAGGCCTGATATTGGACGTGGCCGTGCATGTGGGCACGTTGGGGGCGGTGATGGCGTATCTGTGGCGTGACGTGCTCGACATGTTCATCGGGTTGTGGCGCATGGTTCTGGGCAAGGGCATTAATGCGGGGGCGCGGCTTGCTTTTTTTGTGGTGCTGGGCACGATCCCCGTCATTATAGCTGGCTATGCCATGAACAAAGTGATGCCCGACGGCATTCGCTCCATCGAAGTGATCGGTTGGGCGACCTTGGGTTTTGGCGTTTTGCTGTGGGTCATGGACCGTTTCAGCGTCACCTTGCGCACCATGGAGCACTTAAAGCTTTCAGATGTCGTGTTGATCGGTTTGTCGCAATGTCTGGCTTTGATTCCGGGCACGTCGCGCAGCGGCATCACCATGACCACCGGGCGTTTTCTGGGCATGGAACGATCTGATTGCGCGCGCTTTTCCATGCTCTTGAGCATTCCCGCCATCGTCGGCGCGGGCACGCTTAAGGGGCTTGAACTTTACAAAACAGGCGACGCCCTGCAAATCAGCACTGCGCTCACCGGCGTCGGCTTGTCGTTCGTCTCCGCCCTGATCGCCATTGCCCTGATGATGGCCTGGCTCAAACGCGCCAGCTTCACCCCGTTCGTGATCTATCGCTTAGGCCTCGGCTGTGTGCTGTTGGCGGTGAGCTATGGGTACTTGTAGGTGTATGAGCGGTCTCGTTGAACGGAACTGATTAACGGTTTTGCTAGTCATCGTGCTCTTTCCGTAACTTTTTGTCGTTCTCTGTATTCGGCAAACCAAATTGATAGGGTACGCCCCTCCTTATGGATTGCCAGGCGCGTTTAGCGTCGTCTTCATCGGCGTTGCGGTGGCAGGCGACGCAATTCTCAAAATCACGGATACCCTCTTCCTCATGTTCCTCCCGAATTTTACTGGGGGAATGTTCATGGCATTCGTAGCATGTGTATTTTTTGTAGTCGCCGGTCGTGTGGCAGGCCTCGCACTTGACGTCGTGATCCCTGTCAAACACGAAGAATTTATTGTGATCGAAGGTCGCAGGTTTCCATTTTTCAGTGGTGTGACACTGGCCACATTGGCCAGAGACCTGACTGTGCAATTTGTCGCTTGGAACCTTGGCCTTGTGGCAGGAAATACATTGCGCAAGTTCGGCTTTATCCAACACTTTGTGATCGAAGGTTGCGGGTTTCCATTTATCGGTACCATGGCATTGCGAGCACGTTTCGGAGACATTGCGATGAAGCTGATCCGCTGGCATTTGATGGCAACTTACACACTTCTCGCGTATCGATGTTTCAACCAGTCCATGGGAAAATTTTTGAAAGCTGCGGAATTTGGCCACGCCCATGTGATCGCTGTGACACGCCACACAGTCTTGAAGCAACAGCTTTTGATGAAAGGGGACCGCAGTCTTCTTTTTCTCTAAAAGAATGCCCTTTGTGGTCATTACGCCGATGTCATCAACTTTGTGACACGCCACGCATTTTTCCGAAGACGCGCCTAAAAAAAGTGTGTGGCAGGCGAAGCAATCCGCTTCGGATGTGCGGTGGTCAAAAATCAACTTACCGGGACTGACCATCAGTTCGGCGTACTTGAACACCAGCACCGTGATCGCCACGAGGTTAAGGGCTAAAAAAATCTTGACGATCGGTCTCATTTCCACCCCCAAAACATAAAGACACTGATGATGTGACCAATGGCCAGCATTGCGAAAGCAAAGGAGATGGGAAAGTGCACGATACGCCACTTTTGCATGGTCTCAAAGGTTACGGAATCCCAAAACAATTCCTTCTCAGCCTCCGTCTTGGAGAGGCCGTGTATGGTGTACTTTTCATGCATTCCCGTCAGGTGACGTCGCGAGCGGTCCAAAAGGTAGCGCCCGACCATGCCGCTGACGACATTAATCATCATGGCAAGCAAGGCCAACCAGGGAAGGATGGCGTTGAAGTGGATACCCGCATGGATAAGAATCATCAGCGCGCCGAGCCACGTGAAAACCTCATGCAGGCTGAGCAAAAAGCGCGGGTTTCCCGATTGAATGATTTTGCGTTTACGCAGCGAATACAGGAGAGACAAAATGATCAAAAGGGTTCCGGGTATTCCCAGATAACGCCCAACCCAGACAAGATCAAATTGGTGAAGGACAAGATCGCCCAAGATCGTCATCGCAATCAGCACGATGAAATATCCAAGAAACGGAACCACTTTTACACGGAATAGGGATTTGTCCATGATCGCCCTCATGCTTGCAGGGTTAGATTACGTGTCGGGCGCGAAACACACATCAGGCAACACCCCAGGTCAGGATCAAAGTCGGGAGGTTGTGGGTATTCCACCTCGCCTTCGTCGATGCTCACTTGACACGAGCCACACCCGCCAGCGCGACAACCCGACGCAACCTCGATGCCATTGTCTTCAGCAAATTCCAGCAACGATGCGGAGCTGCCATCCCAAGTGACCGTCTTTCCCGACTTAGCGAAGGTGACGGAGACAGGAAGTGACGAAGTTATTTCGTGAGGGGACAGTGTGTCTTGAGGTTGCGATTTGATCAGGGATGCTGGACCAAAAGCTTCGTAGAAAACATTTTGTTTCGGTACGCCCCAGTCATAGAGCGCCGGAACCAGTGCCTCCATCATCGCACTGGGGCCACAGATGTAAAACTGATAGGGCTTTAAAGAAAGGGTTTGGCGCAACAGGGTTAGGTCCACATGGCCACGGTGGTGGTAGTCGACCCCTTCGACGTCGCCCGGTTGAGGAGAACTGTAGCATACGTGGAGGCGGAAATTGTCGTGGTCCCGAGCCAGGGCCGCAAGATGGTCCTTCATGACGTGTTCCGTGCTGTTGCGCACGCCGTAGAACAACCACATTTCCCGCTTGCTGCCAGTCGAAAGCGCGGCATTCAGCATGCTGATCATGGGGGTGATGCCAATGCCCCCACCAATCAACACGATGGGCCCGTTTCCCGGCTGTAAGAAGAAATGACCGCCAGGGGCGCGGACGGCTAGAACGTCGCCTTCCTGTACATGGTCATGTAGATGATTTGACGATAGACCAGGTGGTAGATCGGTGGACCCAGCAGGAGCGGGCACGCGTTTAACAGAAATCCGATAATGATCGTGACCCGGACTTTCCGATAAGGAATAACAGCGAACAATCGGCTTGCGCCCTTCGCCAGAGGGGTCGTCAATGTTGAGTTGGAAGGTGAGAAACTGGCCCGGCTGAAAATCGGCAAGCGGCTCGTCGTCTGTTGGCATTAAATAGAATGAGCAGACGTTTTTATTGCGGTCTTCAAAAATTTTCTTTGAAACCCGGAAGTTACGAAAGCCTTTCCAGTGGGCTTCCTGTGAGGGGGGATGGTCCAATTCGGGACGGCTTAAATCAGCCTCTCCGATTATATCGGTGTCGAACCCGACCATGCGATGGCGCATATCCTGATAGATGCCCCAATGACGCCGAAACGCCACCGCACCAAAGATGGCGACTTGAAGCACGAACGCAATTGTTATGTAGATCAGCAGCTCGACAACGGTCATTTGAAAACTTTCATCTGATCCCTATACCCACTTCTTTGAAGTATAGTCGCTGCTGGCTGAATAGGGCCTTAACGGCGTGTTCAAAGAAGGTTCATGAAGGTTCAGTCACAATGCCGGATAAGATCTCAATCCTAGCACGAAGAGGGTATCATGTATCTGCCATTTGTATTCATCCTGACGGCTCTTCCGTCAATTCTTGCCGCTTTAGCAGTCGCTTTGTTGGTTTGGGGAATTGTCAAAGTTAGTCAACTGATCTTCAGAAATCTGGCACACCACCAATAAGGTGCGATCCCTATGCTCAGCAGGCTGGAATTTTGCTCTCGTTAAACACAAAAACCGCGCTTGACAGCGCTTGACAGCGCTTGATAGAGAACCCAGTCGTTGCAAGCACAACATGATTCAAATCAACGCAATTGATTAACCAGGAGCCCCTTACACGATGGACATCACGCGACTGATAGACGGTTTTTTAGGCCCAGGCGTAGGTGCCAGCATTGGCCAAACTGTTGGCAGTGTTGCCACTCAGGCTTCAGAGACGGCAAGATCAGCAACCCAGAATATGCCTGGTGGCGTGATGGGAGGGGCTGCGGCTGGGGGGATCATGGCGCTTTTGCTCGGCACGAAAAAAGGCCGTAAAATAGGCGGGTCTGTTTTGATGTATGGTGGCTTGGCTGCGCTGGGCGGGCTGGCCTATAAGGCTTATACCGATTACAAATCGAACCAAGCGACGCCGCCATTTGGATCCGGGACGGAACCGCAAGGGCACCCCCCTCAACCCCAAACGATTTTCCAAGCGCCTGCCGACAGTGGTTTTGATCCGGCGATGATCCAAGATACGTCAGGACGGGATCTGCGCTTGAGCCTCGTTCAGGCGATGATCAGTGCGGCCAAAGCAGATGGTCATATTGATGCTGCTGAAAACAAAATTATCATGGGTCAGATCGACAGCCTGGGCTTGGCATCCGACGAAAAGGCATTTCTGTTCGACCAACTTCGGAGACCATCCGATCCCCTTTCCATCGCCAATTTAGCCCGCGACGAACGCCAGGCAACGGAACTGTATTTAGCCTCCTTGCTGGCCATCGATACCGACACGCCCGAAGAGCAGCGTTACATGGACCGCTTAGGCGATGCCTTAAGGCTTCCCGATGCGCTGCGCATCAAGCTGACTCATCAGGTTGCTGCAACAAAGGGATAAGGCTGAGGGGCAGAGGCGAGACGCCTAAAGTTTGCAGCCTAATAGCCTTGGGTGAAATCTACCAAGTTGTCGGGCGTTTTGCCGTCTTCTAAGTCCCTGAGTGCTTCGGCGATCACTTCACTGGCTGACATCGGTGTGGTGAGGCTGGCGACGTGCGGCGTGACGAAGACGTTGTCCATGCTCCAGTAGGGATGCTCTTGGGGCAGCGGTTCGGTGTTAAACACGTCCAGCGCGGCGGCGGATATGTGGCCGCTGGTGAGCGCGTCGATTAAATCTTCATCGACCACCAACGGTCCGCGTCCGGCGTTGATGAAAAATGCGCCTTGGGGCAGGTGGGACAGGGTATCCGTGTTGATCAGGCTGCGGGTGGCGTCGCTTAGGGGCAGCAGACACAGCAAAATTTCCGTGCGCTGTAAAAACGCTTCAAGCTGGTCTTGTCCGGCGTAACTGGTGACGCCGGGCAGTTCTTTGGCGGTGCGGCTCCACCCGGCCAGGTTTTCAAAGCCCAGCAGCAACAGGGCGTGGGCGACGTTTTGGCCCAACTCGCCCAAACCCAAGATACCCACCGCCCGGTTTTTGGTGTTGGCGTTGGCGTGCTGAGTCCACGCTTGCGCGCGCTGCTGGCGGGCATAGACGTGCATGTCGCGATGGAAATGCAAAACCCAGTGGACGCAATATTCGACCATGCCGGAACTCAACAGCGGATCGACCAAGCGCACCAGCGGCACATGGCGGGGCAGGGTTTGGTCTTGCAGCAACGCATCCACACCGGCGCCTAAATTGAAGATGCCTTTCAAGTTGGTAAAGCGCGTCAACAACCCTGGTTCGGGCTTCCACACCAAGGCGTAATCGATGCTGGCGGGGTCCAGGTCGTCTTGGCCCCACACCAACACGTCGGCCTCAGGCAAATGACGGCGCAAGGCTTGGAGCCAGGGTTTGGGGTTGTCCGCACTGATAAACACAACGTTCATGGTGTCAAGTCTCCATCGCCTTCGGCGTCAATGTTGAACGCGGCGCGCATCAGGGCTTGGGTATAGGGCTTTAAGGGGTTGTCGAAAATTTGCTCGGCGGGGCCATGTTCGACCACTTTGCCCCGTTGCATGACCATCACGTCATGGGCCAAGGCGCGCACGACTTTGAGATCGTGGCTGATGAACAGATAGGTCAAGGTGTGCTTTTTTTGTAAAGCACGCAGCAATTCGACGATCTGTGCCTGTACCGACACGTCGAGCGCGCTGGTGGGCTCGTCCAGCACGATCAGTTCGGGCTTCAGCACCAAGGCGCGGGCGATGGAAATGCGCTGGCGCTGCCCGCCGGAAAATTCGTGGGGGTAGCGATCCATCATTTGGGGGCTCAAGCCCACCTCGTTCAGCACGTCGCCGACCAAGGCTCGGCGTTCGTCTTCGGTAGACGCCAGACCGTGCACCGCCAACCCTTCACCGATGATTTGTTCCACCGACATGCGTGGGCTTAACGATCCAAACGGGTCTTGAAAGACGATCTGCATTTGCTTGCGCAAGGGGCGTACGGCTTTGGCGGAAAGACGGTCGATGGCTTGGTCCTTAAAGCGAATGGCGCCGCTGGAAAGCTCCAAGCGCACCAAGGCGCGGGCCAAAGTCGATTTGCCCGATCCGCTTTCGCCGACGATCCCCAACGTGTGGCCACGCTTGACCGCCAGATCAACACCGTCCACGGCTTTGACGTGGCCGATGGTGCGGCGGATGAAGCCCTTTTGAATGGGGAACCAAACTTTAAGATCATCGGCGGCCATGATTTCGGGCGCGTCCGCCTCTGCTGGGTCGGGTCGGCCCTTGGGTTCGGACGCCAACAGGCGCTGGGTGTAGGGGTGCTGCGGAGCGTTGAAAATCGTTTTTGTCTCGCCGTGCTCAACCAACACGCCGTTTTGCATCACATAGGCCCGATCCGCGATGCGGCGCACGATGCCCAAATCATGGGTGATGAACAAAATGCCCAAGCCCATCTTGGCTTGTAAATCGGCCAGCAGTTTTAACAGCTGCGCCTGGATGGTGACGTCCACCGCAGTGGTGGGTTCGTCGGCAATCAGCAAGTCGGGCTCATTGGCCAAGGCCATGGCGATCATGATGCGTTGTTGCTGGCCGCCAGAAAATTCATGGGGCAGGTTTTTCAGCCTGGGTATTTGCCCTTCCAAGCCCACCAGATGCATCAGTTCATCCACCCGTGCGGCCACTTGGGCGGGCGTTCTGGAATGATGGATGGTGATGGCTTCCGCGATTTGCTGGCCAATGGGATGCAGCGGATTGAGGCTGGTGAGCGGTTCTTGAAACACCATCGAAATGTCTTCGCCCCGCAACGCCCGCATGACGGGGCCGGGTGCGCCCATCAGCTCTTCGCCCTTAAACAAAACCGAGCCTGTGGGGTGATGCGCCAAGGGATAAGGCAGCAGTTGCATGATCGACAAGGCACTGACCGATTTACCCGATCCGCTTTCGCCGACCAAGGCCACGGTTTCGCCTTTGTCGATGTGAAACGACACGCCGCGCACGGCTTCAACGGCACTGGGGCCGGAGCCGAATGTGACCGACAAATTTTTAACGTGGAGAAGGTGGCTCATGCGCGAAACACCTTTCGCGGATCAAAGGCATCACGCACCGCTTCGCCGACAAATACCAGCAACGTCAACATAATGGAGATGATGAAAAAGGCCGTCAGTCCCAACCACGGCGCGTGCAAATTGGCTTTGCCTTGGTTGAGCAATTCCCCCAACGATGCTGAGCCCGGCGGCAGACCAAAGCCCAAAAAATCCAACGCGGTTAAAGTGGTGATGGATGCCGACGTGATGAACGGCAAAAACGTGATGGTCGCGACCATGGCGTTGGGCAGGATGTGGCGGCGCATGATGGTGGCGTTGGAAACGCCCAACGCGCGTGCGGCGCGGACATAATCGAAGTTGCGGGTTTTGAGAAACTCAGCCCGCACCACACCGACCAAGCCCATCCAACTGAACATCAACATGATGCCCAACAGCCACCAGAAATTCGGCTCGACAATGGACGCCATGATGATCAGCAAATAAAGCATCGGCAGACCCGACCAAATTTCCATGAAGCGCTGAAACAACAAATCCGTGAGACCACCGAAGTAGCCTTGCACAGCCCCCGCCGCAATGCCGATGGCGGAACTGACAATGGTCAAGATCAAGCCGAACAGCACCGAAATGCGAAAGCCGTAAATCAACCGTGCCGCCACGTCGCGGCCTTGGTCGTCGGTCCCTAAATAATTGTTCAAACTGGGCGGGCTGGGGGCGGGTTGGTCCAAGGCGTAGTTGACGGTGTCGTAGGAAAAATGAACGATCGGCCACAAGATCCAACCTTGTTCGCGAATCATGTCCTGGATGTCGGGATCGGAATATTCCGTCGGCGTTTCGAGAAAGCCGCCAAAGGTGGTTTCGGGGTAATCAAGCAAAATGGGGACATAATATTCATTATTATATTGCACCAAGATGGGGCGATCGTTGGCGATCAACTCGGCACCTAAGCTGGCGATGAACAAAGTCAAAAAAATCCACAGCGACCAATAGCCGCGTCGGTTGGCTTTGAAGTTGTCGATGCGGCGTCGGTTGATGGGCGAAATGCGCAGACCGCAAAAGGTTGGGGGAGGTTGATCCATGCTCACCGCTCCACCTTTTCAAAGTCGATGCGCGGATCGATGACGTGATACATCACGTCGCCGATGATGCCCATGATCAGACCCAGCAAAGTGAAAAAATACATGGATGCAAACATCACCGGATAATCGCGTTTGATGGCCGCTTCAAACCCCAACAGGCCCAATCCATCGAGCGAAAAAATCACTTCGATCAACAATGATCCGGTGAATAAAATGCTGATGAAGGCGCTGGGAAATCCGGCGATGACAATCAACATGGCGTTGCGAAAAACGTGGCGGTACATGATGCGGTTTTCGCTCAAGCCCTTGGCCCGTGCGGTCATCACGTATTGTTTGTTGATCTCTTCCAAAAATGAATTTTTCGTCAGCATGGCAAGGCTGGCAAAGCCGCCGATCACCAACGCGCCCACCGGCAACACCATGTGCCACAGGTAATCCGTGATTTGTTGAAAGGTCGAAAGCTCGGCCCAGTTTTCCGACGTCAATCCGCGCAAGGGAAACCAGTTGAGATAACGCCCACCGGCAAACACGATGACCAACAAGATGGCGAATAAAAAACTGGGAATGGCATTGCCGACGATGATCACGCTGGACGTCGCCACATCAAAACGCGATCCGTCCTTGACCGCCTTCATGATGCCCAGCGGTATGGAAATCAGATAGACCAATAGCGTGGTCCACAGACCCAGAGAAATCGACACGGGCATTTTGTCCAACACCAAATCGATCACCTTGCGGTCGCGAAAATAGCTCTCGCCAAAATCGAAGGTGACGTAGTTTTTCATCATCATCCAAAAGCGTTCATAGGCGGGCTTGTCAAAGCCGTACATCTTTTCGATGCTCTTGATGAATTCAGGGTCCAGGCCTTGGGCGCCTCGGTATTTGCTTTGGCTATTTTGCCCACTGCCTTGGCCAACCCCCTGGGAAGACGGCTTGGCGCCGCTGACTTCGCCCTGGTTCGATCCGCTGATGCGCGCCGTGGCCCCTACATCGATGCCTTGAATTTGCGCGATCATTTGTTCCACCGGGCCACCGGGGGCGGCCTGAATGACGACAAAGTTCACCACCATAATTCCGAACAATGTCGGAATGACCAGGCTTAAGCGGCGCAGGATATAGGCGAACATGAGGGTTTAATCGTTTCCTGATTTACTGACCACGAGAGGTGTTGAGTTTGGCGGCTTTCGCTTCATCGTACCACCACGTGCCAATCTGGGTACCCTTCATGGGCACTGTTTCGGGGCGGGTGAATTTGTTCCAATAGATCAGCCGATCATAAGGAATATGCCAATGGGGAATGACGTAGTATCCCCACTGCAACACCCGGTCCAGGGCATGCACACGCGTGACCAGGGATTCCCGGTCCGGCGCGGCAATGATTTTTTTCACCAAGTCATCCACCACCGGATCTTTGATGCCGGCATAGTTGCTGCTGCCCTCGGTATCGGCGGCGGCGGAACCCCAAAAACCCAACTGCTCATTGCCTGGCGACATGGACTGTCCCCAGCTGGACACCATCATGTCAAAATCAAAGCTGCGGATGCGTTCAATATATTGCGCGGTGTCGATGGTGCGCACACGGGCGTCGATGCCCAACCGTTCCAGGTTTTTGGTGAACGGTAAAACGATGCGTTCGAATGCGGGTTGGATCAAAATGATTTCAAACGAGAAAACTTCGCCGGTTTTTTCGTTCACCCGACGTTTGTCCTGGATCACCCAGCCCGCGTCCTTCAATAACAAATCGGCGGCTCTGAGATTGTCGCGAATGCGGCCATCGCCGTTGGTGGTGGGCGGGTGGTATTCTTTGGTGAAGACTTCGTCGGGGATGCTGCCCCGGTAAGGGTCCAATATCTTCAATTCGTCGGCACCGGGTAATCCGGTTGCTGCCAATTCGGAGTTGTCGAAATAGCTGCGGGTGCGAGTGTACTGCCCATAAAACAGATTTTTGTTGGACCATTCAAAATCCAAAGCATAGCCCAGTGCGCTGCGTACGCGGGGGTCTTTGAACATGTCGCGGCGGGTGTTGAACACAAAACCTTGCATGCCTTGGGGACGATGATGGCTGACGGTTTCTTTGATCAGCTGACCGTTTTTAACTTCGGGCATGTCATAGGATGTGGCCCAGATTTTGGATGTGTTTTCGTTGCGAAAATCAATCGCGCCCCCTTTAAAGGCTTCGACCAAAATGGAGGCGTCGCGAAAATATTCGTAACGCAGTTCGGCAAAGTTATTCTGCCCAACATTGACCGCCAAATCGCGACCCCAATAATCGGGGACACGATCATAGGTGATGGAGCGTCCCGTTTCAAATGTGCCGACCTTGTAAGGTCCCGATCCCAAGGGCGGCTCCAAGGTGGTTTTTTCGAAGTCGCGGGTGGCCCAGTAGTGTTTGGGTAAAATCGCCATCTGACCCAGAATCAACGGCAGTTCGCGGTTTTCGTTGCTCTTGAAAGTGAACTTGACGGAGAGCGGGTCCAGCGCCTCCACTTTGTCCACATCGGCGTAATAATAGCGAAAGCTGGGAGCGCCTTTGGCGATCAAGGTTTCGAATGTCCATTTGACGTCGTCCGCAGTGATCGGTTGGCCGTCGTGCCACTTGGCTTGGGGGCGCAGGTGAAAGGTGATCCATGAACGGTCTTCGGGCACTTCCAGGCTTTCGGCCAACAGGCCGTATTCGGTAAAGGCTTCATCGGCGGAAGGCGACAGTAAGCTGTCGTAAATGTTGCCGATGCCGTCCACAACTTCGCCCTTGGAAATAAATCCGTTGAAACTGTCAAAGCTGCCCTGGCTGCCCTGGCGGATGGTGCCGCCTATGGGGGCGTTGGGATTGACGTAGTCAAAGTGGGTGAAGTCCGGGCCGTACTTCGGTGCCCCGTGCATGGCGATGGCGTGCATACGCATGGGGGCGGAGGCGTGGACGGGCTTGGTGTCTTCGGCCAAGCTTTTGGGCGCTGTAAAAATCGGGCTTAAGAGCACGGCGGCTGTCAAAAGGGTGGCGGTCTTCAAGTTCAGCATGGAAGCTTCCGATAAAATGGTGCCAGTTTACGTACTTAAGTTTGCGGGCTCAGTTCGTGGGCTTAATCGGTTGAATGTGCCCGTTGATTGTGGCCGGATCAAGGAGTTGTTACGGATTTTAGGCGGACTTTGATTTGACTTCTCTGTAAAATTTGAAGTTATTGCGTCCGCTTTCTTTGACCGCATACATGGCTTGGTCTGCCGCATGGGCCAGTTCGTCCAGAGTTTTGCCGTCTTCGGGAAAAATGCTGATGCCAATTGAGGCCCCGACAGAAGCTAGTTTTCCATCGGCCACCGGGATGGGTTCGAGCAATCGAGAGATGACTTTTTGCGCCACCACGGCAGCGCTGTCGGCATGGTCCAAGTTTTCCAAGATGGCGACGAATTCGTCACCGCCAAAGCGCGCCACGGTGTCTGACAAGCGCACACAGGTCAGCATCCGTTCCGCCACCGCTTTCAGCACGGCATCACCCGCTTCGTGACCCAGTTCATCATTGATGGGTTTGAATTTGTCCAAATCGACAAACAATATGGCCAAAGGCTTGCCGGAGCGTTCGGCCCGGACAATCGCGCGTTCAACGCGTTCGATATACAGATTGCGGTTGGGCAGTTGGGTCAGGGCATCGTGGTGCGCCATGTGCTTGATTTTGTCTTGGGCTTTTTTGCGCTCAGTGATGTCGCGGATAACGCCGGTAAACAGCCGCTGATTGCCTTCCTTCATTTCGGTGACCGTCAGTTCAATGGGGAAAACCGCGCCGTTGGCGTGCTGGCCTTCGAGTTCTCGCGAATTTTCAAGGCTGAGAGCATTGCCTTGGGTGACATAGGCGTGAAGGTGGTGGTCATGGTGATCGGCGTAGTGGCTGGGCATCAGCATCTTGACATTTTGCCCCAAGACTTGGTTTTTGGGGTAGCCAAACATGCGTTCTCCGGCCGCGTTGATGGATTGTACATTGCCTTTTTGATCAATGGTGATGATGGCGTCGCGCACCGTACCCAGCACATTGGCGAGCCGTTGCTCACGTCTGCGGGCATCTTCGGAGGCGCGGATGTAATTGGAGATGTCGCGACATTCCACCATGTAAGACGGCACGCCCTGGTCATCGGGGATTTGCGTCAGTTCGCGCACCAGCATCAACACGTCGATGGGCATGGCGTTTATGGGGCGTAGCTTCAGCGGTACGCCGGTTTCTTCTTCGGCAAAGGCATCGATGCCGAGTGCAATCAAGTCAGCATAGTCGGCGTGTATGAATTCGGCCAGTTCATGGCCCAAGACGGCGTCTGGAGTGTCTGCCCCCAACATAGAGACTCCGGCGGGATTGATGTCAATGAGGCGTCCTTCTTTGAGCACGCCCACCATATTGGATATGGCGCGCAACAGTTCCGAATTGCAGGTGGGGGGAAGTGAATTCGTCACGTCTTTTCTTTATCAGGTTTTCTTAATCTGGGGGGTGGAGAGGACTACCTTTTGAGCTGTTTAAGCGCGACTTGATGCTGACTTTTGTCACCAGCCGCAAGCACGCGCCCTTCACTTTGTAACGTTAACGGCGCACCGTGCCAATCTGTGATGATGCCGCCCGCTCCTTCGATAACCGGCACCAAAGCGGCAAAGTCGTAGGTTCCCAGGCTGGCTTCGCAAACCAAATCCACATGACCGGACGCCAGAAGACCGTAGGCATAACAATCGCCGCCGTACACCGTGCGCCAGACGCTGGCCGACAGTCGTTCGAATGCGGCCTTGTTTTCACCCACGAACATGGCTGGCGTGGTGGCGTAAAGCCAGGCTTGGTCCAAGGCTTTGAGGCGGCGCGTGGTGACCGCTTGGCCATTGTGCAAAGTCGCTTGACCTTTGACGCCGATCCACCGTTCATCGACCCCCGGCGCGTCGATCAGGCCGACAATGGGCACACCGTTTTGACACAGCGCGATCAGCGTGCCGAACAACGGCTTGCCAGTGACAAACGAATTGGTGCCGTCGATGGGGTCCAGCACCCAGACGTATTCGGCGTCGATGTTTTCGCTGCCATATTCTTCGCCCAAGATGCCGTGGCTGGGAAAGCGTTCATTGATCAGCGTGCGCATGACCCGTTCCGCGGTGCGGTCGGCTTCGGTCACCGGCGAGGCATCTGACTTGGCATCAATGGCGATGCCGGTGCGAAAGCGGCTTAAAATTTCAGGGCGCGCGGCATCGGCCAGACGGACGGCCAAGTCCTTAAAGTCAGAAAATTCAGTCATGGAAGGGTCAATCCGTTTGGGTCTTTAAATAAGCGATGATATCGGCACGGTCTTCAGCGTTTTTAAGCCCGGCAAAGGTCATTTTGGTGTCGGGAATAAAACTGCGCGGACCGGCAATGAAGGAACTGATGTCCGCTTCGTTCCAGGTTCCTCCGCGCATTTTCAGGGTATTTGAATAATTGAAGGTCTTGGAACTGGCCCGCTCGCGGCCCACAATTGACCATAAATTGGGGCCCGTGCGGTCTTTGTCGCCCTTGGCGATGGTGTGGCAGACCATGCATTTTTTACGAAATAGGCTGTGGCCTTTGTCAGCATCGCCCTCTAAGGCCGAGGCTTGGGGGGCCGGAGCCTCTACGGCGGCGGGTTCCGGTTCCGCAGGGCTTTCGGGCACAACAGCAGTCTGGGCTTCTGCATCGGGTTGGGCTTCAGCAGCAGGCTGAGCTTCAGCTTCGGGTTCCGGGGCTGAAGCTTCCATCGTTCGCTCTTCATTTTGAGTCTGCGTCGTCGTAAAGGCGAAGTCCCCCACAAAATTGATGACCGCCAATGCGGCGATGGTGAAGAGGATGGCAGCAATCAGGTCTCTGAACATGAAAAAATGTGTCCTTGAACGTGAGGAAAGGCGTTTATGACTGTACACGCAAGTGTGCTTGCATCGCAATGGTAAGACAATGCATGACAAGGATAGCCTTGGCGTCTTATAAGGCCTTAAAAGCGGGGCCTTGAATGGGGCCGACGGATATGGTCTCGTGTGGGGGCGCGACATAGACCCGTTTGAAAAGTATAGATTTGCAGGTGCATTTTGATGTTGAATCCCATCGTGATCATTCCCGCGCGGATGGCGTCTACGCGACTACCGGGCAAGCCCTTGGCCGATATCGGCGGGCTGGCGATGATTGTGCACGTGTTGCGGCGCGCCGAAGAAGCCGCCATCGGTCCGGTCGTCGTGGCCTGTGCGGAACTGGAAATCAAAGCTGCGATCGAAGCGGCGGGCGGACGCGCGGTGCTGACCGACCCAAATCACCCGTCGGGATCGGATCGGATTTTTGAGGCCCTGCAAAGCGTCGATCCAAAGGGCGATCATGACGCCATCGTCAATCTGCAAGGCGATTTGCCGGTGTTGGACCCCTTGGTGGTGCAGGCCTGCGTCCGCCCGCTCATGGATCCGGCCGTTGACATCGCCACCTTGGTGGCCGAAATCGAAGACGATGCAGAACGCACCAACCCCAACGTGGTGAAGGCTGTGGTGGGTTTTAAAGAAGGCCAGGATATGGGCCGGGCGTTGTATTTTTCGCGCTCTCAGGTGCCTTATGGCGACGGTCCGCTGTATCATCACATCGGCATCTACGCCTATCGCCGCGCAGCCCTGGAACGCTTTGTCAGCTTGGCCCCGGGCATTTTGGAAATGCGCGAGAAGCTAGAGCAGCTGCGCGCCCTTGAAAACGGAATGCGTATTGATGCGGTGCGTGTAGACACCGTCCCGTTCGGCGTGGATACACCCGAAGATTTAGAGCGCGCCAGAATCATTTTGAAGGCGAAAGAGAGCAAGCTATGAGCAGTGAAAACATCATCGCCTTTCAAGGAGAACCGGGGGCCAATTCGGACATGGCGTGCCGCGCCGTGTATCCAAATATGGAGACCCTGGCGTGCTACACGTTTGAAGACGCCTTTGCGGCTGTGCGGGGGGGCAAAGCGCGTTTGGCGATGATCCCCATCGACAATTCGGTCGCAGGACGGGTGGCGGACATTCACCACCTTTTACCCAATTCCGGCCTGCATATCATTGGCGAGCACTTTCAACGCATCGATCACCATCTGTTGGCCGTCAAAGGCTCGAAGGTCGAAGACTTGACCCATGTGCACAGCCACGTGCATGCGCTCAACCAATGTCGCACGGTGATTAAGGAACTGGGCCTGAAGCCGGTGGTTCATGCCGACACGGCGGGCGCGGCGCATATGATTCGCGATTTGGGCGACCCCAGCCAAGGGGCCATCGCGTCCAAGCTGGCGGGTGAAATTTATGGCCTGGAAGACCTGCGCGCCAACATTGAAGATGCCGAACACAACACCACGCGTTTTCTCATCATGGCCAACGACGCGGTGATGCCGCCTCTCGGCGAAGGCAAAGTCGTGACCAGCTTTGTGTTTCGGGTGCAAAGCATTCCGGCGGCCTTGTACAAAGCGCTTGGCGGTTTTGCCACCAATGGGGTGAACATGACCAAGCTGGAAAGCTATATCATCGACGGCAGCTTCCAGGCCGCGCAGTTTTACGCCGAGGTCGAAGGTCATCCCGACGAGCGGGCCATGCAACTGGCTTTCAAAGAACTGCATTTTTTCACCCATGAAGTGAAAATTATGGGCACCTATCCTGCAGCCGTGGCGCGCGATGAGATTGGCTAAGGGGCGTTAATTTAGGCCCCGCCCCCAGCTTTCTTCTTGCATTCGGGCAGAGGATGGCTCTATTTCAGGGGAGGCGTTGCGGTCGTAAAGACGACCCGAGCATAAATTTTTTCGAATGGGAAATTGTCGGCATGCTTAAGCGTGAACAAGACAAATTGGCGTTTCAAAACATGGATCCGTCTCAAGATCCGTTGAAATTGCTGCGGATGACGGGTTTTAACACCCTTGATGACGCAACGTTGCTGGGCGCGTTGTTGGATCTGAAGGCTCACCTGCGCAAAGAAGGTGTGATGGAAGACCTGCATAACAAAGGCCGCGAAGCGTTAAGGGTTTTGGCCGAACGCAAAATGAAGTGAGCGTTGCGTTTGTGTGGGACGGACAGGCCTTAAGACACGGTTGATAAATTGTATGGCTTGCGCCTTTTCCGGCTTGGACGAACGGCGTGTGCCTGTTAGTGTAATGACGAATCTATGATGATCCTTGATTTTCCTTGATTCTGGCCCCGTATGGGGTGTGGGCGTTTGGTTAGGTTGTTTGAAATATCTATGAATTTGCCGTTTTTGAGCCTGAGTGCTGTGCGCCGTCTGACCTCCGGAATCCCTGGGATTCCGGGCACGGGTGCGGTTGCCTTGCTGGCAGGGCTGGCGGTTTCTGGGTGCTCCACATTCTCAGCCAGCCAATCCACGGCGTTTTTGGAAGACTGTTTGAGCGACAGCGCGGACATCATCGAAAAAGTCGATTGGGACACCGTCCAACCTAACCGGGTGCGGATTGTCGACAACAATTACCGCCCGATGGTGATGTCTTTTGAACAAGGGCGTCCTTATACCCTGGTCATCACCAACGCCGATCCGTCTTCCCACAGCCTTTGGGCGCCAAGCTTTATGAAACAAGGCATCGCACTCAAAAGTGTGCAAATTGGCGACAATGCTCCGGCTATGGGGTGCGTGAACGGCGTGCGCATTGCGCCCCGCAGCACCGTCACCTTGCGTTTTGTTCCGGTTTGGGAAGGCCGATACGAAATGTTTGACAGCGGATTTGCGCTGATTCCCGGTCAGTTGACCGCCGGGGTCTTCCATATTGTCGAGCCGCGCGTCGGTTTGGCCGCGAAATAATTTTCCCTCATTCTTTCAATGCATTGATATTTAGTCATTTTTCGCCATTTTTTATGGGGGAAAATAAACTTTGCGATGGGCTTTGCAGGGGCCGGGTCGCCTTGATATACTCCGCCCGGGAGATCGGCGCGGACGAAGTTCTCGCCAACCCGGTCAGGTCCGGAAGGAAGCAGCCGTAACGAGTTTCGCTACGGGTCGCTGCCGGTCTCCCACCTCTTTTTTTGGGTAAGCGCACATCAGGGGCTGGGCTGTTTCGATATGTCAAACGTAACGAAGACAGATGCCCCGGTTGAAGAATACCGGGTCCTTGCGCGCAAATACCGCCCCACCGACTTTCACACCCTGATCGGTCAAAACGCCCTGGTGCGCACCTTGACCAATGCCATTCAATCGGGTCGACTCGCACATGCCTTTATGTTGACCGGGGTGCGGGGCGTGGGCAAGACCACCACCGCGCGGATCATTGCGCGCGCGCTCAACTGCATCGGTGCGGATGGTCAAGGCGGCGAAACCGCTGAGCCGTGCGGGGTGTGCCAAAACTGCACGGCCATTGCCGAAGACAGGCACGTCGATGTGATGGAAATGGACGCCGCGTCCAGAACCGGCGTCGATGATATCCGCGAAATCATCGAAGGGGTGCGCTACAAACCGGTTTCAGCACGCTACAAAGTCTACATCATCGATGAAGTGCACATGCTGTCGAAGAACGCCTTCAACGCCCTGTTGAAGACGCTGGAAGAGCCGCCCGAGCACGTTAAATTCATCTTCGCCACCACCGAAATTCGTAAGGTCCCGGTGACGGTGCTGTCGCGTTGTCAGCGGTTTGATCTGCGTCGCATCGATATGGACACCTTGTCCGCACACTTCAAAGGCATCGTCGAAAAAGAAGGGGCCAGCGTTTCTGAGGGCGCACTGTCGCTGATTTCACGCGCCGCCGACGGCTCGGTACGTGACGGTTTGTCGTTGCTGGACCAAGCCATCGCCCACACGCAAGGCGAAGTGGGTGAAGACGCCGTGCGCGATATGTTGGGCTTGGCGGACCGGGCGCGCACCTTTGATTTGCTGGACGCCGTGATGAAGGGCGATGTCGAAGTGGCGTTGGGCATTTTGGCGTCCCAATACGACAGCGGCGCCGACCCCGCCCAGGTGCTGGAAGACATGCTGGAATTGGTGCATTGGTTGACCCGCATTAAGGTCACCCCCAGCGCGGCGGAAGCCCCCGGGGTCGCCGAAATGGAACGCACCCGCGGCACGGAGATGGCCGGTGGCTTAAGCATGGCGGCGTTGACCCGGGCCTGGCAAATGCTGTTGAAAGGGTTGAGCGAAGTGCGCTCCGCCCCCAGCGCCTTGCAGGCGGCGGAAATGATTTTGGTGCGCTTGATGTTTGGCCTGGAGCTTCCCAGCCCTGCCGATGCCTTAAAACAATTGCAAGACGCGCCCCCCCCGGTAAATGCGCCTGGGTTTGGTGCGGCGCCTCAGGGTGGCGGTGGTGGAACATCCCGTGGCGGCACGATGAGCGGATCCGCCGTGGGCACCACGAGCGGTGCGCCAACGGTGACTCACAGCCCAACCTCAATGCTTTCTGGGCATTCCGGGCGTTCTGGAGGTGCACAAACGCAAGCCGAACCGCAAGTTTTGAGCGTTTCAGAACTGCAACTGCCCGATCCACAAACCTTTGAGCATGTGGTCGAGTTGGCAGAATCCTTAGGCGAAATGATTTTGCACGCCAACTTGATTTCCAATGTGCACCTGGTGAGTTTCCGCCCCGGTAAAATGGAATATCACCCAGGCGACCACGCCCCCGGCGATTTGGCGCAGCGGTTGTCAAAAATGCTCAACGACCACACCGGACGGCGCTGGGTGGTGACGGTGTCCAACGCCCCCGGCCAGCCGACCTTGCAGCAACAAGAACAAGCTGAAATCGCTGCTGAAAAGGTAAATGCGGCGCGCGATCCCTTGGTGCAAAAAGTCTTGGAGGCCTTTCCCGGTGCCCAAATCGCCTCAGTCAAAGACATTTCTGCGGTGCTGGAACCGCTGACCGATGTGATCGACTTAATCGAAGAGGAAGAGCAGAGCGACGTTTAGAACGCTCTGCGTGCTTTCGGACGCTTCACAGGATTTTGGTGATGTGGGCCAAGGCCGCGTCATGGCCCCGGGCATAAGCGGTGACTTCGGTGCCGGGGCGAAATTTTCCGTGAAAAACCGCCCGCCAATGGCCGTCTTCGTCCGAAACCGTGGGCAAATTTGCCGACATCACGCCGTTTTCGGGGATTTCGAAGTAGACGTTGACGTTTTCAGAGCCGCCTTCGGTCACCCCCAACACGGTAAACCCTTCATAAATGGCGTCTTCGTTTTGCGGCAACGTAATGATGTATTCGATGCTGATATGAGACATAACGGCCTCCCAATCGCTTTAAAGTCTTGTGTTTGTTAAAGACGCGGGGGAGGCCGTTTTGTGTCGCAAACTTAAATTGGGCCTTAAAACGAGAAGGTGTGGCTGACCTCAACATCATTGCAGATGATGGTGATGGTTTGTTCTTCACCGTCATACATTTGTGTGTCGGATGCCGTCCAAGTTTGAGTGCCCGGCGTGTTGGTCATATCCGTGCCCAAGCTTTGGGCCGGGAAAAACACCTGCGGTGTGCTGTTGTTGCCAGTGGCGTCGATGGTGCAGTTGACCGTCACGCAGATATTTGCGGGTGGTTTGGTGCCATCTGTGGTGATGGTGATGTCGCTGATGGTGGTCATGAAATCCTCCGAGATCGCGTGTTTGAACGATCCTCTCCCCGGCGGATAGGTTTAACGTCACCACAACCTTTGATTTATGTCAAATAATTATTCACGCAATGCGATGGGTGTAGGTGTGCGGGTGAAAGAACCGGGCGGCAAGACGGGAGAGGTCCTGGTTCGCGTTCATTTGATTTATCTGATGTATCTAGATGGAATGATTACGTTTTGTCTTCGTCTGACAATCGTGTTTAATGACTTGCGTCCAACAAAACGTCGGAGAAGCACTTGTGACGGGTTACAGCACTCAATTGATCACCAAGCTTCGGTTCTCTTTGCTGGGCCTTATGCTCTTTATTTTTGTTGGGGTGACGACCGGGACGGTGATGGTGATTACCGATGACCGTAAGCAAGAAATTGTTAACGCGGCAAAGACCATGCAATCGTTGGCTATGGTGCTCAGCAAAGAAGCGGATTCCACGTTGGCATTGGCTGACACGGTTTTGTCAAACCTTATTAAGGATCTTGATCTGCATCGTCTTGACGCCTTTTCCGATGCCCAACACATTCACAAAGTCCTCGAGCACCAACATCAGATTATGCAGGGGGGTGGCGAAGTGCCGAGCTTCGCTCATCTGTTTATTCTTGGCCCGGACGGCTCAGTCGTTGCGAACAGCGTGACGTATCCGACCCCAAAGCTTAACGCCGCAGAGCGTGATTTTTTTGTCTATCATCGCGATCATCCAAGTTATGAGCTGCACATCAGTCAGCCCGATTATTCAAAAATAACCCAAGAACGGGTTATTTTTCTCACCAAAAGGCTTGAAGATCCGTCAGGGACGTTCCTGGGCATCATCGGCATACATTTGAAGCTCCGTCACTTCGACCACATCTACGGTTCTCTGGAGCTTCCGCCCGGTGGAACGGTCACGATTATCCGCTCGGACGGTTGGGGGGTCTATCGTTATCCGATGGCGGAATCATTCTTCAAAAAGTCCATTCAAGATCATGCGGGCTTTCGGAAAATGATGGGCCAAAGGGCAGGGTATTTGAAAACCACCAAAAGCCCATACGATTCCACCTTGCGCGTTGCCGGATTTTACGCGAGCGATAAATATCCCTTGCTCAGCATTGTCACCGTAACCCACGATTCCATTTTGATCAATTGGCTGCAAAGCGCGATACAAATCAGCATTATGGTCGGTGTGGGCGTGCTCTTTATCATCGCTCTGGCGTTTTTTTCTTATCGTCAACTCGGGCATTTGAATTATGCCCTAGAGTTATCATCCCATGATTCGCTCACAAAGTTGAGGAACAGACGCGCTTTTGATGACCGCATTGGTGAGGAATGGCGCCGCGCCATCCGCGGGGCATATCCGGTGTCTCTGCTTTTTGTCGATGTGGATTTCTTTAAGCTATACAACGATGAATATGGTCATCGCACGGGTGATAAGTGCTTGATAAAGATTGCCCAAGCGATGGAAAAGGACTTTGTGCGCGCGGGAGAATTTGTCGCCCGGTACGGCGGAGAAGAGTTTGTAGTTTTGCTGCCCAACACCGACTTGAGCGGGGCTGAAAAGTCCGCAATGCATTTGCTGAAGGCGGTCCAGGGCTTACAGATTGAGCACAAACAATCGAGCGTGAGCGCATACGTGACCGTCAGCATCGGCATCGCCTCGTTGGTCCCGGTGCAGAATATGAATAAAGACGACTTGGTCGAGATGGCCGATAGCGCGCTGTATGCCGCCAAACACGCCGGACGCAATCAATGTGCTGTTTACACGGACACGGACTAGGGTCAGGACCTAATCAAGCAAGAACCGATTGCCCGCCGCTTCGCCCCACGCTTCGAGAAATGCGCCTAAATGCGGACGGGCTTCGCGTTCGGCTTCGATCAAGGCGATAACATCGGCGACGGCACGGTTGTAGCCGTCTTTGCTGACGCGGCCCCGGGTCAGTTGATAGCGCAGATAGACCAAGTAGGTGTTGAGCACGTCGGTTTCACAGTAATCGCGGATTTCCGGGACTCGACCTTCGTCATACATAGGCGCCACTTGCGAGCCATCGACGCCGAATTTGCCGGGAAAGCCCAGCACCGCGCAAATTTCATTGAGTTTTAAACCGCGACTGGCCGCGCCGAAATCAGTGAGGGCTTCTTGCAAGTCACAATGCCAATCCAGGGCGTAGCGCGATGTGTAATTTTCCCATTTGTTCGACGTGTCGTGATAGCCGCCCGCCGTCACCCCGCACACCATGGCGCGGTGGCGCAGCACCGGCAAATCAAAGCCGCGCCCGTTGTAGCTGACCAGACGGGGGTGTTTGCGGTCGATAAATTGATAAAATCCGCCGACCAAGTCACATTCGGGACTATCAGCGGTGCCGCCGGAGCGCAATTCTTTGAGAAAATAGCTCTCATGACGGCCATCGACTTCGATTTCGGCGGACAAAAAGCTCACCGCCACGACCTTGTGAAAAGGCTGGCGGGGAAAGGCGTTTTTGCCGTCCGTGATGTCCAAGTGGTAAGCTTCCAGGGCGGCGCGGCGCTCAGCCCGGTCCGGACCAATGTCGCCGCCGACCAGATTGGGCACGGCGTCGGTGTCGGGCACGGTTTCGATATCGAAGACAAACAAGCTTTGGTGTTGCATGCGTGAATGCTATACACGGACGCAAGACTGTACCAGTGTCAATGTACACATTTTCACCACCCCCCTGTGGATAACGGAGTCCCTATGAAGAACCTCGGCCAGATGATGAAACAAGCGCAGCAAATGCAGACCCGCATGAGCGAAATGCAAGAAGAAATGGAAGCCCATGAAGTCGAGGGCGTGTCCGGTGGCGGCTTGGTGGTCGTGCGCGTGAACGGAAAATTCGATGTACGGGGCGTGAGCATTGATCCGGCCCTGATCGACCCGTCCGATCCGGAAATGTTGGAAGACCTGGTAGCCGCGGCGATCAACGATGCCAAACAGAAAATCGATGTTTTTAAGCAAGAAAAAGTCGCTGAAATGACCGGTGGGTTGCCGTTGCCGCCGGGCTTTAAATTGCCGTTCTGAGGATCGGAGAGACGCCGTTATGGAAGTTGGACGCGAATTCACACGAGAAGTGGGATTGGGTGGTATTGAGGCTCTGATCCAGTTGCTGGCCAAAGTGCCGGGGCTCGGCCCGCGTTCGGCGCGTCGTGCGGCCCTGCACATGCTCAAACGCCGCGAATCATTAATGGAACCGTTGGCGCGCGCCCTGCGTGAAGCTGCTGATAACGTCAAAACGTGTTCCGTGTGCAACAACATCGACACGGTTGACCCCTGTACCATCTGCGCTGGCACTAAACGTGACCGCAGCCAAATTTGCGTGGTCGAAGATATCGGTGATTTGTGGGCCATGGAGCGGGTGGTGGGGTTTCGCGGTCTGTACCATGTGCTGGGCGGCACCCTGTCGGCTTTGGACGGCATTGGACCGGAAGATCTGAATGTGGGCGGTTTGGTCGAACGCGCGGCGAGCGAAGAGGTCAAAGAGGTGATCTTGGCCACCAACGCCACCGTCGATGGTCAGACCACGGCGCATTACATCGCCGATCGCTTGAAGGATGCTAACGTCATTATTTCCGGGTTGGCCCATGGCGTTCCCGTGGGCGGGGAATTGGACTACCTGGATGAAGGTACGCTAAGCGCGGCGCTGAAGGCGCGAAAGCCGGTTTAGGTTTTCGTTTCTAGCCGTGTCATGTGGATAAATTAATGCGCACTTTTTAGATGTGGATGTTGCCGTTCTTCTTCATGATGGCGAAACAAAGCTTTGTGTGTGCCTTAAAAAATGATACAACTATGGGTGAGCAGATAAGGCGCAAGCCGATTTGCTTGTTCCCTTCAACTTCACCCCATTCCGGGGGGGATGGGTCGAAGTTGAAATGAATGCCATCTTTTATATAGCCCCAAAGGATGGCGTTCAGCACTAAGACCGCACCGCCTCATGCCCGGGGACGGTGCGGTTGCTTTTTGGAACCTCATTTTAAGGCGCTGTCTTAATCGATGCCGCTGGCGTTTTGCACGGCGCGGACAAATTCGGTGACCTCATCGATTTGCTGTTCGGTGAGCGTGTCAATGGCGGGCATCGGGCCAAAACGCCAATTCTTTTCCCGCTTGCCATCGCGAATCGACTTCTTAAAGACGAAGTCGGGAAATTGATTATCCCGGTACATGGGATGGATCAAGGGCTGGCCCTTGCGCGAACCACCGGCACCGTCGACGCCGTGGCATTCCTGGCAGGCGGTGGCGAAAATGGCGCGCCCACGCTGGGCCGAAGCGCTTAAGGGCGGAATGGTGACCGACGCTTTGATGGAAATCTTTTCTTGGTCCCACATGGCATATGTGGTCAGCGACACCAAGGACAGCGCCACCAGGGCCATCCACTTGATGGGTGACTTGTGGCGCGGTGCATCGGGGTGCAGGCCCTGAGAATCCATAGGGTTCTCAATTTGATCGGTGCTCATGGAACGGGGTCCTTGTGGGTGCGGCTTAAGGTTCGATAAGCCCGGCTTGAGGCGGTGTCGTCACGGGGTGCGTTGTGGGGGGAAGATCGGTTGCGGGATTGGCATCTTCAAGCTGAATATCTTCGATGCGCTCAGCCCGGCGCATAACCTTGGCCGACGACGTTTGAATTTCACCGATGTCCTTTTGCGCTTGGCTGAAATGGGTTTGCAGGTTGCCGACCCGTTTGTCGAGGCGGGAAACGTCTTCCAACAGCTTCAAGACTTCGCCTTGAATAACCCCCGCCTGCTCACGCATGTGGGCGTCTTTCAAGACCGCGCGCACGGTGTTCAGCGTCGCCATCAAGGTGGTGG
Organism: Magnetovibrio blakemorei; assembly: GCF_001746755.1. Taxonomy (GTDB): domain Bacteria; phylum Pseudomonadota; class Alphaproteobacteria; order Rhodospirillales; family Magnetovibrionaceae; genus Magnetovibrio; species Magnetovibrio blakemorei. Next base: position 164,764 of record NZ_MCGG01000008.1, on the reverse strand, counting down.
GCGACACAATCCACACCCGCGCCCGGTATGATTTTTCCACCACCTCGGGCAACGACGCATGCAATTCGGCATACACCGCTTCGCTGGGCAAAAACATCAAAGCGCTTTCCGCGGTTTCGCCTGCGACGATGTATTTCTCGGCAATGGCGCGCACATGGTTCAGCACATCGGTGCCAAAGCCCCGCAGCGCCACCTTGCGCATGTCGTCGTTTTCGGCGTTGCGCAGCGCCAGATAGCTTTCCAGTGGAAACTTGGAATCGATGACGATGGACCCGGGTGGGTTGGGCAATTTCAACAAGCAATCGGCGCGTTTGCCGTTGCTGAGCGTCGCCTGGAACGTGTACGCCGACGGTGGAAGCGCGTCCTTGACCAAATCGATAAGCTGAATTTCGCCGAATGCGCCGCGCGCTTGTTTGTTCGACAAGATGTCTTGCAGACCGACCATCTGGTCGGTCAAGTTCGACAGGTTTTGCTGCGCCGCATCGATCACGGCCAAGCGTTCGTGGACCTGTTTGATGACGTCGCCGGTGCGCTGGCCGTGTTCGGTCAAGCCGTCGCCCAAGCGTTTGGAGACCGCGTCCAGGCGTTCTTGCAAGGTGCGCGTCATCAAGTCCTGGCTTTGCGCCATCACCTGCATGCGGGCCGCCAAATCGGCTTGGCTGGTGGCCAATTGCGCCACCAGGGCGTCGTGGCTCGACGTGTCTTTGGGGCGCAACGCCAGCCACACGACTGCGGCAACGCCCAGCGTGACAATTGCAATGAGAACCAAAATGACAAGGGTCAGCGAATCCATGCGCCAAACAGTGCCTTAACGCCGCCCAAAACGCAAACATCTGAAAAGAATTGTAACCGGGAGTGTTATTCAGCCGCCTGGGTATGCTGATCGCCAAATTGGGCGGCGATGGCTTGAAATTCGCTTTCCACGGCGTTTAAGGCGTCCACAATATCGGGATCAAAATGGCTGCCGCGACCCTCGCGAATGATATTCATGGCCTTGTCGTGGGAAAAAGCGGGTTTGTAGACGCGTTTGGAAATGAGCGCATCATAAACATCGGCCACCGCCATCAAGCGCGCGGCGATGGGGATGTCGGTGCCTTTGGTGGCGTTGGGATAACCCGATCCGTCCCATTTTTCGTGGTGGCTCTCGGCAATTTCGCGGGCATAGCTCATGAACGAATTGGAGCCCAATTCCTTTTCCGCAACGTGCAGGGCCTCGGCGCCCAAACGGGCATGGGTTTTCATGATGACAAACTCGTCATCGGTGAGCTTGCCGGGTTTGAGCAAAATGGCGTCGGGAATGCCGACCTTGCCAACATCGTGCAAGGGCGCGGATTTGTACAAAAGATCGATGGTGTCGTCGTCCAGCGCCGCCGAAAAATTGGGGTGGTCTTTCAAGTGCACCGCCAAGGCCCGCACGTAGCGTTGGGTGCGCAACAGGTGCGCGCCGGTTTCGTTGTCGCGGGTTTCCGCCAGACTGGCCAAGGACAAAATGGTGACGTCGCGGGTCAGCGCCAGCTCCTTGGTGCGGTCCTTGATGCGGTCAACCATGACGTTGGTGTGCTGCGCCATGACGCCGAATTCGTCATTGCTGGCGACCGGCACATGCAGGTCGTAATCGCCGAGCGTGACGCGGGTGAGGACTGAATTTTGGTTGCTCAAAATTCTATTCAAGTTCCGGGCAAACGAGCGGATGATGTTCAGCGTGTGGGGCAATATGACCAGCAAGACAAAGGCGAATTCCTTCAAAATCGACACTTGGGCGTCACGCAGGGTCACGCTGGCACCAACGCGGATGATCCAATCCAGGTCCTTCACCACCAACAGCATAAACACCAACACCAGCACCGATATGGAAACGGATGCGAACAACACGACCTTGCGGGTCAGAGGAAAATAGTTTTCGTCGGGATCAATGGTGATGTGCTCTTGCTCGATTTTATCGGCGATGAGGCGCTCTTCTTCCAACGCGATGTCGGATGCGGCGAAAAATCCCAATCCGGTCAAGCCGAACAGGATCTTCAGACCGCTTTCCAGGAACGGAAATCCATAAAGAATTTCATTGTATGCCATGACGATGATGGCGCTGATGGCAAACAGGCCCATTTCCAGCCAAAATACGCGGGCGACCCGGCGTTTCAGCGGTTGACTGTCGACAAATTTTTGGCGCAACGGGCTGCGCACCATGTATTGCACTGCCAGCACGGAAATGATCGGCACGGCCACTTGCATGGGGCTGAGGGTTTCAATAAACGGACAAACCCGAATGCCGTAAAACGGAACAATGATCATGGTGGCGAAATAGTGTAAAATGGCGCGCATGAAATTTCCTGACCCGTAATCCTTAGGAGACACTGTAGTATATAGGACTTTAGACGCGGATGATAAGGCATCACATCTTGACGGATGGGGGTTGGAGCCTTAAGTCCTGTCAACAAGGCGCTGACACGCAGATATTCGTACCATCATCAGGTAAAGTTACATGGCTATACTTCCCATATTGGTTGCTCCAGACCCTCGATTGAAGGCCAAGGCACAGTCTGTTGAGGCTGTTGACGGCGAAATCCGCCAATTGATGGATGACATGTTGCAATCCATGTACAAGGCCCGCGGCATCGGTTTGGCCGCGCCTCAGGTGGGGGTGAGCAAGCGCGTGATCGTCATGGATATCAGCACCGACGACGAAGAACCCAATCCCCTGCGCATGGCCAACCCGGAAATCATCTGGGCGTCCGAAGATCAGTTGGTGCACGAAGAAGGCTGTCTGTCGTTGCCCGAGCAGTTTGCCGATGTGATGCGTCCCACCGCCGTCAAGGTGCGCTATTTGGACCATGAAAATGAAATCCGCGAATTGGTGGCCGAAGAAATGCTGGCAATCTGCGTGCAACATGAAATGGATCATCTGGAAGGCACCTTGTTTGTCGACCGCCTCACCAACCTCAAACGCAACATGATTTTGCGCAAACTGCAAAAGGCGCGGCGCGGCTTGCCGACGACGGTTTAACTCCCATGGCGGGGCAGCCCTTACGTCTGATTTTTATGGGCACCCCCGATTTTTCGGTGGCGGCGTTGCGGGCACTTTTGGCTGCGGGTCACGAAGTGGTGGCCGTGTACAGCCAGCCGCCGCGCAAATCGGGGCGCGGGCAAAAATTGACCCCCACCCCCGTGCACGCCTTCGCCGCGGAACTGGGGCTTGAAGTGCGCACACCCGTTTCGCTGAAAAATACGGATGAACAACGCGCTTTCGCCGAACTCAATGCCGACGCCGCTGTGGTGGTGGCGTATGGCCTGATTTTGCCCAAAGTCATCTTGGATGCGCCCAAACTGGGTTGTTTTAACATTCACGCTTCGCTGCTGCCCAGGTGGCGCGGTGCCGCGCCCATTCAGCGCGCCATCGAAGCGGGCGACCGCCAGTCGGGTGTCACCATCATGCACATGGATGAAGGCCTGGACACCGGAGACATGGTGCTGGTCAAAGCCATCGATACCTCCCCAGACATGAACGCCCAGCAGCTGCACGATGCCTTGTCGGACATGGGTGCACGCTTGATTGTACAAGCGCTGGCAGGCGTGGTGGACGGAACCTTATCGGCCCAACCGCAACCCGAAGACGGTGTGACGTACGCCAAAAAAATCGACAAGGCGGAAACGCGGATCGATTGGCATTTAAGCGCCGAAGCCATAAGCGCCCAGGTGCGCGCGTTTTATCCCTTGGCGTGGTTTGAACGCGACGGTCAGCGGGTTCGGGTGTGCAGCGCCTCTGTTGAACTGGGCTCTGGTGCCCCTGGTGAAGTTTTGGACGGTCAGCTGCTGGTCGCGTGCGGGGAAGGCGCTGTGCGGTTGATTGACGTTCAACCCGCCGGCAAAAACGTCATGAGCGCAGACGCCTATGTGCGCGGTAATCCGTTGCGCATGGATGAGGTTTTCATCTAAATCGAGGCGCAAGACAGTCTGGGCAAAATCTAAAAACGATCCGGATTGGGAAGGTTGTCACCCAGGGCCGGGGCGGCTTTGACGCCGCGCGCGGCGGCGGCGCGTTCTTCTTGACCTTGGGCGTAGGTTTTGAATTTCGAACGGCTGCGCGGGTTGGGTTTGCTTTCTTGAGCGTCTTTGAGAATTTTGCGCACCTCTTCGATGCCTTGACGCATTTCCAACATGATGAATTCAGAGCGTTTGACCGGACCACCGACGGTGTCACGGGGAAACAGCGTATGCCAGGCGGTCATTTTTACGGACAAGGCACACAACACCCCGCCGATGGTGGTGTGATAGCTTTGGATCAACGCCTCAACTTGGCGGAAGCGTTCGGCGGACACGTCGCTCCAAAAGTCTTTGGTGCTGGCATCGAATTCCTGGAACAGGCGTTTAAGGTGTGCGCTCAACCCGGTGAACGTTTTTTCCAGCATTTCGCACGTCTTCATCAGGTTCTGATCGCTTTTGAGCTCCCAGTTGGAGCGAATGCTCTTCAAGCTTTCGAGAAAGCCCGTGGTGATGGGTGCGGTTTCGTCCAAGCAGTGCTTGTAGTAGGCCAGGGACAGAAAAATATCACCGTAGTCCTCCAAAAACCGCGGCAATTCCATCAAATCGATGTCGAGCTTTTTCGCCATCATATCCAACTTGTCGCGCGCCATTTTAACATCGGGATTGCGAAACAAGTTGAGCAGATCGCTGAATTCTTTCACTTCGACGTCGGTGCTGCCATAAATGTCGCGGATCAAAGGAAAGGTGAAATCCTTCATGTATCCGGCCAGTTCCTGGCTTTTTTTCGGGGATAATTTCAGGGCTTCGACGTCGGTCAGGGGAATCCCTTGTTCGCGGAGCGAAATGCGCAAGCTGTAAACGTCGTAAGAGGGCAATCTGGCCAGCTTGCGCAACAAATTGATGTCTTCGGGGGAAGCGTCGGAATGATCGCGCAATTGGCGGGCGGCGGCGTCAACGGTCATTTGACCGCTGCCCGAATCGGCATCTTGAAACAGCTCGATCATGGACTGCAGGCGCGCATTCTTGATCATCCGTGCATGGCACAGGGACCGATTTTCAAACGGGATAATGCTCATCGGTAAGATGTGCAAAGAATCGAGATCGTCGTGAAGCGTGTCTGACATACCGAAGCCTGATGAAAGCCCTCAAAAATAGGACAAAAGAGAATTGACTTAGTCTTTGTACGCTCTTGGGACGTCTAAAGGCAAGATCCATCCCAAATTATGCCCCTCAACAAAAGATGTCGCTTTCAAGGGCTGAGTTGCTCTAAAACAGGGCCATGGTACGATATCGGCTCCAGGTGGAATATGACGGCGGTCCCTTTGTTGGTTGGCAAAGGCAAGAAACCGGCTTGGGCGTCCAGCAAATTGTGGAAGAAGCCATTCTGGCCTTCAGTGGGGAAAGCCCGCGGGTTTTTTGTGCCGGACGCACCGATGCGGGGGTTCATGCCTGCGGTCAGGTGGCGCACTTTGATTTGCAGCGTGCGGACGTCAGCGCCAAAACCGTGCAAGGTGCGCTCAATCACCACATGAAGCCCCATCCGGTGAGCATCGTTCACGCGGAAATCGTTGATGAAGATTTTCACGCCCGCTTCAGCGCGACAGAGCGCGAATACCTGTTTCGCATTCTCAACCGCCCGGCGCGCCCGGCCTTGGAACGCGGTCACGTCTGGTGGGTGCCTCAGCCCTTGGACGACAGGGCGATGCACGATGCGGCGCAAGTTCTGGTTGGCAAGCACGACTTCACCACCTTTCGCGCCACCATGTGCCAAGCCAAGTCGCCATTGAAAACCTTGGATGAACTGACCGTCACGCGGGTTGGCACTCAGGCGGGCGAAGAACTGCACATCAAGGCCCGGGCGCGGTCGTTTTTGCACCATCAGGTGCGCAATATGGTCGGCACCTTGAATCTGGTCGGTCTTGGCAAATGGACCTCGGCCGATCTTCAGGCCGCTTTGGACGCCAAAGACCGCGCCGCTGGCGGCCCCACGTCACCGCCGGACGGTTTGTATTTGATGCGCGTGGGCTATGACAAAATTTAAGCCCTGACGTTCTTTACGCCTTATACCCCATGCGCAAGCCACCCCAGTGACGGCCCTTGACGGTGATGGGGGCGGAAACATCTTTCATCACCACCATGACACCACCGCCCATCTGGCGTTTGTAGGTTTTCAGCAAAAAGGCCTTGGTCTGATTTTGTCCAGCGCCCAATCCGGTGGGATCGTCAAAAATGCGCCGATTGCGGCAATGGGCCATGTTCCACACTGGATCATCCGATTGCGGTTGGGCATAAGCCTTGTTGTGGGTCGGTAAATAGCCATTGCGGTCGACCGGGGCGCAAAAGGTGACGCGTGGGTCTAAATCCAACAGCGGTTCTTGGATGGGCGGCAAAACGCGGTCGGTGAAGGGCACCATTTTGGCCATGACCTGTTCGGGGTCGGTGCCGGCAATGGGCTGATAATTTTCGTCAAACAGCTCATCTAAGGTGATTTCCCCGGTGTCCACGCCAGCTTCAAAGGCGCGCGAGATTTCCCCCGCAGCGGTTTGCACGGCTTTGATGAAGGGCGTGTCTTCGATCGCCAAATTGTTGGCGACAATCTGTTCGATCAGGTCTTCGCTGAGCTCCAGCAATTTGCCGACGTGGCCGTTCGCCACGTTTAAACGTTGGCTTTCTTCCGTAACCTCGACGGCAAAATCGCCCAAGCTTTGGGACACATGCGTGCACACATCCAAATTGGCCTGGGATTGCTCATGAATGTCGCCGACATGGGCTTTGAGCAGATCAAAAATGGTTTGCAAGTCGTCCATGGCGTCGGCGACTTTGGTGTTGTCTTGGCTGGCGGTGTCGGCTTTTTCCAAACTGGTGGCGCTGTCTTTGGACAGCATCTCGATTTGGGTGCGCAGCTCGGAGACGGTTTCTGCGATATCGGTGGTGGCGTCGCTGGTTTGTTTGGAGAGGTTTTTGACTTCACCCGCAACCACGGCAAAGCCTTTACCCGCCGCCCCCGCGCGGGCCGCTTCGATGGTCGCGTTGAGCGCCAGCAAATTGGTTTGCTTGGCGATGGCTTCAATATTTTGCGCCACTCCCGAAACCCGTTCCAGCGCGTGGGTGAGCGCGTTTAAGCGCGCAGATATGCCCGAAACCGATTCAATCAGCCCGGTGATGGATGAAGTGCTGTCTTGAATGGTCTTGGATGTTTCTTGGGTGCTGTCGGTGGCGGTGGAGGCGATGGAATTGGCGGTGGTCGCCAATTCGGAAATTTCTCCGTTGGAGGCGTGCAGACCATCCATTTCCGACTTCAGTTCACCTAAGTGTTGGGTTTTGCCGCTGACGGCCGCGGTGATATCGTCCAAATCAATGGAGATTTCAGCCAGTTCACCCCAGACGCTGGCGATTTGGACCGCCGCATGGGCGCTGAAATTAGGGTCGGAAGTGTTTGGGCTGCCTGCTGAGCCGCCCGGTCTGTCATTGGGTACTGCTGCGCCGGGTAGGCACGACATTTCATCATCATGATCAAGCTGAGCATGAGCATTCAAATTAAGATTGGGATTTAAAGTGTTCATGGGCCGCCCCTGTGTGTTTGGCTAAGTTATGGTCGCGGGCACATTTTTGCGCCATCCTCTAACGGGACGTACACGACGTTAAATCCTACCCATAGGTGTGGATTGTAGACAGATTTTCAAGGGAAGAAAGAGGGAAAATAAAGCGCCCAAACTTATTTTCTTTGGCAATTCTAATGACGGTGATAACGGTCTCGATGTCCTGGCTCTTTCCACATGCAGGGGACGTGCGTATATTGAACGCAGAGCCTCAAGGGATCTCCGCTCAGCAGTCCGGGCGCGAATTGGGGTCTCAAATGTCAAAAGGATAGGCGCATGACGGATACAAATGGCGAGCCGCGGATGAGCTTGAAAACCAAGGCCACCGGCGTGCCGGACCCGGCCTCTAGCCAGGGTCGTGGTGGTGCATCTGGGGAGCGGACCACCTATGTGATGCAAGATGACTCTTTGCCGCTGTTGGGTATGTTCGCCGTCGGTTTTGGCCTGTTGGGGATTTTCACCATCGGTCCGGTGTTTGTGCCGTTGGCCCTGATTTTTGGCTTGATCGCGATTTTTGCCGGGCAGATTTTATGGGGGTTGACGGCCTTGGTGCTGGCGTTGGCCGGGTTTGTGACCTCGCCGACGTTGCTATTGTTCCTGGGCGCGGGCGCGCTGGCGGCTTGGCTGGGCATCCCGCTCTAGCCTAAGACGCGATCAACACAGCCCCCCAATAGCGAATGATAATGTTGACGAAAATGGACAGCGTTACAACGCCGGTCGCGGCCAGTGCCGAGATGTTGAGGGTGTGGCGGGCGACAAACCACGACAGGCCCAAAGCATAAACAATCACCAACGCCAGCATGAACGACATGGCCGAACCGGTCAGAACTTCCAACGAAATGGCGATTTGTACGGGAATGGACAGGGCCGAAGCGATCAGGTCGGTCCAATTGCTGGCCACGGCAAAGTGTAAAAAGCGTTTTGACCAGCCAAACGTGCGGCAGACGTAAAACATCGCCAGGGGAAACGCCACCCAGCTCATGGCGTACATAATGAGTTCGACGCTGAAATAACGAAAGACCCCGATGGAGAGGTCCGTCGCGGCCAGATCTGCCGCGACCACGTCCGGGTCGGGGGCATCTGTGTAGTGCCAGCGGGTGGCCAGTTCCAGCAGGTAAAACGGTGCGATCAGCGCTGCCACCCAAAATGAATTCCAAAAGCCTTGGACGGTTGCATTGAAAAAGATCGCCCCCTTTTCGTCGAAGCGTCCCATCCGCACAGCGCCCATCAGCGCCAAGGTGGCTTCGCGCGGCGATATCATGGGCTAGGCGCTTCAAAAAAGGCCGAGATCATCTCAAAATAAATATCGGCCAGTTGGCGGATGTCGTCGACGCGGGCGTGTTCGTCAACCTTGTGTGCGGTGGCGTTCGTCAAGCCGAACTCGGCCACCGCGCAGTGGTCTTTGATAAAGCGCGCATCCGAGGTGCCGCCGGTGGTGCTGAGCGCGGGCGTTAATCCGGTGATTTTTTGCACCGCCCGAACCATCACGTCCGACAGTTTGCCCGGTGGAGTGAGAAAACTTTCGCCGGAAACTTCGAAACGAAGCTCAAAATTATCCCCAGCCCCGACCAGCATATCGGTCAATTTGTCTTTCAGTGTCGTCGAGCTAAAGGTGTCGTTAAAGCGTACGTTGAACACCGCCTTGGCCGCATTGGGAATGACATTGGTGGCTAAGTTGCCGACGTCAACGCTGGTCACTTCCAGGTTGGAGGGCTGAAAATGGGCCGTGCCATGGTCGATGGGCTGCTCGGTTAAGACGCTCAACAGCTTGACCAGCTTGGGCACCGGGTTGTCGGCCAAGTGGGGGTAGGCGACGTGGCCCTGGGTGCCGCGTTGGGTGATGAAGCCGTTCAAACTGCCGCGTCGTCCGATTTTGATGGTGTCGCCCAAGGCATCCGTGTTGGTGGGCTCGCCGACGATGCACGCATCCAGCGTTTCGCCGTTGGCCACCAGCCAATCCAACATTTTGTCGGTGCCGTTCAGCGCCGGGCCTTCTTCGTCGCCGGTGATGAGAAACGACAGAGAGCCTACAAACGTGTCGCCGTGCTTTTGAAGATAGCGTGCTGCTGCCGATACAAAGCAAGCTATGGCCGCCTTCATATCCACCGCACCGCGCCCATAGAGAATGCCGTTTTCAATCTCGGCACCAAACGGCGGGTGACGCCATGCCGCTTGGTCGCCCACCGGAACCACGTCGGTATGTCCGGCGAAACAGAGGTTTGGTCCGCGCGTTCCCCACCGGGCATAGAGATTGTCCACATCGGGTGTGCCCGCTTGGCTGAACGGCAAACGATGACAGGCGAAGCCCAAAGGACAAAGAGCCTGTTCCAGCACCGCCAACGCGCCCGCGTCATCAGGCGTGACGGAAGGGCACTGGATCAGCGCTTGGGTGAGCTTGACCGGATCGATGGGAGTGACACCAATGGTGGACACGGGAGCCTCGTTCCTTTAGGTGCGCAGCAGTTCGTTGATGCCGGTTTTGGCGCGGGTTTTTTCGTCCACACGCTTGACGATGACGGCGCAATACAAGTTCGGCGCAGGTTCGCCCGTGGGCATGGTGCGATGCGACGGCATCGAGCCTGACACCACCACTGAATAGGCCGGTACACGGCCATAAAACACTTCGCCGGTTTGGCGATCGACGACCTTGGTGGAGGCGGAAATAAACACGCCCATGCCCAGCACCGAGCCTTCTTCGACGATGACGCCTTCTGCCACTTCCGCGCGCGCGCCGATGAAGCAGTTGTCTTCGATGATGGTTGGGTTGGCTTGCAAGGGTTCCAGCACGCCGCCGATGCCCGCACCGCCGGAAATGTGCACGTTTTTGCCGATTTGGGCGCACGAACCGACCGTCGACCAGCCGTCAACCATGGTGCCGGTATCCACATAAGCGCCCAAGTTCACAAAGCTGGGCATCAACACCACGCCGGGTGCGATGTAGGCACCGCGGCGCGCAATGCAATTGGGCACTGCGCGAATGCCCGATGCGCGAAACTTTGCGTCGTCCCAGCCTTTAAATTTGCTGTCCACTTTATCGAACCAGTGGGCCCCGCCGGGTCCGTTTTCGATCATCTTCATGTCGTTGAGACGAAACGACAGCAACACGGCTTTTTTCAGCCATTGATTGACTTTCCACTCGCCCACGGCCAGGCGTTCGGCAACGCGGGCTTGGCCGCTATCCAGCAGTTCGGTTGCGGCTTCGACGGCATCGCGGACAGCCCCTTGGGTATCCAGTCCAATGGCGTCGCGGTCTTCCCAGGCGGCGTTGATGGTGTTCTCAAGATCGCTATAGCTCATGGTCGCTCACTTTTACAATATCTCTGAAATCGGGGCAGGTCCCCCCACCGGAGGTGCAGGTCATTCTGCGGCGTTTCGGAACATAAGGCGTGAAGGCCACGCTGTCCAGTATGCCAAGCCCTTAAAGGCTGTTCAGCCAAGCTGTTAGATCATCGGTGACAAAATCCACGTGATCACCGTCGGGATCCTCTTTGCAGATGGCGCATTCGGTGACCGGGCGCACCCACACGGTGGCCATGCCCAGCTTTGCGGCCGGTTCCAAGTTGCGCGCAATGTCTTCAACCATGACCGCGCTTGATGGATTGATGGCAAAGCGTTTGACCAAAAGGTCGTAAACCTGAGGCTCCGGCTTGGGCACGTAATCGGCTTGAATGATGTCAAACACGGCATCGAAGTGATGCGCAAGACCCAAGCGCGCCAGCACCCGGTCAGCATGGGCGGTGTCAGCGTTGGTGAAGATCAGCTTGCGTCCGCTTAATCGCGACAGCGCTGCATCCAGTTCCGGCGCGGGCGGAATGGCGGAAATATCAATGTCGTGAACGTGGTCCAGATAAGGTCTTGGGTCCATGGCGTGATTGATCATCATGCCGCGCATGGTGGTGCCGTACTGTTTAAAATAGCTTTTTTGCACCCGGTAGGCTTCTGCGTCATCGACATCGAGAAACTTGGCCAAAAAATCGCGCATGCGCAGATCGATCTGCTCAAACAGGCCGTGCACCCCGCAATACAGGGTGTTGTCCAGATCAAACACCCACGTTTGCGCCTGTAGCAAACGCTCAGCGTCCAGTGATCTGTCGAGGGGAGAAGGGGTGCTATCGCTCATCGGGCCATTAGACGACCAAGGGGTTTGTGAACGCAAGCGGTTTTGCTTTGATTGATGTGCGCAAGGTAGTCAAATAAGCTTACTGGAGTATACTGAGCGATGTGATACTTTTATAAAACAATATTAGATTGATTGACGTGTTAACGACGATTTTTGTCGTTCAGGAAATGTATGCAACAGGCAACCCCTCAAGTTGTAACACCGCCGGTGGTGTCGCAAGGAAACGACCTGAAGGCTGAGCGGGATCGCTTTGTCGCGATGGCGTTTTGCTGGGCGGATTTCTTGCTTGAAGTGGATATGAAGGAAACCATCGTTTTTGCCGGTGGCCCGTGGCAAGCCATCACCGGTTTGACGACGGATCAACTGAAGGGCAAAACCCTCGAAGACATTGTGCTCGCAAGTGATTTGGGTCTGATGCGCAGTCTATTGGGGGTGGCGCGCCGCCAGGGTCGCATCGAAGACGTCGATATCCGCTTTAAGGGTTTGCACGCCAAGGGACTGCCCATCGGTTTTGCGGGTTATTTTCTCGAAGATTTGGACAATCACTATTTTCTCGCCATGCGCATTTCGCGCAGCCAGGGGGCCGGGCTGATGCACGGCGGTCACGCCAAGGTCGCCGACAGCAATCTTTATGACACACAATCGTTCGCCGATGTTTTGGGCGGCAAGCTTAAATCGGCCAAGCCCGGCGATGCGGACAATCACCTCACCTTAATCAACATGCCCGGCATGGCAGAGTTGAAAGATCGCTTGGATCCGGAACAAGCTGCCGAGTTGGATAAGGTGCTGGGCACCTATCTGCGTGCCAGTTCCGTTGACGGCGACAGCGCCGCCGCCCTGGACGAGGGCAAGTTCGGCTTGGTTCACGCCGACGACTTAAACGTCAGTGAGCTGGAAAGCCAATTGGCGGAAGTCGCCAAGGGCTTCGACCCAAGCAAAAAGGGTCTAAAGGTTCAAGCCGCAACCATGGACGTGGATGCGGAAAACATTTCCGAAGAAGACATGGCCAACGGGCTGCTCTACGCCATCAACCGCTTTAAGGAGCAAGGCGGGGCGGGCGGCTTCAACATGCAAGAATTGTCGTCCAATCTGTCGAGTTTGGTGTCGCAAGCGGCGGAAAAGGTCTCGGCGTTTAAGTCCACCGTGGCGAGCCGAAATTTCAGCTTGGTCTACCACCCCATCATCAATGTCATGACCGGCGAAGTTCACCATTATGAAGCCCTCACCCGTTTTGAGCCGGGCGTATCGCCGTTTGAAATCATCACCATGGCCGAAGAAACGGGCTTGATTCCCGAATTTGACCTGGCGGTGGTGGAAAAGGGTTTGGAATTCCTCAACACCATTCCACGCAACAAGCCCATGTCCATCGCGGTGAATATATCGGGTCAGTCGGTGGCCTCCGAATGGTATGTAAATTCGCTGCACAATTTGATGGACCAAAACGAATGGGCCAAGGGACGGATGGTGTTTGAAATCACCGAGTCCGCCAAGCTGGTCGATTTGGAGCAGGCCAACGGGTTTATTCAGCGCCTGCGCAAAGGTGGATTTCCGGTGTGCCTGGACGATTTTGGTGCCGGCGCGGCCAGTTTTAGCTATTTGATGAGATTGGAAGTCGATGTGGTCAAAATCGACGGTCCGGTGGTCAAAGATGCGCAAAAGGCGCAACGCGGTCGGGCTTTGCTGGAAAGCATGGCGACGTTGTGTAAAAATTTAGGAATCGAAACCGTTGCCGAAATGGTCGACGATCAATACGGCCTGGAGTTCGTGCGCAAATGCGGCATCAACTATGTTCAAGGCTATCTGTTCGGTAAGCCTGATGCCGACACAAAGTCGTTCAACATGCCAAAATTCATTCATTTGTTCCCCAACCCAGCGTTTACCACGTCGAAAAAATGGTAGTTTAGCGCCCCAAAACGCAACCTGAATGCGGCTTATCCGCACGGTGCAGGCGCCTTACAAAAAGGGTATGCGCTTGCGCAAACAGCAAAAAAAGGGTATGTTCTCCCTACGTTGCACTTTCGTCTCGTGTTCCCTGCTGACCGCACTTTCGGTTTCTCGTTGCGGCCCAACATGTTACCTCCTGACACTGTGAGCGTTTTACGTGCGGGCCGCCAAGGTGGTTGCCCGCTATTACTCTATGTCGAAGGAATAACAGTTATGGCTAAAGGTACCGTGAAGTGGTTTGACGCCACCAAAGGTTTTGGTTTCATTGAACCGGAAGACGGCTCCAAAGATGCATTTGTTCACATCAGCGCGGTTGAACGCGCCGGTTTGTCCGGTCTGCGCGACGGTCAAAAGGTCGAATTCGATCTGACCGCTGGCAAGAACGGTAAAATGGCGGCTGACAACATCGTCGCCCTGGACTAAGTCCAGACGGGGCTTGCGGGGCGCGGACCCAATCTGGGCCGCGCCCGCGCCTTAAGCCCCAACATACAAAGAAAAGAGATTACATGACGAATTTTACAGGGCTTGGTTTGATCGAGCCCCTAACGCGCGCCGTCGCGGCCGAGGGTTATGACACGCCCACGCCGATCCAGGCGCAATCAATCCCCGATCTTTTGACCGGACGCGATTTATTGGGTGTGGCTCAGACGGGCACCGGCAAAACCGCAGCTTTTGTGCTGCCGATTTTGCAGCGCTTGCACGAAGCCAATGCCTTGCCCGCACGCAAGTTGCCGCGGGTGCTGATTTTAGCTCCAACACGTGAATTGGCCTTGCAGATTCACGAAAGCATCGTTGTTTATGCGCGCTATCTATCGATCCGCTCGGTGGTGGTGTTTGGCGGCGTGCCCATGGGCAAGCAAGTCAAAGGCTTAAACGATGGGGCGCAAATCTTGGTCGCCACGCCGGGACGCTTGATGGACCTGATGAACCAGGACAAGGTCCGTTTGAACCGTGTCGAAACGTTTGTTTTGGACGAAGCCGATCGCATGCTCGACATGGGCTTTGTCAACGACGTGCGCAAAATCAGCGCCGAAGTGCCAGACAAGCGTCAAACCGTGCTGTTTTCGGCCACCATGCCGGAAAACGTGCGCAAATTGGCCAGCGGCTTGATGGACAATCCGGTGCGTGTCGAAGTGACGCCTCAGTCTACCACCGCCGAACGCATCGGCCAGCGCGTGTTTTTTGTGCCCAAGGACAAAAAGCGCGATTTGCTGACCAACGTGTTGAAAGACAAAGACGTCAAACGCGTCTTGGTCTTCACCCGCACCAAACATTCCGCCGACCGCGTGGCGCGCCACTTGGAACAGCGCGGCATCAGCGCCGGGGCCATTCATGGCAACAAAACCCAAAACGCGCGTCAACGGGCGTTGGACGGTTTTAAAACCGGACAGCTGCGCGCGTTGGTGGCCACCGACATCGCGGCCCGGGGGATCGATGTGGACGGCGTTTCGCACGTCATCAACTTCGATTTGCCCAATGATGCCGAAAACTACGTACACCGCATCGGTCGCACCGCACGTGGCGGTGAAAAGGGCGAAGCCATTTCCTTTTGCGATGCCGAAGAACGCGGTTATTTGCGCGATATCGAAAAAGCCATCCGTCAAGAGGTCACGGTTTTTTCCGACCATCCCTTCCACGCTGCAGCGATAGCGGAACCTGAACAGGCTCCGCCCAAGCGCGGCGGCGGCGGCGGTGGCGGTCGGGGTCGCGGCGGTCAACCCGGTGGTGGGCGCAAGCCCCAGGGAGTCGGCGCCAAGGGGGCGAACGGTCCCAGCGCCAAGGGCAAAGGCCACCGCCCCACGGACGGTAAACGTCACAGCGACAAGGGCCACGGCGGCCACGGTCACGGCGCCGGTGGTGCCGGAGCGAAAAACCACGGTGCGAAGGGCGGCAGTCGCGCATCTTCGCGTGGTCCCCGCGCTGCGGCGTAATAAACGCGTTCCATCCAAAAATAGGCCGGCCTTAGATGAGCGCCGGTCTTTTTTTGTGCCAACTTCAGGGGTCGACCAATCCGTATGATAGAGCAGAGTGCGTTGATGACCACCGCGTGCTGTGGCAAAATATAATCCGATCTGAAAAAAGGGGACGTGCAGATGATCGGGTGGTGGCGTTTTTTCTTGGTGACGGCGGTGTGTTCATGTGCCGTTGCGTTGCCCGCGTTTGGCGCTGATCGGGACTGTCAAAAGGAACTGGTGGATGGTCACGCGACGTTTCTCAAAGAACAGCGTGCGGTCAATTTTAAGACCGGTGCTGCGTCGGGGGGAACCAAAGCCGACAAGGACCTGGTCGCGTGGTTGAAGAAATGGGACGCCGTCGTCGTCAAACATGAAAACGCCCACAAAAAGGCCGCCGGAAAATGGGGCGGAGAAATCACCTATTACTATTACACCTGGTGGGGCAAAAAATACGCCACGTCCGGGTGTATGCACTGGGCCAACAACGGCAGAAATGTCCCCCCGGACATTGCCTTAAAAACCGCCTTGGCCCCGGATGAGCCATCCAGCATCGATTTGAAGATTGCCGAGGACGCGAAAAAGCACATCAAGATTAAGAAATCCCGTGACTTTTGTCGTACCCACAACAGCGGGGCAAACATCAGGCTGTGTCTGAAACCCTATGCGGGATATGAGTGGCTGGATCGGGTGAGCAGCAGCAATTGACGGGGTGTATTGCGGTGTTCCCCTGCTGACAGCAGCATGCACGCAAGCTCAACGTCATGGCAAGGAGCCGTGCGACGAAGTCCTCCAGGGCCGCGCTCTTCGTTGGGTGTGATGCGCGGGGGCTTAAAATGTTCACGAATATTCTTGAATATTGTCAACGGCTGCGGGGGGTGCTATCTATAATTACGTTTGCTTCATCATCTTTTGATGTCATGGATATGTTGGGTTAAGTGATGCGACACGATCGCTATATTGCCTATTACCGCGTCCGCGCCCCCCGTTCCGGCGCCCCGGATGCGGCGGGCTCAGGCCCGGATATCGAGGCTCAGCAGAGCGCCGTTCAAGCGTACCTGAAGGACGTGTCCGGCAAGCTGATCGAAGACTACAGCGAAACGGAAAGCGCAAAAAGCAAGACTGGCAAGTCGGGCGGCGGCATGGGGCGGGATCGCCCGGAGCTGGCAAAAGCGTTGCTGGCCTGTGAAGCGCAAGAAGCGCAGCTGATCATTGCCAATATGGGGCGTCTTGTCCGCAATGGCGGGTTTTTGCGCACCCTGGAGGGCTCAGGGGTTGAGTTTGTTGCGTGCGATTTCCCATCGCTCAATCGCGAGACCGTCGCCGTGGTCGCAGCGGTCGCCGAAGAAGAGCACCAACGGGCCAGTGCGCGGATCAAAGCCGCCCTGGCGGCGGCCAAGGCCCGTGGCGTGAAGCTGGGCGGAGACCGCGGCAATTCCATCGCCAACGAAGCCCACAAGGGCGCGGAGGCCAGCAAACAGGTGCGTCAAGAAAATGCCGCCCGCCAAGCTGAAGACATCAAGCCCATCATCGATGCCATCAAAGCGAAAGGCATCACCTCGCTTCAGGCCATCGCCGGGGTCTTGAACGCGCGCGGGATCAAAACCTCACGCGGCGCACGATGGCATGCCACCAGCGTGAAGCGGATCATTGAACGGGCGGGCTGATACCAAACGAGCCTTCTCTTGAAAAGACGTGGATATGCAGGTCAATCCGTCAGAAACTGTCATCAACTCAGTTTGAGATATAAGAAGAAGAAAAGGGCCTCAAAGCGAGAAGCGCAGCGACGAAGCTATCCATGGCTGCGCACTCCGCTCTGCAGATGGATTGCCACGCCCCCTGCGGGGCTCCAATGACGCGCTGACGGATGTCTAACTTCAGCCTTCTTTGTGAGCCTAAGGACCGGCAGAACCGCTGATAACTGGCTTACGCGTCCACGTCCGCGGTGATCAATGTGCCGGCGCCGTGCTTGGTGAACAGTTCCAAGAGCACCGCGTGGGGGATGCGACCGTCGATGATGACCGCCGCTTCGACGCCGTCGTCGATGGCCTTGAGGCAGGTTTCGACCTTGGGGATCATGCCGCCTTTGATGATGCCATTTTTGATCAGTTCGCGGGCCCGGGTGGCGGTCATGCGGGCGATCAGGGTGCCGTTTTCGTCGAGCACGCCTTTGATGTCGGTTAACATCAGCAAACGTTTTGCCCCCATGGCCCCGGCAATCGCTCCCGCCGCCGTGTCGGCGTTGATGTTGAGGGTTTCGCCGTTGGGTCCCATGCCGATGGGCGCGATAACCGGTGTGATGTCGCTTTCTTCAAAAAAGTCCAGCACGTGAGTGGTGATGGTTTGCGGTTCGCCCACCAAGCCCAAATCGAGAATACGTTCGATGTTGGAATCGGGGTCTTGCACACGACGGCGCAATTTGGTGGCGAGAATGAGGTTGCCATCCTTGCCTGACAGGCCGACGGCAAAGCCGCCAGCGGCATTGATGGAGCTGACGATTTGCTTATTGATCGATCCGGCCAAAACCATTTCAACCACATCAACGGTGGCTTGATCGGTGACGCGCAAACCGTGAATGAATTCGCTTTCGATTTTCAGCTTATCGAGCATCGCGCCGATTTGCGGGCCGCCGCCGTGAACCACGATGGGATTGGCCCCCACCTGGCGCAGCAAGGCGATGTCGCGAGCAAACAATTCGGCCAGGGCCGGGTCGCCCATGGCGTTGCCGCCGTATTTCATGACCAGCGTTTCCCCCGAATAGCGGCGCATATAGGGCAGCGCCTCAGACAAGGTCTTGGCTTGGTTGAGCCACGCTTCGGGCGGAGCTTCGGGGTCAATCTTTACTTTGGGATCATCTGCCATAACGGGCCTAAATATCATCAGGTTTCAAGAATGTGCCAGCATAATGCAGGCGTTAGCAATTGACCAGCCGTGCAAGTTCGGCACGCAGATCTTCGATGCCGATTTTTTTCGCGGAACTGGTGCAGCGAATGATGGGATGGGCGGCCACGTGACCCGCCAGCTCGATACGGATTTCCGCCATGAGCTGCTCCAATTGGCCAGCCGTAATTTTGTCGGTCTTGGTCAGCACCACTTGATAGGACACCGCAGCACCATCGAGCATCTTCATAATGCCGCGGTCCACGTCTTTGATGCCGTGCCGGGCATCGATCAGCACCAAGACTCGGCGCAGCTGTTGGCGGCCCTTGAGGTAAGCGTTGACCAGCCGCGTCCACTTGGCAACTTGGTCTTTGGGGGCTTTGGCAAAGCCGTAGCCGGGTAAATCGGCGATGATCAGTTTTGCGCCCAGATCAAAGAAGTTGACCTGTTGAGTGCGTCCCGGCGTGTGAGACGTGCGGGCAACCGCCTTGCGCCCGGTGAGCGCGTTGACCAAGGACGACTTGCCGACGTTGGAGCGTCCGGCAAAAGCGATTTCCGGCAAATCCGTATCGGGGATCTGGCCGAGCCCTGCGGCACCGAGCATGAAGGTACACTCGCCCGCAAACATGATCCGTCCAACTTCAAGCTCTTCGGGTGAAAAATCGTCCAAAGGGGCCTGGATTTCGGCAGGTTGGTCGGGCGTGTCGGTCATGACTGAGGGTTCATCATGTGCGATTTAGGCTCCGGCCTTCACGCCCATGCGGCGCATGATCAGCCACTGCTGCAAAATGCTCAGTGCGTTGTTCCAGGCCCAGTAAATCACCAAACCAGCGGCGAACGACGCCAACAAGAAGGTGAAGATGAACGGCAAGAACGTAAACACCTTGGCTTGAACCGGATCGGTGGGTTGCGGGTTCAAGCGCTGTTGCAGCCACATGGTGAAGCCCATGATGATCGGCCAAATGCCGATGTCGAGGGGGCCGGGGATGTAGGCGATGTAGTTCCAGTCGAACAGACCAAACAGATTCCAGATGCTGGTGGGGTCCTTGGCGGACAAATCTTGAACCCAGCCAAAGAACGGCGCATGGCGCATTTCGATGGTGACCAAAAGCACTTTATAAAGCGAGAAAAAGATCGGAATCTGGATCAAGATGGGCAGGCAGCCGGCGGCCGGATTGGCCTTTTCCTTTTTATACAGCGCCATCATTTCTTGGTTGAGGCGCGCCTTGTCATCTTTGAAGCGTTCTTGCAGCTTTTTGATTTCAGGCTGCAATTTCTTCATTTTGCTCATCGCCACATAGGACTTGTTGGCCAATGGGAACAGCACCAACTTGATGGCCACGGTCAGCAACAAAATGGCGGTGCCGAAGTTGCCCAAGATGCCGTGAATGTAGTGCAAAGCGTAGAAAATCGGCTTGGTGAGGAAGTAGAACATGCCAAAATCGACGGCCAAATCAAAGTTCACGACGCCCAGCTTTTCAGCATAGGAATCCAGCAGCGTCACTCGCTTGGCTCCGGCGAACAGGCGCGTGGTTGATTGATTGGAAGCGCCGGGCTGCACATCCACTTGCGCGCCGACAAAGTCGCTTTGGTATTTCTCGACCAATCCGGTTTTGGAATACAACATGCGCGCGCTGACGGGCTGGGTTTGATCGGGGATCAGGGCGGTCAGCCAGTATTTATCGGTAAAGCCGACCCACCCGCCGGTGGTCGTATAGTTCATGACGCCTTCATCGACCACGTCCGAGTATGAGACTTCCGTCAAGGTGCCGTCAAAAACGCCGAGCGGACCTTCATGCAAGATATACAGGCCCGAACCTTGAGGTGTGCCCCAACGGGTCACCAAGCCATAAGGGTTCAGCGTCACGGCTTGCGCCGAATTGTTGAACACCTGCTGGGTGATGGTGAACATGAAATCTTTGTCGAGTTCGATGATGCGCTTAAACGTCAGACCTTCGCCGTTGTCCCAGCTCAGCGTCACCGGACCGTTGGCGTCGAGAACGGTTTTGTCGGTGCTCCACATGGTGTCTTTGTTGGGGAGCTTCACGTTCGTGCCCACCCAACCATATTCGGCGTAATAGGCGTTTTCACTGCCGCGTGGACTGAGCAAGCGGATTTTGGCGCTGTCAGGGTTCAAGGTTTCATTGTAACCATTGAGGATCAAGTCATCGATGCGACCGCCCTGCAGGGCGATGGAGCCGGTCAAGCTGGGCGATGTGATCAACACGCGGTTGCCTTGGGCGACGATTTGCTCCACGGATTGCAATTCACCCACAATCGGCGCGTCGGCGCGTGGTGCGGCACCCGCGGTGCCGGCCTGCGAACTGGACATGGCATTGGGGGCCAAGGGCGCCGAAGGGGTTGTCTCGTCCGCTCCGGACTGGACATTGGGCTGCGAGGCCGTCGGCATTGGCGTTATCGGCTTGGTCGGAAACAGCATTTCAAAGCCAAACAGGATGGCGATGGACAGTACGATCGCCAATATGAGGTTGCGGTTATCCATTTTGTCTTCCAGTTCCAAGCGGCCAGATATGGCCCAAATGTTGTCTCAAAGTGTGTGGTTGGCTTCGCCGTGTGGGCCCAGATCAACTTTTTGATCGGCCCCATCATGACGGTGCGAATGATCGTGTGTATGGTTATGTGCGGCTTCGGTGCCCGGTACGGGGTCCATGCCGCCTTCATTCCAAGGATGACAGCGCAAAAGACGTTTGAGGCCCAACCAGCTGCCTTTCAGCGCGCCGTGGACCTCAATGGCTTGCAGTGTATAAGATGAGCAGGACGGATAAAAGCGACAGCCGCCTGGTAAAATGGGCGAAATGAACCACTGATAGCCCTTGATCAAGGCGCGCATGATATATGCGAGTGGGTTCATTGTGCGTCCTCTGTCTGCGTCGTCGTTTGTGTCGTGACCTGTGTCGTAATCGGTGTCGCGATGCCCATTTTCTTGAGCGCTTTCAGCAAATCGTCGACCAATTGAGCATAAGGCCGGGTCAGTGTTGCGCGCCGTCCAATCAGTACCAAATCAAAGCCAGCTGCCGCGTGCTCTGGCAAAATCTCCGCCGCTAAGGCCCGCAGTCGGCGTTTGGCGCGATTGCGCTCGACCGAATTACCGACCTTTTTGCTGACCGTAAAGCCCACACGCAAAAAGCCATCCGTGCGGGCCGCATGAGCGTTCGCCGGGTGGCTTTTGACCTGAAGGATAAACCCAGGTGCGGCCCACTTTTTGCGCGTTGCTGCGACCCGAAGAAACTCCGGCCGCTTTTTTAAGCGCTCAATCCGGGGCCCCATATCACGGGAATTAAGCGGACAGGCGCTTACGGCCTTTGGCGCGGCGTGTTGCCAGAATGCGGCGACCGCCAACGGTTGCCATACGGCTGCGGAAGCCATGACGGCGTTTGCGGACCAATACACTTGGTTGATACGTGCGTTTCACGTGCCTTCTCCATATCTAAAATCAAGGTGCGGTGTATACGGGCTAAGGGCCGTGAAGTCAACGCCGCGCATGCCAATTTGGCGATCTTTTTTTCCTCAGGTTTACAATGCTTTTCAAATGCTTTGACGATCAGGACGTATTAGTTTTGAACTGATCGTTCCACATCGTAGGCCTAAAAAGCATGCTACAGTGCGGATGGCAGAACATGCAGACACCCAAATTACCTGTAACGGTGCCCTTAAATGACAGAAGACAAGACCAAAGTCGATGTTAAACGTTTCCTCCCCCTTTTATTGGTGGTGGTGGGTATGGGTGTTTTTTTTGCATCAGGGGCCAACCGCTATTTAAGTTTTACCGCCCTTTCCCACCACCGTGCCGATTTGCTGGCCTTTGCCAGCGAACATGGTGTTGCATCCGTGATGGTCTTTGTCGCGACCTATATCGTCGTTGTGGGGTTGTCGCTGCCCGGTGGGGTGTGGTTGACGTTGGCGGGTGGGTTTGTGTTCGGCGGTGTGCTGGCGGGGATTTATGTCGTATTTGGCGCGACCATTGGCGCCACCTTGATTTTTTTGGCGGCGCGCACGGCCTTTGGCGATGTTTTGCGGGGCCGTGCCGGGGCGGGGGTGGCCAAGATGGAAAAAGGCTTTCGCCAAAACGCCTTTCAGTATCTGTTGGTGTTGCGCTTGGTGCCGTTGTTTCCGTTCTGGTTGGTGAATTTGGTTCCAGCCCTGTTGAATGTAAAGTTGAGCACCTATGTGACTGCCACCTTGATTGGCATCATTCCCGGTACGTTTGTTTATGCCCATGTGGGCGCGGGGCTGGGGGCGGTGTTTGAAAGTGGCGCAGAACCCGATTTGGGGATCATATTCCAGCCGGAAATTCTCCTGCCCATTTTGGCGTTGGCGACTCTCTCCTTGCTGCCGATTTTGTATCAAAAATGGAAGTGAAGGCCCTGAAATCATGACCGACATTTGATCGGGCATTTTCTTGCTCAATTATTTTAAATCTGCACAAGACGCCCCTTAAACCGGGTATAATGAAAGGTCCTGAGGTGAGCGTTTCATCGGGGACAGGAGAACGTCATGTCGACAGATCATACGGATTTAGAAAAGCCCCCTCTCACGCACAAAAAAACCAGTTACCGGGCCATGACCTCGTTGGTGACGACGTGGTCGTTTGTCATCGCCACGGTCACAGGGGTGGTGCTGTTTATCGTGCCTCAAGGGCGGATCGCTTATTGGGTGAACTGGAAATTGTGGGCACTCAGCAAAGACGGTTGGATCGATTTGCACGTCATCTTTTCCATCGTGTTTGTCGTCGTGGGCGTTGCCCATCTGGTCTACAACTGGAAGCCGTTTAAAAACTATATGGCGACCAAAGCCGCGGGGCACGTTCACGTGACGCGCACCGTATATGGCTCGTTGGCCATCACGGCGGTGTTTTTTGTCCTGTCGATTTTCAACCTGCCGCCGGCCAGCTGGATCTCGGATTTGGGGGCGAGCTTTAAAGACGGCTGGGTGATCTCTGCCGATTATGAACCACCTTTTGGACACGCCGAAGACGTGTCTTTGGCGGGGTTTGCCCAGCGCCAGCGCATCGATTTGAAAACGGCCGAGGCTGACTTGAAAGCGGCGGGGTACAAAATCCCCGATGTGCAGATGAAGCTGAAAGACTTGGCCGCGCTCAATGACGTGACGGCCATGGATCTGTATCTGGTCATTCGGCCGCTGGAACAACGCCCCAAATTGAAAGCAACCCTGAATCCCGTCGATGTTGAGGCGCAGTTTTCCGGCAGCGGCATCGGGCGCAAAACCGTGGCGCAGATGGCGGCAGAGCTGAATATGGATGTGTCTACCGCTCAGGCGCGCTTAAAGGCGGCGGGCATTGAAGCGGCGGCCAATGATAAACTCAAAGCCTTGGCCGAGACGCATAACGTACAGCCCATGGATTTGGTCAAACGCATGCAGATTGAAGGCTATAAGCCATGAATAAACCCATAAAAGCGGCTTCTCCGGCGGCGTGGGAGCCGGAGCACTATTTGAAGTTCTCTGATTTGCGCCTGCGTCCGGCTTTGGATTTGTTGGCGCAAATTCATGTCCAGGCCCCAGAGACCATCACCGATTTGGGCTGTGGGGCGGGCAATGTGACGCCATTTCTGCGCCAGCGTTGGCCCGACGCCTTGGTGACGGCGCTGGACAGTTCACCCGAAATGTTGACCCGTGCCCGTGCGGAACACCCCAATCTCGGCGTCACGTGGCTTGAAGCCGATGTGCGCAGCTGGGCGCCAGCTAAGCCACAGGGGCTCATTTTTTCCAACGCGGTGCTGCATTGGGTGGACGATCACCAGGCCCTCTTTCCCCGTTTGATGGGCGAGTTGGTGTCCGGCGGCGTGCTGGCGGTGCAGATGCCGCACCAGTTCGCCGAACCGTCCCATGTGCTGATGCGCGAGGTGGCGCGTTCAGGCCCCTGGGCGGACACCCTGACCCCCTTGCTGCGCGATGCCCCGCTGGGAGACATGGGGTCCTACTACGACGTCCTGGCCCCTTTAAGCGCCACTGTAAACATTTGGGAAAGCACCTATGCGCAAATGCTGGACGGCGACGACGCGGTGTTGGATTGGATCGGTTCCACCGCCCTAAAACCCCTGATGGAGGCGTTGACGGAGGATGAGCGTGTGGTGTTCCGAGATGCCCTGGCCGCAGAACTGCAGATTGCCTACCCCAAACGCAGCGACGGCAAAACCCTGTTCGCCTTTCGCCGTTTGTTTATCGTGGCCCAAAAAGCTTAAATCATACACGGCGCGGTACCCGGGCACGGCACGCTTTGCAATGTGCTGCGTTTTCGGGTATATTGTGCGCTGCAACATTGCTGAGAACTTCATCAGATTCTGGGGAATCGCCATGAGTACACACAAACCCGTCGATTTAGATGACGCGGTGCGCAAGTTGACCGTACCCGATATCCGGGCGCGCAAGCGCCGCGACGGGGCCAAACCGGTGGTTTGCCTGACCGCGTATACGGTGTTGACGGCGCGCTTGTTGGACGCACACACGGATCTTTTGCTGGTCGGCGATAGCCTCGGCATGGTGTTGTATGGCCTGGATTCAACCATTGCCGTCACCATGGACATGATGATCGCCCACGGCCAAGCGGTCATGCGCGGCACCAAACGCTCATGCGTGATTGTCGATATGCCGTTTGGCTCTTACCAAGAAAGCCCGCAAATCGCGTTTCGCAATGCCGCGCGCATCATGAAAGAAGTGGGCTGTGCCGGGGTGAAGATCGAAGGCGGCGTAGAAATGGCGGAAACGGTGAAGTTTCTGTCTGAACGCGGTATTCCGGTCATGGGCCATGTGGGTTTGATGCCGCAATCGGTGAACACGGCGGGTGGCTTTAAGGCCCAGGGCCGGGGCGACGTCGAGGCGCAAAGAATCGTCGTCGACGCCAAGGCCATTGCCGATGCCGGGGCGTTTGCCATCGTCGTCGAAGGCATCATGGAACCCATTGCGCGCCGCATCACAGATGAAATTGATATCCCCACCATTGGCATCGGCGGCTCGCCCGCGTGCGATGGCCAGATTTTGGTCACCGAAGATATGGCCGGTTTGTTCACCGACTTCAAACCGCGCTTCGTCAAACGTTACATGGATTTGGGCAGCGGCTTGGCAGAGGCCGCGCGTTTGTACGCCGACGAAGTCCGCAGCGGCACGTTTCCGGGTGATGAGCATTGCTTCGGCGTGGTCAAAAAGACCCCGAAGCATCGATAACGCACAACACTTGAGCCACCAGAGAGCCTCTCATGAGCATTTCCACCCTTCGCACCGTTGCCGATTTGCGCGCCCAGGTTTTGGCCTGGCGCTTAGAGGGCCTCAGCATCGGCCTGGTGCCCACTATGGGGGCCTTGCATGCCGGGCACCTCAGTCTGGTCCAGGCGGCCTTGAAGGATTGCCAGCGGGTCATCGTCACACTGTTTGTCAATCCGACCCAGTTTGGAGAAGGCGAAGACTTCGCCGACTATCCACGCAATGAGGAAGTTGACCGCGATTTGGTCGCTTCGGAAGGCGCGCACGTGCTGTTTGCCCCCGATGTGGATGAAATGTATCCGGGCGGTTCCATAACGGAAGTGCAGGTGCCGGGATTGGACGCCGTCTTGGAAGGCGTTTACCGCCCTGGGCACTTCACCGGGGTCGCTACCGTCGTCACCAAGCTGCTTTTGCAAAGCTTGGCGGATCGGGCATATTTTGGGCAAAAAGATTACCAGCAGCTGCAAGTCATCAAGACCTTGGCGCGCGATCTGTGCATCCCCACCGAAATCATTGGCGTCGAAACCTTGCGCGAAGCGGACGGCTTGGCCATGTCGTCGCGCAACATTTATTTGACCAAGACCGAACGCGCCCAGGCCCCTCAACTGAACGCCGTGCTGCGCCACGTGGCCAAGGGCTTTCGTGCGGGTGGTTCGGGCGCGACCTTGTGCCGGGAAGGGGAGGTCGAATTGGCCGCCCGGGGCTTTGGCCCGGTGGACTATGTTGCCATCGTTGACGCCACCACCTTGCAGCCGGTCGAGCACTTTGACACCCACCGCCCGACCCGCGTGCTGGCGGCGGCCAAGCTGGGTCGGGCGCGCTTGATTGACAACATCGACGCCCATTCGCTGCCCGAATGAGCGGTTATCTGGGCCTTTTCACGGCGGCTTTTTTGGCCGCGACCATCTTGCCGTTTTCCTCCGAAGCCGTATTGGCGGGGTTAAGCTCCGCGGGCGGCTTTGATGTGCTTTGGCTGTGGGCCGTTGCGACCCTGGGCAACACCTTGGGCGCGCTGGTCAACTGGGTGTTGGGACGGTGGTGCTTGCACTGGCAAGATCGCAAATGGTTCCCGTTTCAGTCTGATGATTTGCAAAAGGCTGACCGTTGGTTCGCCAAGTGGGGGGTGTGGTCGCTTTTGCTCAGCTGGGTGCCCATCATCGGCGATCCCATCACCTTTGCGGCGGGCTTTTTGCGGGTGAATTTTGGGGTATTTATGGTGCTGGTGACGCTGGCCAAGGGCGGGCGCTATGCGGTGGTGTTGGCGTTGGCCCATGGTTTTTTATAAGTTAGGGTTTTTGTAGATCACCCGGTAAACCAATCCGGCGGCGTCGTCACTGATGAGCAGAGATCCATCGGGCAGCTCTTCCAAGTCTACGGGACGCCCGCTGACGGTGCCGTTCTTTTTCAGCCAGCCCTGAATGAACGGCCGGGTGTCGATGACGTGGCCGCTTGCATCAAAACGAATGCGTTTGATCTGATACCCAACCGGTGAGGACCGGTTCCACGATCCATGCTGGGCGACCAAGGCATCGTTTTGATAGGCACTGGGGAACATCCCCCCGTTGTAAAAATCAACGCCCAAGGGGGCCACGTGGGCCTGAAAGGCGACGATTGGGGGGACGGTGTCTTGGGGAGGACTCACAAGTTTAAACTGAGGGGTGCGATCAGAGCCGCCGCCAAACCAGGGAAAGCCGAAGTGGGTGCCGGGGGCGGTCAATTCATTCAGTTCGTCGGGCGGGCTGTCGTCGCCCATACCGTCGGCCCCGTTGTCGGTAAACACGATGTTGGCGGTGCGGGGGTTCACATCCATACCCACCGTGTTGCGGATTCCGGTGGCGACGATTTGGGGCTTATCCCAGTGTCCGGGAGTGAATTTTAAGATGCTGCCTTCAAAGCCCTGTAAGCTGCACACGTTGCACGGTGATCCAACCCCCACATAGAGCGCCCCATCCGCCCCAAACCGCGCAGAGCGATTGCCATGCCACGGTTTATCGGGCAGTTGATCGTAGAGAATTTCGACGGAAGCCTCCCCGAGCGCATCGATGGACGGGACCGGGTAGCGGGTGACGCGATGTTGCTCCACCACGTACAAAAACCCGTCTTTCCACGCGATCCCATTGGGGGCCTTGAGACCGCGCAGCACCGGATAGGTCGGGCGCTGAGTGTCGTCATCGGAAATAGGGATGGCGTAGACGGTGTCCGTGCGGGTGCTGATGAATACGAAGCCCAATTCTGCGGCCAGGGCCAGAGACCTTGCGCCGGGGGCTTGGGCGAACACGGAAATGGAAAAACCGGGTTGCAGGGTCAGGCCGTCCAGTGTGGGGGACGCAGCCTTGGTACTGGAAAGGGCCCATGTCTCGAAAAAAACCACAACGATACATACTGTTACCGCTATTATTGGTAGAGATCTCATCATGGACCAAATATTGGCATCTATTGGTTCAGGTGCAAGGGCAAAAAAACTGCCCGGAGCTTCTGCTCCGAGCAGTTTGAACGCTGTTAGGCGAGTAGGCTTAGAATTCGTATTTGAAACCGACTTCTAAGTCATCTTGATACATTTTCAGATCAATCGGGGAGCCATGGTTGACGTTGGTACCCGTAATGTTTGCTGCAAAGGCGTGCGTGTAAGCCATCGACAGAGACATGTTCGGCGCAAATTCGTAGGTGCCACCGAAGCTCAGGTGGGTGTTGACCGTGGCCGGAGCGAGAATGTTGAACAAGGTTTCCGTATTGCTGAACGCTGCGGAGTTGTGGCTAACGCCGGCCCGCAAGGTCATTGCTTTGCTGTAAGCGTATTCGCCGCCCAGTTTGAAGACGTTCATGTCATCCCAGCCGAAGCCGATACCGTTGCTACCACCAAGAGACGAAGATCCAGTTGTGGTGCCGGGTATGTTTCTGTTGAACCCGGATGTGGGGGTGTTGTGCGAGTTAGAAATAGATTCGACGTCGCCATAGAAGATGCGTTCAGCGTCGGCGGAAACTTTCAGCTTTTCGGTGGGTTTGAAGGTCGCCCCCAAGCTGACGGTCGCGGGGATATCAAACTCACCACCACCAGCAAACAGCCCTGCATATTTTTTTAACTTCTGCATATACATGCGGCTTTGCGCCATGGCACCAAAGCTCAACTGGTCGTTGACTTCGCCGATCCAGCCCAAACGCAGGCCATAACCATATGAATAGTCTAAACCATTGTCGGTCAGCTTGTTGGGGTCAGTGGAAATGGCTTTGAAACCCTGGAGGCCGGTCGCTTTGAATCTTTGTGCGGCAATGGTCGGCGTGATGCCGAAGGTGTTTGATGCGCCCAAGTTGCGAGAATAGGTAAAGCCAAGCAGGGCCTGTTCCAGATTGATGCCAGTGGCATCGGATGTGCCGCCGGTGAAAACGTTTGTTTGATAGTTGGTGTTCATGCCGCCGTTAGCGCTCATGGTCACACCTAAGGAATACTCGCCCATGTCGTAGTTGAGGCCAAACGAAGGGACCAAGAAAATGTTTTGTGAACTTTTCTGGTCGTTATCATTGATAAAGGCTGCAGGTCCTGCACCGGCCGTCGAATATGCGCGGCGGGGTGAGAAGACGGCTACGCTAGCATCAACGCGGTTGCCCAGGGCACGCATACCGGCAGGGTTGTTGGTGCCCGCCTGAGTGTCTTCAGGACTGGCAACGCCTGCGCCAGCCATCCCTTTGGCTGCGGTGCCGTAGCCGTTTGAAAAATAGCCGTTGGTGGCGTTCGCGGTGCCGGCAGCCATAAAGCTTGCGGCGACACCTGACATCAGGACCAGCTTAAACGTTTTCGTCATTTAGGTATTTCCCCCTTATCGCCGTTCTGCCCTGGCAGGCCCGTATCGGGTCGGCATTGTTTGCGGTAATTGCGCCCTTGATCAACCTACAATTCAGAGTTTGACTTCGTGATACGCAAAGTAAATTTCTTGGCGGTTATTGCTCTTCGCCATGTGTAACAGGAATTTAACGGATTATCATCAATTAGGAGTAGTACCTGAGTAGCACGATCAGTATTTTTCTAATGTGTTGCAATTGTGCAACAGGGTGTATGTGGTAAATTTTATGAAGCAAGCGGTTGTGCGCGGGGAACAAAGTTGTTTTACACCTGGTTTTTGGGGTAGCGCAAAATAAAGCGCCGACCTGATTGCAGATCGGCGCTTTATATGGAGAGAGGCTTATAAGAAGTTCAGCGCAAATAAAGATGCACTTCATTGGTGAGTGCGCTGGCGATGGTCTTGCCGGAAACCGCAACACGTGCGGGGGGTAGGCCCATCTCAACCAACGAGCGCAAGACTTCTTCGGCTTGACGACGTGCTTTGGTGGAATTCAAAGCCACGCGCGCCGGTCCGCCGGATGTGGGCGCGACGGCCACCAGATCGAAAGAGGCATTGGGGCGACGTTCCAAAACTTTGCCCACCGCATTGTAGAGGGCTTGTTGGTACGGCACTTTGTCGCGATCAAAGCGAATCACCACCAACGGGCGACGTCCGGTCGTATCCATCGGTTTGCCGGCGACCGGGCCGGGACCCGATGCGCTTTGAGCGACATTGTTGAGGCTTGCGCCGTAAATTTCACCCGTTTTGATGCCTGCGGCCACGGTGTTCAAATTTGACCGTTCCGAGGCGACATAACTGCTTTGGCGGCGAATGTCTTCGGTGGTTTCCGTGAGCAGACGCTCAATCAAAACCACCGTTTGATCGACTTCATCTTCCAAAATCGTCAGTTGGCGGTGATCTTCGTCCACTGCGCCCGACACGCCAAAGGCGGCGCGGGTCGATTCGGCCAGATAAGAGGACATGGTGGACATGCCTGAAACCGAAGTCGCCAGCTTGTTCATCGAAGCAATGCCGACATTCAAGTTATCCAACGACGTTTGAGCGGAATTGAATTGCTGCACCAAAATGGGGTTGCCCGGTGTGGTTCCCACTTGAAGACGAGAATTTATGGAAGCAACCAGACCGTGATAGTTCTGTGCGTTGGCGACCATTTCGGCGCGCTGCGTTTGCAACTGACTATTGTGGGTGCTGACCTGATCTTGCAGACGCTGTAGCTCAGAGCGCAATTCGGCGACCTTGCGGCCTACGAATGTCCCGGTATCTTGGCCCGGCGTTACGCCTACGGGCTTGAAATCCGTTGTGCCAAGCTGCGGCGGTTGCGTGGCAATGCCCCCATCAACAGCTGTTTGATTGGTTGAGCTCGCCGATGCCGGTAGCGCCGAGGACGGGGAATCCGCCGCAGGGTCTTCACCAGTCAACGATGGCCACAGAGCAGATTCTGAAAAAGAGCAAGCCGGCAGGAAGAGTGCGGTTGCTACAATTATTGCCCGGTACTTCGAAAAATCCATTTCGCGCATTCGCCTTTAAACTTGGAACCTTAAATCGGAGTCTGAAAAGGCCATCCCCCAGGATGTGAGGCAAGTCCTTCAAAGCGTTTGAATAACATGCTTCACGGCTATTTTGCAGCGATCTTACTCAATGCCTCCAGCGGCGGCAAGGGTGGATTTCGATAAATGCCAAGGGTGGATTTCGATAAATGCCAAGGCTTTATCTCCGGGGGCGTGTTCGGGGCATATATCGGCAGGTCACAAGAATGTAAAAAACCGTGATCTTCCCTCTTGCCAAGGCGTTGGGGGTGGGGTAGGTTCCGCCCGCTTCCACAACGTAGTGGACAAGCACTGTGCACCCTTAGCTCAGCTGGATAGAGCATCTGACTACGAATCAGAAGGTCGGGCGTTCGAATCGCTCAGGGTGCACCAAATTAAAGCCTCAGAGATCCTGTCGCATCGCGATATTGACCTCTGAGGCTTTTTCCTTTTGGGTTTCTTTTATCAATATTTTTAAACGGTTAAGAGCTTTTTGGAATGCACTTTCCAAAGGCTTTGCAGAGCAATGTATCGGCTGCCAACCACCCTGGCCCGCGCGCCAAAATCAGCATTAAGGCCGTCGCCCACAGCAGGTGATCGGGCCAACTGGCGGGGTAAACAAACACTTCGATGACGATCGTCATCCCCAACAGACCAAGGGCCGAAAGCCGGGTGGCGAGACCAACGATCAACAACGCCCCTAACATGTGCTCGGTGATCGTGGCCATGTATGCCGCCACTTCGGGCGACAGCAAAGGGACCTGATATTCTTCGCGAAAAA
Organism: Magnetovibrio blakemorei; assembly: GCF_001746755.1. Lineage (GTDB taxonomy): Bacteria > Pseudomonadota > Alphaproteobacteria > Rhodospirillales > Magnetovibrionaceae > Magnetovibrio > Magnetovibrio blakemorei. The sequence continues at coordinate 132,912 of NZ_MCGG01000008.1, read as the reverse complement.
GGTACACGGTGGTGTCTGTGATGTTGAAATCGCTGTCAACTTTGGTTTGTCCGGCACGAATAAAAAAGGCACCCATACTGATGCGGGCCATCAAGGCCAAAAGGGCGTCGGGGGTGCTTGTGAGGTGTTTGACCACTGTATAATAAAGCTCAGTCAGGACAGACATGGGATTTTCCTAGATGAAAAAGGTGTGAAACGCGCCTGCACGGATAAGGACTGACAGGGTCGCCGTGGGATCAAAATCGGCCATGAGACGCTGGCCGGACAAAAAAGCGTCTTCGAGCCGCTTGCCGGCACTTAACTGGGCCGTCATCTCAAAACCACCCCGAGAAAGCTCAATGAAGGTTACAGATGTTTGGGCCCGCAGCACGGCGAGGCGCTGCGCCCCTTCGTTCAAATCCACGCGGGCGTCGGGATCGGCACCGCATTGATTGACGTCCCAGATTTCTTTGATAGGGTACGCCGACGCAACAAGGCGCAGGCTCGGGTGGAGGGTGAAAATCAAATCGCCATAGGTTTCTGGGTCAATCTTTGCCAGTGCGCTGGCCGATAGCGGTTCGGCGTCAACGGCATAAAAGCTTTCATTCCAGGCCCATTCCAACTTGGCCACGTCCGATAAATAGGGCAGTTCGGCCACGGCGGGAACGTTCGCAAGATAATCGCCAAAATGACCCCCGTATTCAAACAGGCACGGCGAGCGGGGCGGATGGGCACGCACATACGCCCGCGCAACAGAATCAAAAAAAGCTTCGCCAACCAATTTTTTAACCACGGGATACGTGGTGCCCAAAACCTCACAGAGCAAAACGGTGGTGTTGTTGCGGTGGATACTGAGGCGCTGTTCCGCCTGCAACCCATCACCAATGATGGCGGGTGCCAGTGTGATTGTATCACCGCCAAGCGATGCCTCGCCAAACGAACTTTGTAATTCAGCCAATGCAAGCACGGTGAGTCTCCCTTTGCCCGCACAGGGTCATAATGGCGTCGGCCTTGGCGGCTTCGCCCAGCAAAACGTCTAGGGCAGGGATGTTGGTGTCCCATTCAATCAAGGTCGGCTTTGGTCCAGTGCGCTTAATCAAGTGTTCATAAAGGGCCCACACTTCACCACAAATGGGGGAACCGTGATCGTCGATGCGGATGGTGCGCCCGTCGATCACCGTTTGACTATGACCCGCCATATGAATCTCACCGATCAGATGGGCCGGGATCTGGTCAAGATAGGCAACGGGGTCAAAGCCGTGGTTGTGAGCGCTGACGTAGACGTTGTTGACATCCAGCAACACGCCGCAGCCGCTTTGGCTCACGACATTGAGTAAAAATTCGGGCTCAGAAATAACGGAATGTTCGTAGCGCAAATAAGAAGATGGATTTTCGATCAGAACCTGACGGTTCAGCGCATCTTGCATTTCGCGCACGTGGGCGGAAAACACGTCGAGACTTTCTGCGGTGTAAGGCAAGGCAATGAGGTCATTTAAGTAAACGCCGTCGGCAATGCTCCACGACAGATGTTCGGACACCCAACCGGGCTCAATGCGGCGGTCCAAATCAACCAGGCGCTTTATGTGGGCTTGGTCCAGAGGTCCGGCGCTGCCCAGCGACATCCCGACACCGTGCAGGGAAACGGGGTAGCGTTCGCGCAAGGCCGTCAGCCACTTCAGCGTTGGTCCGCCCGTGCACATATAATTCTCGCTGTGCACTTCCAGCCAGCCGATGTTTGGCTGGGTGTCGAGAATCTCTTGATAGTGCTGCGCCTTGAGCCCGATCCCAGCCCGGTTTGGTAACGGGCTTGACGGAATCGGGCTGGCAAGACTTTGCGCGGTGGGAGCCATTTGGTCCATCTGGCGCAATCCGGTCTTACATAGGTTTCAATGTGCCACCGGCAATTTTTGCGCAGGTGCCAACCGGAACGGCGACAAAAGCACTTGCTTCGTGATCCATTTTGGCGGTCCCGGCGCAAGATGACGTTTCGGTTTTGCAGTCGTTGTGACCTGCTTTGGCGATGCCGTAGCATTTTTCCATATCAGCGGCGCTGACGTCTTGCATGGCGGCGGCCGACAAGGCGACGGTCATGGCGGCGGCGAGAAGCGGGGCTTTAGCGAGAGATTTAACAGACATGGAATTCTCCTAAATAAGATTGACGTGATAAAGACCCCGAAAAGGGTCTGGATTGGGTTTCAAGGAACGGTGTATCGTGTCCCTTCCCCTACAAGTTCGATGCCGTGATGCAATGGGTTACAAATTATTTTTGAATGAATAGTGTAAAACCCTACATTGACCCAAAACGCCCATGTCAGGAATGTAATGGCAGACGAGACACGCGACGCCCAATGGTCTGAGTGGATGGCGCTGGCGCAAGACGGTGACGTTGTCGCCTATCAAAGCTTGCTGGCGGCGGTGTTGCCGTTGCTGCGCGCCATCGTCGGAAAACGCATTAACGATCCCGATAAAGGTGAAGATGTCGTTCAAGACATCTTATTGAGCTTGCATCGTAACCGTCATACCTACGATCCCAAGCTGCCGTTTCGACCGTGGATCAGCACCATTGCGGAACGCCGCACCATGGATGCTTTGCGTAAAATGTACAGACAAGGGGCTCACGAAGTTCTGGTTGACGAATATCCTGAAACCTTTTTGTCCGATGAAACGAATACGCCGTTAGAGGACGATCTTGTGTTCGCGTCGGGAGACGCTCTCAGCCGCGCGCTCAAAACCCTGCCCGCAGGGCAGCAGACAGCCGTGGAATTGTTGAAATTGCGCGAAATGAGTCTTAAACAAGCGTCTGAGGTCAGCGGCATGTCCGTGGCGGCGCTGAAGGTGGCGATGCACAGGGCGCTCAAAAACCTTCGCGTTGAAATGGCCCCCAAGGTGGAGCGGCCCAAAGGCGGAGCGGTAGGAAAATGAACAACTCAACCGAAAACCTGATTGCCGCATTGTCGCAGGACTTGCCCCCGGTGAAACGCTTGGCGTCACCGGGGCGGCGTCTTGCGGGCTGGATGGCCGTGGCGTTGCCGATGTCCTTGGTGATGGGGGCGTTGGTCGAACGGCAAAACATGGTGTTGGCGTTTGAGCGCCTCACCAATGCGCGCTCGCTGCTGGAATTGGCAGCGATTTTGTTGACTGCCCTGACGGCCGGTTATGCGGCGCTGTGCGGGGCGCAACCGGGGCGCGCCAAGCACGCTTGGATGTTGCCGGTGTTGCCCTTTGGGGCATGGCTGGCGTTGATCGGCGAAAGTTGTTTTCGTTTGTTCGAACAGGTTGGCCCGGAGCATTTTTCGTTTGCGCCGCATTGGACCTGTTATCCCTCCGTCGTGGCGACGGGCGCGGCACCGGCCTTGGTGATGGTGATTTTGATCCGTCGCGGCATGTTGACGTCACCGACCGAAACGGTGGCGCTGTCCGTATTGGCGGCTTCGGCGCTGGGCGCGGTGGGTTTGCGGTTGTTCCATGCCCCCGACGCAACGGCGCTGGTGCTGATGTGGCAGTTGTTGGCAACCGTGACCTTCTTGGCGCTGTCGTCCTTGATCAGCGCTTATCTGAACAATCGTTCCGCTTCCGCTTAAATCATGGCTCTACTTTTTTGAAGAGGACTCGTCATCTTCCAGCCACCACATGGCGGGGTCGTCGTTGGTGCTTTTGGTTGCGCCTTCGGGAAGACTTTCCGTGGCGTGGGCGATATTCTTTTCCGTAATTTCCACCATACGGGTGAGCCCCAGCGCACTGTAGACCTCGCGCGCGCCCATAAAGGCGTCCAAGGCGGCTTCTAACTGTTTGCTGTTATCGGTCATGCGGCCCAATGTAAACAGCGCGCTGCCCATGTTGTTTTGGGTCGCCGCCCAAAGTGTCGGATGGGCCGCGCGTTGACGCACGGTGAGCGCTTGGGCATAGGCCTCAACCGCACGGGTTAAAACCTCATCGCTTTTTAACTCCCGCCCCAACACTTGTGCCGCCTGGCCAAAGTTGTTCATGGTCTGGCTCCACAACATGGGTGTCGAGCGCTTGGAGAGGACTTTGAGCGCGCCTTGAAACAAGCCCAGGGCTTCTTTGATGTATTTTGAGCCTTGGCTTTTGAGATCCAGGCGATAGAGAACTTCGCCCAACTGGTTTTGGGTTGTGGCCCAAGGAAATGGCGTGGCCTCAAGGCTAAACACCTCCAAGGCGGCGCGGTAAGCTTCGACGGCACGGCCCAACGTCTCGCTGTCGTCGGTGCGCTCGCCAATGGCTTGCAGCACGGTGGCTAAGTTGCGCTGCAAGTAGGCCCAATTGGTGGGGCTCTCAGTGCGGTGCGTGCCCTTGATGGCTTTGGCGTAAGACTGGGACGCCCGCAGATAGACTTCGGTGCCGGGAAACAGGTGGCCGAACGACGCCAAGGCGTTGGCGAACATGGCGTGGATGGACGCTTGTTCACGCACCGTAAAGTCGGCGCGGATATGCTCCATGGCGGCGGCCGCGTGTTCCAGGGTTTCGGCCACCAACTGACGGCGATTTTGGCGCTTGCTGTCGATTTGCGGGTGCATGGCCGCCAAGGCCGAGGCCCGCAACAGCGCGCCTAAATCCTGGGGATCAAAACCCACGGGCAACATCAGAGCCTGGAATGGCGAAATGGTGCCTGCGGGGGCCTCATCCACGGGCGGCGGGGCGGCAAAATGAATGAACAGCGTTGTTCCAGGCGGGGGCACATCACCCCAAATCACCAAATCGGCATTGTATTTGCCCACCCAGTTCATCGCTTGCGCGCAGGCGGCGGGCAGATGGTCGGTGCGCACCAGCACCGGATTGAGGATCGGCACGTCGCGGATTTGATTGAGGTGGATGTTATCAAGGCCCGAGAAGGCCTCCATGATGGTGCGCGCATGGTCGACGCCTGCGGCATCGACAAACGGAGCAATGACAATTTCCAGCTCAGTTCCGGTCAAAGCCCGGCCAAACAGCCGGGTCAAAAGTCCCGGTTTTTTGCTTTTGTGGGCTGCCGGGGCCGACGGCAACATCGGCTCAGTCTGGACGTTAGGATTTGTGGGCTTGGCGCTCATCTTCACTTCCGTTCAAAAGGGCCGTCAGCTTCCTTTTAAGACTTCCAGGAGGGCTTTGCGTACTTCGGCAACCGTGGCGGTCCAAGGCGTATCGGCAGGGCGGCGGAAAATACGCATGCTGGGATACCAAGGGCTGTCTTCGCGATCTTGCAACCAGCCCCAATCGGCCCCCGTGTCCAGCACCATCCACACCGGTTTTCCCAGCGCACCGGCCACGTGGGCGGCAACGCTGTTGGTGCAAATCAGCAAATCCAATTGATCGATGGTCGATGCCAAATCGGCGATGTCCATCAACGATTGCCCGGTGGGTTCGATGATCGGCTGAAGCCCCAGGCGTGAAATGTCGTTTGCCCCGGCACCGCGTTCCAAGGAAAACATCTGCAAATCCGGAACACCCATCAGTTCCAAAAAGTCGTCCAGCATCATGTCGCCGTGACGCTTGGGCCCTTTGGCGGCGCGGCCTTCCCAACTTGCCGACCATACCAAACCAATCGCCAAGCGGGTTTCGGCTTGAATGTTCAGCGCGTTTGCGCCAACCCGCGGCACGGGCAGGTAAGGGGTTTCTTCGGGCACGCTGTCGACCAGCGTCCCCAACCGCGCGGGCAGGCTCAGCAAGGGTACCTGGACATCGACGCCGGGGGCATCGGCGCCAACGTTGATGATGGCGGCGATGTCGGTGGACGAAGACAACAGGTGCTTTAAGTGGGGCGGGCATTCCACCACCACCTTCGCTCCGCCCCGCTTGAGCGCGGCGGCAAAGCGGACAAATTGCACCAATGTCCCTTCATCGCCTTCGTAATTGATCAAAATGGTGCGCCCTTGAAGAGCGGAACCGTTCCAGGTTTCTATGTCCTTGCGGCGGGGATCGCGTCCCGGCAGGGCGAGGCGAATTTCCAGCTCTTTGAAGCCGCGTTGCCAGTCGCCCATTTGCAACAGCGTGATGGCGTGTTCGACCCGGCATTGGGCGTAGGTGGGCTCAAGCTTTACGGCGCGGGCAAAATGTTCCAGCGCGACTTTGGTGTGGCCGCCTTCGCGAAAGGCCAGTCCGGCGTTGTAGAGCGCCTTGGGCGATTTGGGGCCATGTTTGACGGCGCGGCGATGGGCTTCCACCGCTTTGGCGGTTTCGCCGATATCGCGCAAGGCGTTGCCCAAATTGGTGTACACACTGGCGGCACCGGGGCGAATGCCCAGTGATCGGCGGTAACACGCAATTGCGGCCTCGGGTCGTCCGGCGCTGCGCAGCGCGACGCCTAAATTGTTGTACACATCGGGGGCGCTTGGGGCCAGGCGGAGAACGCTGGCATAATCTTTGATGGCTTGATCCAGGCGCCCGGCACGGTGATGGTCCAGCGCCCGGTCATAAAGATGACGCGCTTCATCCGCGTGCTCCGTGCGCGCGCTTGCCACCGCCGTATGGGCGGCGGGTGATCCCGTTTTTGTGCTCGCCTTTTGCCCCGGTTTCAGCACCGTTGCCTGAGCGGTATTTTGGTTCGCCATTTCGCCGTTCTGCCTCCTCGCCTCAGTATCGGATGTAAGCGGCTGAATTTCAAGGGAAACTGGAGATGGTCAGAATGTGACTTTGGCCCTACATTTATGTTTATGATTGTTTACGACATGCCTCTGTGGCGGCCACCCTCCGAAGGGCCGAATTTGATCATCCAAGCGACGCTCGGGTGCAGTTTCAACGCGTGTACGTTTTGTTCCATGTACAAGCTCAAAGGCTATCAAGCTCGGCCTCTAGCCGATGTCTTTGCCGATATTGACGCTGCGGCCCAGGACTGGCCGGAGGCCTCAAGGGTGTTTCTAGCAGATGGCGATGCGCTGGCGTTGCCCACAGACGATTTGGCGCTCATTTTGGATAAATTGATCGCGACGTTTCCCGATCTGCAACGGGTGACCTGTTATGCGACGCCGCAAAATCTCACCAAGAAATCACCCCTAGACTTGGCTAAATTGCGCGAAAAGCGCCTCACCTTAGTCTATTTGGGGATCGAATCGGGCTCCGATGCGATGCTCAAACGAATCCGCAAAGGTTCAGCAAAACTGATGAAAAACGGTCTATTGGCCGCTGCGGGCGCGGGCATTAAAGTGTCTGCGACGGTCATTTTGGGGCTCGGCGGGCAGGCGCATTGGCGCGAACACATCGAAGGTACCGCCGATTTAATCAATGAAGTGCCGCCCAAATTTCTCTCCACCTTGCAATTGGATCTTGATCCCGACCAAGAGCCACATTTTCGCGAAGCGTTCGACCGGGTTGAGGGTGCGGGGTTCACCTGGCAGAACGACGCCGGAATTTTGGATGAGCTGGCGTATTTGCTGGAACGCCTCGACCCGGAAAAGCCGGTTATTTTTCGCTCAAACCACGCCTCAAACGCCCTGGCGCTGGCGGGCAATTTGCCGCGCGATACGCCTGATTTGTTGGCCCAAGTCCGTGCTGCCAGATCTGGGGCCGCCCCGTTGCGGCCGCGTTTCCTGCGCAGCCTCTAGGGCCTAGTCGTTTTAAGGTGTTCCGGCGCTTGGGTAAAACCATGGGCTCAGTGTGGTATTCATGAAATATTCATGGTATGTGTGGAAAAAATGTGTGTCGTTTTCGGAGAAATAACTCCGGGGGAGAAAGCGGCAATGTTTTCTTCATATTCACGTCCTGTGGGGAGTTCTCATGTCAGTTAAAGCGCGTTTGGTTGCGGTGCTCGCGGTCATTTTGTTGGTGTTTACCGGTGCGGCCATTGTCACATTGGTCAACTTGAATGCTCAGCTTCCAAAGCTGGAGATCACGGAAAGCAACGCCAACACGGTGGCGACCGAGTCCATTCCGTTGATGGTCTTGATCAAAGAAATCAAGCTTGACGTGGTCCAGGTTCAGCAGTGGATTGGCGATATTTCATCAACCCGCGGGCGTGACGGCTTGGATGATGGCTTTGCCGAAGCCGCAGGATTTGCCGAAAAATTTGCGAAAGACGTGACCACCGCCCGCACCTTGGCGGCGTCTTTGGGTTTGGACGGTGTGGTGAAGGCGTTGCAAGGCGCTGAAGCCGCTTTCGGTCCCTTCTACGCAACGGGTGTTAAGTTGGGTCAAGCCTATGTGGACAACGGTCCAGAAGGCGGTAACCCGATGATGCCGGACTTTGACGCCGTTGCCGAAGCGATGGGCACCAGCATGGATGCGTTGACGGCAAAAGTCGAAGAGGCCACCCAGGTCCGCTTGGACAGCTTGCAACACTCCATTCACGACGTGCAAAGCTCTCTCGAAGGTGTGGCGCAGCTGAACTTGATTTTGACCGCCATCGGCTTGGTCATCGGGCTGGGCGCTGCGGCGTACCTGTTCTCGGTCATCAAAGGCTCCATCGAAGGGTTGTTGGCCGACATCAGCCATATTTCAAATCACGACTACACGGCTGAATCTGTTTTGGGAGCCCATCGTACCGACGAATTCGGTACCGTGGCCCGTGCCCTGGATGAAACCAAAGCCGCTTTGGCGGAAAGTGTAGAACGCGAAAAACAAGCAAAAGCGGCTGAAATCCAACAATTGGAAGAACGACGCACGGAACGCCTGCGCATGGCGGAACAGTTTGAAACCAGCGTCGGCGCGGTGGTGGAAACCGTTTCGGCGGCGGCCAGCGAAATGCAAAGCTCAGCAAAATCCGTGTCGGCCACAGCCGATCAAACCAGCCAACAAGCGACCAACGTTGCGGCGGCAGCGGAACAGGCGTCTTCCAACGTGCAGACGGTGGCCAGCGCGGCGGAAGAGCTGTCCAGTTCGATCTCTGAAATTTCTCGCCAAGTGTCGCAGTCCACGCGCATTGCCGGCGAAGCGGTTGCCGAAGTTGAAGGGGCCAACGCCAAGGTTCAAGGTTTGGCCGAAGCCGCCAATAAAATTGGTGAAGTGGTGGCGTTGATCACCGATATCGCCGATCAAACCAATCTGTTGGCTTTGAACGCGACCATCGAAGCGGCGCGCGCCGGTGAAGCGGGTAAAGGCTTCGCCGTTGTGGCGTCTGAAGTGAAAAACCTGGCCAATCAAACGGCTAAGGCGACGGAAGAAATCTCCAACCAAATCGGCGGCATTCAGACCGCGACCCAGGGGGCCGTGACGGCCATCGGGTCCATTGGCGGGATCATCAACCACATCAATGAGATCACCTCGGCGATTGCCGCAGCGGTCGAAGAGCAAGGGGCCGCCACCTCGGAAATCGCCCGCAATGTCGAGCAAGCGTCGAGCGGCACCCAAGAAGTGTCATCGAACATTTCTCAAGTGACGATGGCGGCTTCGCAAACGGGCAGTTCGGCCAGCCAGATTTTGGACGCGGCGACCGAATTGGGTCGTCAGTCCAATTTGCTCACCAAAGAGGTCGACGGGTTCCTTGCCACCATTCGCGGCTAAATTTCGCTGTGCTCAATTAAACGGGCGCTCTTTCTGGAGCGCCCGTTTTTTGTTGTGTGGTGCTCTAGAGCAAATTGATGACGTTTTCCGGTGGCGGCCCCCAGCGCGAAGCGGCGCGCTTGCGCGTTGCGTGCGCCATTGTCAAAAGATGGGCCGCGTTGCGCGGGCTAGAGCAAATTGATGACGTTTTCCGGTGGGCGGCCCCCAGCGCGAAGCGGCGCGCTTGCGCGTTGCGTGCGCCATTGTCAAAAGATGGGCCGCGTTGCGCGGGCTAGAGCAAATTGATGACGTTTTCCGGTGGGCGGCCCATCACGGCTTTGGCGCCTTTGACCACAATCGGGCGTTCAATGGCGCGTGGGTGTGCCACCAGCGCTTTGATGAGCGCGTCGTTGTCCAGGGCGGCGACGTCGATGCCTTCTTCGCCCGCTTCTTTTTTGCGTACGATGTCTTTGGCTTTTAGGCCCAGCTTGGTGAGGAGGTCTTTCAGTTCTGCAGCGCTGGGCGGTGTTTCCAGGTATTCAACGATGTTGGGCTCAATGCCTTTTTCGCGGATCAGTTCTAAGGTGGTGCGCGACTTGGAACAGCGCGGATTGTGATAAATGGTTACGGACATGAAAACGGCCTTTGTCTGTGAAGGAATGCAAAATCATTTCATGCACATATAGGCATGAGGATGGAAAAATAAAACCGCATCGGCCTTTATTATTGGGGAGTCGGACATATTTCCGATAAAGTTATATTTGATATAGTACGATGAAAAGAACAGAGGATCTCCCCATGAGCCGCTTGATCAAACATTTGCCTAAAATAGCTGTTTTGGTTTTTGTCCTCGGTGGGGGCGCTTTGTTGGCCTCCAAAATGATGAACAGCGCCAGCGTGCCTGGGGCACAAGTGGCCGTTACGGTTCCCACTTTGACGGCTCAGGCGGCACGCGGAAGCGTCACATTTAAAAAGATTTGTGCTCAGTGTCATGGCGATAATGGCGCGGGCTCTGATAAGGGGCCGCCTCTGATCCATGACATCTACAATCCCGGCCATCATGGCGACGGCTCATTTTACAATGCGGTGAGTAACGGCGTGCAGCAGCACCACTGGCCATACGGCAATATGCCGCCACAGCCCAAGGTCAAAGCCAATGATATCGGTGACATCATAGCTTATGTGCGTGAAGTTCAAATGGCCAACGGTATCGTGACTCGCGAACACCGTATGTAATTTTACGAAAAATTGTGCGCGGGCGGGTTGAGCAAGTCTTCCAGCTCGTCCTTGTCATCGCATTCCACAATGCGCTGGGCCATGTCGTAGCCAAAGCCGGCACGTGCCAGGGCGGCCATGTCTCTGTCTTTTTTGTCGTCGCGCTTGGTGGGATCGGCGTAGGGGCCCAAACGTCTGCGCCGCGCCAGTTTGATGGCGGCGGCCAGTTCCGGGTCGGGGTGTTCTTCTTCCAAGGCCTTGAGGGCTTGGTCAATGATGTCCGGCGCAATGCCTTTTTCCATCAACTTGATGCGAATAACCCGCCCCGCTGAGCCGCGTGCCATCAACGAACGCGCGCGGGTTTCGGCATAAGCCAAATCGTTGAGCAACCCGGATCGGAGGTAGCGTTCGATCAGTTCGTCAATCCAGCCGTGCGCGACTTGGACGTCTAAGTCTTCGTGATACAAGGAGGCTTTGTAAACCCGGCGTTCCAGGACGCGTTTTAAGTTCTGGGCGCTGGACGCATATCGGTCTAAATAATGCAGGGCAATGTTGGCCAGCCGCGCTTGGGTCATTTTGCGCGGGATGTAGGCTTTGGCTTTTTTGTCACGGGGCTGGTCATCGTTCATGGCAAGACTATATAAGTGTCGGAGTCATGGGGACAAGACCCCATCGGACCTTCGGCTAGGATACACGACCTCATGCAACAAACGCCTGCCAGCAATTGGATCGGCCTCTATACGCTGTATATGCGTGAAGTGCGCCGTTTCGTTAAGGTCTATACCCAGACCATCATCGGTCCGGTGGTGACGACGCTGTTGTTTTTGGCGGTGTTTTCCCTGGCCCTGGGGCGTGCGGTGACGGAAGTCCACGGGGTCCCGTTTATGCAGTTTCTGGCCCCCGGCCTGATCATGATGGCGATCGTGCAAAACGCCTTCGCCAACACGTCGAGCTCGATGATGATTTCAAAAGTGCAAGGCAACATCGTCGACACCTTGATGCCGTCGCTGAGCGCCCACGAGCTGACCTTCGGCATCGCCATGGGCGGCATGACGCGGGGCATTTTGGTCGGCATTGCGGTGACGCTGGTGTTGGCAATTTGGGTGCCGATCAGCATTCATCACGTCGGTTTTGTTCTGTTTCATGCCGTGGCGGCGTCGCTGATGCTGTCGCTGTTGGGCGTGATCGGCGGCATTTGGTCCGATAAGTTTGACCACATCGCGGCGGTCACAAACTTCATCATCACGCCGCTGTCGTTTTTGTCGGGGACCTTTTATTCCATCGAACGGCTGCCCGAATTGGCCCAAACCATCGCCCGCGTGAACCCGTTTTTTTATATGATCGACGGCTTTCGCTATGGCTTTATCGGCAACAGTGACGCCTCGGTGGTGACCGGAATGGCGGTTGTCGGCATCATGGACCTGGTGCTGTGGATCATCTGTTGGCGCATGTTCGAAAGCGGCTACAAGCTCAAGCCGTAAGCCCATTACCTTATTGCCATTGACATAAATGGCTTCGATTCCCATAATCCCCGGCTTTCCCGGGCGGCTTCGGTCGCCCGGTTGTGTTTTTTGGATTTGAGCTGAATTGAGAAGGAAACGATCGTCATGTCCGCGCTGATGCCAACCTATGCGCCTGCGGATCTCGCTTTTGTCAAAGGCGAGGGAGTCTATTTGTACACAGATGACGGACGACGTTTCTTGGATTTTTGCGCGGGCATCGCGGTCAGCTGTATGGGCCACGCCCATCCGCACTTGGTTGAAGCGCTGAAATCCCAGGCTGAAAAGCTGTGGCACGTGTCCAACCTGTACATCATTCCGGGCCAGATCGAATTGGCGAACCGGTTGGCGGCAGCGTCGTTCGCGGATCGGGTGTTCTTTTCCAATTCCGGTGCGGAAGCCCTGGAAGGGGCGATCAAAATCGCCCGCAAGTACCAAAAAGACCACGGCCATCCGGAACGCTATCGGGTCATTGCATGTGAAAACGCTTTTCACGGCCGCACTTTGGCGACCATCGCAGCGGCGGGCCAAGCCAAGTTGTTGGAGGGCTTCACCCCGGTGGTGGACGGCTTCGATCAGGTGGCGTTTGGCAACTTGAACGAAATGCGCGCCGCCATCACCGACGAAACGGCGGCGATTTTGGTCGAGCCGGTGCAAGGCGAAGGCGGCCTGCGCGAAGCCCCCGAAGGCTATCTGCAAGGCTTGCGCGACATTTGCGACGAGTTCGGTTTGCTGTTGATGTTCGACGAAGTGCAATGTGGCATGGGCCGCACCGGGAAACTGTTTGCCCACGAATGGGCGAACGTGATCCCTGATGTGGTCGCCACCGCCAAGGGCATCGGCGGCGGATTTCCGCTGGGCGCCATCCTCACCACCGAAAAAGCGGCGGTTTTGGGGGTGGGCAATCACGGCACGACTTATGGCGGCAACCCGCTGGCCATGGCGGTCGGTGGTGCGGTGTTGGACGAATTGCTGAAAGACGGGTTCTTGGATCACGTCGTTCACGTTGGCCACACATTGAGCCAAGGTTTACAAGCGTTGGTGAGAAAATACCCCACCGTGTTTGTCGCGGCGCGGGGTCAGGGTCTGATGCAGGGTCTCAAGTTGGTGGACTCCATCGTCAACCGTGAATTCAAGACGGAACTGGAAGCCGAAGGTCTTTTGCTGGCTCCTGCGGGCGATAACGTTTTGCGCTTGTTGCCGCCGTTGATCATTGAAGACAGCCACGTTGCGGAAGCCCTCGCCATTCTTGAAACTGTGGCCGCCCGTCACGATTTGGGTCACGTCTAAAGCCTATTTCTGTAAGAAGGAGAGCTGGTATGTCGGCTCCGAAGCATTTTTTGGACTTACACAAGGTGGACGCTCAGACGTTGCGCGCCATTTTGGATCTCGGCTCGGCCATTAAGGCGGGCGGGCACATGGCCAAGCCGGGCGTCAGCGATACGCGCTTGCTCAGCGGCAAAACCTTGGCGATGATTTTCGAAAAACCATCCACGCGCACCCGCGTGTCGTTCGAAGTCGGCATGATGCAACTGGGCGGCCACGTGGTGGTGATGGACGACAACGGCAGCCAATTGGGCCGCGGCGAAACCGTGGCGGACACCGCGCGCGTGCTGTCGCGCTATGTGGATGCCATCATGATCCGCACCGACGATCCGGCCAAGTTGGATGAATTGGCCAGCCATGCCTCGGTTCCGGTGATCAATGGCTTGACCGACGACAGTCACCCTTGCCAGTTGATGGCCGATATCATGACCTATGAAGAACAGCGCGGCTCAATCAAGGGCCGCAAGGTCGTTTGGTGCGGCGACGGCAACAATATGGCAGCGAGCTTTGTGCATGCCGCCCAGCGTTTTGAGTTTTCGCTGGTCCTGGCTGTGCCGAAAGACCTGAGTGTGCGCCCCGACGTGTTGGCGTGGGCGAAAGCCCAAGGGGCCGATATCTCGGTCACCCAGAACGCCGATGAAGCGTGCCAGGGGGCGGACTTGATCGTTACCGACACGTGGGTGTCCATGGGCGACAAAGATGCCGATAAACGCCACAAGTTGCTGCAGCCCTATCAGGTGGATGGACGGCGTATGGCTTTGGCGAAGGCAGACGCCTTGTTCATGCACTGCCTGCCCGCACACCGTGAAGAAGAAGCCACGGCAGAGGTTCTGGACGGTCCGCAATCGGTCATCTGGGACGAAGCGGAAAACCGCCTGCATGCGCAAAAGGGCATCTTGGCGTGGTGCATGGGTTGAGCCTCAATTCCCCAAATTTCGACATGGCCCAGACCTTTCAAATCGAAGGTGTGGATGTGCGCGGGCGGTTGGTGCGTTTAAGTGCGAGCTTGGACGCCGTGCTGGATGCCCACGGCTATCCGGAAGCCGTCTCAAGGATGCTGGCGCAAACCCTAACCTTGGCGGTGACTTTGGCCAGCGCCTTGAAGTATGAGGGCATCTTTACCCTGCAGACGCAAAGCGATGGGCCGATTTCGTTGCTGGTGGCCGATATCACCTCTGACGGTGCGGTGCGCGGTTATGCCCGCTTTGATGAAGCCCGCTTGGCGGAGGCGGTGAAGGCGGACGGGGCCGAAGTGCCGCGGTTGTTGGGTGCCGGGCATTTGGCGTTCACCGTCGATCAGGGGCAAGATATGGAGCGCTACCAAGGCATCGCAGCCCTGGAAGGCGCCACTTTGGCGGAATGCACCCACCATTATTTCCGCAACTCAGAACAGCTGGAAACGGCTATATCCTTGTCGGTGCGCTTTGATGGGGAAGCGCGACACATGCGCGCCGGGGCAATGATGGTGCAACGGATGCCGCATCAAAAAAATGCCGACGAGGCCGAGTCTGAAGATGGCTGGCGGCGCGCGGTGGCGCTTTTGGCCAGTTTGAGCGAGAGCGAATTGCTGGACCCATCCTTGGATTCGGACGCCTTGCTGTTTCGCCTGTATCACGAAGACGGCGTGCGCGTGCAGCCGCCGCAGCCCGTGTTTCACCGCTGTCGCTGTTCGCGGGAAAAAGTCGCCACCACCTTAAAATCATTTCCTCGTGCCGAAATCACCGACGATAACGGCGTATCTCAGGTGGTGTGTGAGTTCTGCAAAGCCGATTACACATTTGCCGCCGCCGATTTGGACGCGCTCTTTGACGGCGGGGATGCTTAAAAGTGTATTTTGTGCACAGCGCGTCTTGAAGTGTTCACAATCAAGGCCCATCATATGATCATGAAAACACATCGTCAGGTTTTGAAGTCCGTGCGTGCCGCCCTCCTCATTGTCGTGGGCACTTGTGTGTTGGCCGCGTGCGCCAGTGAGGCCCCCCTCGCGGGTCCGGTGCCCAAAATTGGGTTTGCCCATTTGGGCACCATTCCGTTGAATGTTGACCGCATTGGCGTCAGTTCCACCTATCAAAGCCCGATGAAGGCACCCAACGCCGAACAACGGTTTCCCACCTCGCCCGCGCAGGCCATGAAAATTTGGGCGGGCAGCCGTCTGCAAGCCGTCGGCGGGGCAGGCAGCCCGGCCACCGCCCAGTTTGTCATCGAAGACGCCAGCGTCATCGAAACCAAGTTGGAAAAAACAAAAGGCTTTAAAGGCATGTTCACCTACGAGCCAACCGCGCGCTATGACGCCCATGCGGTGGCTCACCTGAGCGTTCAAGAAGCTCCAGGTGGGGTGAGCGGGATCGCCAGTGGCGAGATCCGGGTCAGCGCCACGCGCTCCGTCGAAGTGCGTGAAAACGCCACCTTGGGGGAGCGGGAAAAGGCTTGGTTTGAAATGATTGAAGCGCTGATGGCGGACTTCAACAGCCAGATGGAAACGCAAATCCACGCCCATCTGCAACGCTGGATGAGATGAAATCGGCTGATTTCTCTACTTGAGGCAATCCAGAAAACTCTGCATCCTGTTGATTTTTATTGTCTATAAAATTTTCTTATGGGTTGTCCAAAAGAATAAGGGTGGTGTTTGGAGGGCTTCTCGCAGGTTCTGGGCAGGATTCTGGGCAGGTTTCTGGGCGAGGCATCACAATAGCTTCATGAAGTTGTCGGACTGACGCCATTTTTGCGGGCTAAGACAAGCTCAGCAAAAAGGAGTGTCAGCGTGATGAAACCCAACAGCATAAACCATCTCAAAAAACGGTCGTTTGAACAGCTTTTCGCCCTGGTTCAAGACGGCCAAATTCCCCTGTCCATCGTTTTGTGGAACAAGCATATGAGCCGCTTTGAGGGCTGTGTTTGTGAAACCAAGATGTTGGACCGGACCTTGTGCGGCTTTTGTTTGCTCAGTCGATTGCAGAGCCAAGGCCTGTCCCAGTCCAGCCCCGAGACCACCGCTCCGTATTTGGACGCGGCCCAAAGCATTTCGTGTTATTTGGGCTTGCAGCGCAATGCGGGGGCAAGACTGGCGGCGGAATAACGCTTAAGCCGCGAACAGTTGCGCCAGTTGGGTTTGGTACATGGTGAAGATGCCCAATCCAACAGTGGAGAGCCCGGTGGTGGCTTGAATGCCCCGGTTGGCCCAGGTGAGAAAGCGTGCGGAAAAGGCGATGGGAACGGCGATGATGGCGCTGAGCGCCGCCATGCCGAGGATTGAGCCCGCGCCAAACAACATCACATAGGTAAAGCCAATGGGGACGCTGGGCGCGGTGGTGGCGGCCAGCACCAACAACGCCGCCGACCCGGCCATGCCATGCATCATGCCAACGATCAGGGCGCGGAGGGGAAAGGCTTTGTGGTCGTGATCGTGTTCCGATCGGGTGTGAGCCTTGGCCTCGCCCGCGTGGCTGTGGGCGTGAAAATGCGCAATTTCGCCGCTGGTCTTGAGGGGCGTGTGTTGAGAGTGCTTATGGATGTGAAAATGCACGCGGTCACGGATCAAACGGTAAAGGATGTGTCCGCCCAGGCCCACCAACATGACACCCACAAAAAACTCCAGCCAACCGGCGAGATTGCCCTGAAGGCTCAATCCCAGCACCAGCGCCACGCCGGCAAAGACCATCAGGGTGAGGGTGTGACCCAAACCCCACACCGCCCCGGTGCGCACGATTTGCGCCAACGACGTTTGACGCGATGCCAAGGACGACACCGCTGCAATGTGATCGGCTTCCAAGGCGTGGCTCATGCCCATCAAAACAGCAAGGGTCAAAAAGGAAAGCATAGGCAACGTGTCCTTATCTCAGGCTCGAAACGAAGCCTGTTCCAAGGTGAGCCAATCAACATTATTTTGCAACGCACAAAAAGGACCATAAACGGTCCTCAGCCGCGCCAGAAGGTCCGCGAAAACAGCACCAGAATGGTGAACAGTTCAAGTCGGCCCAACAGCATACCGGCAGACAACATCCACTTTGCGGCATCGGGCAGGCTTTGAAAGGTGCCCGAAGGCCCAACAATGGGGCCCAAACCCGGCCCCACGTTTGAGATCGCCGTCGCCGCACTGGACACCGCCGTCATAAAGTCCAGGCCCAGCATGCCCAAACCCAGGGCCAAAAAGGCGAACGACAAGGCAAAGACAAAAAAGAATGTCAGCACTGACATGATGACTTCGTCGGGAATGGGACGGTGATTGTAGTAGGGAATAAAAACGCCGTGGGGCTGTAAAAGGTGACGCACCTGGACCCGTGCTGCGGCGTACAACACCTGGAAGCGGAAAATTTTAATGCCGCACGTGGTTGACCCCGCACAGCCGCCAATAAACATGATGAAAAAGAAAATGGGCAACGCAAAGGTGCCCCATAAACCGTAATCGTGGTTGGTGTAGCCCGTTCCGGTCATGACCGACACCACGTTAAAGGCTGAATAGCGCAGCGCCGTGGCGGGTTCCATACCGGTTTCAAACCACAAAAGTGCAGCCACCACCAAAACGATGGCCGTCGCGATGGTCAAATAGCCACGCACCTGTTCGTCGCGCCACAACTGCATGGGTTTGCCGCGGATCACTTGCAAAAACAGCAAAAACGGCATCCCGCCCACCAGCATGCCCAAGGTGGTGATGATGTCGATGGCCCAACTGTCGAAATGCCCGACCGAAGCGTCCGAGGTGGAATAGCCTCCGGTTGAAATGGTGGTCATGGAATGCACCACGGCTTCGAACGGGGTCATGCCCGCCCACCATAACAAAACGATCCAGATGAGCGTCAGGGCGGCGTAAATCAGCACCAGCGCCAGGGAGATTTGCGCCGCGCGGGGCAACACCTTTTCGCCCGTATCAAAGGCTTCAACCTTAAACATTTGCATGCCGCCAACGCCCATCATCGGCATCACCGCGATGGCCATGACCACAATCCCCAAGCCGCCCAACCATTGCAAAATACCCCGCCACAGCAAAATTCCGGGCGGTGCGCCGTCCAGCCCGGTGATCACCGTCGAGCCGGTGGTGGTGATGCCGGACATGGCTTCAAAAAAGGCGTCGGTGTAGCTGAGCTTCAGTTCCGAAAACATGAACGGCAAGGCGGCGAAGACGGTCAGCACCAGCCAGCTCAGCGCGGTCATGACAAACGCTTGGCGGACGTTGAGCTTGATCCGTCCGGTCGAACTGGTGAGGGTTAACGACACCCCGACAAACAACGTCAACCCCGACGAGACGGCAAAAACCTGCCAATCGGGATTGCCGCGCATGGCATCCACCAAGGCCGGGATGCACATGCCAACCGACAAGGTCGCCAGCAAAATCCCCAAAATCATCATTACGGGTCGAATATCCATCATGTGCGGGGGACCAAGCCTTTGTTCATTTTGCGTTGCCAGGATACATCGCGAGGGCATCCGCATACTAAAGCCATGCGCGGATGGGCACAATCTTCATGGCTTTGCATGTTTGGTCAAGGGTAATGAGGGGCTTTCTTAGACCATTTCAAACGCTGATCCGGACGGATTGGACACCATCGACAAAAATTCACGCCGGGTGCGGTCGTTTTCCCGGAAAGCGCCCAGCATTTTCGACGTGATCATCGATACGCCCGGCTTGTGCACACCGCGACACGTCATGCACTGGTGCGAGGCTTCAATGACCACGGCGACGCCGTCGGGTTGCAAAACGTCGTTGATGGCGTTGGCGATCTGAGCGGTCATTTTTTCTTGGATTTGCAGGCGCTGGGCGTAAATTTCGACCACCCGAGCCAGTTTAGAGATGCCGACCACACGGCTTTTCGGCAAATATGCCACATGAGCCTTGCCGATGATGGGGGCCATATGATGTTCGCAATGGCTTTCAAAGCGGATGTCTTTGAGCAGCACCATCTCGTCATAGCCTTCAACTTCTTCGAAGGTGCGCTCAAGAATTTCCTGCGGATCGGCGTTGTAACCTTGGAAGTATTCTTCAAACGCCCGGACCACGCGCGCCGGGGTGTCCAGCAGGCCTTCGCGGTCAGGGTTGTCGCCAGCCCATTGAATGAGGGTGCGCACAGCCTGTTCGGCTTCGGTGCGGTCGGGACGCGATGCGCCATCTGTAACGATGGTCAGCGGCTTGTGATTGGCCAATGGTGTTGTCCTTATTCTGGTGTCGGGCTTTGGCAACCCGGCGTCTTAACCCATATGGGGGCCAGTGAGACGTGTTCAAGTAAGAGTTATTCTAAAACAGGCGATCAAATGTCTTGAATTTGGGCCAGCAGTACAAAGAATTGCGGGGCCGATTTAGTTCAGTAGGCGGCGCTGATACGGACAGTCGAGCGAAAATGCCGGAATGGTGGCTTCAAAAACGGTGCCCGTTTCATCTTCCATCACGTAATGGCCGCGCATAATGCCGGACGGTGTGCTCAGCGGGGTGCCGCTGGTGTATTCGAAGCTTTGCCCAGACGACAAGAACGGTTGTTCGCCAATGACGCCCGCGCCGGAAACTTCCTGCACCTTGCCCATTTCGTCGGTGATGTGCCAATAGCGACTTTTCAGCTGTACGGTCTGTGGGCCCTGGTTTTCGATGCGCACATGATAGGCCCACACATAGCGATGGTCTTCCGGATCACTTTGATCATCCAAGAATTCCGGTTCCACCGTTACGGTGATGGACCGCGTGGTCAGGGCATATACACCAACAGGAACAGAGGCAAGGTGCTCCATAATAGGCTCTCTCTTGATCTTAGCTCCACCGGGCGCAACGCATGTGCGCGGAGCACATTATAAACATTCAACATCTATTATCTGGGCCTTTTATGTTCATTGTCCAGAGCTGATCGCTAATATATTAGAGTTTCCTCAATTAAATTGATGAACAGGAGGCCCCGCCCAAAACGCAGAATTTTGCGCAATGGGGGTGATTGAACGCCCCGAATTAGGACCCCAAAAACGACTCTGGATGCGGTTTCATATACCTGGTGGGTTGGGCATGTTTGCCCACTTCCGGAAGTGCAACCTATTGAAAAAAATCAGGTTCCCGTTGGCCTTCTTTTAGGCGAATAAATAAATTTGCTTTGACCGTTTGTGTCTGATTTCTGTTCCGGATAACTAGCGGAATAGTTTGAGAATGCTCTGCGTCGCCTGACCAAGAAATGATAATGCATTCACACCGAGTTGAGAGCGCGTTTGAAGGGCCAACAGATTTGCACCTTCTTCATTAATATCTGCCAAAACAAGTTTGCCAGCACCACTTTTTAGGGTGTTCGTATATTTATCAGCGAAGTCATTGCGTATCTGGAGCAGGTTGAAGTTGACGCCAAAACCTGCCGATTTTGAACGGGTGGTCGAGATCGCGTCATTGAGGTCTGACAATGCCGCTTCCCGACCCGCGCTGGTGCTGAAGTCCTGGTAGTACCAAGCTTGGGCGACCCCCAAACCTTGTTTGTTCATCGTTAGGGTCTGTTCTTTTCCACCGATGGTGGCCGTGACGACACCTGTCGTATAATTCACAGAAGAGACGGCGCCACTTGCGATAACGCCTGCGGTAACGCCAAGTGAATAACGCTGGGCAAAAATGCCTTTTCCTGCTCCATCCGTTGCGTTGGTGTCTTCCCATGTGACGATAAAGCCGCCACCGTTGTCGACGGAGGCGATTGCAGGCAACCACTGATCAGCCGTTTCCGTCGTATTGATTTGGAACTCGGCCCCATCTGTATTGCCGCTGGAATCAAAACGCTGCCCAGCGACACCCCATCCGCCGGAATCCAAATTTTGTGCCGCATAAACGGCAATGAAACCGCCATCGTTCATGGCAGCCGTTCGCACATAGTCCTGCTGGCCAGCGGTCGTTGTGGCGTTGACCTGAAACTCATTGCCCACCGTATTGCCAGAAGAATCATAGATTTGTCCAAATACACCGAGCGAATTTCCATCGGCCCCACCGACATCGGTATAGGTGACGACAAATCCACCGGAGGACAATGGTTGAATATCCCATGGATACTGGTCGCTTGCAGTGGTCGTATTGACCTGGAATTGGCCGCCTTGGGCAACGCCACTGGCATCATACCTCTGGGCAAAGGTGCCTCGTCCATTTCCGTCTAAAGCATTTGCATCAGTCCATGTGATCACATATCCGCCGCCCGTGAGACCCGTAACAAACGTCCGATCCTGAGCACCAGCCGTCGCCGTGTTCACGGTAAACTTGGCGGCCATGGCAGAACCGCTGGAATCATACTGGCGGGCTATGATGTCGCCGCCGTCGACCCATGAGATAACAAAATTTCCATCGGCAGTCGCACCGATGGAAGGATCGGTTGCCGTTGTCGTACCGGATGCGGAGACAATTTCACCACCCACTGTGTTGCCGCTTGCATCAAACACCTGGGCATTGATACGGGTTACACCCGTGAAGTCTTCCCATGAGACAGCAAATCCTCCACCGCTGAGTGCGACGACGGAGGGTTTTTGTTGCGTTATAGCAACGGAGGTGTTGACGACAAATTCACCTCCAACAGCGTTACCACTGTTGTCATAGATCTGTGCCAGAACCCCAATGCCGCTTGTATCAACACCGCTGTCATCAACCCAGACCACAACCGAGCCACCGCCAGTTAGCCCCGCAACTTTGGGGTCATGCTGGTTACCTGTCGTTGTGGTGTTGACTTGAAACTCCCCACCATCGGCATTGATCGGACCGGTGCCACCAGAGGCGTTCATGCTATCGCCCGCCGTGTTCGGCAACAGCTTCGATGATCCGTTAGATAAATAGTAGCTGGAACCCAAGTAGTTGCCATTGATGACAACTTTGCTGTTCGTTTTCTCACTGAAATCAACTGTGTGGGAGGACGTTTTGACCGTTTCACCGAGGGGGGGCGTGTTAGCCAATTAAATGTGCCTTGATAGGACGCATCACCAATAAGAAGGTTGATCTGGTTGATCATTTCGTCGAATTGAGTGGTGTCAGCGCCATCAGAATCTGTGGCGGCAAGAACGACACCCTTCATCTGCTTCAAAACTGTGGTGACAGAACTTAACGCCTCTTGCGTCGCCAGGATCAGACTGATGGCTTGGTCTATGTCACTCATGCGCTCCACAAAGTCGGCAGAGCGATCTGATAAGGATTTTGATTTGTAATAAGCTTCGGCGCCATCAATGGCACCTTCAATTTTCAAGCCTGTCGCAAGTCGATTTTGCGTGCGTTCCTGAAGACCCGTTGTCTGCTTCAGGGCGAGCAACGCTTTTCGTTCAGCACCGTTCAATGAAATATTCGACATGTCCGCGCCAGCAATTCATACTGAAGTTAAGCGTCAAATGCATGCCCACGTATCTGAATATACGATCTATTTTTCGGAATTATGTAACCATAACGTTAATATGACTAATGGATTCTGTACCATGCATTGGTATGTGCGTCAAATGCTCATCGCTATACATGCCAGTTTAAAAATATCCATTCATTAAATTATTTGAATCACGTCTCGAACCTATTGAGAAGAATAAAAACGATGCCGATCATTTCCACTTACAGGCCTTGAAAATCGAGAAGAGTTTTGTAAGTCGCTTCCTTTCTGTTCCAGCACCAACTTCTCTTGAACGTTCAAAAGAAGCTTTTTAAATCACAGAACAAGAGGCCCCGCCCAAAACGCAGAATTTGGCGCAATGGGGGTGATTGAGCGCCACGGGCGTGTGAGCCTCGACCAAAAGCGCCCCCATATCGAAGCGCCGATCATAAGGCAGCAAGGTGCATGGCGCGATGCGCGGTCCGGCATCGCCTTTGTGCAGCACGACCATGCGGGACGTGGCACACATCATGGCGTCCGGGCGCACTTTCAAGAGGTCCCAGCAACGGGTGGTGATTTCGGGGACGTCGTCGGCCGCATCCATTTCGGGGAAAAGCACCAAACGCGCCGGGTCGCTGCAGTCAATAGACAAGCCCCATGCGTCGCACAACTGCTGATAGCCGCGTCGTGCCTGGTCCTCGGCTTCATTCCACAGGGTGCGCCCGGCGATGGAAACGGAAAAACCCTGCGCGGCAAGCCACTGGATGCCCTTTTCCATGGGGGCCCAAGTGCCTGCACCGCGTTCTTTTTCGTGGGCGCGTTGGGTGTAATGATCAACGGACACGCGGATTTTCACACCCGACATGACAAAACGATCCGCCAAAGCGGACAAGGCCGCGCGCTTTTGCCACATCGGTTTCATGGCATTGGTGAGCACCAAGGCGCTATGTCCGCGCTCCAACACGGCTTCGAGCATGTTGATGAGATCCCGGTTCATGAACGGTTCGCCCCCGGTAAAACCGATTTCGGGAACGTTTAAGCCTTCAGTGCGGATTTCTTCCAGATAGGCGAGCACATGATCCAGGCCCAGATAGGCCAAATCGTCGTTGCTGGGGCTTGAATCCATATAGCAATTGGCACAGGTGATGTTGCACAAGCTTCCGGTGTTAAACCACAAGGTTCTGAGCGCGCTGAGTGACACCGAAGCCCGCATTTCACCTGTCGCCGTGATCAACGGGTTTTGGAACTTTGCGGAATCCAGCGGTGTGTGGTCATGGGCACCTTCAGGCATGCAAAAACTTTCTCATGGTCTTGTGGGCAAAAAGGGGTGGTGAAACGGATGTGGGTTTCGTTTGGACGCTGGACA
The DNA here is from genome assembly GCF_001746755.1 of Magnetovibrio blakemorei. Taxonomy (GTDB): domain Bacteria; phylum Pseudomonadota; class Alphaproteobacteria; order Rhodospirillales; family Magnetovibrionaceae; genus Magnetovibrio; species Magnetovibrio blakemorei. The sequence goes on along the minus strand of NZ_MCGG01000008.1, from coordinate 108,850 downwards.
AGGTTACTCAGTAGATCCCAGTACGGTTCCTTGTGGATCTGACTGCGAGACCGTGCCAAATCCGCCCACCCGTACTGTGGACGGAAAGTGCAACGTGACCTGCGTGCCCACGTTGGGTTCGCTGGCCAGAGTCAATTTGCCACCGTGCAGTTCCATGATTTTTTGACTGTAGGTCAGCCCCAAACCGGTGCCTTGGTAACGCCGGGCAAGCACCGATCCATGGACTTGGCGAAACGGCTGCAAGGCAATTTTGATTTGTTCATCCGACATGCCAATGCCGGTATCCGTTATGGTGATGTCGCACCCCTGATCACCTGCTTCGCAGTTGTTGGTGATGGTGACAGAACCCTTTTCCATGAACTTAATCGAATTGCCGATGATGTTCAAAAAGACCTGTTTTAACCGCAAGGGGTCGAGAGTCAGTCTACTCATGCCATGCAGTTCATTGCGAATGGCAATGTCCTTTTCTTGGGCTTGAACACTCAAAATGGTGATCACGTCATCGACAATTTTACTGACATCGGTGGGTTCTTTGTAAAGGTCGAACTTGCCCGCTTCGATTTTGGCGATGTCCAATACGCTGTTGATCGTTTCCAAAAGCAGTCTGCCGCTGCGGGTGATCAAACTTGTGTAATCCTTGTAGGTTTCAGAAAGGGGACCTTTGATTTCAAACTGCATCATTTCCGCAAAGCCAATGATCGAATTCAGCGGAGTGCGCAACTCGTGGCTCATGGCGGCAAGGAAATCCGACTTGGCTTTGTTGGCCACCTCGGCTTGTTCTTTGGCTTCGATCAAATGGGTTTCCGCCTGTCGGCGCTCGGTCAGATCAAGCCCAAATGCCCAGTTTTGTTCACCACTGCTGATAAATCCCCACGAGATGTTTTTGTGAGAGCCATCTTTACACGTCACGATGGTTTCCATCGGCTCAATCTTTGAAAGGGTATCAATGGCATGGGCGACCCGGAGCTGCCATTCTTTTTCCAAGCGTTCACGATAGGCTTTATCTGGATAGGCAAGCGGCCACCATTGGGCAGCCGAGGGTACGTCTTCCAGCGTGTAGCCAAAAAGCCTGACAAAGGTCTCGTTGATGTATGCACCTTTTTGATCGATACCCGTCGACATATAAATGGCCAACGGGGACGTGTCGGTAATGGTTTTATACAATGCTCTGCTTTTGCGAAGGTCTTCTTCAGCTTGGCTGCGTTCTTCCTCTCGCCCCGTTTTTATGAGCTGAATAGCGCGCTGTCTGTTTTGCAGAAAAGCCATTCCCAAAGCCGAGGCCACCATCAGCAGCGCAGAAAAACCACCAAACAAAAAAACATTGCGCTCCCAATCGATAAAAACGATCGACATATTGCGGTTGACCGTCACCAACAGCGGCACGCTCGTGTGTACCTCTGCCGCTTGAATGGTACGCCAAGCGCTCATCCGCTTGTCCTTGGTTGTCCACGCCGTGCTGGCAAAAAAGCTATGGTCCTGACCGCTTTCAACGTGCTCCGTAAAGTGTGTGCCCGGTTTGGCCAGGTTCTTGCCGACCAAGTCCGCACGATTGGGCTCTTCAATGATGATGGTGCCTTCACCATGAATGATCGACGCCCGCATTTCCGGCAGATAAAGCACCGAATTGAGCAAGGTGCTAAAGTAGTCAGGGCTTAAGGTTGCGCTGACAACACCGATGAATTTTCCGGTCTCTTCGATAACCGCTTTGGATACGGTTATGGCAAAAATCCCAAGAACGGTCTTGAACGGGGGCGTTACGTACAAGACATCGGGATCGGCGCCTTTAAAGGGCGCTTGGAAATACGCGCGGCCAATGAAGTTCATGCCAATAACATTCTCGCGGTTGCTGGCGACAATTGTCCCGTCCACGTCTTGCGCGACGATTGTACGCACACCAATCATCGCATCGGTCATCGCCTTCATGTGAGAATTGAGAAGCTTGGTGGGAATTTTTTGATTTTTTACAGCGAGGAAGTCACCGCGGACGGCGTTCAACGCCGAATTCGTTGCGAGTAGCTGAACTTGAAGATTGTCATCGATGATTTTGGTTTGGTTGAGCAACAAAGCGCGTTGTTGATCATAAATGGCATCCCGCTCTATTTTTGCTTCCCAACCAAGCGGGATGGCAATGAGCAGCCACAGAAAACCAAGCGCCAACCACTGACGAGCGGTGGACTGGGGCTTTGTTGACTTTGGCAAATTTTGTGTTTCAGCGACGTGCATAATTTATTTTTGAAAATCGGGGGGGCAAGAGGGGGGGCAAGATTAGGTCTTTACATACAATTGTATCATACGCAAAAAATGGGGTGGTAGCCTATCAAAATCAAGGATTGGGCAAATGTCCAACGGGACGTATACGCCCCCTCACAACCCTCTTGCCGCCCATCACTGGGCCGAGTAATCTGCCCCAGTCTGCGGGTGTAGCTCAATGGTAGAGCAGAAGCTTCCCAAGCTTACGACGAGGGTTCGATTCCCTTCACCCGCTCCATACAAATTCCGCACAAAATATAAGATTTTGAGCCATTCCCGTGTTGCCGGGATATGCGACGTTGTGCCCGTTTTTGCCGTGTGGTAACTTACGTATTCACTTACTTTTAAGGGGGCCCATACCGCTTTTAAGTCGTGAGTTTCCGACTTATGTGACGAAGCCGCGTAAGTCTGACGTAAGAGGATTGGGGCATGGCACGTATCAAACTTACAAAGACGGTCGTCGAAAATCTGCCGACACCTGAACAGGCTCAAGCCTTCACCTGGGACTCTGTGCTCAAGGGGTTCGGCGTGCGGGTTTCGCGGGCTGGCGTCAAAACCTACGTTGCTCAGTTTAAGGTGCGCGGTGGCAAGGAACGCCGTATGGCGGTTGGGCGCTGTGATCGTGTGGCCTTGGATACGGCGCGCAGAGAAGCGAGCAAGTTGATCTCGGCGGCAGACTTAGGCGGTGATCCCGCGACTGAGCGTCGTGAGGCGAAAAACGTCAGTGAAGATCAGAACCCGTTGTTTAAGGATTTTGCGACGCGCTGGCTAGAAGACGTGGCGGCGCGCAAGAACCGCAATAGCACCCTTAAGCATCGCCGCCTGTTGCTCGACAATCATGTGCTGCCCCAATTGGGCAATAAGCGCCTGACGGAAATCACCCAGCGCCAAATCGAAGACATGCACCACAAGGTGTCGAAAAAATTCCCGGTGGCCGCAAACCGCACCGTGTCGCTGTGCTCGGCCATCTTCACCACGGCCATCCGTTGGGGGCTGGTGAGCGAGAACCCGGCGCTCGGCATTGAACGCAATGTCGAGCATGGTCGCGAGCGCTACCTGACGCTTGATGAGATCAAAATGCTGCAAACGGCGCTCGATGAAAGCCCGTCGCAAAATTCAGCCGATGTGGTGCGCGTCCTCATGCTCACCGGCGCACGCGTGGGTGAAGTGCTGTGCATGCGTTGGGATCATTTGGATTTGAAAGCGGGCGTGTGGGTGAAGCCCGCCGCGACCACGAAGCAAAACAAAATCCACCGCGTGCCACTCTCGCCGCCCGTGGTTGATCTGCTTAAAGCTCGGTTTAAGAAGCAACAGTCCGGCAAGAAGCGCGACAAATCGGAATGGGTGTTTCCCGGCAAAAGCCAGCAAGGCCACATGACCACAATCCGCACCTTCTGGGCTGCCGTCTGCAAACGCGCCAAAATCAAAGAAGTCCGCATCCACGACCTGCGCCACACCTTTGCGAGTTTGCTGGTGTCGTCAGGTGAAAGTCTGCCGGTGATTGGCGCACTGCTTGGTCACACGCAGGCTAAAACCACTTCGCGCTATGCGCACTTGTTGGATGATCCGCTCCGCCAAGCGTCCGAGCGACTCGCGATAATAGCGGTTGGTAGCCTAAAGAAAGACCAGTAACTCAAAAAAAGAGGAGGGAAATTGACAGGTTTATATATAAATCTATGCCTGCAAGAAGAACAAATCATGAACATTACTTCCGTTATAATTAGATAACATGTAAAATGAAAGGGTGAAGATTTGAACGTTTAGTTGATTGTCGGAGTCGTCTGAAGCAATGAATAGAATAAACGCGAAGCGCATCAATGGCACAATCAATTTTGGTAACTTGCTGACCCCACGGGAAGCAGCAACCCGCCTCTCAGTTTCTGTGCAAACACTTGCCCATTGGCGGGTACGTGGAGCAGGACCTGCGTTCATTTCATTATCTGCAAGGTGTATTCGGTATCCAGAATCAACTTTGGATGATTGGCTGGGCATGCGCTTGCAGTCCTCAACGGCAGAAAATGACAATTGATCAAGGAGGCATAAAGGTGAGCCTAGATGCGACATTGTGGGCCTGGAATCAGAAGGGGCTTACACCCGAGGAAAAGACTGTTTTGTTATCACTTGCTGATCGTGCAGGAGAAGAGCATACAGCTTGGCCGAGTGCGAAGAGGATAGCGCGGGATACAGAGTTGAGTGATCGACATGTTCGAAGTGTTATAGAACAGCTAGTTTTTAAGAAGAAGATACGACCTGTTGGATCTCATTTTTCAGGTGTTAAAATCTATCAATTGATCGGTGTGCTGGGACGTGAAAATGAGGTAGTGCCTACCACTGATAAAATGTCAGGGGTTAATGACAACAGGTTAGGGGAGGCTAATATTAAGTCATCTAAACCCCTCCTAGAAATTTCCCGTAAATCTAATACTCGCCTAACTCCCCCCACAGTTTTGCTCACACGGTCATGCCTCGATGAGGCAAGGCAAAGATTTCCTGGTTACGACATAGATAACTTGAAAGTGGCTTGGCAGGAGTTGTCTGCAAAAAACCAAGTGATTCCGAAAGATCCATGCAAATGCTTTTTAGCCTGGGTCAAAAGTTATGTAGAGAAGCGCCGCTTACCATATGGAGGAGAGTTATGAACGCACGGTTTTAAATGCTGTGGCGAGGCCCTGGTACTAGGGGCTTGCCAATCCGGCGGTCGGAGACTTCGTTCGTCGGACGGAAATGTCTTCATGCTTGTGGGGGGGACCATCTTTTGGCACAATCATGGCTGAATTCTGGCCTCATATGGGGAATGTCGGCTAATGTCGGCACACGAAGGAAGTCGAGTTATGGGCATGAGTAGGCTTGGTTGTTTTGCAGTGATTGTTTGTCTGTTCTGGGGGACCGTTGCCAACGCGGAGCCGCTGCGGGTCGTATACCCCGCCGAAGCAGGACGCGATACGGCAAACGCCTATCCTGTGCAGTTGCTGGAGCTGGCTCTCCGAAAGAGTGGCAAACCATACGAGATGCAGCCCTTTCAAGAATCAATGAACGAGGCTCGCGCCCGATCAATCCTTGAGGCTGGTGATGGTAACTTAACCGTAGCCTGGTTCGGCACATCAAGGGACTTCGAACAGCGTTTGCGTCCCGTTCGCATCCCCATGTATAGAGGCTTGCTCGGTCATCGCATATTTCTCATTAACAAAGCCAAGCAGCCTCTGTTCAGCGCCGTAAAAACGGTCGCCGATCTTCACCCGCTGTTGGCGTTGCAGGGACAGGGGTGGAGCGACGTCGAGATTCTCGCCGGTGCCGGGCTCAACGTGGACACTGCCCGTTACAATAATCTTTTTCCCATGCTGAACGGCGGGCGGGGTGACTACTTCCCCCGGGGGGTAACTGAGGCCTTCGCCGAACTGGAGCATTTCGGCCTGAACAACCCAAACCTTGCGGTGGAGGAAGAACTGACCCTGGTCTATCCCTTCGCCATGTTCTACTTCGTTTCACGCTCCGACGTGGCGCTTCACGACGCCATCCGTGACGGACTGGCCGCGGCTTTCGCGGACGGCTCGTTTCAGGCACTGTTTGAGAGCCACCCTGCGATCGCCGGGGCGCTCAAGAAGGTGCGGCTCAACCAACGGCGAAAACTGACCATCGACAACCTCCTGATGACACCAGAGACCCGGGCGATACCGGCAGAATATTGGTATGACGGTGGGCAGGCTGGGACCAAATGATGGATATAAGCCTGTGACGCCCAAGTTCTTAAACTTTTCCAGCCTCAGCGGCAAATTGCTCGCGATTTACATGCCCCTGACTGTGGTGGCGGTCCTTTCTGTATTCGGCGTGCTAGAGGTGGGTTTTTACCGTGGAGAGCGGGCTCGGTTGATCGAGAACCTTACGCGAGCGGCCGATGGGCAGACCGCCGCCATCGAAGCCGCAGTATGGGATTTCGACATCCAGGCGGTGAGGAAGTTACTGGAAGAACAGTCCCATTTACCGTTCCTCCAGTCTGCCCAGGTTTTCGACGAGAACGGCAAGATTCTGGCCGCCATCGGCGAAACCGGTACGCCCCCCCGTGCTTCTGACTTTCGCATTGACCGCCCGCTGCAGCATACGTCTGTCATGAGCGCGAAGACAATCGGGCGACTGGTGTTAACAGTCCACGACGACGGTATTCGCGCCGCCCTTTATCGGCACCTTTGGATCAATGGGGCGATCCTCTTAGTCTTGATGAGCACCCTAATCGCTGGGACAATTTTCGGTGTGCGTGCAGTGATCAGTCGGCCCCTCGAGGAATTCCGTAACTCAATCGGGCGCTCGCCAGAAGAACAGCTTGCGGCCCCCCTGCATTGGGAACGCCAAGACGAGTTGGGGGACGTACTTCGCGCCTACCACGTAATGCTGGAGGCCCGCCACCGGGCCGAGACCGCCATGGTTCAGCGGGAAGAGGAACTCCGCATGGCTGTCATCCAGGCCGAGGCTGCGCGAATGGAGGCCGAGGCGGCAGAAAGGCTACTGCGGGATAAAGTCGAGGAGATTGAACGGTTTAACCATCTCGCCGTGGGCCGGGAGCTGCGGATCATTGAACTCAAAAAACAAATGAACACGGTCCTAGAAGACGCGGGACGAGCACTCAAATTTGATCCCGGAAATTTGTTAGAGGAGGCCTTGGTTTCCCCAACCTTCGCCGCAGACGGGGATATTGATTTCGAAACGGTCAAAACGGAGTTTGTCAAACTGCTCAATGAAAATGAGCTGCAAAACTTGTTTACGGATTTCTGCAAGGTCGCGGGCGTACCAGCGGCAATCATCGATCTAGAAGCCAATGTCCTGGCATCGTCGCCGTGGCAGCGCGCCTGCACTGATTTCCATCGAGTCAATAATGCGAGCTGTGCACGCTGCATAGAAAGCGACACCGAACTTTCCCTCAATTTGACTGAGGGAAAGAACTACGCCATGTACCGCTGCAAGAACGGCATGACTGACTGTGCGTCGCCGATCGTCATAGCGGGACACCATGTGGCCAACGTCTTTATTGGGCAGTTTCACACCAATCACCTTGATGAAGCGTTTTTCAAAGCCCAGGCCGAGGATCTGGGATTTGATGTAGAAGATTACCTTGCCGCAGTGCGTGAAGCACCGGTGATGGATGAACACAGCCTTCCCGCGATATTGGGCTTTCTGGCCAGATTCTCGAAGTTGATGGGGGCGTTTGCCATTGAGCAGTGGAAAGCCCTAAAGGGCAAAGAAAATGTGCAGCAGGAACGCATCGCCGCGATGAACCTGGCGGAAGATGCGGAAATGGCTCGTGCAGAGTTAGACGCCTACAAGGACCAGTTGGAAGACTTGGTCGAGGAACGCACGGCGGAACTGCGCGACAGTGAAGGGCGGACGAGACTGTTGCTTGAATCTGTCGGAGAAGGCGTCTTTGGGGTCGATAATGAAGGCCGTGTCACCTTCCTAAATCCAGAAGCCATTCGCCTGCTCGGTTATGAAGCCGAAGAATTGCTCGGGCAGAAAGTTCACGCCATCATTCACCACACCCATCCCGACGGTACAGAGTATGACGTCAAAACGTGTCCTATGTACAAATCTTACACTTTCGGCGAGTCCCATCGGATTGAGGACGAAGTGTTGTGGCGTAAGGATGGTACCAGATTCGAGGTCGAGTATCACAGCACACCCATCATGAAGGATGGGGAAATCACCGGCGCGGTGATCTCTTTTGCTGACATTTCCATTCGCAAGGAGGCCGAAGCGAAGTTGCAGGATGCCTATGGGGTCATTTCCGACAGCATCACCTATGCATCGAGCATTCAACGGTCAGTGCTGACCGGCGACGACACGATGACCGCGACCATGAGCGATCATCTGGTACTTTGGGAGCCTCGTGATGTGGTGGGCGGGGATATCTACTGGTGCCATCTGTGGGGCGACGGTGTTCTGGTGGCTCTTGCCGATTGCACTGGCCACGGGGTGCCCGGTGCCTTTATGACCTTGATCGCCAGCGGCGCGCTCGATCGTGCCATGACGGACGTTCCGCCGGGCCAAGTCGGCGAAATGATCCAACGCATGCATCAAATCATCCAAGTTATGCTTGGACAGCATGGAGACCGAGGCGAAAGCGACGACGGTCTGGAGATGGGCGCTTGCTTCCTTCATGGGGATTTGACCAAGATGACTTTCGCTGGGGCCCGGTTCTCACTGTTCTCCGTCAAAGATGGAGCAGTCGACGAGATCAAGGGAACGAAGAAGGGCATCGGCTATCGTGGTATTCTCCTGGGACAGACATACGCAGAGACTGAATTATCCCTCCAGAACGGTGCTTCATTCTATATGTCTTCCGATGGGTTCCTCGACCAAGTGGGTGGTGAGAGAAGGCGTATGTTCGGTAAGAAGCGCTTTAAGGAACTGCTTTTGAGCATGGAAGATTTGCCTTTTGCCGAGCAAAAGAAGAAATTCTATAAAACGTTGTTAGAATACCAGGGCGAAGATATTCGGCGGGATGATGTTTCCGTCGTAGGATTTAAGGTGTAAGGGGCAGGAAAATGCTTGCACAAGATATGTACGACTTTAGAAACCAGCTGGCAGAAAAAGGGATAATTTTCTGCTATAGCGGCTACATGACAGAAGAAGTTTTTGCCGGCTTGGCGGTGCCGTGAAGACATAGCTTGCCTTAGAGCAGGAGGAGAAATCCCGTGCTCGAACCCTTTTTGCTGTTTTTGTCGAGCAGGTCCACAACGTGGTCCGCTACTCCGCAGAACGGGAAGCCGATGGTGAGGGCTTAACTTCGATATGGCGTTCTGGTCGTTGGCAAGAAAGACGGAAAGTACTTTGTCTCTTGCGCCAACCTGATTGCCCAAAATGATGTTGATCGCTTGAGTGGCAGTCTGTCTAACATACAGCACTTGGCTGCTGATGGGCTCAAGGCGCTCTACAAAGAAACCTTAAAAGGTGACACGCCAGAAGGCAGCAAAGGCGCCGGGGTGGGTTTCATCGATATCGCCCGCAAGGCATCTCACGGATTTGAATTCGATTTTGCAAATGTCGATGACAACCACTCTTAATTTTTGCCTCAAAGCCTACGTTTGAGCCCAAAGGACAATAGACACATGGACAGCATAAAGATTGACGCCACAGAGCGTTCCCCCGCCATCGACTTCGATTTTGACGGCAACGTTTTTCAGATTAGCGGAGAATCCTATCCAGAGGATGTGACCGCTTTTTACGGCTCTCTGATGGAAACGTTGGAGGCGCACTTAGCGGAGCAAAAGGGCGCAACCATAAGCTTCACCTTCAGCCTGATTTATTTCAACAGCTCCACTGCCAAAATTCTCATGGGCCTGTTCGAGATGTTCGACGAAGCCGGGGAAAACAATGACGTCACCGTCACTTGGAATTATGAAGCTGAAGACGACAACATGCAGGAAATGGGGGAAGAGTTCGGGGAAGACTTGGAAAACGCCAAGTTCGTCCTCAATGAGGTTGCAGCTAACTAGGGTCTGAAGCCGGGCAAACGGCGCTAGAGCTCTCAGATCGGGTAGAAGATCGAAGTGGCCGGATTTCCATCGGAACGATGCATCTCGCTAAGGGGCTTGAGTTTAAAACTGTCATCGTTATGGCGTGTGATGATGATGTTCTACCCCTGCAAGAGCGTGTTGAAACCGTCGTCGACGAAATGGAACTGGACGAAGTCTATGAAACGGAACGTCACCTTTTTTATGTGGCTTGCACCAGGGCAAGGGACAGATTGCTCGTAACTGGCATCGAGCCAGCATCTGAGTTTTTTGGTGATTTGAACTTATAAATTTTTGAGTTTTGGAGTGTTGTGGCGGAACTGCGTCACGGCTCCTTGTGGTCGTTCTGTTCGCGGTTTCTTTTTGCCCTTAACCTGCAACACAATACGGATTTTCTTAAAGAACATGTGATCGAATGTCCTCTGCTGAATTCGGACTAGACAGAAAAACGGGCTCGCAAACAAAGTTTCCAAGCGGAGGATTTCAGACCACACCGTAAATGATTCCGGCCCGCGGGTTCCTCGAAGAGACCCTACTAAAATTGTGTACTACTAAATGCGTATCCTGCATATCTAGGCTAATTTTCAGTGTTTATGTAATTCAATGGGTTAGTGAAAATTAGACGGAAACCCTCATGTCACACTTTGAAAATTCAAACACTGGGTGTGTCACATAAATACAATACAATTATTTCATGTATCACACCCGCTAATTCGTCACGATTTGTGTGTCACACACCAAAAATTGGGGGATTTTACGTGTCACAAAGAAAATTAACGATAATGAGCGGCTGCGCCGCGCTCTTTGCGTTTGCATGGTTTGGTCAAATGCAGTGACGGATGCAACGCTAGAGCAATGAAGGTGCTGTTCACGCATTTTACTTACGTAAACACTTACTTAAATTACATAAATATAAAAAAATACAATAATAACAAAGAAGTAAAATTATTCATAAAGAGCTTCCCAAGCTTACGACGAGGGTTCGATTCCCTTCACCCGCTCCATCCTTTAAAATCTCAGTCTCAGGTATACTGAGCGAATATGTGCCGTGGATTGAGCGGACACAGGCTTTCGCGACACCTGCCGATACCAAAACAGCCCCAGGCGGTCACCTGGGGCTTGGGTCAAAGGCTATGTGTATTTAGGGTGTGCAGGCGTGTTTGAGAGGCCGGACAAGCGCCCTTGACGCAAATTGGCTTTAGATGGGCACCTTGCGCGATCCGCCGACGTCAGGTTCTGCGACGATGGCGCCGCCGACTTCGATTTCTTCATCGGTGGCGTCGCGAATAGAGAGAACTTCGAGCTTGAAGATGGCGTCGCGGCCGCACAGCGGGTTGTTGCCGTCGACGGTCAGGGTCTCTTCGTCCATGCGGGTCACGATAAAGTTGCGCGGTACGCCTTTTTCGTTTTCCATGACAATCGTGGTGCCCAGCTCGCGGTATTCCTCGGGCACATTTTCGAGACGGTCGGTGAAGACCAGGGATTCGTCACGCGGACCGTAAATCAGATTGCAATCAATCGGCACCTCGATAACGTCACCGACGGTCTTACCTTCCAGCTCATCCGTGACCGTAGAGGCCATGACCGAATTGGTGCCGTGCACGTAGCCCAACGGGAACTCGACATGGCTCAGGCGCAGGCCGGTTTTGCGGTCGGTCACTTCGTATGTCAGTTCGACGAACTTATTTTCTCGGATCACTTGCTTCATATTCAATTCCATCGGGTTCTTAGAATACGGATGCCCCGAAAATCTTGACCTCACCCTTATCGTTGTAGCCGAGAACCAACCGGCCCAGCCATTCACCTTCTTTTTTGGTGCTTCTGACGCGGTACAGCACGGTCACATGTTCACCACGGCGAATCATGCCGAGATAGTCGTAGACTTCCGAGAGGCTACGGGTCAGTTCGCTTTTGGCGAATTGTTTGCCGATTTCCACTTCGTTCAAGCCTTGGATCAGACTGTAGTCGAAATTGCGGATGAACTTTCCGTATTCACCATCGTTGGAAGCGCGGATGAGCTCCGTCCACATCGGCTCGGCGCCGTTCAGAATTTCGTCATCTGTGAGATCGATAATGTTCATCTTTGTCCTCAGTCATACGGGAAAGAAAGTCTTGCGGGGGCGTACGGGGGCATAAAAAAAGACCAACACCTAAATGCTGATCCATTTTTATGCCCCCGACAGACGTTCAACGTGAACGCCTGTCGGGGACAAGAAGATTACTCGGCTGCAGCAGCTTTATCTACATCAACCAAGTGATACAGAGGAGCCTTCTCCATGGTGTATTTGCCAGTCTGCGGATCACGACGGGACACGGTCAGAACGTGCCAGTTTTTGTCATCCAGCTTCAGGGCGTCACCACGGTAGTAGTAACCGGGCCAACGTGTTTCTTTGCGGAACAAGGTGTGTTGCATAACACACTCGGACGTACGATGACGGTGCTTAACTTCCCAAGCACGCAGCAATTCGTGAAGGTCCTTAGCCGCAATCTTCTGAAGATCTTCTTCCATGATTTTCAGTTTCTTGAGGCCAATGCTCAACAGTTTGTCGTTGGTCATGTAGTTGACCGTCACACCGCCGCAGTATTCATCCATCAGCTTCTGCAGACGGTCGAGGTTCTGACGCGGGTTGTGATAGTTCGGGTTGACTTCACCAGCCACGATATCGTTGCGATGAACCTTGTAGTGTTCCATCGGACGGAAGACTTCTTCTTTCAGTTTGGCGATGGTCGCCTCTGAAACGCGGATGCCTTCGGCTTTACCGTCGTCGATGTACTGACAAGCAGATTTCGCAGCAATGCGGCCTTCGGTGAAGGAGCCGGACGAGAACGCGTGCGGCGTGCCACCGACCGCGTCACCAGCGCCGAACAAACCTTCGACGCTCATCATGCGGTTGTAGCCCCATTGATATTCGGGCGGAGAGATATCAGCCGGACCGGAGCACCAAGCGCCGCAACCGGTGGCATGGGAACCCATGACATACGGCTCAGACGTGGTCAATTCCGGGTTTTCGTTCTTCGGATCAACGTCCGTGGCAGCCCACAGAACAGCCTGACCAACAGTCATGCCGAGGAAGTTGTGCCAACCAATTTCTTCCAGATGCGGATCTTGGAACGAGTGCATCGTCACCATGTGAATCGGACCGCGGCCCGCGTTCACTTCGTGGATGATCGCATGGTTACGCAAGCAGGTCGGAATCGGACGGTGCGTGGCGTGGGACAATTCGGGATCCAGGTATTCTTTACCAACCATTTCCTGCAGGCCGGGGAACCACTTGGATTCGTATTCATCACCATAAGCGTTCTGGGTGTAGGCTTTGAGGTGCAAGAAGTAAGCACCGACCGGGCCATAACCGTCTTTGAAACGGGCCAAAACGATACGGTTTTCCATCTGGGTCATCTTCGCGCCAGCGTTGATCATCAACGCATAAGCGGAACCGGAAGACCAAGGTGCGTACCAAACGCGACCAGCGCCTTCGCCAACGGAACGCGGCTTGAAGAGGTTCGATGCACCGCCAGCGCCACAAATCACAGTCTTAGATTTGAACACATGGTAGTCACCGGTACGGACGTTGAAACCAACGGCACCCGCAACGCGGTTTTCTTTGGCTTCATCCATCAGCAAGTGCGTGATGCAAACGCGGTTGTAGACCTTATCGGCCGACTTCTTCGCAGCTTCAGCAACGATCGGCTTATAGGACTCACCGTGGATCATGATCTGCCAACGACCTTCACGCAGATAGGAACCCTTCTGCAGGTCGCGCATGATCGGCAGACCCCATTCTTCGAACTGGTGGACCGCGGAATCGACGTGGCGCGCCATGTCGAACAGCAAATCTTCACGAACCATGCCCATCAAATCGATACGCGCGTAACGCACGTGATCTTCGGGGTTGTTCTCACCAAAGCGCGTGCCCATGTAGCAGTTGATCGCGTACAAACCCTGAGCAACAGCACCGGAACGGTCGATGTTCGCTTTTTCAGCAACGATAATCTTTTTGTTCTGGCCCCAGTAGCGTGCTTCGAAAGCCGCACCCGTGCCACCAAGACCAGCACCGGCGACGAGAATGTCGATGTTGTCTTCGACGATAGTTTTGTAAGCCATTAGTAGTAAACCCCTTCCTTCATCACGAGGCCGTTCGATTCCAGGGTATGCAAACCGCCGTCATCCATGCGGATGTACTTCGGTTCGTTATACAGCAACTGGCTGTTGCGTTGTTCCTGAGACGGACCAGCAACGTTAGCGAGTTGAGGAATACACGTGCCCCAGGGCTTCGTGGTGATCGGAGCCAGCAGGCTCATATCTTTTTTGCCGTTGCGGAACTTGATGCGCCAGGCAATGACACCCTTTTCTTCGTCGCGAACGACGCGGACGCTGTGGCCGAGCGGTGCAAAGTCTGCGTAACCGCGAACATCGATAGCGTTCTGCGGGCAAGCCTTCACACAAGAATAGCATTCCCAACACATGTTCGGTTCGATGTTGTAAGCACGACGGTAGGTCGTGTCGATGTGCATAATGTCGGACGGGCAGATATCTACGCAGTGTCCGCAGCCATCACATCGTGTCATATATACGAAAGTAGGCATAATTTATTTCCTTCCCTGTTAGAAAGAATCCTTCAGGATTGATTTAGTAGTGCTGAGGTTGCTCGCGTTTGATGCCGAGACCCATGTTGGCCGGGTTTTTGCCCATATATTCTGGGATATCGGGAAAACGTTTGTGCAAAGCGGGATCGGACAGATCGCCCAATTCCGGCAGGTTTTCACGGGAACCATCAGCTTTGATGACGCGCTTGTTGAACGCAGCAGCAGGCTTGAAGAACATGTGAGCGAACTTCGACCACAACACACCAGCGAACAAAACCGTCGCGGCAATGATGAACAAGGCCAGGAACACGGTGGTCCAGGGTGCGACGCCATTGGCTTGAAGGATGGACCAGACCAGACCGAAGGTCGTGGTGCCCAAAAGCGACAAGATGAACATGTCAGCCTTCACGATACGATACCAAGGGTTGCCCTCAGCAGAGACATCGACGCGGATGAAGAACCAGAACCAGTACCCGCCGAACATCACCATAGCAGCACTCAAGTGCCACAATTGAGAGACGATGGAAGGTGCTTCGTTGGTCGGATAAGCAAACACCAAGGCCACAGTCGTCACGACGAACAGGATAAACCCGTACATGGTGAACAAGTGAGAAATGCGACGGCGTGGGTTGCAAAACTCACCCGACGTCATTACATCGACAGCAACCGTACTGACGGCGATGCCGATTTTGTCACCGGCACCCAGCTCACGTGTGCGTGAAGCTTGAGCCGCTTTGGCTTTAGCAAAAAAGTATTTGGCGCTTTTCTTGTGGATCATGTCCAAAACTGTGCCGCCGATAACCAGGATAAACATCAAAACGACGTAAGCCTGAATACCGACGAGCGGAATGGTGGTCACAAGTTCAGCGAATGGATTACTGGCGAACATTAGTTCCTCCCCTGTCGCAGTCGTCAATTATTGAAAAATCTATAGGTCAGATCTTTTCTATTAGCAGCGCATTATATAAGTGAATCTTGTTTTGACAATCAGAATGATCAAACGCGCGGCAATTAGATGTTTTGACAAAGGGGGTATAGGTAATTTTTGTATTTGGATCCGTGGCTTAGGGTAATATATGACCTTATAATTCCGTCCAAATATATCCCTCTAGGGTGCAAATTGACTTGTATTTGGCCGATTAAGCCCCGCAGTTGAGGTGACATCCAAATGAGGTCAAACACCGAATCTTGATTCGAAGCGGTAATGCTGCAAAGCACAATTTTTAACCCGGAGTGACCTCTTTTTCTGGCGTTTTGTGCCCTCTGCCCCGGTCACACAACACCCTCGCAGCTCTATACATATATATAAGGTGTATGCCAGTTCTGCAGCGCAGAACTGCTGGAGGTCAAGATCGGGCTTTTTCGGCTGTGCAAAAAAGGGGTGTGAAAAGCTGCTTCCCTCCGGCAACACCATCCTATATATTCATTTTCGAATATTAGAAAATCTTCATGCTGGGGTAGGGTGATTTGCAGTTTTGCAGGGAGCTGTCCCGGTTTGTAACCAGATAACAGGTGAGTTGAATTATGGCTAACGTAAACGCTAAAGATCCGGTTCCTGATGGCAAGACCGAGTACTACACAACGAAACAACAACCGGTAAACGAAAAAGGTTTCGTCGGCTACAAGACCGAATGGGTCGAGTGGCAAAAGGAAGTTCCTTACGAGACCCCGAAACGCCCGTAGGCTTTTCGCCTGCAGGCTTTCTGGAGGGGCGCACGTAGCCCAATAAAGAATGCAAAAAGGGGGGCGCTGGACGCCCCCCTTTTTCTTTTGTCTATGTTCTTTTTGTCTGTTTTTGGGTCGCCATGGGTGCCCAAGGGGGCTTTACAGCACCCCGAGGTCGCCAATTCATCCCGATTTATACGGGATTGATCATTTTCTTCATGAAATCGGCGCGCTTGTCGGCATCCATCGCCACGTCTTCAGAAACGGGCATGCCCAAAATGTACCATTCTTGCGTGCCATCATCATATTCAATGGCGGGGCCGTCTTCACGATGCAGCTTTCCATTGGCCCACCATTGGCGCATTTCGTGCTCTTCGACCACGGCTGGCCCATCTTCGCGATGGCGCTCGCCATGGACCCACCATTGCAAGGTTCCGTCCTCTCGTTCAACAGCGGGGCCGCCTTCGCGATGAAGCTTGCCGTTGAAATACCACTCTTTTGAGCCATAGGCCTCGATGAGGGCCGGACCGTCTTCGCGGTGCAGGGCGCCGTTTACCCACCATTCTTGGGTTCCGTCCGCAAGCTCAACAGCCGGGCCGTCCAGGCGATGCTGCTTGCCGTTTAGAAACCAACCTTTTGATCCATCGGGGCGAATGGCTGCGGGGCCGTCTTCACGGTGCAAGCGTCCATCTAAGTGCCACTCGGTCGTTCCGTCTTCTTTTTCTATTTTTTCAGGTTGTTGGGACATCAATAAATTCCGTTTCACAAAGCCTTTGTCCAAAACCACAAGGCAAAAAAGCTTATTTACTCTCAACACAGACACGGCGTTAGCGCCAGCGCCGGCTGGCATACGTCTTATGCCGGATAACGATTTCGATCGACCCCTCGTTATAAGGTGTCGACCCTTCAGAACATAATATAAAGACATGCAAAAAACACATGCATTCGCAAATCAAATTATGTTTTGACGTAATTCTATATTAGTTTTATCTTATATAGAGACTTCTCGATGATCAACACTGAGAAGTGCGGGGGGCCTGTGTTTTTGGCAAGGTGTTCCGTGTCGTCCTTTTTTAGCAGAAAACAGGGTGTTTTGTGCCGTTCAAAGGTTTCGGTTTGCCTTATTTAGATGTACTCTAATCTGAGGCGCGACCAATTGATCAGTGACCTGAGAGCGCTTTTTTCGCGCGGAATGTGAATCAATGTCCATGAACCTCGAATATCTGTTTGGTCTCTTTGGCGAAGGCGGCACCGTCTCTTTGGGCGGTCTGGCCATTGGCTTGGCGTTCGGTGCGCTCTCGCAGCGCAGTCGATTTTGTATGCGCGCGGCGACGATTGAATTCTTTCGTTTTGGACTGGGTCCCAAAGTGGCCATTTGGGTGCTGGCTTTCGCGGCCGCCATCATCGGCACTCAGGGGGTGATCGCGGCGGGGTTGCTGGATGTGACCAACGTTCGCCAATTGACCGGTCAGGGCAGCCTTTCGGGGGCCGTCATCGGCGGCTTGATGTTTGGCGCCGGGATGGTTTTGGCGCGCGGTTGCGCCAGCCGCATTTTGGTGTTGTCGGCAACGGGAAACCTCCGCGCCTTGGTCACGGGGCTGATTTTGACGATTATTGCGCAGTCCTCGCTGCGCGGTGTGCTGTCGCCGCTGCGCGAATGGATTGCGGGTTTGTGGACGGTCAGCGACGAAGGCACGCGCGACCTGTCTTATGTTTTTGGCTTGTCCGATTCGACGCCTCTGCTGGTCGGCTTAGTTTTGTTTGCGGCGGCGTTGGCGATAGCGTTGCGCACGGGTGTTAGCCGTTGGGTCATTGTCGGCACCACCGGCGTTGGTTTGATGATCACGGCGGGGTGGTTGCTGACGTACACCATTTCGCTTCAGTC
Organism: Magnetovibrio blakemorei; assembly: GCF_001746755.1. GTDB lineage: Bacteria > Pseudomonadota > Alphaproteobacteria > Rhodospirillales > Magnetovibrionaceae > Magnetovibrio > Magnetovibrio blakemorei. The sequence goes on along the minus strand of NZ_MCGG01000008.1, from coordinate 90,967 downwards.
CTTTACCCCCCTGGCGGTCAAAAGCATCAGTTTCATCGGGCCGTCCGCAGATACCTTGATGGGCCTGATCGATCACACCCATTTGCCGCTAGTGTTTGATTTGGGGTTGGTGCCGGGCGTGTTCGCCGGGTCTTTCCTGGCCTCGCTTGTCGGGCGCGATTTTAAGTTTCAATGCTTCAGCATCGAGCAAAACCCCATGCCGCGTTACATCATCGGTGCAGCCCTGATGGGCTTTGGCGGCATGTTGGCTGGCGGTTGCGCTGTCGGTGCCGTGATGACCGGGGGCTCGATATTTTCGCTCACCGCGTGGATGGCATTTGTCGCCATGTGGATCGGCGGCGGCATAACCGATTATCTGGTTGATCGGCGCCAAGACGTTCCCGCTGCACAAGGCATCGACATCAAAAGCGGTCTGGTGCCGCGCTAGGGCGAAACTTTATAAATGGGCCCGCCCAGGCCCGTGATGTATTCGACAAAGCGGCTGGGCTTGGTTAAGGTTGGTGATCACCGATCAGGATCTCCCTTCCCATGACCCAGGACAAAGACCACACGATTGATAAAGACCGCCTGGCCCAAGCCGTCGCCGAGGGCATGTATCCGCGCGATCATGCCGCCCAAGGTTTGGGCATTGAACTTTTGCAAACGCGGAGCGACCGCGCCGCTGTGCGCATGGTCGTGCGTGAAGATATGTTGAATTTTCACGGCACCTGTCATGGCGGTTTTATGTACGCCTTGGCGGGCAGCGTGTTCGCGTATATCTGCAACGCTGACAACCGCGCCACGGTGGCCCAGGCGGGGTCCATCAACTACACCCGCGCCGCACATCTGGGCGATGTGCTGACCGCCACCGCCCACGTCGTCAACGCCGCCGGACGGATCGGGGTATATGACGTTGAAGTGCGTAATCAAAAGGACGAGGTCGTGGCCTTGTTTCGTGGTCAGTCGTGCAAGATCAAGGGCGAAAGCGTGCCGGGGCTCAATGCTCAATTCGGCCTGGACGACACGTCGGCGAGCTGAGACTTGGTACAATAACCTTTAAAGTCGCCATGCCTTGGCGTACAGTCGTGAAAATCTGTACTCTAAATTATACTACGCACAGATGCGGTGTTTTTTAAGCCGTTCTAAGCGTGTTGTCAGAGCGCCCCCCGTTTGTGTGTTCCCCAGGCACTACAAGACCCATCAGGACCAAGCACCACAAAGGCACCCCATCATGACCCGTAAAGTCACCCGCGAAGCCGCCCTCAATTATCATGAATTTCCGACCCCCGGAAAACTCTCCATCACGCCGACCAAGCCGCTGGCCAATCAGCGCGATTTGTCGCTGGCCTATTCACCGGGGGTTGCGGACGCGTGCACAGCGATTGTCGAAGATCCTTCTGCGGTGGCGCGCTTTACCATTCGCGGCAATTTGGTCGGGGTCGTGACCAATGGCACGGCGGTGTTGGGGCTGGGCGATATCGGTCCGCTGGCTGCCAAGCCGGTGATGGAAGGCAAAGCGGTATTGTTTAAAAAGTTCGCCGGAATCGACGTGTTCGATATTGAAATGGACGAAAAAGATCCCCTGAAGTTGGCCGACGCCATTGCCATGATGGAACCCACTTTTGGCGCCATCAATCTCGAAGACATCAAAGCGCCGGAGTGTTTTATCGTTGAAAAGAATTTGCGCGAACGGATGAAAATTCCGGTCTTTCACGATGACCAGCACGGCACCGCGATTGTGGTCGGCACGGCGGTGTTTAACGGCCTGCGCTTGGTCGGCAAAAATATTGAAGACATCAAGATCGTTTCCACCGGCGGCGGGGCAGCGGGCATCGCGTGCCTGGACATGTTGGTGTTGATGGGCGCAAAGCGCGAAAACATCTTTTTATCAGACCACTTAGGCGTCATCTACACAGGCCGTAAAGAGGCCGTCACTGAGCAAAAAGCCACCTACGCCCAAGACACCGATGCGCGCAAACTGGTCGACGTGATGGAAGGTGCCGATTTGTTTTTGGGGCTGTCCGCACCGGGGGTGCTGACCCAGGACATGGTCAAGATGATGGCCGTCGATCCAATCATTTTGGCGCTGGCCAATCCGGAGCCGGAAATTCTTCCAGAATTGGTGCGTGAAGTGCGCTCAGACGCCATCATCGCCACGGGGCGCTCAGATTATCCCAACCAAGTGAACAACGTTTTGTGTTTTCCGTTCATATTTCGCGGTGCCTTGGATGTGGGGGCCACCACGGTTAATGATGAGATGAAGCTGGCCTGCGTCAAAGCGCTGGCGGATTTGGCCCATGCGGAATCGTCAGCCGAAGTGGCGGCGGCGTACAGCAACGAAGATTTGATGTTCGGTCCCGAATACATCATTCCCAAGCCGTTTGACCCGCGTTTGATCGTCCAAGTCGCCCCTGCGGTGGCGCGCGCCGCCATGGACAGCGGCGTGGCGACCCGACCGATTGAAGATTTTGAGGCGTATCGGCAAAGCCTGGAGCGGTTTGTGTATCGTTCCGGCATGCTGATGAAGTCGGTTATGGATGCGGCCAAGCGCGATGTCCGCCGGGTGGTGTTCGCCGAGGGCGAAAGTCAACGTGTGCTGCGCTGCGTGCAGGCGCTCTTGGATGAAAAACTGGCTCACCCGATTTTGGTCGGACGTCCCGAGGTTATCGCCCGGCGCATTGAAAAACTGGGCTTGCGTCTGGGCAATGTGGAAATCTGTAATCCCGAGAACGATCCGCGCTACAAAGACTATTGGCAGCTTTATCATCGCTTGAACGAACGCAAGGGCGTCTCACCCGAAGCGGCCAAAACCATCATCCGCACCAACACCACCGCCATCGCCGCAATTATGGTGAAGCAGGGGGAAGCGGACGCCATGATTTGCGGCACCTACGGTCAATACATGTGGCATCACCGCTATGTGATGGGCGTGATCGGGAAACGTGAAGATTGTTCGGTTACGGCGGCGCTGAGCGTGTTGATTTTGCCCATGGGCACCATCTTTATGGCGGACACCTACGTCAACCCCGACCCCACCCCGGAACAATTGGCCGAGATTACGTTGTTGGCCGCCGAAGAAGTGCGCCGTTTTGGGGTCGAGCCCAAGGTCGCCTTGCTCAGTCATTCCAACTTCGGCAATGTGTCCAGTCCGTCGGCGCAAAAGATGCGCCGCGCCGTTGAAATCCTGGATGAGCTGGGACCGACGTTCGAATACGAAGGGGAAATGCATGCCGATGCGGCCCTGGACGAAGAAATTCGCCAGCGCGTTTTTCCCAATTCACGCCTCACCGGGGTGGCCAATTTGTTGATCATGCCCAGTTTGGACGCGGCGAACACATCGTCGAATTTGCTCAAAATTATGGGTAATGGATTGCGCGTTGGTCCGGTGTTGTTGGGGGCGGCGCAACCGGCACACATCGTCACCGCATCGGTGACGCCGCGCGGACTGTTTAACCTGACCGCACTGGCGTGTGTCGAAGCCCAGTTGGCGGCCGAAAGCGCCAAACCGAAAGAGGTCGAATAAAAGGGGCTCAAGCGGCTCGGTAATTGTGCTGCGTTATTCCGCTGCTTCGGCCAAGCTGATCGGGCTGGGCGGGTTGGCAACGGCAAAGGTTTCCCAACGCAAGATTTCCAATTGACCGTCAGCATGTTCGACCAACGCCGAACAGCTTTCCACCCAATCGCCGTCGTTGCAGTACAAGACGTTGCCGATTTGACGGGTTTCGGGGTGGTGGATGTGGCCGCAGACAATGCCGTCCAGGCCGCGACGTTCAACCACGGCGGCTACGGCCGTTTCGTATTCGGCAATGAACTTGACGGCATTTTTGACTTTGTATTTGAGATACGCCGACAATGACCAATAGGAAAAGCCCAGCCGGGTGCGCACCCGGTTGAGGCCTTGATTGAGCACCAGCATGAACATGTAGGCATTGTCGCCAATCACTGCGAGCCACTTGGCATAACGCACGATGGCGTCGAATTCGTCGCCATGGGTGACCAACAAACGCCGCCCATCTGCGGTTTCGTGAATAGCTTCGCGTTGAACCTCAACCCCGCCAAAATGCAAACCGATGTAGTCACGGGCAAATTCATCGTGGTTGCCCGGCACAAACACCACTCGCGTGCCTTTGCGGGCCTTGCGCAGAATCTTCTGCACCACGTCGTTGTGGGCCTGGGGCCAATACCAAGACCGGCGTAACCGCCAGCCATCGATGATGTCGCCCACCAGATATAAAGTGTCGCATTCGATGGTGCGCAAAAAATCCAGCAAAACGTCGGCCTGGCAGCCCAGCGAACCCAAATGCAGGTCTGAGATCCAAACGGTGCGGTAGGTGTGTTTGCGATCCATGGCGTTCATGACAGCCCGTCTGCGGCCTGAGTAAAAAACATGCGCTGATATGACACGTTAATTCTTACAGTTCGATGTCACTTTGGGACTGTCCACAAAGATTCACGGTTTTGCCACATAGGCTTAATAGAGGTTTTACGGGGCGAAACCATTGGCGCGTTGCAGGGCGCGGACATACGTGACGATAGCGCTGATGTCGCTGTCGTTGATTTGGGGCTGGGCGGGCATGTCGCCAAAGGGCCAGTGATGGCTGCGCACCCCGCGCCTCACGGCCAGGAAAAAGGCTCCATCCGCGTGATGACCCGGGTGATAGACGCGGTGTAAAAACGGCGGGCCTTTGTCCGTGCCTATGGCGTTGATGCCATGGCATTGGGCGCAATGGGTCTCGAACAGCGTCTTGCCATGTTGTTCGGTGGGGGAAAAGTTGGGAATAACAACTTGAGCTTTGCCGCCCGTATGGTCTTCGGCGGGGCTGTTGCCGTCATATACGGCCACGCTGATGCCGGCCGTCAGAAGGGCGATGCTCAGCACGATCAGGATCAGATGTTTAGGCATGCGCATATATCCTAACACGAGAACGCTTGTTGGGCACGTTATAAACCTTCTGGCCACGGGAGGGTCAAGATGCCATGTCGGGGCGAACAAACCTGAGCCTAGAAGCAAAATTCTTCTGTTTAGAATGCGTTAGCATTCATTCGCGCATAATGACTCTATGCGATTCGCGCGTTGTGGTCGCACGGCCTATAGGCTTGGAGTATATGAAAGAAAAAGGGCTCAAACACTGCTCTGTGTTGGTCGCCGACGATAGCGCTGCGTCGCGGACATTGTTGTCGACCACATTGAAAGATTTAGGCGTCGACGTCGTGCACACCGTTCCCAACGGTGTTGCGGCGATTGATTACCTGCGCCTCAGTGCGAAGAGCTCCATTCACAGCCCAACGCCGCCCGTCGATTTGGTGATCAGTGAATGGGATATGCAACCCGTTGGCGGGATGATGCTGATCAACTGGATCCGCCGTCATCTCGATTCTCCGGATCGGTTCACCCGCACCGTGATCATGAGCGGCGAATTGGATTCGGAAAAGGTAGAGCGCGCGCGCAATGCCGGGGCCAATGCCGTGTTCGCCAAGCCGTTCTCCATCAGTTCGCTGCGCAAACATGTTTTGCACGTGTTGTTCAACAACCCCGCTTTTTTCAAATCACAGACCTATTTTGGCCCCGACCGCCGCCGCAACAGCCCCGAATTTGTACTGGAAGAACGCCGCCGGGTGAAAAAGCCCTACTCAGAAGTCTTGGGCGGCGGGGAACATCCCTACGTGGGCTGCTTTGACTTGCCGCACTACTACAGTGAAATTTCCTTGGGTAAGCCGCGGGATCGGATCGATTATGCCGAGCGCAATTTTGCCCATCAACAGTTGGCCGCCCACAGCGAAGATTACGCCGATTGGGTGCGCGGAGATGCCGAGGTTTTGCGTCTGGCCTTCCGCTTGGCCGACGAAAACCCCGATATGCGGGCGCGCTCCATGTCGTTGATGGGGGCTTTGATCCAGCGCCTGGAACGTGAAGGGGCGCTGTTGGGCTACCCGCTCATTTCCGCCTTTGCCCATACGCTCGACAACACCATCAAGACCGATGTGCACCTGTGGGACCAAACATCGGAGATTTTTGCCGCTGCGTTGAGCGGTTTAGACACCGTTGTGCGCCAGGACGTGCGCGGCGAAGGCGGCGAAGTGGGCCGCGCGCTCAGCGAATCTTTGCGCCGCTTGAACAAAAAACTCCTCCAACTGCGCCCGCTTCACATCCACCGCCAAGGCGTGGCCCGGTTTGGCTAAGGCTAAACTTGGTGCGCAGATGCATGTCTTGACCTGAGGCTAACAATCGCCCATGTCTAAAGTATGAGCCCGCCAATGGACGACAAACCAGAACGTCATATTACCGTTTACGTGTGCACCAATCTGCGCGTGAGTGGCAGTTCGTGCGCGGGTCACAAGTCCAAGGCCATTTTACGGGCCTTGGAGCGGCGCGCCGACGAACGCGTCGTGGAAGGTCATGCGCTGGTCCATGTTCGCCCCAGTGTGTGCATGGGTTATTGCGGCGATGGCCCCAACGTCAAAATCATCGGCGGCGACTTTTTCCACCGGGTGAAGATGGACGACTTGGACACCATTTTGGACGCGGCCGAACACCTTATCGCCGCTAAAGATCCGGCTTAAGCTGTTTGCGACAGGGGCCTTGGTGTCGAGATGTTCGGGGTCAAACTTTGACGATTTGCCTATCCGCCATTGCTTGAAGGCCCTGCAATGCGCTAAAACCCTCGATATAGCGTTTTCCTCAGACTCGGAGCCCAATGTCCATGGCGTCGTACCAATACATTTACGTGATGAAAAACCTGTCCAAGGTGTTTCCTGGCGGTAAAGAGATCCTCAAAAACATCACGTTGTCGTTTCTGCCCGGCGTGAAAATCGGCGTTTTGGGCCACAATGGATCGGGTAAGTCGACGCTGTTGAAGATTATGGCGGGGCTGGATACGGATTACAGCGGCGAAGCATGGATGGCGGACGGGGTTTCCGTCGGTTACCTGGAGCAAGAACCGGAACTGGACCCGGCCTTGTCGGTGGTGGAAAACGTCATGCAGGGCTTGGGCGAAACCAAGGACCTGCTGGACCGCTTCAATGAAATTTCCATGAAGTTCGCCGAACCCATGGAAGACGACGAAATGTCGGCTCTGTTGGAAGAACAAGGCGAACTGCAAGAAAAAATCGACGCCTGCGACGGCTGGGAACTGGAACGCACCATCGAGATCGCCATGGACGCGCTGCGTTGCCCACCCGCCGACAGCGAAGTGACCAAGCTGTCGGGCGGCGAAAAACGTCGCATCGCGCTGTGCCGATTGTTGCTGCAAAAGCCCGACCTGTTGCTGCTCGATGAACCGACCAACCATTTGGACGCGGAATCGGTGGCGTGGTTGGAACACTATCTGGAAGACTACAAAGGCACCGTGATGATCGTCACCCACGATCGCTACTTCCTGGACAACGTGACGGGGTGGATTTTGGAATTGGATCGCGGTCGCGGCATTCCGTATGAAGGCAACTATTCAAGCTGGCTGGAACAGCAGGAAAAACGCCTCGCCCACGAAGAAAAAGAAGAAACCTCGCGCCAGCGTACGCTTAAGCACGAATTGGAATGGATCCGCCAGTCGCCGAAAGCGCGTCACGCCAAGTCCAAGGCCCGTATTGCGTCTTATGACGAATTGCTGGCCCAAGACAAAGACAAACGCATCGGCAGTTCACAAATCACCATTCCTGCCGGCCCGCGGCTGGGCTCCTTGGTCATCGAGGCTGAAAACCTGCAAAAGGCTTTTGGCGATCGCTTGTTGATTGATGGCTTGAATTTCAAACTGCCGCCGGGCGGTATCGTCGGTATTGTCGGGGCCAACGGTGCGGGTAAAACCACGCTGTTTCGCATGATTACGGGACAAGACACGCCGGACGGCGGGACCTTGCGCCTGGGCGATACGGTGAAGCTCGGCTACGTCGATCAATCGCGCGCCACCTTGGATGCCAACAAAGGTGTTTGGGACGAAATTTCCGGCGGTCTCGACGTGATCATGTTGGGTCAAAAAGAAGTCCAGTCGCGCGCGTATGTGTCGTGGTTCAACTTCAAGGGCGGCGATCAGCAAAAGAAAGTCGGTCAGTTGTCGGGCGGTGAACGCAACCGCGTCCATCTGGCCAAAATGCTGCAAACCGGCGCCAACGTGATCTTGCTCGATGAACCGACCAACGATTTGGACGTCGATACCCTGCGAGGCCTCGAAGAAGCGCTGCTGGACTTTGCCGGCTGTGCGGTGGTGATTTCCCACGATCGTTGGTTCCTGGACCGGATCGCGACCCATATCTTGGCGTTTGAAGGCAATTCCGAAGTGGTGTGGTTCGAAGGCAACTTCGCCGACTACGAAGAAGACAAAAAGAAACGCTTGGGCGCCGACGCGGTCGAACCCCATCGCCTGCAATACAAGCCGCTGACCCGTTAAGCTTCGATTTCTTCCAAGGACGTCATCGCGCGCGCCGCAAGGCGCGGGGCGATCCGTCTGTGCGTGTGGGACGGTCTGGATTGCCGTCTCGCTGCGCAATGACGGGTATATGCGTGAGTGCGCCTAGATATCACCACAACGGCTTGATGTTGATGCCAAACGGCAAGTTGATGTAGCCGGGGATTTTGACCGTGTCTTCGTCGAAGAGGCCGTCTTTGGCTTCCCTGTGACAGGCGTTGCAGTGGGCTTTGGAGCCGACGTCTTTGGTAGTGAAGACGGCCGGGTCCAGTTCGTCGTGTTTGCGGGTGAAGCGAGGCGTTGCGGATATGCGTATGGGGGGATTCTTGAGATCAACACCTTTTAAGAATTTCTGTGCCTGACGGGCCCCGCTGACGTCGGATGCGTGGCTCACGTGATAGGCTTCAATATCCGTGCGCAGCGGTTCCGCCAAGGTGGCGTCCTCGCCAAAGTGCGCGCCCAAATTCCCCATGATCGCTTTCCACGAAGCGGCGGGCAGCATTTCCGGGCGGTACAGCAGATGGCAGTCGGAGCATTCACGCACAACGTCGGGATTGGTGATGGGCGGGAACGCGCCATCGGCCTGTGCGCCGGGTGTGGCGGCGATCAGCGCCAGCGCCGTGACGAGAATCGTGAGAACGGGGGCAGCGAGAACAGGGGGGCGTTGAATGTGCATTGTGCGACGGGCTCCACGATTTAAAACGGTTGGCCCACTATAGGGAAGCTGCATGAACCGTTGCTGAATGGCCTCAGAACGGCGCAAAAAAAACCCGCCGGGTGAGCGGCGGGCTTTTGAATTGTGCAGATAAAAAACGCTTAGTTTTTGGTGGCGAGCGTCGCGTCAACAGCATCCGGGTCTTGCATGGAGCCTATGGAATACGGGTCCGTGCCGTTCGAGCTGATGGCCGGCAGGCCGGTCTTGGGCATGGTGCCATTGCGAATTTCATCTTCTCTTACCTGACGGTAGAGGCTGCGCACGGCGGCATAATAATCCAACGAAGTCCGTTCCAAATCGTCGATGGCTTCCAGATTGCGCGCTCTGAAGTTGACAATCTCAGCAGCCATACGTTCATTGGTGATGTATTCTTTGTCGGTGTTTTGCGCGTAATGCCAAATCGGATCGGTCAGCGTATCAACAACCTTACCCACCGCATCGCGGGGATTGGATGGGCCGAGGATCGGCAGCACCAAGTAAGGTCCACCATCTGCTCCCCAAATCGCGAGGGTCTGGCCGAAGTCTTCTTTGTGTGCCGGATAGCCCAATTCGGTCGCCGGATCACCAAAGCCCAAAACGCCGACCGTGGTGTTGATGGCAAACCGCGAAAGGGTGTTCATGGCCCGATCACCTTCGCCCTGCAAGACGTCATTCAGCAACACAACCGGAGCTTTGAGGTTGTTCAAGAAGTTATTGACGATGTCTTGGATGGGCGGCGGCACGAAACCACGATAAAGCGTTGCAGCGGGACGCAGGATCAACGTATCCAAACCGCGGTTCAATTCGAACATCGCACGGTTGAACGGTTCCAGCGGATCATTGACTTCTTGATATTCGGCAACAGCTTCTGGATCGGAGCTGTTGGGTACGGCAGCACAGGCGGTGACCAAAAAGCCCAGCATCAAAACAGCAAAAACGCGCAGGCCATTTTGACGCAAATTTGCGGCAAAATTGCATACGGTGGTCCATAGGTTTTGATCAAAAGCGGTTAACGCACTGGATTTGGTGTCGAACATTCAAGGCTCCGTCACAAAAAGTTGACCAATTCACCCCAAACCTTTGGGGAAGGCAGCTTTTCGTTAAATTCAGTTACGCACGTTTATGCGTCTACACTCTTCATGGCATGAGACTGAATTTACACACAAAACAGACCACGCCAAACTTTAATGTGCATTAACCACACAACAACGAATTACCATACGGTTTTGACGAAGACCAGCACGCTCTCAAATGCGGATCGTGCTTGCGAAACAGGTGTGGCTAAATTGCAACACTGTTTGGGGTGGGCGGGAAGTCTTGTCGATCATTAAGCGTCTAGACAGCCCGTAAACCAATGTATATAAAGATATCGTTATATCTAAATGTGAAAACATGAAATGATGATAAGGCGACCCGTTTTATGGATGGTGTGTTAGAGGCCTTGCGCGCTGCGGCCGATCCCACGCGACTGCGGATTCTCGGATTGCTGGAATTCGGTGAATTGACGGTCAGCGAGCTGGTGTCGATTCTCAGCCAGAGCCAACCCCGGGTCTCGCGGCACCTTAAAATACTGGTGGATGCAGGGCTGTTGGACAGGTTTCGCGAAGGCAGCTGGGTGTTTCACCGCCTCAGTTTGGGGGAGAAGGGAGCCCGCGCCCGGGCCTTGGTCGCCCTGATTCCGCCCGACGATCCGTTGCGTGGCCACGATGCTGAGCGTTTAAAAGACATTCAAAACCAGCGCGCGCGGGCTGCCGAAGACTATTTCGCCAAGTACGCTCCCGAATGGGATCGCTTGCGCCAGCTGGATGTGGACGAAGAAGCCGTCGCCGCAGCGGTGCGCGACATGCTGCCCCTGACCAAGCAGCAAAAACTGCTGGATTTGGGCACCGGCACCGGGCGCATGCTGCAGGTTCTCGGCCCCGACGTGGGCGAAGCGCTGGGCTTGGACAGTTCTCATGAAATGCTGTCCGTGGCGCGTTCCAACGTGACGCAGTGGGGCCTGGATAACTGCCAATTGCGCCAGGCGGATATTTTGGCCCTGCCTTTGGTGTACGGGACGTTTGACGCCGTCGTGTTGCATCAGGTATTGCACTTCCTGGATCGGCCCTGGACGGCGATTGGTGAAGCCGCTCACGCTTTGGCACCGGGAGGACGGTTGTTGATCGTGGATTTGGGGCCGCATGATGTGGAAGAGCTGCGCGAAAATCATGCCCATCGACGCTTAGGCTTCGCGGATGAAGAAATTCAAGACTGGTTGGAAGCCCAAGGGCTCAAAGTGGAAACCATCAAACACCTGCCCGGAACATTGGGCGTCAGCATTTGGCTGGCACGCAGGATTGGCGTGACGGCTTTTGAAAACGAACACCACCGGATGACTTTAGGAGCCTCGCAATGACCAAGATTATGCGTCCGGACGTGACCGCCATGGCGGTGTCCTCGCCCTTGCCCAAAGACGCCAACGTGTCGTTTGAATTTTTTCCGCCGAAAACGGAAAAGATGGAAGAAAGCCTGTGGGCCTGCATTGAACGCTTGGCACCGTTGAAACCGCAATATGTGTCCGTCACCTATGGAGCTGGCGGCTCGACCCGCGAACGCACCCATGCTACGGTGACGCGCATTCGTCGCGAAACGAACTTGGAGCCGGCCGCGCACTTGACTTGTGTGGGCGCAACGCGGGACGAAATCGACGCCATCGCCCGCCAATACTGGGCTGACGGCATCAGGCACATCGTGGCGTTGCGCGGCGATCCCGTTGACGGCATTGAAACCGCCTATGTGCCTCATCCGGGCGGTTATGCGTATGGCGAAGATCTGGTGAAGGGCCTGAAAGCCATCGCGGACTTTGAAATTTCCGTCGCCGCGTACCCGGAAGTCCACCCCCAGGCCAAAAGCGCCGAGGCCGATTTGGACAACTTGAAACGCAAAATTGACGCGGGCGCAACCCGCGCCATCACCCAGTCGTTTTTTGATGTCGACGTGTTTTTGAACTTTGTTGACCGCGCCCGCCAGGCGGGCATAACCGTGCCCATCGTGCCGGGCATTTTGCCGGTCACCAACTTTAAACGCATTCAGGAATTTTCCGGCCAGACCGGAACCTCGGTGCCTCAGTGGATGGCGGATTTGTTTGCAGGCTTGGACGACGACCCCGAAACCCGCAAGCTGGTCGCAGCCTCGGTCGCGGCGGAGCAATGTCGGGTGCTGTACGCAAACGGTATCAAAGACTTTCACTTTTACACGCTCAACCGTGCCGACCTGACTTACGCCATTTGCCACATCTTGGGCGTGCGCCCTAACGTTCAGAAATAAGAGATAGAACCAATGTCCCTCAAACTGCACAATCCGAACGCCAAACAACAGCTCCTCGACGCGTTAAAATCACGCATCCTGATCCTCGACGGCGCGATGGGCACCATGATCCAGCGGCACAAGTTTGAAGAGGCGGATTATCGCGGCGAGCGGTTTGCCAGTCACAATTCTGAACTGAAGGGCAACAACGATCTTTTGATCTTGACCCAGCCGGATGCGATCTTAGGGATTCATGAAGCCTATTTGGCGGCGGGCTCAGACATCATCGAAACCAACACCTTTAACGCCACATCAATTTCCCAAGCCGATTACGGTCTGGAAAGTTTGGTCTATGAGCTGAACGTCGAAGGCGCAAAATTGGCGCGCCGTGCAGCCGATAAATATGCGACCCCAGACCGCCCGCGTTTTGTCGCGGGCGGTCTGGGGCCGACCAACCGCACCGCGTCCATGTCCCCCGATGTCAACGACGCGGGTATGCGCAACGTGACCTTTGATGAATTGAAAGAGGCTTACATCGAAGCCACCCGCGGCCTGATCGAAGGCGGCGCGGATTTGATTTTGATCGAAACCGTGTTCGACACCTTGAACGCCAAGGCCGCCGTCTATGCGGTGAAGTCGGTGTTTGACGAACTGGGTTTTGATCTTCCGGTGATGATCTCGGGCACCATTACGGATGCGTCCGGGCGTACCCTTTCGGGGCAAACGGCGGAAGCGTTTTGGAATTCGTTGGCCCACGCCAATCCGGTATCCATCGGGTTTAACTGCGCCCTGGGTGCGGAGGATTTGCGCCCCCACGTGCAAGCGGTGGGTGCCATCGCCGACACCCACGTTTCGGTCTATCCCAACGCGGGCCTGCCCAACGAATTCGGCGCTTACGACGACACTCCAGAATACATGGCCAAAGTTCTGCGGAGCTTTGCCGAAGAAGGTTTGCTGAACATCGTCGGCGGGTGCTGCGGCACCTCACCCGATCACATCAAAGCCATTGCCGATGCGGTCGCCGATGTTCAGCCGCGCGTGTTGCCCAAGGGTGAATTGGTGTGCCGTTTGTCGGGGCTTGAACCGCTGGTCATCAACGACGTGACGGGCTTTGTGAATGTGGGCGAACGCTGCAACGTGGCGGGTTCGGCGAAGTTCAAAAAATTGATTGCCGAAGGCGATTATCAAAGCGCTACCGAGATCGGTCGCTTGCAAGTGGAAAACGGCGCGCAGATCGTCGACGTCAACGTAGACGACGCCATGCTTGATGCCGAAAAAGAAATGACCCGGTTCTTGAACCTGATCGCGGGCGAGCCCGACATCGCGCGGGTTCCGGTGATGATCGACAGCTCCAAGTGGGATGTCATCGAAAAAGGCTTGAAGTGTGCGCAGGGCAAAGGCGTGGTGAATTCCATCAGCCTCAAAGAAGGCGAAGCGCCGTTTGTCGAACACGCGCGCAAAATCATGCGCTATGGCGCAGCCGTGGTGGTGATGGCGTTCGACGAACAAGGCCAAGCCGACAGCTTTGAACGCATGACACAAATTTGTCGGCGCTCTTACGACGTTTTGACGGGCATCGGCTTCCCGCCCCAAGACATCATTTTTGATCCCAACATTTTCCCCATCGCCACGGGCTTGGATGAGCACCGCAACTATTCGGTCGATTACATCAATGCGTGTAAATGGATCAAAGCAAACCTGCCCGGTGCGTTGATATCGGGTGGCGTGTCCAACATGTCGTTTTCGTTCCGTGGCAACAACCCGGTGCGCGAAGCCATGCATTCGGTGTTTTTGTATCACGCCGTAAAGGCGGGCATGACCATGGGCATCGTCAACGCGGGTCAGCTGGGGGTGTATTCCGACATCCCCAAAGATCTGCGCGATCGCATCGAAGACGTGGTCTTGAACCGCTCCGAAGACGCCACCGAGAAGTTGCTGGACGTTGCCGAAGAAGCGCGTGGATTGGGTATTAAAGAAAGCGGCCCGGATCTGGCGTGGCGCGAACAAAGCGTGGAAAAACGCTTAGAGCACGCGCTGGTCAAAGGCATCACCGAATTCATCGTCGCCGACGTTGAAGAAGCGCGCCTCAAAGCCGCCCAGCCCATCCACGTCATCGAAGGCCCATTGATGGACGGCATGAACGTGGTCGGCGATTTGTTCGGTTCGGGCCAAATGTTTTTGCCCCAAGTGGTGAAATCCGCACGGGTCATGAAACAAGGCGTGGCGCATCTGTTGCCCTACATCGAAGAAGGCAAAGCGGCGGGATCATCCAAGGGACGAATCTTGATGGCGACGGTCAAAGGCGATGTCCACGACATCGGCAAAAACATCGTCGGCGTGGTGCTTCAGTGCAACAATTTCGACGTCATCGACATCGGCGTGATGCAGCCTTACGCGGCCATCTTGGATCGCGCCGAGGCAGAAAATGTCGACGTCATTGGGCTGAGCGGCTTGATCACCCCGTCGCTGGATGAAATGGTCACGGTGGCCAAAGAAATGGAACGCCGGGGCATGACCCAGCCGTTGCTGATCGGCGGGGCGACCACGTCCAAAGTGCACACGGCGGTGAAAATTGCGCCCATGTATTCCGGCCCCGTCATTCACGTCAACGACGCATCGCGCGCCGTCGGTGTGGTGTCGCAACTGGTGTCCGATACCCAGCGCGATGCTTACGTGGCTTCTGTTAAAGAAGACTACGACGCGGTTAAAGCCAAGCACGAAGCCAGCCAGCGCGAACGCGATCAGCTGACCTTGACGGCGGCCCGTGAACGGCGATTGAAAATCAATTGGGATGCCAAAGACATTACCAAGCCCTCCTTCATCGGCACCCGCGCCTTCACCGACTATCCCTTGGACAAGCTGGTGGAGCGCATCGACTGGACGCCGTTCTTCCGCACTTGGGAATTGAAAGGCACGTACCCGTCCATCTTGGAAGAAGCGGGCGATGCGGGCGACAGTGCGCGTTCCGTTTTTGCCGATGCACAAGAGATGTTGAAAAAAATCGTTACTGAGAAATGGTTGTCGGCCAGCGCCGTGATCGGCTTTTGGTCGGCCGCTTCGGTGGGCCATGACGATGTTGAATTGTTCTCCGACGAAACCCGCGGCCACACCTTGGCGAAGGTTCATTTTTTGCGTCAACAAATGGTCAAGGCTGAAGGCCGCACCAACGATTGCTTGGCCGACTTCATCGCCCCTATGGGGGCCGACGTGGCGGATCACATCGGCGGCTTTGCGGTGACGGCGGGCATTGGCATTGAAAAAAAATCGGCCGAATTTAAAGCCGCTCATGACGACTACAGCGACATCTTACTGAAAGCCCTGGCCGACCGTTTGGCCGAAGCGTTTGCTGAGCACATGCACGAACGGGTGCGCAAAGAATTCTGGGGCTACGCGGCCGAAGAAGACCTGGCCAACGAAGATTTGATCAAAGAAACCTACGACGGCATCCGCCCGGCACCCGGTTACCCCGCATGCCCCGATCACACAGAAAAAACCACCCTGTTCAAATTGCTCGATGCCACCAACGCGACCGGCATTGAACTGACGGATAGCTACGCCATGATGCCCGCCAGCTCGGTCTCGGGATTCTACCTGGCCCACCCCCAAGCCAAATACTTCGGCATCGGAAAAATCGGCCGCGACCAAGTCAAAGACTACGCCGAGCGCAAAGGCATCACCGTGGAACAAGCCGAACAGTGGTTGGCACCGAGTTTGGGGTATGCGCCTTAAGGCTGAGGTTGATCGTCACACATCCGTTTTTTTAAGAACTGAAAAGATTCGTTCGTCATTGCGAGCCCCTGAAGGGGGCGTGGCAATCCAGAGTGAGGGCTGCAAAGTCTGTCAAGTGGCTCTGGATTGCTTCGCTTTGCTCGCAATGACGGGTGTTTGCAAAATGGGTAAAATTGATTTTCGCCCTCTGTAGATCTAAACTGACGGGCGTCTCAAGAACCACCATTGGGGGGAAACGATGAACGTCATCTTTACGCTTTTGGTTTTCTTGGCAGTTGCTGTGTTCGGCACACTGAGTTTTGCCGACGCCGATCCCAATCGTCCGACGGATCGGGTTGCGGTGGATTTGGGGGTGAGTGAGGCGCAGTTTAAGGGGTGTTTTTTGCCGGTGCATCCGGAACCAAACAAATATCCGACGGGAGTGCAGCAGCGTCAAAACAAGGCCATCTTGCTGCCGTGTCTGCAACAGGCCAATCCCTCAATCACCAATGACATGCTGGATCGGGTGATGGACAAATATCGACCCGAAGGGGCGTTTCGCCAGTAACCCGAAGGGGCATTTTGTAGGTAGGGGAAGGACTCACGCCTCAGCCCTCAAACTGCTTACAAATCCAATGAGAAAACTCAATCGCGAATTTGGCTTTGTTTTTGTCTTCACTGGCCTGCCAGTGGCCCAGTTCGTCGATCATGGCGTCCAACAGGACACTGAATTCTTGGGCCTTTTTGCGCTCCAGCAGCCACTTGTTGTGCATGCGGTCGAGCTCGTCTTGCAACTCGAGGGCTTTTTTGCGCGGCGGCGCGACCCCTTGGCGGCGGCGCGCGGTTTGGCGGATCAGGCGTAGGCGCTCGGAAACCGAGGTCTCGTCGATGGTGAGTTTGGGCGAAATGCTTTTGACTTGATCCAGCTCGACCTTGCCTTCAAACCCTTCGATGCCCGCGCTGCACAGTCGCTCACACAGCTCGTGGCGGTTGATGCCCATGAGCTTGGCGGCTTTGGAGATGGAGATGCGCTCCCCCATGCGTGCGGTCCTTTCTGACTTAACCCCTGTTATAACCCTATAATCAATGTGGGCTGTTTGAGGCGGGGGTTCAAGCGTGATCGGACAAAAAAGCCTTTGTTTCTAAAATCGCGTCCTTCAAACCAACCCGTTGGATTTCCACATCCTTGGGAAACGCTGTGGCGATGCGCGACGGCAGGGCGCTGTCCAGCATGACAAACACGCCCTGATCGTCTTTTTTGCGCACCAAACGCCCGTAGGCTTGTTTGAGTTTCAGGCGCGTGAGCATTTCGTCATACGCCCGCCCGCCAAAGTGATCGCGCCGGGCCCGCATCAAGATGTCGGGGCGCGGCCACGGCACCCGGTCAAACACGATCAAACGCAACGATTGGCCCGGAACGTCCACGCCGTCGCGCACCGCATCGGTGCCGAACAGGCACGAATTGGGCTCGGCCTTGAAGATGTCCACCAGCGTGCCGACGTCCAACGGATCGATGTGTTGGGCATAGAGCGGAAAGCCTTGTTGGTCCAAATCGGGCGCAATGCGTTCGTGCACAGCGCGCAACCGGTGGATGGCGGTGAACAGCCCCAAGCCGCCGCCGCCCGCGGCCAAAAACAATTCCCGATACGCCGCCGACACTTGGCTGACGGAATTTTTGTTTAAGTCCGTGACCACCAAAATGCGCGTCTGGCGGGCGTAATCAAACGGTGATTTTTGCGCCACGTAAACGATGGGGCTTTGCATGTGCTTGGCCCCGGTGCGCTGATCGGCGCTGGTCCATTCGCCTTCGTCGCGCAAGGTAGCCGAGGTGATCAAGACACCCTGGGCGGTCTGGCTCATGGCGGCCGCGAACGGTTTGGTGGGGTCGATCCAATGGCGGTTGAGGCCGACATCCAAATCGCGCCCGTGGGTGCGTTCGACACTCATCCAATCGACGAAGTCGCTGGGCTTTTCCGGTGTGGCATTTCCATCCAAAACAGGCGTTTCGCGCAGTGCCTTGAGCATGGAGCGCCACGCTTGAACGGGCAACAAGGCGCGGCGTTCTAAGCTGCCCGCTAAGGCTTCGATGCGGGTGCGCTCGGACGTTTCCAGCTCCACCGCTTCGTCGTCCAGTTTGTTGAGCAAGCGCTTGATCAGCCCCTTGATGGGGTTTTCCAAGGTCATCAGCGCCTGGTCCAATTCCAGCGCCACGTCCAACAAGCCGTCAATAGGGGGAAAGGCCTCGCATTCCAGCGAATAGCCGCCATCAGACCCTTTGTCGCGGGCATAAACCTGCTGGCGCACAAAGGCCAAAAACGCTTCCGCAGCACCGGACGAGGGGGCTTGTGAGACGGTGTCGTTGAGCCGTGTGCGCCAGTTGGGACCGGGCAACACGTGGGCCGCTTGGCGCACATCTTGAACCAAATGGTCGAGCTTTTCATCGTCTGCGGTTAAATCGTCGAGGCGGGCTTTCAAGCCTTTCGAGCGCGTTCGGCGGCCTTCTTCCGCGCCCAAAATCCAGCGCCTGAGATCGGCGGTTTCTTGTCCTGACAGATGCGCAGCAAAGGCGGAATCGGCGGCGTCGAAGACATGGTGGCCTTCGTCGAAAACAAACCGCGTCGGTGCGCCGCCTTCCGCTGCCGCGCCGCCGCCCGCGTTCAAGGCGGTCTGGATCATCACCAACGCATGGTTGGCGATCACCAGCTTGGCGCGTTTGGCGCGGCGCTTGGAATGTTCGATAAAACAGCGGTTGAAGTGTTCACAGAGCGTATAGGTGCATTCGCCCTTGGTGTCGGTGAGCTCTGCCGTCAGGCCCCGACCCAGCAAACTGCCGACCCAAGCGGGAAAGTCGCCACCGATCATGTCACCGTCCCGCGTCTTGCCGGCCCACCTGGCCACCAGCCCCAAGGCGATGGCCCCGTCGGGGCGCATTTGCAAACGGCTTAGGGCCTCTTGGAAATTCAGCAGGCAGAAATAATTTTCCCGGCCCTTGCGGACCACCACGTAGCGTTTTTTCTGCTCCGGATCGGGATAAAGGCGATCCATTTCGCCGTCCAGCTGGCGTTGCAGGTTGCGGGTGTAAGTCGATAGCCACACCGCACCGGCGTTTTTATCCGCCCACACGCTGGCGGGGGCGACGTAGCCCAAAGTCTTGCCGACCCCGGTTCCGGCTTCGGCCAACACGAACCGAGGCTGGCCCGGAATGTCGCAGGGATCAAACGCGGCGGTGACGCCCGCGGTGAACATTTGCTGCTCGGTGCGTTTTTCCGCCCGCCCGCCCGCCAGCAACGCATCTAAGCGTTGGCGGGCTTCCTGGGGGCTGACGGGGGCGTCGCCGGGGGGCGTTTCGCCGCCGCGTTCTTCCCACTTGGGCAGACCTTCCCACACGCGAAAGGCCCGCGCCGCGTTTTGCGAATGGGGTGTGTCGCCTTCACCTAGGGCGGCCAATACCGGGCGTGCCCACGGCCATCCGCCCGCGTTCATGGCGTGGGCCAAACGCGCCGCTTGGCGGGCGTCTTGGGCGTCGGATGTGAGCCGGGCGCTCAGGCGTTCCAACAAGGTGCGCGCGCTGGTGAGCAAACTGATGGCTTCGTCTTCATGACCGCGCGGTACACTCAAACCCAACGCTTGGGCCACGCCGCCCGGCGTTGGCAGACAAAAGCGGGCGGGCTCAATGAAGGCAAACAACTCCAACACATCAAAGCCGCGCAGACCATCCATCTTGAGGCGCGCCGCCGTCTGGCGGGCGTGGCAGAGCACTGGCGGTGGTCCGGATTTGAGACGCCGGGCGGCATCCGTAAAGCTCAGTGACACCACTTCGCCGGTGGGCTCAACCACATAAGCCGCGCGCACCCCTGCGACCAAGGCAAACGTCTCGGGCATCAGGATTTCGGGCGGGAGGGAAGAGTGATTCGCCATACCCCCAGTATACCCAAGCTCAGCGCGTCTCCACTATGATTCGTCACATGACAATGCTATGGCTGGATGATGCTCAGCGTTCGGAACTTAAAACGCCTATCCATTGGGCCTGTCGATTTGGATGTGGCCGCGCACGACATCGTGGCGTTGTGCGGGCCCAGCGGCGTGGGCAAGTCTTTGCTGCTGCGCGCCATTGCCGATTTGGACCCCAATGAGGGCACCTTGAGCCTGTTGGGGGAAAGTCGCGAATCCATGAGCGCGCCCGATTGGCGTCGCCAAGTCATGTACGTGCCCGCACACACGGGCTGGTGGGCGGATACGGTTGAACCCCATTTTGCAGGCCTGTCCCTTGCCCTGGTCAAAGACACCTTGCACCGATTAGGGCTTGAATCCACGGCGCTGGGCTGGCAGGTGAGCAACCTTTCCACCGGAGAACGCCAACGTCTGGCCTTGGCGCGGGCGCTGGCTTATGCGCCCAAAGTTCTGTTGTTGGATGAGCCGACATCGGGTCTGGACGCGGACAACGCGACGCGCGTTGAAAAGCTGGTCGGTGAGGTGGCCGCCGGGGGCGTGGCGGTGTTGTTCGTCACTCATGACATGGCCCAGGCCAAACGCTTGAGCACCCGCCGCCTTGATATGACCAGCGGCCAATTGGTGGAGGGGACACCATGACCGGGGTTTATGTGCAACTGAGCTATATCGATTTGGCCATTGCGTCGGTCTTGTTGCTGCTGGCGGGGGGGCTGTCGGTGGCCATGAATTTGGGCCTGGAAAAGTCTTTGGGCGTTGCCGCGTTGCGCACCACGGTGCAGCTGACCCTCATCGGGTTGGTGCTGAAGATGCTGTTTGAAATGGTGTCGCCGTTGTGGACCGGGTTGGCGGCGCTGGCGATGATTTTGTTGGCGGGGCGTGAAGTCACCGCTCGTCAATCCATCAAACTGCGCGGCGGGTGGAGCTATTCCATCGCCACCTCGGCGCTGCTGACGGCGGGCGGCATCGTCACCATCTTGGCGCTGACCACCGCCGTGCGCCCGGAACCTTGGTACGACCCACGTTTCGCTTTGCCGCTGTTGGGCATGATGTTGGGCAACACCCTGACCGGAATTTCGGTGGGCATGGAGCGGTTGAGCGCGACCTTGAAGCGGGAAAAAGACGCCATCGAAGCGCGTTTGGTTTTGGGTCATGCGCGCCGTGATGCGGTGAAGCCTTATGTGCGCGAAGCCATGCGCGCGGGCCTGATACCGATCATCAACGCCATGTCGGCGGCGGGCCTGATATCCCTGCCCGGCATGATGACGGGGCAGATTTTGGCCGGGGTCGATCCCACCGAGGCGGTCAAATATCAAATTCTCATCATGTTTTTGCTGGCGGGGACCACGTCGCTGGGGGCGTTGATGGCGGTGCTGGCGACGGCCAAGCGGCTGGGTGATGAACGTGATCGCCTGCGCCTGGACCGACTTAAAGAAACACCGCGTTGACGGAACCGTCTTCGCACCTCATATGACCTTCATTGCGAAAAGGATTGCTTTTGATGTCGTTTGTTCGCCCTTTGGGGGGGTTGTTTGTGCTTTTGGGTTTTTTGATGGGGGGCACGAACGCGTTTGCCCAAGCGGCCCATGATACAAGTTTGCTGAGCGAGGCGGAGCGCACCCACTATCGAGCCTTGCTGTCGAAATCAACAGATTCCGCCGAACGCGCCCAGGTGAAATCGGAAATGAATCGCCTCATTCAAACCCGCAAGATTGAACGGCGCAAGGCTCAGGACGTAACGCCAAAGCTGCTGGAACAGAGCGAGAAAAAGACCCGCGACGTCCGTTAGGCGCGCTTCACAATTTGGTGAAATCGCGATACAATTCTACGTGCCAGATGAGGTTCATAAACCGATAAATAGGCATCCTCATGCATATAGAAATGCTCGATACATTCTTGACAGGCCACCCCGTCATTGATGGGGAACACAAAAAAATTGTGAACGCGATCAACAGCGTGGCGGACGCTGTGGCTGCGGGGGAATATGACCGATGCGCAACGCTTTTGGACGATTTTCTGAAAATTTGCATAGACCATTTTAAGTCAGAAGAAGACTTGTTGGGGAAGCTGGGATATCCGCGGCTCAAAGATCACGCCTTGTTTCATGGTGAACTGGTGCTCAAAGCCAAAGCGGTGAAAGTCTTGTGCATGGACCAGCGCAACCCCGACCGTATTGATCGGTGTTTTCAAGAGATGGCGACGCTTTTGATTGAAGATGTGGTCAAAGGCGATTTGCAGTTTGTGTCTTTCCTAAAAGATAAAGGTGTTGTTTCACCTTATTAGGGTGTTCTTTTTAATTACTCTATTTAACACAAATTTCTTGCAATTCTGGCCGATATATTAGAGAATGCATATGTACTGCAAGGGTGCAATTTTAGGTCTGCCGGACCTAAAGGCTTGAGCCTATAGACGCTTGAGTTTCAAGTACGGCATTATTTTAACGCCATTGTTCGTCAACTCTAGGCCGTCCTTCGGGGCGGTCTTTTTTGCCATATGCCCATCTCCCTATCCCCATAAAGGGCGGGGCAGGGCTGAGGACATGAGGAACGGACCTTCAGGCGGTCTCAAGTTCGTAAGAGTCGCCTTCGGCCAACACATCGTTTTCCCCAAAGACGGCGCGCTTGCGGCCAGTTTCTTTGGCGACGTACATGCGTTTGTCGGCCAATTCTACCAAGTCGGACCAATCGACCAGAGAATCCACTTTGCGTTCTGCAACACCGATGCTGGCGGTTAACGCGGTGCCGTCCGGGCGGGTGCCGAGCCATTTTTCAATAATGCGTCCCACCACCAGACGGGCACCACGGACATCGGTGTTGGGCAGAGCGACCAAAAATTCTTCGCCGCCCCAACGCACAATGGTGTCACTGCCGCGCAACAAATCGCGCAGGTTTTGCGTGAACATGACCAAGGTTTTGTCGCCTTCGTCGTGACCATAGCTGTCGTTGATGGATTTGAAGTGGTCCAGATCAAAAAAGACGATGGCGAACGGTGCGTCTTGGCGTGCAGAAACGCGAAACTGCATGTCGATGATTTCAGAACCGCTGCGTCGCGTGTAGGTGTTGGTCAAAGGATCAAGGCTGGCGCGACTGACCAAGGCGATCATATAGCGCAAGCTGGACACACCGGCGAACATGGACACGCCGAAAATCACCAGCGCCAACCACAAATTGCCGATGTAACTGGCCCAGGTAAAGGTATCAGACATATACCCACCAAAGGCCGTGAGCGCCAAAACCGGTATGCCAAAGAGAATGCATTCGACAATGGTTAAGGGAAAAACGCTGAGCCCGGCGAGCACGATGTACGGCAATAACCCATAAAGCGACAATGAAATTTCGCCTAAGGTGTCCAGTTCCAGGCCCGCAAACAAGGGCAATGAGGCCAGGTAGAAAATCGGCGGTCCCATCAGCATCAGCGCCGTCATGCCAAAGGCGTTGCGTGGGGAGGCTTCAATTTTCCAGGGCCAAGCCAAGGCAAACAGCATGGCGCTGGAACACGCCCGCATGCCCGTTAAAACAGCCCATTGCGGCCAGGGAAATGTGAAATAGTCGATCACCGACCACAACGGAATGAAGATGGCGAAGGCAAACGCCACCAACTGTACGCGTCCGATGATGTACGTCATTCGATGGCGGCGGAGGTAAGGAGAATGCGGGGTCGAGACAATCAGGTGATGGATCTGATCCCATGAAACGTTAAATTCAGTAAAAAGATGTCGCATTGTTCTGACAGGCGAACGGGATCAATAGACCCACGCGCAAGCTCCTTTACCTTGTGATGATGCCCCTACATAAGGTTTCGCAGTTAAGGTAAACGGACCTCAGCGCGATGCAGGTCTTCTATCAGGGTGTACCTAGAAACCGGGTGTACCTGAAATGTCTTTGGCTGCCAACGAAAAAAGACCCCGATTTTTTCGGGGTCTTTTTTTGGGAGTTGGGGGAGGGAGCCTTAATCGTCTTCAAAAATGCCGCGCTGGGCGTCTTTGTGACAGGCCGCGCAGTCGGATTTGGACTTCACATTTTTGCGATTCCACATACTGGTGAACTCACGTTCGCTGTGTTTTTGCACAAAACGCGGTGCTGTGGAGATGCTCAACGGTGGATTCTTCAGATCCACGCCGGTCATCCATTTTTTTGCCGCCCGAGTCGATTGCACATCGGCGGCGTCATTCAAATAATAGTTCAGCACGTAGTCCTGGGTGGCCGGGGTCAGGGTGGCGTCTTCGCCAAAGTGGTTGGACGGATCACTCAAAATCTTGGACCAAGAGGCCTGGGGCAGCATTTGCGGGAAGTATGTCATGTGGCATTCGCCGCACGCCGCAATGATTTTGGGATCTTTAATCGGGGTAAAGCTTTCCGCGTGTGCCGGGAGGGTCAGCGCGAACACGGATAACGCGGCTGCCAGGGTTGAGATTTTGAGCATCAAAATATTCCTTTATTGGCTGGCAAGGTAAGAGATGAAATCGACTTTTTCCTGCGCCGTGCATTCGCGGCCAATGACGCCACTGCAGTTGCGCAAGAACCATTTGTCGACTTTGGCTTGGTCGGTGAACCGCGCCGGAGTCTTGGACACAGCCATAGGTTCGATGGCTTTTCCGGTGCGGGTTTGGCCGCCTTCTTGCGGTGTGGCACCGTGGCAGGTGGTGCATTTGGGGGTGTCGGGTTTGCCTGTGGCGAAGGTGGTATCATACATGTGCTTGCCGTTGGCCAGATCCGCAGGACCGGCACCTTGGGCCATAAAGCCAGCGATGATGTCTTCTCTGGGGCCTGCAAACGCCGGGGCGGATACGGTGGCGCTGATGACGGTGGCCAGGGCAACGGTGGTTAGGAACACTTTGAAGGATTTCATGGGTTATTTCTCCTCAGGGATTTTGATTTTCTGGTCGTCAAAACGACCGCTGTAATCATCGGTATGACAGGCGGGACAATTGGATGGGACACTTACTGTTTTACGCTTGAAGATGGCCGGAGCGATGTCTTCGTGTTTGTTGATCCAGTAAGGGGTCTTGGTGATTTGAAAGGGGGCGGCCGGATCGACAATGCGAAAGCGGTTGGCGGCTTCTGTGTCCCAGGCTTCCGAGCCGTATTGCACCAAATAAGCGGTGATTTGGGCAACGGTCGCGTCGTCTAAACTGGCGTCTTCGCCAAAGTGATCGCTGAGGTCCGCCATCATTTTGGTCCAGCTTGCAGCCGGTAACAGGCTGGGATGGTAAGGCCTGTGGCAATCACCGCATTGGGATTCATAAGCTTGATTTGGCGGCAGATACGTTAGGCCAGAAGGTGGCATGGTGGACAAGTACCAAAGCGCACTGCCGACCACGCCGACAAAAGCGGCGATGGTCAGAGTGGCGGGCAACACCCGCGCTTTGCGATGTTTGAGGGCGGGCGTGTTCTTGGGCACGGATTTAAGGCCGGTGATCATGGCGCGCACCAGCTTTTCTCCGGTCAGCTTGATTTCCATGTATACGCCGCCAACGTGCAGAACGATCATCATCAGCAACAAGATCACGAAGGCCTCGTGTACATCCTTGGCCACGTCACCCAGGGCGTAACTGGCGACACCGGCCAAGGGACCTTGATTTTCTTCGCCGCCCAACATGATCAAGCCCGAAAGGGTGATCACGCTCAGCACAATCAACAGACCGAACACCATCAGTGATCCGGTCGGATTGTGACCGATGTAATGCTTCACCGGGCGCAGGGTCGCCAGTTCTTTCATGTGCTGTAAAATATGCACGGGATGAAAAGTGAAGGTCTCCAGGCGGGCATATTCACTGCCGAACGCCCCCCAGGTGAGGCGGAACACCAACAAGGAAACAGTGATATAGCCCGCCCACAAATGCAGACCCATGGTGTTTTCGGGAAAAACCCAGCCCGTGAGATAACCCATCAACACCATCGCAACCAAGGTCCAGTGAAACACCCGCGTGGGCAAATCCCAGACCTTAACCGGACGGTTTTGAGTTGGATTTTTGTGTTGTGCAGTAGACATGAAAGGCTGCCTTTTGGGGAATAGGGGACGTTATGTGGAGATCGTACAGGTGCTAAACTGAACCCTTGCTGAGCTTGTTGTTCAGCTTTCATTCATATTGCGTGGGTCATCGTTTGCACTCGCCAGTGTGGGAACCCGTGTGTTTTACTGGGTGTCGTTTGCTTAAATCAACGTCTGAAAATGAGAAGAGGCCATGAAGATACAATCTGTTCGCTCCGGGACCTGGCCGTTGCGGGCTCTCGCCCTCTCCGTATTGCTGTGCGGGTCTGTGGCCGGGGTGGCCTTTGCGGACAAAGCCGATCAAGACCTTGCGCGGGCAGCCTTGCTGCGCGGCGAGGTGGAGCCTTTGTCCAAGGCGCTGAATGTCATCGAGCAAAATTTTAAGGGCAATGTGATCGAGGTTGAACTTGAAGAAGACAGTAAGGTGGCCGGTGTCCCAAAGATGATCTATGAATTTAAGGTGCTGACCCCCACTGGCTTGGTGGTGAAGGTTAAGCTTGATGCCAAAACACTTGAGATTTTAAACCGGGAAGACAAGGGGCGCGATCATGAAAAACGCCGTGATTGATAGTGCATATGGTCTGACCGCTAAAATTGGGAAAGTCTAAAAATGCGGATTTTAGTCGTTGAAGATGAACCCGATTTGCGCCGCCAAATCTGCACCGCGTTGGGCGAAGCTGGCTACAGCGTTGATCAAGCGCCGGACGGGGAAGAGGGTGAGTTTCTGGGCGCGACGGAACCTTACGATGCCATCGTTTTGGATTTGGGATTGCCCAAAGTTGACGGCATTTCGGTTTTGAACAATTGGCGACAAGCGGGTCACAGCATGCCCGTGCTGATCCTCACCGCGCGCGACAGCTGGACTGAAAAAGTCGGCGGTTTTGATGCCGGAGCCGATGATTATTTAACCAAACCGTTCCATATGGAGGAACTGTTGGCCAGAGTTCGTGCGTTGATTCGTCGTTCTGCGGGGCTTTCGACGTCTGTGTTGGAATGTGGCCCGGTTCAGCTCGATACCCGCTCCGGTCGGGTGACATTGGACGGTGCTGCGGTGGTGCTGACCGCGCATGAGTTGAAAGTGTTGTCTTATTTCATGCATCACCAGGGTCGGGTGGTGTCACAGACGGAATTGATCGAACACGTTTATGACCAAGACTTTGATCGCGATTCCAACACCATTGAAGTGTTTATTGCCAGACTGCGTAAAAAACTTTCGCCAGACCTGATCAAAACGCATCGCGGGCGCGGCTATTGTTTATCGCCGCCCGGTGCACTTGGATAGCTGGCAGATATGCTGGGCCGCTCCGTCAGTGTTCGTTTGATTTTGCTCTCGGTGGCGTGGATCGCCGCCGCGCTGGTCATTGGCGGGTTGGTCCTGAGCCACCATTTTCGCGTTCACGTCGAAACTTCTTTTGATTTTGGGCTGGAACGCCACGTCGAAGAGTTGGTGTCGTATGTGGAGGTGGTGGACGATCATTTGGTGCTGAAAAACCGCCCCACCGACCCGTCTTATCAGCGACCGCTTTCGGGGTGGTATTGGGAAATCGTTGCGGGTGATCAGGTGTTCGGCCGCTCCCGGTCGTTATGGGACCAAGTTCTGGATATGAAGAGCCTGCGTGGTCATCACCCCCAGAGTGGTCAAACTAAGAACTTCTTCATGGATGGCCCTCGTGGCGAGAAATTGCGCGCCGTCTCAAAAACGTTTGTTCTGCCCGGTTTTGACAAAGATGTGATCATCACGTTTACCGGACCGGCAAAGGTGCTGGATCAAGCGGTTGAAGAGTTTTCGGAAACCTTGGTGGGCTCTTTGTTTCTGTTGGGCTTAGGGCTGGTGGCGGCGGTGGTGGTGCAGGTGATTTTGGGTTTGCGGCCACTGAAATTGGTGCGGCAAAAATTAGCGGCCATTCATGCCGGCGAATCGGATCGTATGAGCGGCACATTTCCCAGTGAAGTCGAGCCCCTGGTCCATGACTTGAACAAATTGTTGGACCATAACGCGCAAGTGATTGAGCGCGCCCGCACCCACGCGGGCAATTTGGCCCATGCCTTAAAAACCCCCTTGGCGGTGTTGAGCAACGAAGCCGATGGCAAACACAGTGAATGCGCTGGGACGGTGGGCGAACAGGTCCAGATTATGAATGAATTGGTCAGCCGTCATTTGGCCCGTGCGCGGGCCGCAGGCGGCATGGGGGTACCCGGTTTGAAGGCCGACGTCGGCGAAATCGTCACCGAGCTGAAACGCACTTTGGTGCGCATTCACCAGGGTAAAAACGATGGTGCGGGCGTGATCATTTCCTTGGTGAATGTGCAGGGGCAAGACATTGGCGGGGACCGTCAAGACATTCAAGAAATGCTTGGTAACTTGATGGACAATGCCTGCAAATGGGCGCGCACGCAGGTGCGTGTCAGCGCCCAGCGGATCGGCCGCGACATCATCTTGGACATTGATGATGATGGCCCCGGTATCCCCGAAGACCAGCGCAGCGCGGTTCTGCAACGCGGCAAACGCTTGGACGAAGCGACGCCGGGCAGCGGTTTGGGGCTCAACATTGTGCTGGAACTGGCCCAACTGTACCAAGGCAACTTGAGCCTGGGGCGTTCGGATCTGGGGGGGCTGCGGGTGCGTTTGCAGCTCCGCGCGGCTTAAAGCTTCTGAGAAAAGCCTGCAAAAACCGCGGGGTGGGTAATCGTCGCGACTCTTCACTTGCCTTTTTACACAAGAATCCGCATAAAAACCCGCACGAAGACGCCGACGGCCTTCCTCCCCAGCCGCCAGGATCTTGAATTGGGCCCTTAAACAAGCAGGCCATAACGAAACAGGGACGCAGACGTTTGTCTGTAGGAAGGATTTGATCATGAGCACTTTTAAAACCATCGACGATCTCGACGTGGCCGGCAAACGCGTGCTGGTGCGCGCTGATTTGAACGTTCCGATGGCGGACGGCAAACCGTCCGACACCACCCGTATCGACCGTTCGGCACAGACCATCAAAGATTTGGCGGCACGCGGCGCAAAGGTCATCATCTTGTCGCACTTTGGTCGTCCCAAAGGCAAAGTGGTGCCCGAAATGACCTTGAAGCCGGTGGCGGATGCCATGGCCCAGGCCCTGGGCTGCCCGGTTGCCTTTGCCACCGACACCATCGGCGACAGTGCCAAAGCGGTGATCGCGGCGATGAAGGACGGCGACGTGGCGATGTTGGAAAACGTGCGCTTTCACGGCGAAGAAGAAAAGAACGATCCGGCCTTCGCCGATACCCTTGCTGCCCTTGGCGACGTTTACGTGAACGATGCCTTTTCGACGGCGCACCGTGCGCACGCTTCCACCGAAGCCTTGGCGTACAGGTTGCCGGCCGCTGCCGGTCGCCTGATGCAGGCCGAATTGGAAGCGTTGGGCGGCGCCCTTGGCACACCGCAAAAGCCGGTGGCTGCCGTGGTTGGCGGAGCGAAGGTTTCGACCAAGATGGAAGTGCTCGGCAACTTGTCGAAAAAGGTCGATATGATCATCATCGGTGGCGGCATGGCCAACACCTTCTTGTTTGCCAACGGCCATGATGTCGGCAAATCGTTGTGTGAAAAAGACATGGCCGATGCGGCCCGCAAAATTGTTGCCGAAGCCGCTTCTTTCGGCTGCGAAATCGTATTGCCGTTGGACTTGGTGGTGGCGGCTGAATTTGCCGCAGGTGCCGCCAACAAAGTCGTCGGCATTGACGCGATTCCCGCCGATATGATGGCCTTGGATGTGGGTCCGGCCACCATCAAAGACGTGGAAGATCGTCTGGCCACGTGCAAAACCTTGGTGTGGAACGGTCCGTTTGGCGCGTTTGAAATCGAACCGTTCGACAAAGGCACCAATGCCGCCGCTCAGGCTGCTGCACGCTTGACCAAAGCGGGCACGTTGCTGTCGGTTGCCGGCGGTGGCGATACGGTCGCGGCCTTGGCCCATGCGGGCGCTGCGGATGACTTCACCTACATTTCCACGGCAGGCGGTGCATTCTTGGAATGGATCGAAGGCAAGACCCTGCCCGGCGTTGCCGCATTGGAAAAATAAACACGTTTGCGCGACATACCAAAGACACCAAACCCAAAACACCCCCGGCCAAATCGGCTGGGGGTGTTTTTTTGTATTTTGTGGATAAATAACATCCCGTATTCACTATTTCTTAAAGTTATGGTATAAGAGAGCGTCAAGGTCTGTGTTGGATGCCAAATGTTTTGCTGAAAACACCAGACAGACACGAGTAGCGGTTTCGAAATGGATTGACCTTAAAATTCGTTTCGGATCCGCGTCAGCGACAGAAACGTTGCTTTGAATCGCCGCCTTATGGCGAGGTTCCAAGAAAGGAGAGCCAAGATGTCTGTTAATGCAGCAGGCTCAGCTTCAAACGTTCAACAAGCACTCGTCGCTCTCCGTCAAACGGTACAGGCGGAGCAGGTTGCGGCCGTTGTTGTCACGGAGGCTGCCAATCAGGCAGCTCAAAATGCACAACAAGACCCATCCCGGGATGCCCATAAGGATGCACCTGCATCAAATGGGCGTGGTGGAGTGGTTGACGTTAAAGCCTGAGCAAACGTTCGTCGCTCTGTAAAGGAGCGCGAGCATCAGAAGATCAACCAACGCAGACCCGTTTATCCTTTGGGATGGACGGGTCTCTGCGTTTGATGGGCATTTGGAGATGACGGGTTTGGGATGACGGGGCGCTTGATCCTTGCTAAGGTCCCTCAACGTTTAACGAAACCTTAATTTTCATGTGTCAAACTTACCGCTATGGCTGATATTTCTAACATCTCCGCTCCGGTCGTCAGACCCGTCCCGCAACGCTCCTCAAATCAGGGGCGCGGCTTTGATGGGCGTGATTTTGATGGCCGTGGTTCGGGGCGCGATGGTGCTCAAAATACGGATTCGGCCATCGGTGGGACGGGTGACGTCAACGGCAGCGCCCGGTTTGAAGCCAGCAAAGGCTACGCCGGTGCCGGAGACGTCTCGCGTCGCGCCAATGTGATGAATGAAGGCGAAACGCCGCAAAACCAAGCCTCTCTGGCGCGATTGAAGCGTATTTTATCGTCCGATCAGCCCTTGCGTGGGGATGTGCCGCGTGGATTTTACCTTGATCTCAGGCTCTAGGGCGTTACCCTAGGGGGCATTCATCGTTTAGGGATCAGCCCGCGTTCGGGCTTTTTTCATGTCCACACCTCAACGAAAGGTCTTCCCATGGCGACCCATGTCGAGCTAGCCGTTAACCTGTTACGCAATGCCGCTGTTTTTTTTCGCGATATCGGCGCCCAAAATGCGGACTTGAAAGAACAGATGGACGTCAACGCCCGCACCTATGACGCCGTGGCCGAGATGTTGGAACAAGACCCTGACGGCGAAATGCCGCTGGCGACAGATGTTCCCGAGAACTCACCAACGCAGTCTTAACAGACTCATTTTTAACGGATTCGATAGCCATCGTGACACGCATTGCACTGGACGGTGATGCCTTGCAAGGCTTCGAAAACCGCTTGCTGTGATTCAAAGGTGTGTTCCACATCGGCGTTGGCTGCGGCTTGGGCAAAGCGGCTTGCGGCGTGGTGAAGCTCGGTGCCGATGGCCTGCATGCCTTTGGGCATAAACATCGCCAAATGCGCCGCACCATGATCGTCCAGTGACGACATGCCCAGGCGCTGTTCAACAATTTTCCCCGCTTCGTCGGCATTCCCGTTCGCCAGTGCCGCCAGCACGTCGTCCAAGACGTGAAGGTGGTCGCGCATATTGCCCAGCATGTGGGCTTGCATATGACTCGGCATTTCGACCAAGGTGCGCGCATCCGCAGACCCGCTGTCAGCCTTCGCCTCTTCCGCCCGACTGATGGCGCCAGATGTCAACAGCGCGACGGTGAGGATTGTGCCAAAAAGAAATGTTTTGGGGTTCATGGTGGGTCCTCTGGATTGAGATTTGACAGGCAATATAGACCTTGATTTGGATCCCGCATATGATTGCAATCATACAGGGCGAAAGGGGTCGGCATGGATGCGCAAGAGCTCATAGATCGATTGGGCGAGCAAGCGCGGGTTGAGCGTTTTGCGGCGGACAGTATGTTGTTTCGTCGCGGCGATACGACCCGTTTTGTTTTTGGCATTGTGCAAGGACACGCTCAATTGCGCCGCTACACGGTGGAAGGTGCAGCGCTGACCGTTCACCGCGCGTCTGCGGGTGATATCTTTGCCGAAGCGGCCTTGTTTTCGGATGTCTACCATTGTGATGGAGAAGTTCTGACCGGGACCCATGTCGCTCAGTTTCCCAAATTGGCCCTGCAAAATTTGATGCAAAACGATCAAGCCTTCGCGGCGGCATTTTGTCACCACATGGCCAGTCAGGTGCAAAGGCTGCGCTCTAGCCTGGAATTGCGCAGCATTCGCTCCGCCGAAGATCGCGTCATGGCGGCGCTGTCCCTGCGTCTGAGAAGCGGCCAGTCTCGGTTGGAGCTGAACGGCACTTGGAAGGATTTTGCAACGGAAATTGGCCTCACCCACGAAGCCCTGTATAGAGCCTTAAAGCGCTTGCAGGTTGGCGGGCGGTTAACGCGCTCGGGCCGCGTGATCCAGATGTAAACGGCTTATTCTGCGGCCTGCACGGACGAACTGGCGGCCAAAAGCTCGCCGTCTTGGTGCCCGGTGATGGTGACCTGGATGAGGTTCCCCGGCGTTGCGGGGGTCGTCAAGCGAACGGGGGCAAAGGTTTCGGTGCGGGCAAAGTCGGCTTTTTCCACCAGCACCGTTTGGGTCGTTCCGCGCAGCGTTTCAAGATGGCGGGCCAAGTTTGCGTCGCCCACTTCGCGCAAGCGTTTGGCGCGGGCTTTGGCAACGTCGCCGGGCACTTGGGGCATGCGCTCGGCAGGGGTGCCGGGGCGGCTGGAATAAGGAAACACGTGCAAATAGTGCAGGCCCAGGTCTTGGACGTTGCGGACCGTGGTTTCAAACATCGTCTCAGATTCGGTGGGGAAACCCGCGATCAAATCCGCGCCGAAGACCAGACCCGGACGGGCACTCAGGGCGCGCTCGACGATCAGGCGGATATCGGCAATGGAGTGGCGGCGTTTCATGCGCTTCAACACCAAGTCTTCGCCCGCCTGCAGGCTCAAGTGCAGATGCGGCATCAAACGAGGTTCGGTTTTCAACAATTCGAAAAAACCGTCGTTCAAGCGCGCCGGGTCCAGCGAGCTGAGGCGCAAACGCGCCAAGTCGGGCACACCCGCCAAGATGGCGCGCACGATGGTGGTGAGGCCCGTGCCGTGGTCATCACACAAGCCCAAATCAGAGCCATAGGCCGCAATGTCGACGCCGGTGAGCACCACTTCCAAGTGCCCTGCCGCGACCAGCTTGTGCACTTGGGCGACGATGGCGTCAAGCGGCACGGAGCGATTGGGGCCGCGGGCGGCGGGAATGATGCAGAACGTGCAATCATTGTCGCAGCCCTGCTGGACCATGACAAAAGCCCGCGTGCGACCGTCCAGACCGGACACCAGATGCCCGGCGGTTTCTTTGACTTCCTGGATATCGGAAACAACGATGGAGGACGGATCGTTTTGGCCAAAGCCCAAAAGCTGTGCCCCGTTGAGTTTTTCCGCGTTGCCGACCACCCGGTCGACTTCGGCCATGCTGGCGAACTTGGCGGGGTCCAATTGGGCGGCGCATCCGGTCACGATGATGCGCGCGGTGGGGCGTTCACGCTTGATGCGGCGGATGGTCTGGCGGGCTTGGCGCTCGGCCTCGGCGGTGACGGCGCAGGTGTTGATGATCACCGCATCGGTGACCCCTGCTTTGGCCATTTCGTCGCGCATGACTTCGGATTCAAGCGTGTTGAGGCGACAGCCCAAGGTGATGATGTTGGTGTCTTTCACGGCTTTGACCCCAACAGGCTGGGATCGATTTGACCGCGAAAGCTGGTGGCGACGGGTCCGGTCATCAAGACGTTGTTGTCGGCCATCCATTCAATGGTCAAGATTCCACCATCCAGCACCACATCGGCTTTGCGCCCGGTCAAGCCCCGTCTGGCGGTGGCGACCAATGCGGCACACGCCCCCGACCCACAGGCCTGGGTGATGCCGGCGCCGCGTTCCCATACGCGCATGCGGATGCGGTCGTTGGCCAAAACCTCTACGGCTTCGACGTTGGTGCGTTCGGGAAACAATTGATCGTGTTCGATCAAGGGACCGAAGGTGTTTAAGTCGATGGCGTTGGCATCGGCGACCATGAACACCGCGTGGGGATTGCCCATGTTGACGCCCACCGGGTTTTTCAGGGGACCGATTTCGATGGGCAGGTTGTCCGTGTCACAGGCATGGGACAAGGGCAAATCGCGCCAATCTAGGCGCGCCAGACCCATGTCGACGCTGTACAGTCCGTCACCAACGTTTTCGCAATCGAGCAAGCCGGAAATGGTTTCGACAATGACTTCCGTGACGTCTTGTTCCGCCATCAGCAGGCTTGCGACGCACCGTGTGGCATTGCCGCACGCACCGCTTTCAGACCCATCGGGATTGTAAATGCGCATAAAGACGTCGGCCAATTCGTTCCGGGCGGGTTCCAGGACGATCAACTGATCGCAACCGACGCCCCGTTGGCGGGCAGAAATGGCGCGCACGTCGCCCGCAGACAGGGAAAGTCCACCGTCACGACCGTCCAGGATCACGAAATCGTTGCCAAGTCCGTGCATCTTTATGAAATCAAGTGCTGCCATGGACGCTATATATGGGGGAAAAGGCCCCAAAGTCCAGGATTTTGGGCGCTTACGGCGCTTTGGTGGGGTATTCGTTGGCCAGGGTTTCAATCAGTTCAAACACATCGCGCTTGATCGTCGGGTCTTTGATGCTCATGAAGGCCAGCAAAAGGCGCTGTTTTTCCAGTTCTTGATCATATGAACCCCCGGGGGAAGCCTCAGGGCTCTGGGCATCGTCGAGGGTGTCGTAAAAAAAGCCGATGGGCACGCCGGTGGCGGCGCACAGCGCGTACAGATGGTTGGCGTAGACCCGCAATTCCCCCCGCTCCAAACGCCCCGTTGTGCCGGGGCTAAAGCCGGCATGGCGGTCCATCATCGCGGCGCTAAGGTTCAGGGACAGGCGCATCGCTTTGATGCGAATGGGAAAGAAGCGGTCGAAATCGTTGGTTAAGGGTGGCTTGGTCCGCTGCATGGGGACGTGATCATTGCTGGGGATCAGCTTGGGTTTGATCGGCGGTGTCGAGCGAACTGTCATGGGTGCGGCTTTCAAGGTGTCGCGCTAGGCTCATTAATAGGTGTATAAGTGTAGGCATGCATTATATTGGTTGTGCACTCTGAGGTATACACTAAATATTCAAACTCTTTAAGGTTGTGTTGATGGGCGCGCAAATTCATGCTCTGAGGCACATGCACAAAACTGTATGATTTTAAGAATGGGAGAAAGGGGAATGGAGCCCGTCAAAGCGCTTGGAAAAAAGGCACTCTTGGGTGTTAAGACCAATCACGCGTTGTCCGGGTCTTCCCCCAAGGCTTCGGCGTCGGCAATGGATTTGACCAACTGAAACATGCGCGCCCGCACGCTGGGACTGGCGATGCGGAAGTAGTTGTGCACCAGCTTGATCGATTCCGGCTGGCTCATGGGGTCGTGTTCGAAGGCTGCGGCGGGCTGATCGGACAGGGAGCGCATTTTTTGTGCCGAGGGCATGTCTTCAAAAAAATACGATACATCGACGTTTAACGCCTGGGCCAGTTTGTAAAGATTGCTGGCGCCAATGCGGTTGGCCCCGTTTTCGTATTTTTGCACTTGCTGAAACGTCACGTCGAGCGCCTTGCCGATATCCGACTGGCTGATGCGCAATCCCACCCGGCGGGCTTTCAGGCGTTGCCCAACATGGATATCAATGGGGTCAGGGGTTTCTTTAGGCGGTCGACGGCTCATGGTTAGGCTCCAGGATTAAGGCTATTAAAGAAGACACCGCGTAAACGTGTCAGTGTTTCGTTTAAGATAAAACAACCAAACCGGATCATGAATCAACCCTTTTGAAGTGTATAGGTTGAATTGCCCCAAAATACGGTGGTGGTGTTCAGCCTTGGAATTGTGGGAAAAAAGCCGAAAGGTGTTGACTCTCAGCGCTTCGACGGGGTAGATAGCCGCATCCATCAGCCTCATAGCTGAACCGAAGATGCCCTGAGACCTCTGCACTGAGGGCACCGCCAGTCCGCGAGTTTCGCGCACTGGCGCGATTTTCGTTTGGCCTAAGGCGTTGATGGAAGTGAGTTTTTAAGGCGTCTTTTGGGGCGTGACAAAGCTGGAATGAGCATGTTTGAAGGTTTGAGCAATAAGCTTGGCGACGTATTCGACAAGCTGACAAGACGCGGCGCGCTGAAGGCCTCGGACGTTTCCGAAGCCATGCGCGAAGTGCGTATTGCGCTGCTCGAGGCCGACGTCGCTCTTCCGGTGGTCAAAGATTTCATCGCCAAAGTGTCTGAAGCCGCCGTTGGCGAACAAATATTACGCTCCGTCACCCCCGGCCAATTGGTCGTCAAGGTGGTGCACGATCATTTGGTCGAGATGCTGGGCGCAGAACCCCAACCCTTGCGCGTTCATGGCAATCCACCCAACGCGGTGTTGATGGTCGGTCTGCAAGGTTCCGGTAAAACCACGACCACTGCGAAAATCGCCGCGCGTCTGACGCGCTTGGACAAGAAAAAAGTGCTGATGGCGTCGTTGGACATCTATCGTCCTGCCGCGCAACAGCAGTTGGCGCAGTTGGGCCAGCAAAACGACATCGCGACCTTGCCAATCGTTTTTGGCGAACAGCCCGTCGCCATCGCCAAGCGCGCCATGAACGTTGGCCGCACCGAAGGTTACGACGTGGTGATGCTCGACACCGCCGGGCGTTTGCACATCGACGAAGCGTTGATGAGCGAAGTCCAACAGGTGAGCGACGCGGTAAACCCCGGCGAAACCCTGTTGGTGACCGATGCCATGACCGGCCAAGACGCGGTCAATGTCGCCAAAGAGTTTCACGACAAGGTCGGCATCACCGGCATTGTGTTGACCCGTGTTGACGGCGATGCCCGCGGCGGTGCGGCGTTGTCCATGCGCGCCGTCACCAACACACCGATTAAATTTTTAGGCGTCGGCGAAAAAATTGATGAGCTGGATGCGTTTGACGCCAAGCGCGTCGCGGGCTCGATTTTGGGCCAGGGCGACGTGGTCGGCTTGGTCGAACGCGCCGCGCAAGTCATCGACCAAGAAGAGGCCGAAAAAACCGCCGAACGCATGATGAAGGGGCAATTCACCCTGGACGACATGGCCAATCAAATCGGTCAGTTGCGTAAAATGGGCGACTTGAAGGGCCTGATGGGCATGATGCCCGGCATGGGCAAAATGAAAAAACAGTTGGCCAACGCCGACATCGACGAAAAAAAGATCGCTCACCAAGAAGCGATCATTCGTTCCATGACATTGCGCGAACGGCGCAACCCGAAACTGATCAACGGCTCGCGGCGCAAACGCATCGCGGCTGGGTCCGGGACCACGGTTCCGGAAGTGAACCGCTTGCTCAAGCAATTCGAAACGATGAGCAAGATGATGAAGAATATGGGCAAGATGGGCAAAAAAGGCCTGCTCAAAATGCCCAATATACCGGGTATGGGTGGTGGGGCGATGCCTAACCTTCCGCCTGGTTTTAAGTGATGAACGTTACGCATTAGCCGGGGCAATGCCTTGGTTTCGAATTTTGGATTGAACGAACAAACATAGAAAAGGATAGCGAGAACCATGTCTCTGCGTATTCGACTTTCCCGCGGTGGCGCGAAAAAGCGCCCCTACTACCGTATCGTTGTTGCGGATTCCCGCAGCCCCCGTGACGGCCGCTTTATCGAGCGTGTCGGCACTTACAACCCGATGCTGGCCAAAGACAGTGACCAGCGCGTGGTGTTGAAAGAAGACCGCATCACCCATTGGGTGGGTCTCGGCGCACAGCCGTCTGACCGCGTTGCACGCTTCTTGGGCGCTGCTGGCCTGGCCGAAAAACCGGCCATTCCTCAGCAGACCAAAAAGAACAAGCCCAAAGCGAAAGCTTTGGAGCGGATTGCAGAAAAAGAAGCCAAAGCTGCTGAAGCGATTGAAGCTGCTGAAGCTGCAAAAGCTGCTGCTGCCGAAGCCGCTGCTGCACCTGCTGAAGAAGCTCCGGCTGAAGAAGCACCTGCAGAAGAGGCCGCGGCTGAGGGCTAACGCTCTTGGTCTGGCTTCAAGCCAAGGTCTAAGTTGGTCATGGTTGACCCCACTGCTCAAAGCTCCAAAGACGAGCTCATCTGTGTCGGACTTGTTGGTTCGGCGCGGGGCCTAAAAGGCGAGCTGCGCGTCAAAAGTTTTACTGCTGACGCAAGCGCTCTCGCCTCCTACGGGCCCCTTAAGGATGAAACCGGAAAAAAGGTTTTTGAGCTTAAGGTGACGGGAAAACACAAGGAGCAACTGGTGGTCCGCATCAAGGGCATCAACGACCGCACAGCGGCCGAAGCGCTCAACGGGCAAAAGCTCTATATAGAGCGCAAGCTGTTGCCGAAACCGCAAGAGGACGAGTTTTACTTTTCCGATTTGCAGGGTCTTGATGCAGAACTTCTCGACGGTACGCCGTTCGGTCGCGTGATTGAGGCCAATGATTTTGGCGGTGGGCCGTTTATTGAAGTGAAGACCATCAACCACGGCACCGTGTTGGTGCCGTTCACCAAAGCGGCGGTGCCGCTGGTGGATGTGGCGGCTGGACGTTTGGTGATTGACCTGCCTCTAGGTCTGTTGGAACCGGGTGATCCGGAACCACAAGATGGACAAGACGAAGGTCCAGACGGGGGTGGGTATGACGATTGAGACGAGGCGCGAAAACGCACCCAAGGTGCCCTG
This sequence comes from Magnetovibrio blakemorei, assembly GCF_001746755.1. Lineage (GTDB taxonomy): Bacteria > Pseudomonadota > Alphaproteobacteria > Rhodospirillales > Magnetovibrionaceae > Magnetovibrio > Magnetovibrio blakemorei. Next base: position 52,075 of record NZ_MCGG01000008.1, on the reverse strand, counting down.
GCGGGCGGTGGCGTTGACGCTTTTCCCGGATATGTTTCCGGGGTCCTTGGGTCAGTCGTTGGCGGGACAAGCGCTTGAAGACGGGCGCTGGTCGTTGGAAACGGTGGACATCCGTGGGTTTGCACGCGATAAACACCGCACCGTAGACGACACACCCAGTGGGGGCGGCGCCGGAATGGTGATGCGCCCCGATGTGGTGGACCTGGCGGTTCGTGATGTGAGATCCAGATTGGGCGGCGACGTGCCGCTGATCTATATGACCCCCAGGGGTCGCCCGCTGTCCCAAAACCGGGTCCGGGAACTGGCCGAAGGGCCGGGTGTAGCGGTTTTGTGTGGCCGTTATGAAGGGGTCGACCAGCGTGTGCTGGACGCCCACAATGTCGAGGAAATCTCGATCGGCGACTATGTGTTGTCGGGCGGAGAAGTGGCGGCATTGGTTTTGATGGACGCGTGCGTGCGTTTGATCCCCGGCGTGATGGGGTCAGATCAATCGCACGCAGAGGAAAGTTTTGAAGAGGGGTTGCTTGAATACCCCCTCTATACGCGCCCTCAAGAGTGGGAAGGGCGCACGGTGCCAGACGTTTTGTTGTCGGGTCACCACGCGAACATCCGCGCTTGGCGGCGCGAACAGGCAGAGGCCATCACTCGGGAAAGACGTCCCGATTTATGGCTGGCGTTTAATGCGGCTCCTGAGAAATCAGGATGTGAAGAGAATTGAATTTTGATTTCGCCTGGGTGCGCCCCGGCAATGGACTTTGAAAGAAAAGGATGAGTGCCATGAACATCATCGAAGAGCTCGAAAAAGAGCAGCTTGGCAAGCTCTCGGCTGAGAAGAATATCCCGGATTTTGGCGCGGGTGATACCATTCGCGTTCAGGTGAAGGTGGTTGAAGGTACGCGCGAACGCTTGCAGGCGTTTGAAGGCGTGTGCATTGCGCGTAAAAATGCAGGTCTGAACTCTGCATTCACCGTGCGCAAGATTTCCAGCGGTGAAGGCGTGGAACGTGTGTTCCCGCTGCATTCGCCGAACGTGGCGGCCATTGAAGTGATTCGTCGTGGCGATGTGCGCCGCGCGAAGCTGTATTACCTGCGTGGCCGCACCGGTAAGTCCGCACGTATCCGCGAACAGACCGATGGCAACAAAGCCAAGCTCAACGCCGCCGATAAGGCCGTCGCAGCGTCCATCAAGGCCGATCGCGAAGCCGCTTCCAAGGCGAAAAAAGCCGCTGCTGCCGAGGCCAAAGGCGAATAAGCCTTTTGCATTGGGAAGCTCTGCTTTTGGCACCGTTCAAAACGGACCGTCAGGTGAACACCAAAAGGTGATCGCCTGACGGTAACCGTGGCTATGGGGCCAAGCGCGATGCGTGCTTATATGTGCTGTACTTAGCGCATATGCGGTTAAGTCCGTGTGATTCTGAAAACAACAAAACAGGCCCTGAACGATGCCAAAAACGCTCTTCGACAAAATCTGGGATGCTCACCTGGTTGATGTGCAAGATGACGGCACATGCCTTTTGTATATTGATCGCCACTTGGTCCACGAAGTGACCAGCCCCCAGGCTTTTGAAGGGTTACGCACCGCCGGGCGCACCGTGCACCGCACCGATGCGACGCTGGCTGTGGCCGATCACAACGTGCCGACCACGGACCGCTCCAAAGGCATCTCCAACCCGGAATCGCGTATCCAGGTTGAAACCTTGGAACAGAACGTTTCTGATTTTCACGTGCCGTATTTCCAGATGGATGACATCCGCCAAGGCGTGGTGCACATCGTTGGGCCCGAACAAGGGTTCACGCTGCCGGGCACGACGATTGTCTGCGGCGACAGCCACACCGCCACCCACGGCGCGTTCGGCGCGCTGGCGTTCGGCATCGGCACGTCGGAAGTCGAACATGTTCTGGCCACCCAGACGTTGCTGCAAAAGCCCGCCAAAAACATGCTGATCAAGGTGTCCGGCACGCTGCCGTCTTATTGCAGCGCCAAGGACATCGTACTGGCCATCATCGGCAAAATCGGCACTGCGGGCGGCACCGGATACGTGGTCGAATACGCCGGCGAGGCCATCGAAGCGCTGTCCATGGAAGGCCGCATGACGGTCTGCAATATGACCATCGAGGGCGGTGCGCGCGCGGGCTTGATCGCCCCGGACGAAAAGACCTTTGCTTATCTGAAAGGCCGTCCCATGGCCCCCAAAGCGGGTGCGTGGGAACAGGCTGTCGCTTACTGGCAGACGTTGAAATCCGATCCGGGCGCACACTATGACGCAGTGATCGAATTGGACGTCACCGACATGGCCCCGCAAATCACCTGGGGCACCAGCCCGGAAAACGTTTTGTCCATTGAAGAAAACGTGCCCGATCCGGCAAACGAATCCAACGTTGAAAAGAAAACCGCCATCGGCCGCGCCATCGCTTATATGGACTTCAAAGCCGGACAGGCCATCGAAGGTGTGAAAATCAACACGGTCTTTATCGGCTCGTGCACCAACGGGCGCATCGAAGACTTCCGCGAAGCCGCAGCCATCGCCAAGGGCCGCAAAGTCGCGGACGGTGTGCGCGCCTTGGTGGTGCCGGGTTCGGGCTTGGTCAAAGAACAGGCCGAAGAAGAAGGCCTGGACAAGGTCTTCTTGGAAGCGGGCTTTGAATGGCGCGAACCGGGATGCTCCATGTGCTTGGCCATGAACGACGACCGTCTGGCACCGGGCGACCGCTGTGCATCCACATCCAACCGCAACTTCGAAGGCCGTCAAGGCAAGGGCGGACGCACCCATCTGGTGAGCCCCGCCATGGCTGCTGCGGCAGCGATTAAAGGCTGCCTCACAGACGTGCGCAAACTGGTATAACAAGAGGGACGGCGACCATGGAAAAATTCACCAAGCTCACCGGTGTCGCGGCACCTATGCCGATTCGCAACATCGATACCGACATGATCATCCCCAAGCAGTTCTTGAAGACCATCAAGCGCGAAGGTTTGGGTGTGCATTTGTTTGATGAAATGCGCTACCTGGACGACGGTTCGGAAAATCCCGATTTTGTGTTGAACAAGCCCGCTTATCGCAACGCCCAGATCATCGTTGCGGCGGACAACTTCGGCTGTGGCTCGTCGCGTGAACATGCACCTTGGGCGCTCAACGATTTTGGCATCCGGGTGATCATTTCCACCAGCTTCGCCGATATCTTTTACAACAACAGCTTCAAAAACGGCATGCTGCCGATCCGCGTCGATGAAGAGACGTTGGGCAAATTGATGGACGACGCCGAACGCGGCTCCAACGCGACCTTGACCATCGATCTGGAAGCCCAGACGATCTCTGGCCCCGACGGCGGCGAAGTGAAGTTTGAGATTGATCCGTTCCGCAAGCACTGCTTGCTGGAAGGCCTGGACGACATCGGCTTGACGCAGAAAAAAGCGGACAAGATCGACAGCTATGAAACCAAACAGAAGGCCAGCCAGCCCTGGCTCTTTGCGTAAGGAAATTTGATCGTGTCCAACACCAAAAACATTCTCATGCTGGCAGGCGACGGCATCGGCCCCGAAGTGATGGCCGAAGTCAAAAAAGTCATCGATTGGTCCAACGACAAGCGCGATACCGGCTTTCAGGTCGAAGACGATTTGGTCGGCGGGGCGTGTTATGACGCGCACGGCTGTGCCGTCACCGACGAAACCATGGAAAAAGCCCTGGCTGCCGATGCGGTGATGTTGGGGGCCGTGGGCGGTCCCAAGTGGGACAACGTGGCGCGCGAACACCGCCCCGAAGCGGGACTGCTGCGCCTGCGCAAGGACATGGACCTGTTCGCCAACCTGCGCCCGGCCTTGGTGTTTGATGCGCTGATCGACAGTTCCAGTTTGAAGCCCGAATTGGTGCGCGGCCTGGACATCATGATCGTGCGCGAATTGACGGCGGGCGTGTACTTTGGTGAGCCCCGCGGTGAAGACGTGCGCAACGGCGTGCGCTATGGTTTTGATACGCAAATCTACAGCGAACACGAAATCGACCGGGTGGCGCGGGTGGCCTTTGAGCTGGCGAAAAAACGCAGCAACAAAGTCACCTCGGTGGAAAAAGCCAACGTCATGGAATCGGGCGTGTTCTGGCGCAAGATCGTCAATGAAGTGCACGCGGCGGACTACGCCGACGTGGAGCTGGGTCACATGTACGCCGACAACTGCGCCATGCAGTTGGTGCGCTGGCCGGCCCAATTCGACGTTATCGTGACCGACAACCTGTTCGGCGATTTGCTGTCCGATTGCGCCGCCATGCTGACCGGATCTTTGGGCATGCTGCCGTCCGCCAGCCTCGGCGCCAAAGACGAAAAAACCGGCAAAATCCCTGCCATGTACGAACCGGTCCACGGCTCCGCGCCGGACATCGCGGGCCAAGGCAAAGCCAACCCGCTGGCGACGTTGCTGTCGTACTCGATGATGCTGCGCTACAGCTTCGACATGACCGAAGACGCCGACCACTTGGACAACGCCGTGCAAAACGTCTTGGCGCGCGGCCTGCGCACCGCCGACATCATGAGCGACGGCATGACCCAAGTCAGCACGTCGGGCATGGGCGACGCGCTGATCGAAGAGCTGGAGAAGCTGAGCTAAAGCCTAATTTGTTGCTTTTGCCCCATTTCAAGTGTAAAAAAGCACAGATTTGAACGAGGACGCTTTCATGAGCCAGGGTTTGGCACAGTATGAATTGTTTCCCGCCCCGGCGCTTATGGCCGTTGGCGCTCGTTATGCTGCGAAAACAAAAACCACCAAAACCACCACTCGCTGTTAGCGGGCACATGGTTTTGCTTGAATGCAACCAGGCCCGCGGACAGCTCCGCGGGCCTTGGTTTATGGGCCCCAAGAGCAAAAAGCCAGATGCGGGCTCAAACGGAGGAGAAAGACAAAATGGGTTATAAAGTTGCGGTCGTCGGCGCCACCGGCAATGTGGGCCGGGAAATGATGCAAACGATGTTTGAACGGAAGTTTCCGGCTGACGAAGTGATCGCACTCGCCAGTCACCGTTCGGTTGGCAAAGAAGTCTCTTATGGCGACGATCAGATCTTGAAGTGTCAAGATTTGGCGACCTTTGACTTCAAGGGCACTGACATTGTTTTGTCCAGCCCCGGCGCGTCGGTTTCGGCAGAATTTTCCCCCAAGGCTGCGGCTGCGGGCGCGGTGGTGGTCGACAACACCTCGCACTTTCGCATGGACCCGGACGTGCCTTTGGTGGTGCCGGAAGTGAACCCCGAAGCCATTGCGGGCTACAAAAAGAAAGGCATCATCGCCAACCCCAACTGTTCGACCATTCAGATGCTGGTGGCGCTAAAGCCCTTGCACGATTTGGCGACCATCAAACGCGTGGTGGTGGCGACCTATCAGTCGGTATCGGGCGGCGGCAAAGCGGCCATGGACGAACTGTTCAACCAGACCAAAGGCGTCTACGTGAACCAGTCTGCGGAAGAAAATCGCAAGGTTTTCACCAAGCAAATCGCCTTCAACGTCATTCCGCACATCGATAAATTCATGGATGACGGCATGACCAAAGAAGAATGGAAGATGGTGGTCGAGACCAAAAAGATTCTCGATGCCAACATCGAAGTGTGTGCGTCGTGCGTACGGGTTCCGGTGTTTATCGGTCATTCCGAAATGGTCAACGTGGAATTCGTCAAGGGCATCAGTGAAGACGAAGCCCGTAACGTATTGCGCGAAGCGCCGGGCGTCACCGTGATCGATCACCACAAAGACGGAGGCTATGTCACGCCTGCGGAATGTGCGGGTGAAGATGCGGTGTTCGTATCACGTATCCGCAAAGACCCAACGGTCAAAAACGGTTTGAATTTCTGGTGTGTGTCCGACAACCTGCGCAAGGGTGCGGCCCTCAACACGGTTCAGATCGCAGAAATTCTGGCCAGCGATTATTTGGGCAAATAAGCCCTTTTACACGCCCAATACGATCAAGCCGCCCCCGTTCATGGACGGGGGCGGTTTTGTTTTGCCCTGATTCTAGCTCGTCGTATCTGGAGCTTTATCGTCCGAGGCGTCTGATTTGAGCGGTGTCGCAGGGGTATAACTTGGCATGTGTGCCGGGTCGTTCGGGTGGGTGCTGAAAAAATCGTTGATTTCATCTTGGCTCATGACCAGATCCGGTGAAATTTGGTCGGGATCGTGCTCGCGCCGTTCTTGTTGGTGGTTCACCTCATGGCGGCGGCGGTCGGGTCCAAAAAATCCCGGGGCATTGACGAATGGGCGCGGATTTTCAATGACGTTTTGAATGCGCGAAAACAGGGCTTTCACGGAAATGGGTTTCACCAAAAACTCCGTCACGCCCGCATCGCGCGCCGCAGAAATACGCCAATATTCCGAATGGGCGGAAATCATGATTATGGGTTCAAAGGCCTTGCTGGAATCGTGGGAGTTGCGCACCATTTTGGTGAATTCAATGCCGTTGAACGGCGTCATTTCCCAATCCAACAAGACGATGTCGGCGGGCCATTTTTTAAGGGTTTCGAGGGCTTCTTCACCGTTAGCGGCTTCGTTGATTTCATTCACGCCCAGCGTGTCCAGAATGCGTCGCAAAATGCCGCGCATGAACGAATTGTCATCGACGATGAGAAACCTGATGTTGGCAAGATAACTGCTCTGTCCCATGAGACCCTCTAAACACAGCTGGAGTATGTAGAATATTTTAGCGCCAAAAATCATACAAGTACAGAGGGTTGCATCCCAACCAAGCCTGAATCGGAATGCCGAAAGGTGTCTGCCTTATCTTACTTATGGTCTTAAACTTACATAGGGGGCGTTGGGGGCGGGGCAAGCGATTTTGCCGGTATGCGCTCTACGATGTCCGAACGCGTGCGTTTCATGGCGCTAAAAACGTTATTGGCTTACGTCGTCTTCAAACTGCAGATCAAGGGGGCCGCGACGTTCTTCTTCGCGATGGGGTAGGGGGCGTCGGCGTCGGTCGGGGCCGAAGTAAGGGTTGGCGCGAACGAACTGGCGGGGCTTTTCAATCACCGCTTTGATGCGCATCAACAAAGACTTTGCCGAAATCGGCTTGGCCAAAAATTCATTAACGCCCAAGTCCCGCGCTTGCATGATGTTGCTCATGTGCGAATACGACGTGACCATAATCACCGGGGTGAACGGTGAGGGGCTATCTTCGGATTCGCGCAACCAGCGAACGAACTCAACCCCGTCCATGGGGCTCATAACCCAATCGAGCAAGATGATGTCGGGTTTGAAGGAGCATGTTTCCTTTTGTGCGGCAATGCCGTCAGCAGCCTCGACAATATCGCGTGCGCCAAACTGCATAAGGATGAGACGTGTAATTTGGCGACTGAAGCTGTTGTCGTCGACAATCAAAAATCGCACCTTTTCCAGGTAACCAGTTGCCATGAGCGTCTTCATCCTAAATGTATATATTCGGCGAAATAAGTCGGTAGTTTAGTATGATTGTAATTATAGGCCATTGTGGGCAATAACAATCTCTTCGACAAGCGTATTGTCGGGACTTGCCATCATTTGAGAAGTTGGGCATATTGCGTGTTCGCAGGTGCACAATGACTTGATAGCGGAGGCCTCCCCATGCCCACCAACCAGCACCCCGCTCGCCCACGGCGTAGCGTTTTGTATATGCCCGGATCTAATGCGCGCGCCTTGGATAAAGGCCGTGGCCTGGCGTGCGACGCCTTGATTATGGATTTGGAAGATGCCGTTGCGCCGGATGCCAAAGAACAGGCGCGTGCTCAAATCACAGCAGCACTTGCAGAAGGCGGCTACGGCCAGCGTGAAATCATCGTGCGCACCAATGGCTTAGATACCCCTTGGGGCTATCAAGACATTGTTTCCGCCGCCACATCGGGTGCCGATGCGATATTGTTGCCCAAGGTCGAAGGCCCCACCACCATTCATCAGGTGGAACGCATTATGGAAGCCGCAGGCGCCCCCGAGACACAGTCGATTTGGTGCATGATGGAAACGCCGCTGGGCATCCTCAACGCCCAAGACATCGGCTCGGCCAGTCCACGAGTCGGCTGTTTTGTCATGGGTTCATCCGATTTGGCCAAAGACCTTCACGCCGCCCATACGCGGGAACGGGTGCCGCTGCAATCGTCGCTCAGCCATTGTTTGCTGGTGGTGCGGGCTTACGGCTTGGCCGCCATCGACGGCGTGCATCTGAACTTGGACGATGATGAAGGCTTTGCGTATTCCTGTGAACAAGGCCGCGACATGGGCTTTGATGGCAAGACGTTGATCCATCCCAAGACCATTGCCAAGGCCAACGAAATTTTCGCCCCTTCTGATGACGCCGTCGCGTGGTCGAAAAAAATCATCGACGCGTTTGAAGCCGCACAAGCCGAAGGCAAGGGCGTGGTGGTGGTGGACGGCAAATTGGTTGAAAACCTGCATGTGGCTGAAGCCAAACGGCTGGTCGCCCTGTCTGACATGATCGGCCTTTTGCAAGCCGATTTGGCGGCATAAGACCCTGTTTAATTTTTTACACACCGAAGTGATGAAAGCGACAGATGAGCATTAAAACCGGAACCGGGAACTTTTTTGAAGATTTCCAGTTGGGACAAGTCATCGAACACGCCACCCCGCGCACCGTGACGGAAGGTGACGTCGCGCTGTATTGCGCCCTTTACGGGTCTCGTTTCGCGGTTCAGTCCGCCGACAGCTTCGCCATGGACTTGGGTTATGAAGCCGCCCCCATCGATGATTTGTTGGTGTTTCACATTGTGTTTGGCAAATCGGTGCCGGATGTGTCGTTGAACGCGGTGGCCAATTTGGGCTATGCGGCGGGGCGCATGGTGAGCCCGGTGTATGCTGGCGATACGCTGTCGTCGCGCTCCGAAGTGATTGGCCTGAAAGAAACCTCGAACGGCAAAACCGGCATCGTTTATGTGCACACGGTCGGACAAAACCAACGCGGCGAACTGGTCGCGGATTTTGTGCGCTGGGTGATGGTCAACAAAAAAGACCCTGCCAGCCCTGCGCCGGATGCGGTGGTGCCCGATTTGCCCGAATCTGTGGCGGCTGAGCACTTGGCCGCACCGACGGATTTGGATATGGGCGAATACAACTTCACGCTCGCGGGCAGTGCCCACACTTGGGACGATTACGCGGTGGGCGAACAAATCGATCATGTGGACGGCTTCACCGTCGAAGAGGCTGAGCATGCGCTCGCCACCCGCATGTACCAAAACACCGCGCGCGTGCACTTTAATCAGCACACCGAAAAAGACGGCCGCTTTGGCAAGCGCATCGTGTATGGCGGCCATGTGATTTCCATTTGCCGGTCCATCACGTTCAATGGCTTAGCCAATGCGTTCAAGATTGCCGCCATCAACGGCGGTCGCCACGTCGCGCCGATTTTTGCCGGCGACACGGTTTATGCGTGGTCCGAAGTTTTGGACAAAATGGAACTTCCCGGCCATCCCGGCGTAGGTGCGCTGCGCCTGCGCACGGTCGGCCTGAAAGATCGAAATGCCCAGGGTTTCCCCTATAAGGATGGGGCGGGTAAATATGATCCTGCAGTCGTGCTGGATTTCGACTACACTGTATTGATGCCCACGCGGATATGAGTGGTTTTCACAAAAACCACATGTCCATGTTTGTGTAGGGCGTGCGTTGACATACCCGTTGGGGGGCGGGACAATCGAGTTCTCCAATAGGGAGCGGAGTTCAGCTTATGCGTGACAACACAAGACCACTTTCACCGCATTTGCAGGTTTATCGCCCGCAAATCACTTCCATACTTTCCATCTTGCACCGGATGACCGGGGTCACTTTGGCACTGGCCGCATTGCTTTTGACGTACTGGCTGGCGTCCGCAGCGTATGGGCCGGAAGCCTTTGGCCGCGCCCAGGTGCTTTTGGAATCGTGGTTCGGACGCCTTGTCTTGTTCGGCTTCACGTTTTCTTTGTTCTACCACATGTGCAACGGCATTCGGCACTTGGGCTGGGACATGCTGTGGGGCTTTGATATGCCTCGGTTGCGTATCACCGGAGCCATCGTGGTGATCACGTCCCTGTCGCTGACCGTGCTCAGCTGGCTCATGGCTTACGGCCATGTTGGCAAGTTGTGAGGAGGAATTTGAGATGATCAACACCCCGCAACAAAAGCGCGTTTTGCAATCGAAACTGGGCCGCGTGCGCGGCTTGGGCTCAACCCGCGAAGGCGTTCATCATTGGTGGGCGCAGCGCATGAGCGCGGTGGCTTTGCTGCCGCTGTCTTTGTGGTTCGTTTATTCCCTGATTACGCTGACTGGCTCGGACTACGGCACCTTCCACGCCTGGGCCAGTGAATTTGGTAACTCCGTATTCCTGGTGTTGCTTGTGGTGACCATGTTCCATCACACGCAGCTCGGCTTGCAAGTCGTGATCGAGGACTACGTGCATTCCGAAATTTGGAAAATGGGAATGCTGTTGCTCGTGAAGTACGGGTCGGTTTTGTTTGCCGCCTCCGCCATCTTCGCCGTTCTCAAAATCTCGATTGCTGGATGACCGATTATGACTGAAGCCTATCCCATTACAGATCACACCTATGACTGCGTGGTCGTCGGCGCTGGCGGCGCAGGTTTGCGCGCCACCTTCGGCATGACCAAGGCGGGCCTTAAAACCGCGTGTATCACCAAAGTGTTTCCCACCCGCAGTCACACCGTGGCGGCCCAAGGCGGCATCGGCGCCGCGTTGGGCAATATGGACGAAGACAGCTGGCAATGGCACATGTACGACACCGTCAAGGGTTCCGACTGGCTCGGTGATCAAGACGCCATCGAATACATGTGTCGCAATGCGGTTCCCGCCGTGCATGAACTGGAGCACTTCGGTGTTCCGTTCACGCGCACCGAAGAAGGCAAGATTTATCAGCGTCCGTTTGGCGGGCATATGAAAAATATGGGCGAAGCCCCTGTGCCGCGCGCCTGTGCCGCTGCGGATCGCACCGGCCACGCCATCTTGCACACGCTTTATCAGCAAAGCCTCAAACACGATGCGGAATTTTTTGTGGAGTTCATCGCCCTTGATTTGATCATGGACGAAGAAGGTGTGTGCCGCGGCGTGATCGCTTGGAACTTGGAAGACGGCTCCATCCATCGCTTTCGCGCCCAGACGACTGTTTTGGCATCTGGAGGTTATGGCCGGGCCTGGTTCTCGTGCACCTCGGCCCACACCTGTACGGGTGACGGTCATGGTATGGTGGCGCGGGCGGGTTTGCCGCTCCAGGATATGGAGTTTGTGCAGTTCCACCCCACCGGCATTTACGGTGCGGGCGTGCTGATCACCGAAGGGGCACGCGGCGAAGGCGGCTATTTGACCAACGCCAACGGTGAACGCTTTATGGAACGCTACGCCCCATCGGCGAAGGATCTGGCGTCGCGTGACGTTGTGTCGCGCGCCATGACGGTGGAAATTCTCGAAGGCCGGGGCGTCGGCGGGGATCAAGATCACATCATGTTGCACCTGGAACATTTGGGCGCGGATATGCTGGCGGAACGGCTGCCGGGCATTTCCGAAAGTGCCAAGGTGTTTGCCGGCGTCGACGTGACCCGCGATCCGATCCCGGTCATTCCCACCGTGCACTACAACATGGGTGGCATTCCCACCAACATTCATGGCGAAGTCTTGCGTCCCACTGAGGCGGACCCCGACGCGGTGTGTCCGGGGCTGATGGCCATTGGCGAAGCGGCATGCGTGTCTGTGCACGGGGCCAACCGTTTGGGTACCAACTCGTTGCTGGACATCGTTGTGTTCGGCCGCGCGGCGGCGCTTCGGGCTGCCGAGATTTTGAAAGCCGGAGCGGAACAAAAAGGTCTCGCCAAAGACAGCGCCGACAAAGCGCTGGCGCGTTTCGACAAGATGCGCCATGCCTCAGGCGCCTTGCCGACGGCGCAAATTCGCGATGACATGCAGCGGTCCATGCAACGTGGTGCTGCGGTGTTCCGCGATGCAACGATTTTGGCGGACGGCAAAAAGAAGATTGACGATATCGTCAACGGTTTGGATGAAATCGCCATCACGGATCGTTCCATGATTTGGAACTCGGACTTGGTCGAAGCGTTGGAGCTGGAAAATCTTCTCGCCTGCGCCCAAGCCACCGTGCATTCGGCGTTGAACCGGGAAGAAAGCCGCGGCGCACACGCCCGCGACGATTTCCCCGATCGCAACGACGATGACTGGATGAAACACACCGTCGCGTGGCTGGGCGAAGATAAATCCGTGAAGTTGGATTATCGCCCGGTTCACACCTGGACCTTAACCGATGAGGTCGAGTACATCGTCCCCAAAGCGCGCGTTTATTAGGCGGAGGAAAGAGACATGGTTGAATTTAATCTTCCCGCCAATTCGAAAGTGATGCGCGGTAAACTGTTTAAGGCTCTTGAAGGTGCCAAGGACATCAAACGGTTCAAGGTCTATCGCTTTGATCCCGACAGCGGGGAAAACCCACGCCTCGATACCTATGAGATCGATTTGGCGACGTGTGGACCGATGGTCCTGGACGCGATGCTCAAGATCAAGAACGAGATCGACAGCACCTTCACCTTCCGCAGGTCATGCCGTGAAGGTGTGTGTGGATCGTGTGCGTTCAACATCGACGGCACCAACACGCTGGCGTGTACCAAGCCCATCAAAGACATCCGCGGCGATGTCAAAATCTATCCGTTGCCGCACATGCCGGTGATTAAGGATTTGGTGCCCGACCTTTCGGTGCCTTATGCGCAGTATGCGTCGATTGAGCCATGGCTGAAATCGGATACCCCGGCCCCCACCGGCGAACGCCTGCAAAGTCCGGAAGAGCGCAAGCAGCTCGATGGTATGTGGGAATGCATCTTGTGTTTCTGCTGCCAAACCAGCTGCCCCAGCTATTGGTGGAACGGTGATCGCTACTTAGGTCCAGCCATTTTGTTGCAGGCTTATCGGTGGATCGCGGATTCCCGCGATGAAGCCAAGGGCGAACGGCTCGACAACGTCGACGATCCGTTCCGACTGTATCGCTGCCACACCATCATGAACTGCACCAACACGTGTCCCAAACATTTGAATCCGGGCAAGGCCATTGCGGAAATCAAGCAGTTGTTGTTGAAGCGCCGTTAAACAAGTTCAGCATCACAGAAAAAAGGCCGCCAGCAAAACTGGCGGCCTTTTTTGTTTTGGGACGGGGCAGATTTAGCCCGCCAAAAGCTTATGCATCACCGGGGTGACATCGGCGGCCATGAGGCGCGATGTTTTGTTGGTGGGGGGCAGGGGTTCGTCGTTGAAGAACATGGGCAGGGCGTCGTCGTTTTGTTCAAATCCGGCTTCGATGTTGAACCGGTGTTCCAACTGCAAGGTTTCAAAGCCGAGGCGCGCATAAAAGCCCACATCCAAATCCGTGCCGAGCGCATCGTTGATGGCGTCGATCATCATTTCCTGGTGGGTGTTGGTCACAGAACGGCCAAACAGGCACATGCCGAGGCTGTCGTTGGTGGCGCACAGGACTTGCAGCTCGAAGCTTTCCTTGACCAAATCGGCGACCGAAACATTGGTGCTGTTAAAGGTGGGGAAGTTGCCCACCGTGTGATCGGCACCTTGGGCCGTGGTCATCATGGAGATGGCGGTGACTTCGGTGACCCGCGGGTCATAGGCGCTGAGCGCTTGTTTTTTGATCACGGGCAATCGTTTGAGGCCGCGCGCTTTGCCAACCCGGGCCACGCCTTGGGCCAATTCACGGCCCCGCTCGTTGCCCAAACGCATATCGTTCATGGCCTTTTTCATGAAAGCGACGTCGCCAAATTCAGCGTCACCCGCTTCCATCAAGACGGCCAGCAGGGCCCCCGCTTCGATGGTGTCGATGCCTAAATCGTTGGCGTCGAAATTGAGATCCGCCAGATCGTCCGGGTCCTTAAGACCGCAGTTGGTGCCCATAACGCCGATGGTTTCGTATTCCACCGGCGAGACCACTTCTTTGCCGTCTTTATCCACATAGACGTTGGAACATTTGATCTGGCAACCGGGCATGCACGCATGAGAATGATCGCCACCGCGCGCCGCATTTTGTTCCAATAGGGCATCGCCGCCCATGGCAAAATAGGTGCTATCAGTGGGGGTTGCGCGGCCAATGGAAAAGTTGTTTACGGGGATTGCGCCGATGTGGTTCATCACATCCGCCGCCATCGCCGTGCCGAATTTGTGCAGCGCTTGCGCTTTGGGATCTTCGGCCAGTTTGTCGCCATAAGCGCGCACCGCACCCATCACCTTTTTACGGTCGTGGAAGGTTGGCATTTTGTGTTTGTCGATGACAATCGCCTTGACCTTCTTGGTGCCCATCACCGCGCCAACGCCACCACGCGCGGCCAGACGCGACGGACGGTTGTCGGTGTCGGAAAAAGAAACGCCTGCGATCAGGCCGCCGTATTCGCCAACCGGGCCGCACAGCGCAATGGAAGTTTTATCGCCGTAGGTTTCATGGAGCATGTGCGCCGCTTCGGCGTTGCCTTTGCCCAAATAAGGCGATGCATCTTCAAAGGTGATTTCACCTTCCTTGGGGATGCGAATAATCACCCAGGTGTCGCTGTTGCCATGCAACGTGAGGCCGGACAATTCCAACTGGCCCAAGGCAAAGGCAAAGGTGCCGCCGGCGTTGGCTTCTTTGATGCCTCCCGTCAGCGGGCTTTTGCAGCCGACGCTGATGCGGTTGGCGTTGGAAAAGTTGGTTCCGGCGAACACACCGGCGGAAAAAATCAAGGGGTTGTCGGCAGACAGCGGATCAACCGTCGCCACACCACTTTCCAGAAGAGACTTTGCAATCAGGTAGCGACCGGCGCGCGCAAGGACCTCACCGTTCTGTTCTTCTTTACGGACAGTTTGGGTTTTTAAATCGATATGAAGATAATGGCGCATGATCATCCTAAGATGCAAAGTTGGGGAGGGGGAGAGTTATACAGCGGTAAAACGTATAAATAAAGGCATGAATTGCACCCGCACAATTGAAAGCCGTGGATGCACATCACTTCTGCGTGAGGGGGAAATGTGTGAGGTTCAGCCCGCGACTTGGCTGGCAAACCATATGATGGCCCAAAACGCCGGAATCAAGGGAAAATGCCGAGCGCTTTCACCGTTGCCCGCCTGGATTCGTCTGAGTGCGATAACGTTGGCCGTCAACCACACCCCCGGGGCGGCCAAACCCCAATAGACGACGAAGCTGGTAAATTCGGCGCTGCCGCTGGTGGGCGCGGCGGCGGAACTGGTGAGCCCTGACCACCCGATGAGGGTCATCCAAAGGGCCGGAATCAAGGTCGCAAAACCAAAGATGAACACCATCATGCGCTGCGCCTTATGAATCTCTGCGGGGCTGCGGTGATCTTCGCGCTCAGATGTCTGGGGCATGGGGGTGGTTCCTTACAGGGGAGACGGCGTGCGCTTGTGCACGGTGATTTTAGACATCAGCTTCAGCGCCGACAAATCTTGCGGACCTTCTTCGGTGAGCATGTGAAAGGTGCCTTTTTCAAAGCGGATGGGAAAGGTGACGAAGACGTGGCCTTCGCCTTTTTCCAGGGCCGCCTTGGGCAATTGTTCGGCCAGTGTGGTGCCGCTTTGGAGCAAAAACCAGCTTAGCAGCTCTTCGGTGGAAAAGCCCGTGCCGGATGCGTTTTGAATGAAGATTTCGGCATTTTCGCGTTCCGTCTCAAACGCTTCAACCACGTCGGGAGCCAGGCGCAGGTCACGGCCCTTGGGGTGGTGAAAGGTCATGTCGAGGCCGATGTGCACGACTTCAAAGGTATGGGTTTCGGTGACGCGCCCGGCTTTCAAGCTTTCAACCATGGTCAATCCCAATCGCGGCGATTGATGGCGTATTGGCCTTGGGCGTCCCGCAGCGGTTGGATCAGCATTTGATCCAAGCGCTCGTCTCGTTCTTCACGAAACACGTCCAAGCCGATGGTCATACCGACGTGGCCGTCTTGGGGCTGGGCCATGTAGGTGCCAAACAGGCGGTCCCACCAGGGCAAGTTAAAGCCGAAGTTTGAATTGCATTCGCGCGCAATGGCGCTGTGATGCACCCGGTGCATATCCGGCGTCACCACCAACAAACGCAGCACCGCGTCCAAACCCAGCGGCAATTTAACATTGGAATGATTGAACATGGCGGTGGCGTTGAGCACCACTTCAAAAATCAGCACGGAAACGGGGCTTGCCCCCAACAGGGCGATGACGGCGAATTTAATGGCCAAAGACAGCAAAATTTCGATGGGGTGAAAACGCGCCCCGGTGGTAACGTCGTAATCGAGATCGGCGTGGTGCATGCGGTGCAAGCGCCAAAACAACGGAATGGCGTGGACCATGACATGCTGAAGCCAGATGAAAAAATCCAGCAACACCACAGCCGCCACCAGCTCCACCCAGCCGTTCCAGGCTACCAAGTTGAACACGCCCCAACTGCGCTCCAGAGCCACATAAGCAAACGCCACCGGGGCCATGGGCAGCACCAGTCGCGCGATGACGGTGTTGAGAACAACAATCCCCAAGTTGGAAGTCCAACGTAGTTTTTTGGACACACTTAACGCACGGCGCGGTTGGACGATTTCCCAAAGCGCCATGATGGCGAAGATGGAAAAGAACGCGCCGAGTCGAATGACGGGCTCGTGTTCCAATAAACTTTCGCCAATCATGAGGGCGCTTCTTTCATTCGATGGTGTATGAACAGCCAGTTTGCCCGGCTCCTTGTCTGGGGGCAAGGGGGCATTCTCGCGCAGTCATAAAGTACAAAAAAACAGTTATTTACAAAGGGCTGGCAAATTCTTACCCTGATAAGGCACAGACGCCAAATTAAGGCTTGAGACCTCCCATGTCCTCAGTTGATGGACCCGTTTCCGAGGGCGCGCTTCCTGCGCCCACAGGACCACTGAACGAATATCGCGCTCGTATTGCGGCGGGCGAATTGAAGCACGACCCGGCGCAGGCGCTGGCCGTGGAAAAACTGCAAAGCCTTCACAAGGCCCTTATGGAATACGAACCCCGCTCCGGCCCGGTGGGCTGGAAAGAGCGTTTCGGTCTGGAACGTCGCCGCGAAAATCCGCCTCAAGGTCTCTATTTTTATGGCGGTGTGGGGCGCGGCAAATCCATGCTGATGGATATGTTTTTTGACGACGCTCCGGTCAAACGCAAACGCCGCGTGCACTTTCACGCGTTCATGCAGCAAGTGCACATTCGCTTGAATGAGTATCGAAAATTCAAAGGCCGCGAAGCTGATCCGATCCCCCCCGTCGCCGAACAAATTGCGGCGGAAGCGGCGCTGTTGTGCTTTGACGAATTTCAAGTCACCGACATCGCCGATGCTATGATCCTCAGCCGCCTGTTTAAGGTTCTGTTTGAAAAGGGCGTGGTGGTGGTGACGACGTCCAATCGTCCGCCGTGCGATTTGTATAAAAACGGATTGCAGCGCGAAGCGTTTTTGCCGTTTATCGATCTGGTTGAAGAAAAAATGGATCTGTTGCAACTCGACGGCAAACTGGATTACCGCCTGGAGCATATGCGCCAATTAAACGTGTACCTGTTTCCCGACGATGGGGAGGCTCGTGCCAAGTTGGAAGAAGCGTTTGTCACCTTGACTCACGGGGCGCGACCGCATGCGGCCACCATTCCCGTGCAAGGCCGCGACGTCGCCGTGCCCAAGGCGGCCCAAGGTGTGGCCATGGTGCAGTTTGCCGATATCTGCGGACGACCACTGGGGCCTGCGGATTACCTGGAACTGGCGCGGCGTTTTCACACCTTGATTATTCCTTCCATCCCCCAGATGGGACCCGATAACAAAGACATGGCGCATCGTTTTGTAACGCTGATCGACGCCATGTACGAAGGGCACGTGAAGCTCATTTGTTCCGCCGCCGTCGGTCCGATGGACCTGTACGTGGCCGGGGAAGGGTCATTTGAATTTGAACGCACGGCATCGCGACTTGTGGAAATGCAATCGGAGTCTTACATGGAACTAGGGCACGAAAAACGCGGCGGATGATGCCCCAAACGACGCGAGAAATGCAGCAAAAAGGGGTTAGAACAAGAATCCCACCCCTTTGGGCAGTTTTGGTCTTGCCCCGGGCAAGAATTCGCGCTACGAAACCAGAAGATTTTTGTGCAGCGCAACATGAAGCGCTGGGGCTGGGAAATCAGCCTATATGAACACACTGACACAGTTACAGGCACACTTAACGTTGACGCTAACGCGACACTTTCGAAGATAAAGGACAGGGAAATATTATGGCACGCAGTAAAATCGCATTGATCGGTGCAGGCAATATTGGCGGCACCCTTGCACACTTGGCGGCAGTCAAAGACTTGGGCGACATCGTCATGTTCGACATCATGGACGGTGTGCCCCAGGGCAAGTCGCTCGACATCGCCCAGTCCGGCCCCATCGAAGGCTTCAACTCCAACCTCAAAGGCACCAAAAGCTACGCCGGTATCAAGGGTGCAGACGTGGTTATCGTCACCGCAGGCATCGCGCGCAAGCCGGGCATGAGCCGTGATGATTTGTTGTCCATCAACGTCGGTGTCATGAAGCAGGTTGGCGAAGGCATCAAAAAATATGCACCGAAAGCTTTTGTGATCTGCATCACCAATCCGCTCGATGCGATGGTTTGGGCGCTGCGCGAAGCTTCCGGTTTGCCGCCGCACATGGTCGTCGGTATGGCCGGTGTTTTGGACGGTGCGCGCATGCGTTTGTTCCTGGCTGAAGAATTCGGCGTGTCCGTCGAAGACGTGACCGCGTTTGTTCTGGGCGGTCATGGCGACAGCATGGTGCCGTTGCCTCGCTATTCCACTGTCGGCGGCATTCCCGTGACCGATTTGATCGACATGAAATGGACTACCAAGGCCAAAATCGACGAGATCGTACAGCGCACCCGTGATGGCGGTGCCGAAATCGTCGGCTTGCTGAAAACCGGCTCGGCTTATTATGCACCGGCCGCTGCGGGCATCAAAATGGCCGAAGCTTACTTGAAAGACAAAAAAGCCGTGCTGCCGTGCGCGGCGTTCCTTAAAGGCGAATACGGCGTGAAGAACATGTACGTCGGCGTTCCGGTCGTGATCGGGGCGAAGGGCGTGGAGCGGATCGTTGAAATCAAGCTTGATCGCGAAGAAAAAGCCCTTTTCAACAAGTCCGTGAAGGCTGTGTTCGGCTTGGTCGACACCATCAAAAAGCTGCAAGCTGCCGCCGCAGCACCTGCGAAAAAAGCTCCGGCTAAAAGAGCAGCGGCCAAAAAGGCTCCGGCTAAGAAGGCACCTGCTAAAAAAGCTCCGGCGAGAAAAGCTGCCGTGAAAAAAGCAGCGGCTGTCGCGACGCCGACACCCACGACCACACCGACACAGGCCTAATAAATCTCATCAGGGCAGGGGGCGCTTCTATGCCCCCTGAGAGGATACAGTCAGATGAACATTCATGAGTATCAAGCCAAGCAGCTGCTCGCCAAGTATGGCGTTGCCGTGCCGAAGGGCAAGGTGGCTTACACCGCGCCCGAGGCCGAAGCTGTGGCCAAAGAATTGGGCGGTCCGGTTTGGGTTGTCAAAGCACAAATTCATGCCGGCGGTCGCGGCAAAGGTGGCGGCGTAAAAGTTGTGAAGTCCGTTGAGGACGTCCGCGACACCGCCAACGCCATGTTGGGGATGCAGTTGGTGACCCATCAAACCGGGCCCCAAGGCAAAGAAGTTAAACGCGTTTATATCGAAGAGGGCTGCGACATTCAGCGCGAACTCTATATCAGCTATCTGATTGACCGCGCCACCTCGCGCATCACCATCATGGCGTCGACCGAAGGCGGTATGGACATCGAAGAAGTCGCCGCCAAAACGCCGGAAAAAATCCTCACCATCACCATCGACCCGGCCACCGGCATGTTGCCGTTCCACGCCCGTCGGGTGGCGTTTGGTCTGGGTCTTGAAGGCAAGCAAGTCGGCGCAGCGGTGAAGTTGATGCTGGGCATGTACGCGGCCTTCAATGCACTTGATGCTTCGATGATGGAAATCAATCCGTTGGTGGTGACGGGCGAAGGCGCTGTGATGGCGCTGGATGCCAAAATGAATTTCGACGACAACGCTTTGTTCCGTCAAAAAGATGTGGCTGAGTTGCGCGACGAAGACGAAGAAGATCCCGCCGAACTGGAAGCCGCACGCCACGATCTGAACTACATCAAGTTAGACGGCAATATCGGCTGCATGGTGAACGGTGCGGGTCTGGCCATGGCGACCATGGACATCATCAAATTGTTTGGTGGTGATCCTGCCAACTTCCTGGACGTTGGCGGTGGGGCGACCAAAGAGCGCGTCACCACGGCGTTTAAGTTGATCCTGTCAGACGCCAATGTCGAAGGCATCTTGGTCAACATCTTCGGCGGCATTATGCGTTGCGACGTGATCGCCGAGGGCGTGGTTGCCGCAGCCCGCGAGGTCAGCCTCAACGTGCCGTTGGTGGTCCGTCTGGAAGGCACCAACGTCGAATTGGGTAAGAAAATTTTGGCTGATTCGGGACTTCCCATCGTCTCTGCCGATGATCTGGGCGATGCCGCTGAAAAGATCGTCAAAGCCGTGAAGGAGGCCGCGTAAGATGTCCGTACTCGTAGGTAAACACACTAAGGTCATCTGTCAGGGCTTCACCGGCGCGCAGGGGACGTTCCACTCCGAACAGGCCATTGCGTATGGCACCCAAATGGTCGGCGGCGTGACGCCGGGCAAGGGTGGCACGACGCACCTGGACTTGCCGGTGTTTGACACCGTCGCCGATGCGGTTGAACGCACCGGGGCCAATGCCACCGTCATCTATGTGCCCCCGCCCTTTGCGGCGGACGCCATCTTGGAAGCCATCGACGCGGAAATTGAATTGGCGGTGTGTATCACCGAAGGTATTCCCGTGCTCGACATGGTTAAAGTCAAACGCGCGCTCGCGGGGTCCAAAACCCGTTTGGTCGGCCCCAATTGTCCGGGCGTGATCACGCCCGGCGAATGCAAAATCGGCATTATGCCGGGCCACATCCACACCCGGGGTAAAGTCGGAATCGTATCGCGTTCGGGCACATTGACGTATGAAGCGGTGGCGCAGACCACCCATGCGGGCTTGGGCCAGACGACGTGTATCGGTATCGGCGGTGATCCGGTCAACGGCACCAACTTCATCGATTGCCTGGACATGTTCTTGGCTGACGATGAAACCGAATGCATCATCATGATCGGCGAAATCGGTGGCACAGCCGAAGAAGAAGCCGCTGCATTTTTGAAGGCCTCAAAAATTAAAAAACCAGTTGTTGGCTTTATTGCCGGCGTCACGGCACCGCCGGGACGTCGCATGGGCCATGCGGGTGCGATCATTTCCGGCGGTAAGGGGACCGCGGGCGACAAGATCGAGGCGATGAAGAGCGCGGGCATCACCGTGGCCTCTTCACCGGCAACACTCGGCAAGACCATGCTTGAAGTCCTGAAGGGCTAAAGCGCATTCACCGTCCGGCCCGCGAGAGCGGGCCGGGTTCGGGTTAATGAGGGGGATAGACACAGAGGGCAGGTTGATCCGGGCAATGGGCGCGGACGACTTGTAAGGGACCCATGGCACAAACAGCAGATACATTCCTATCTGGCGCAAACGCGCTATACGTTGCCGAGCTTTATGCTCGTTATACCGAAAGCCCTTCTCAGGTTGAGCCGTCGTGGGCCAAATATTTTGGTTCCATGGACGATGAAGAACGTGAAATTCTCATCGATTTGCGGGGCGCGTCTTGGGCGCCGTCAAGTTCCGGTGTGGTCGGAAAATTCGGCCATGGCGGTATGATGGAAGTCGACAGTCCCTCAGACGCCGTCGCTGTTGAAGGCCCGAACCTCGGTCATGTCACCGCCGGTACGGTGCGTCCCAGTGCCGATGTCATTCGCGCCGCGACCAAGGACACCATTCGCGCCTTGATGTTGATCCGCACCTACCGGGTGCGTGGTCACCTGATCGCCAATTTCGATCCGCTGGGTCTGGAGGGTCGCAAGCAGCACCCGGAGCTTGATTACCGCACTTATGGTTTTTCGGACGCAGACATTGATCGGCCGATCTTCATCGACAACGTGCTGGGTCTTGAAACCGCGACCTTGCGCGAAATCTTGCAGATTCTCAAAACCACATATTGCGGTTCCATCGGTGTGGAGTTCATGCACATTCAGGAACCGGATGAAAAAGCCTGGATTCAGCGTCGCATCGAAGGCATTCGCAATCAGACGGATTTCACCATCAAGGGCAAGCGCGCCATTTTGGAACGTCTGGTGGAATCGGAAGGGTTTGAAAAATACCTCGACGTCAAATTCAAAGGCACCAAGCGTTTCGGCCTGGATGGCGGCGAAAGCGTGGTTCCCGCCATTGAACAGATTCTCAAACGCGGCGGCCAGATGGGTGTTAAATCCGTGGTTCTGGGCATGGCGCACCGGGGTCGCTTAAACGTGCTGGCCTCGGTTATGCGCAAACCCTATATGGCCATTTTCGCAGAGTTCCTGGGCGTTTCGGCAATTCCCGAAGAGCTCGAAATTTCCGGCGACGTGAAGTATCACCTGGGCGCTTCGGCGGACCGTGTGTTTGATGAGCAATCAATCCATTTGTCGTTGACGGCCAACCCGTCGCACTTGGAATGCGTCAACCCGGTGGTGTTGGGCAAAGTGCGCGCCAAACAACGTCAAATCGGCGACGAAAAGCGCGAACAGGTGATGGGCTTGTTGCTGCACGGCGATGCCGCCTTTGCGGGCCAAGGCCTGGTTCCGGAAACGTTGGATATGTCGCAGTTGCGCGGCTATCAGACCGGCGGCACCATTCACATCATCATCAACAACCAAATCGGCTTTACGACCCACCCGTCGTATTCGCGCTCTTCGCCGTATCCTTCCGATGTGGCGAAGATGATTCAGGCGCCGATTTTCCACGTCAACGGCGACGACCCGGAAGCGGTGGTGCACATCGCACGTATCGCCATGGAATTCCGTCAAGAATTTCACAAGGACGTCATCATCGACATGTTCTGTTATCGCCGTCATGGTCATAACGAGGGTGATGAACCGATGTTCACCAACCCGATCATGTACAAGACCATCGCCACTCACCCGACCACCCGCGAAATTTATGCTCGCAAGCTGAACGAACAAGGTGTGTTGACCGAGGTCGAGAGCGATAAAATGGTTGCCGCGTTCTCGGCCCATCTGGACAAAGAACGCGCTTTGGCCGAAGGCTACAAGGCCAACAAGGCCGACTGGCTGGAAGGCCAGTGGGCCGGTTTGTTCTATCTGCAAGGCGCAGAAGAAATGCGCGAAGACGATACCTCGTGCGATATGGAATTGCTGCGCGAAGTGGGCTTCGCCATTTCAGAACCGCCCGCCTTGTTTCACACCAACACCAAAATTTTGCGCCAATTTGCGGCCAAACGAACCATGATCGAATCTCAAGAAGGGGTCGATTGGGCAACCGCGGAAGCGCTGGCGTATGGCACGCTTTTGGTGCAAGGACACGGGGTGCGTTTGTCGGGTCAAGATTCCGGGCGCGGCACGTTCTCTCATCGCCATTCGGTGTTGGTCGATCAGGAAACCGAAGAACGCTACATTCCGCTGAACAACATCCGCCCCGGCGATCAGGCGCACTACGAAGTGATCGACAGTCCGCTTTCTGAGGCGGGTGTGTTGGGCTTTGAATATGGACACTCCCTGTCAGATCCCCATTGCCTGACCATTTGGGAAGCGCAGTTTGGTGATTTTGCCAACGGCGCGCAGGTGATCATCGATCAGTTCGTTTCCAGTGGCGAAACCAAGTGGCTGCGCATGTCGGGCTTGGTGATGTTGCTGCCCCATGGTTATGAAGGTCAAGGGCCGGAACATTCATCGGCACGGTTGGAGCGCTATTTGCAATCGTGTGCCGAGGACAATTGGCAGGTTGTGAACGTCACCACCCCGGCGCAGTTTTTCCATGTGATGCGCCGTCAATTGCGCCGCAACTTGCGCAAGCCGTTGATCGTCATGTCCCCGAAATCACTGCTCCGTCACAAGTTGGTGGTGTCCAACTTGGGCGAGATGGGACCGGGTACCTGTTTCCATCGGGTGTTACCGGAACACGATCGTTTGGTTTTGGACAAAAAAATTCGCCGCGTGGTTTTGTGTTCGGGCAAGGTTTACTACGATCTTTTGGAAGAACGCCGTCGCCGCGAAATCAAAGACGTCGCCATCGTACGGGTGGAACAACTCTATCCGTTCCCGTGGCAGGGCTTGATGCAACAGCTGGGTCGTTATCCCAACGCTGAAGTGATTTGGTGCCAGGAAGAACCCGCCAACATGGGGGCCTGGACGTTTGTCGCGCAGCGCCTCGAAACCATTGTGCGTGATCTCAACAACAAAATCTTGACCGTGAATTATGTCGGACGTCGCGGGGCCGCCAGCCCGGCAACGGGGTTGAACCGCCATCACGTCGAACAGCAAAAGTGGATCGTGGACCAAGCCCTAGAAGGCGACATGAATAAACTGGTGCAGCCGCATCAACGTCCCCACTATTAAACAAAATGGATAACCCCGGGAGGGGTCAAACGAAAGCGAGAGGTCTAAAATGACTGTCGAAATTAAAGTACCAGTTCTGGGGGAATCGGTTTCTGAGGCGACCGTGGCAAAGTGGTTCAAGCAACCGGGTGATGCCGTTGATCTGGATGAGCCCATTGTCGAACTTGAAACCGACAAAGTGACGGTGGAAGTTCCATCCCCTGCGGCGGGCGTGCTCAAAGCCATCGCTTTTGAGGATGGCCAGGACGTTGGTGTCGGTGCCGTGTTGGGGACCATTGATGATAAAGCTGTTGCGGCCTCTGCTCCTTCTGCGGCCGCCGCACCGGCCCCCGCTGCCGCGGCTGCACCTGCGGTGAGTGCAGAAGACGCGCTGTCGCCCGCTGTGAAAAAACTCATCGATGAAAATCATCTCGACGCCAGCACCATCGTCGGCTCCGGTAAAGACGGGCGCATCGTGAAGGGTGACGTTCTGGCGCATCTGGAAAACAAAGCCGCTACGCCCGCTCCCGCATCCGCATCCGCATCCGCTCCTGCAGCTGCTCCTAAGGCATCAGCGGCGACGGCTCCGACCGCCGCGCAATATCCGCCGCGTCCCATTGGCCCGCGGGAAGAACGCGTGCCCATGACCCGTTTGCGCAAGCGCATTGCCGAACGTCTGAAAGAAGCGCAAAACACCGCCGCCATGCTCACCACCTTTAACGAAGTGGACATGACCAACGTCATGGATTTGCGCAAGCGCTTTAAAGACGGCTTTGAGAAAAAGCACGGCGTCAAGTTGGGCTTCATGTCGTTCTTCACCAAAGCGGTGGTGACGGCGCTCAGGGAACTGCCTGCCGTGAATGCGGAAATCAACGACGGCGACATCATCTTCAAAAACCACTACGACATCGGCGTTGCCGTGGGTACGGAAAACGGTTTGGTGGTTCCGGTGGTGCGCGATTGCGACTCTTTGGGTTTTGCCCAAATTGAACAATCCATCAACGACTTCGGTCGGCGCGCGCGGGAAGGTCGCTTGACCATGGATGAAATGTCCGGTGGGACCTTCACCATCACCAACGGCGGGATTTTTGGCTCCTTGTTGTCGACGCCCATCTTGAACCCACCGCAGTCGGGCATCTTGGGCATGCACAAAATTCAGATGCGTCCCATGGTCATGCCTGACGGGTCCATCGAAGCCCGCCCGATGATGTATTTGGCGCTGTCCTATGATCATCGCATCGTTGATGGTCGTGAAGCCGTGACCTTCTTGGTGCGAGTCAAAGAATGCATCGAAGATCCTGACCGCATCATGTTGGACGCTTAAAGCTTAAAATAGAGCCGGAGATTTTTTTATGGCTGAGAACGCATTTGACGTCATCATTATTGGCGGTGGACCGGGCGGCTACGTCGCCGCCATCCGCGCCGCGCAATTGGGCTTTACCACCGCGTGCGTGGATATGCGCGAAACCTTGGGCGGCACCTGCCTGAACGTGGGCTGCATTCCGTCCAAAGCGTTGTTGCAATCGTCGCACTTGTTTGAAGAGGCCGGGCACGGTTTGGCACAACACGGCGTTGGCGTCGCTGCACCCAAGCTGGACTTGAAAACCATGCTGGGGCGCAAAGACGCCGTGGTCGGCGATTTGACCAAGGGCATAGCGTTCTTGTTTAAGAAAAACAAAATCACGCACATTGTCGGTGCAGGCGTGATCTCGGCACCGGGCAAAGTGAAGGTCGGCAAGGATACCTTTGCTGCCAAGCATATCATCATCGCTACGGGGTCCGAACCGGCACCGCTGGCCGGTGTGACCATTGATGAAAAACAAATCGTCACCTCGACCGGGGCTTTGAATCTGCCCAAAGTTCCGAAATCCATGATCGTCATCGGTGGTGGTGTGATTGGTTTGGAATTGGGCTCGGTGTGGCGGCGTTTGGGTGCGGATGTCACGGTGGTCGAATTCTTGGCGGAAATTCTCCCCGGTATGGACGGTGAAGTGGTCAAACAAGCGGCGCGCACCTTCAAAAAGCAGGGCTTGAATTTCAAAACCGGAACCAAGGTGACGGGGGCAAAAACGGCCAAGACGGGCGTCACGCTGACGGTCGAAGCGGCTGCTGGCGGTAAGGCCGAAACCTTGAAGGCGGACGTCGTGCTGGTGTCCATTGGTCGTCGTCCGTTCACCGACAAGCTGGGCCTGGATAAGGTCGGTGTCGAAATGGATCCGCGTGGGTTCGTGAAAACCGACGGGCACTTCAAAACCAATGTTGAAGGCATTTACGCTATCGGTGATGTTATCGGTGGTCAGATGTTGGCGCACAAGGCTGAAGAAGAAGGCATTGCGTGTGTCGAAATTCTGGCCGGACAAGCGGGTCATGTGAATTACGGGGCCATTCCCGGCGTCGTTTATACCCACCCGGAAATCGCTGCCGTGGGCAAAACCGAAGAGGCGCTGAAATCGGCAGGCGTCGCCTATACGGTCGGCAAATTCCCATTTATGGCCAATTCCCGCGCCCGTGCGGTGGGCGATACCGAAGGCTTCGTCAAAATTTTGGCGGACGCCAAGACGGACCGCGTGCTCGGCGCGCACATCATCGGTCCCGGTGCGGGTGAATTGATTCAGGAAATCGTTTTGGCGATGGAATTCGGCGGTGCGTCGGAAGACATAGCGCGCACCAGCCACGCTCATCCCGGCACTTCTGAAGCGGTGAAAGAAGCCGCCTTGGCGTGCTTGGGTCGGGCCATCCACATATAGACCATATAGCGGCCCTTATGCGGGCCAACGGTCTTTGAAATGCATTGGGCCTGAACGATCTTCCGTTCAGGCCCAATTGTATTTTTTTAGAACAGTGCCTTAGGCGCTTAAAGCCCCCAGCGCTAAATCCGTGAATTGGGTGTGTACCTCACCGTCGGTTTGGACGTAGCACAGCACGCCATGGATGGTGTGCGAAAAGGCCAGTCCGCGGGCCACCAACTCCATAAGTATTTTGGCGGTTTTTTGTCCCGGCATGTGCAGCAGGTCAGAAATATCGTTTATGCACAGTTTGGCGATGTGAACCATGGCCAGCACCCGGGCTTCATCGGTGTCGATGGCGCCTTTGGTCGCGACGACCATGCGCTCAGCGGCATAGCGGCTGATCATCATGATTTCTTCAGAACTGCCGGACAGTTGGCAGATGTAAGGAATACGCACTGCATCATGCTGTGCAAGCGCCACCCGCGCCGCGCGACGGGTAACCTCGTCCAGGCAATAGGTTTGTAAAGGAGTCGGTGTCAGAGCCGTATCTGGCATAGTATACTCCAAGTATTGTGTCCTTATGATTGTTCTTATTAAACCATAAAGAGTGCTCGTTTGTAAAGACCGCCGCCCGGCATGAGACCCTGCTTGAGGCCGGGCGGCAGATACTTTAGCGGTTTGCTCCCGGTTTTGACCCGGACGCGCGATGTGATTTATTTCCCCTTAAACTCACCACCGGCGGCTTCGGTCAAAGCCGCGCGGATGGCCTCGGGTGAGGCCATGATGTTCATGAAGCTGTTGTCACCCATCATCGACAGATCAGGGAAATTGATGGCGATGCGAAAGCGTGCATACAGCGCATAAACCTGATTGCCCGAGACGATGAATTCATAGGGCAGGTGTGCGGTTGAGCGGGTGTCTTTGAAATCGATTTCGCTCATGATGAAGGTATCGGAACGAAATTTTGTATCGTTGTTGGCCAAATCGCCCGACAAACCCACGGCAAAGTAGCTTTCGTCTTTACCCGGGACGTCAATGCGCGTCACCAAAGTTGTGCCGGATTTGTTGCTGGCCAGCGCGGCTTCGACCCCTTTGATGGCGTCCGCATAGCTGTCGTATTTGGCCAGTTTGGACGGATCGTCGAAATATTCCATCAAGAACGCGTAGTGATAACCGCTCAATTCTTTGGCGGTCAGGCCGTTTTCAGAGCCAAACTCCCCCTGATTGCCCAGTGCGGCGCTGAGCGCGCTGCTGACGCCGGCCAAGTCGCCGGCCATGCGGTAGGCGGCGGCCATGTAAGTCGGGTTGGTGTACGCCACCTGGACGGTGCCCTTAACGTCGGTGATGGAAACGCGCTGGGCGACCCCATAAGCGCCGAATTCGGATTTCGCGGCGTTGGCTTTTAAGGCGTCATTGGTGATGATGAGCACCATTGCGCCGTCATAGGGCGCATACGTGCCGGCAATTTCAAAACCAGCGTTTTGCAGTTTCGACGTGGTGTCAGTGACTGTTGCGGCAAGCGAGCCAGCCCCCTGGCTTGCCAAAACAAACGGTTTCATTTTTTCATTGGCTTGGGCCGGGCTGTGCAGCGACAAAAGTGCGGCAAAAGCGACGGCAAGAAGCGTGCGTAAACGGATCATTATTTATTTCCCCCTGTGTGTGTTTATGCTCTTTCATATGAGAAAAATGTGCACAGTGGGTAGTACTATGCGCGCACACAAAGCGGGTTCTTGAACGTCGCTTATAAAAGAAATGCAGAAATTTCAGTTATTTTTGCCGTTTGGCGCGGGGATGGGCATGGGCATAGACCGCTTGCAGACGTGCTGAATCGACATCGGTATAGCGCTGTGTGGTGCTGAGCGAGGCATGGCCCAACAGCTCTTGAATGGTGCGCAGATCCCCGCCGCCGGACAACAGATGTGTGGCAAAGCTGTGGCGCAAGGCATGTGGCGTGGCGGTGTCGGGCAAATCCAAATAGGCCCGTGCATCCCGCACCATGGCTTGGGCCACACCCGCTTGCAAACGTTTGCCCTTTGATCCCAAAAACACCGCCCGGTTGGGCGATTGGGCAAAAGGGCAGGCTTTCAGGTACTGGGAGAGGGCCGCGGAAACTTGGGGCAAAACCGGCACGAGACGTTGTTTGTTGCCCTTGCCGGTGATGACAAAGACGTCGCCTTTGGGCAGATCCTTGATGTCCAGTTCCAACGCTTCGGCGATGCGCAGCCCGCAGCCGTACAACAAGAACAGCAGCGCCCGGTCGCGCTTGCCGACCCAGGGTTCTGCGGCCAAAACATCAACCAGCTCTACCAGTTCCAGCGCTTCTTCAACGCTCAGCGCTTTGGGCAGGGATTTGGCCAGCTTGGGCGTGCGCACAGCGTGAATGGCGGCGTTGGAGAGCACGCCTTGGCGTTCGAAGTGTTTGAACAGCGTGCGCAAGGTCGAAAAGCGTCGTGCAATGGTGGCGCGGCTTTTGCCGTCAGCGCTGAGACGCGCCAACCACGCGCGAAAATCTACGGCGCGTAAATGCTCTAAATCTTTAACGCCGGGGGGGTAGCCCAAATGCTCGGCCAGAAAAATCAAGAACAGGGAGGCATCGCGGGTGTAGTTGGACAGGGTGTGGGGGCTACAGCGTTTTTCATGGCTGAGCCAATCCAGCCAACCTTGAAGGGCGCGTTTCAGCGCAGGCTCGGCAGGGACCGTATCGAGCGGCCCGACCGTCTCAGCAGACGGGGGGGCGATTACGCCGGGGCCAGCCATTTTTGGAACAGCTTTTCACTGACCCGCGCCAAGAAGTTCAGCAAGTCCGTACCTTGGCCGGCATGAAAAGCGCCCGACATATAAGAGCCCAACGCAATGACGCCGCCCGCCGTATAGGCGCTGGGGCGCAGCCGCGCCAAGGCCGCGGAGCGCACGGCCGTACAGTCTTCGCCAAAAATAGTGCCATCGTCCAGCATGTCGCGGACCAGCGCTACATCGCCGCCTTCACCGATATGGGCATCCAAAAAATTCATCGGCAACATGCGCACGCCGGGCAAACGTAAGGCGGCTTCGGCTTTGATGTGCTGCTCGAAGCCAAATGCGACCACGTCCACATCCAAAAGCAACGGCAAATCTTCGGTGATGATGCGTGCCATGTGGGCTGCGTCTTGCGCCGACAGCAACGCCAAGACGGCGGCATGCGTGCGCGTCAAATAGGTCATGTTGGAACGGCTGGTCTCAATCACGTCCTGAGTGCAGGCGGTGAGATTTTGGATTTCGTCGCGCAAACGGTCGACCATGGCGGATTGAAAATCAATCGCGCCGTCCGCGCGGGGCGCCGTTGTGGGGCCTTGCATGTTGACCAAAATTTCCGGATTGCGGGAAAAGAAACCGGGGTTATCCAAAAGGTACTGGCCGATGTCCTCATCGTTCAGCAGGGTTTCGGCATTCAGCATGTTGGTCGTCATAGGGCGTCCCTCACAGTTAAATGGCCCCTGTTGGTGTCAGCGAAAATAAAGGGCCGAATCGTCTGAGCTCATCATGAACCATTTTCGTTAAGGCTTTCCTTCCGTAGACTTAATACCGAGGAACGGAAATAATGACCTATAATTATATTCGGGGATTGGGTGAGGGGTGCGTGCATTGTCTGATTGTTTTCGTCATTGCGAGCCCCCAAAGGGGGCGCGGCAATCCATACGGTGGCACGGAGTGCACGATCCTGGATTGCTTCGCTGCGCTCGCAATGACGATGGGTGGCGAAGACTTTTACAGCCCGCTGTCATCAAGGATTATAGGGGTCTGAATTTACGCTGCGGGGCATTAGGGGCATGACAAAAGACGATTCGCCCATAGAAGAGTTTCTCCCCGGTATGCGCTGCGGCGTGTTGCTGCCGGTGCCGCTGGGCCAAGTGTACGACTATAAAGTGGCCGACGACATGACTGTGCGCGCGGGTGATTTTGTGCGGGTGTCATTTGGCCCCAGAAAGCTGGTGGGCGTGGTGTGGGGGCCGGGGGCTGGCGAGATTGAGGACCAAAAGCTCAAAGCCATCGTCGAAAAATTGCCCGCCCTGCCCATGACGGCGTTGATGCGGCGCTTTATCGCGTGGCTGGCGAATTACACATTGTCGAGCCTGGGCGCGGTCCTCAAAATGGCTATGAGTGTACCGGACGCCCTGGAATCGCCCAAAGGCGTGAAGGTCTACCGGGTGGCGGCAGAGATGCCCGACCTGCGCTTGACGCCCGCCCGCGAACGGGTGTTGGCGGTGCTGAAAAACGGCCCACCCTTAAGTGCATCTGATGCCGCCCTAGAGGCCGCATGTACCCCTGCTGTAGTAACCGGCTTGGCCAAAGCTGGAGCTCTGGAAGAAGTCAGCCAGATTCAAGAACCTCAATGGCAAAACCCCGACCCGACTCTGGACGGGCCAAGTTTGTCAGGTGATCAGCATGCGGCGGCGACGGATTTGGTGGCGAAAACCAAATCCGGCGGATTTGCTGCGGTGCTGCTGGACGGGGTGCCGGGGTCGGGCAAGACCGAAGTTTATTTCGAAGCGGTCGCCGAAGCCTTGAAACACGGCCAGCAGGTGTTGGTGTTGCTGCCTGAAATTGCCCTGAGTTCGCAGTGGTTGGGGCGTTTTGAAAAACGATTCGGAGCGCCTCCGGCCCAATGGCATTCGGAATTGGGGGTGAAGGAACGCCGTGAAACCTGGCGTGCCGTGGCCGATGGCCGCGCCCAAGTGGTGGTGGGGGCGCGCTCCGCGCTGTTTTTACCGTTTAAAGATTTGGCCCTGATCGTTGTCGATGAAGAGCACGACCCGGCTTTTAAGCAAGAAGAGGGCGTCATTTACAACGCCCGCGATATGGCCGTGGTGCGTGCCCATCTGGGTGAAATTCCCATTTGTCTGGTGTCCGCAACACCGTCCCTGGAAACGGCGGTGAATGCCAGCAGTGGCAAGTATGGTTTATTACATTTACCGCAACGGCACGGTGGCGCGGTGTTACCCGCCCTAGACCTGATCGACATGCGGCGCGAAAAATTGCCCGCGACCCGGTGGCTGTCGCCGTCGCTGATCGACGCATTGACAGAGACCTTTCAAGCGGGCGAGCAGGCGATGTTGTTTTTGAACCGGCGTGGCTATGCGCCGCTGACGCTGTGCAGGACCTGCGGGTTTCGTCTCAAATGCCCCAATTGTTCGGCGTGGCTGGTGGAACACCGGGTGCGGGGGCGGCTTCAATGTCACCATTGCGGCCACATCGACCGGATGCCCCAGCAGTGCCCCGAATGCCATGCCGAGCACAGTTTTCACGCCTGCGGACCCGGTGTCGAACGGGTCGCCGAAGAAGCCATCAATGCCTTTCCCGACGCTCGTGTGGCGCTGGCCAGCTCCGATACCTTGACCGGACCGCGTGCCGCTCAGGATTTGGTTGCGCGCATTGAACGCCACGATGTGGATTTGATCATTGGCACGCAAATCGTCGCCAAGGGCTATCACTTTCCCATGTTGACCCTGGTGGGCGTGGTGGATGGAGACCTCGGTTTGGCAGGCGGGGATTTGCGCGCCGCCGAGCGGACCTATCAGCTTCTCTACCAAGTTGCCGGACGGGCCGGACGTGGCCAGCATCCAGGAAGGGTGCTGGTGCAGACCTTCCAACCCGACCATCCGGTGATGCAGGCGATGAAGTCGGGCGTGCGCGATCAGTTCATCAACGCCGAAATCAAAGCCCGTGAAGAATTGTATATGCCACCGTTCGGTCGTTTGGTGGCGTTGATCGTGTCGGGCAAGGTTGAGGCCGCTGTTGAGGCGCAAGCGGTGAGCTTGGCGCGCATGGCCCCTGGATACGATGGCATCGAAGTTTTGGGACCCGCGCCCGCCCCGCTGGCGCTGTTGCGTGGACGTTATCGTCGGCGTTTGTTGATGAAGTTGAGGCCTGGCATTGTTCCACAACCTATCATTCAAGAATGGTTGGCGCGTTTGGGTGTGGCAAAACGACGCGAAAAAGGGGTGCGAATCCAAATTGACGTCGATCCGCAAAGTTTTTTATAAGCGCCTGTGTATGAGGGGGGACAAATATACGAAACCCAACATTTTTATTGTGCACCTGCGTTGTTCTTTTGCAGAGACTGATTTAGCGCAGAATTCAGCCAATTTTGTAACATCAAGCCTGTTTTATATGCAATATCGCTAATATGTGAAAATAAGCATATAGGGCGCTGTGTCACAAATCCTCCAACCCCCTGTGTTTCTGCGAAAAAAAATATCGAAAGAGTCGCCTTGCAACCCCCATACCCGTGTGTTAGATAACTGCCGCGTTTCGCAGTGGCAGCATTTTTGTTTTTGCCGTCACAAAGATCGTTCTGCGGGGGGCCTTAGGTCCTCTCCTAACGCCGTATCACACTTTAGGTCAGGGAATCTTCCCAAGTGTCATCCGAGACCACTGCCACCACCGGCCTTGCAGGCCGCTACGCCACAGCTCTTTATGATCTGGCGGAGTCTGCTAACAAGCTGGACAAGGTTGCCGAAGACCTCAAGGGATTGAGGGCTCTCATTCACGATAGTGCCGATTTGGGACGGGTGATCACGTCACCGGTCCTGTCCCGGGGCGATCAGGTTAAGGTCTTGACCGCGCTGTGCGCGAAGGCCGAAATGGACGAACTTACGGGCCGTTTTGTCGGTACCGTCGCCCAGAACCGTCGATTGCCCGTGCTGGACGGCATCATCAAAGCGTTCTTAAATGAACTTTCTCGCCGCCGGGGTGAATCCTCGGCACATGTCATTTCGGCCAAAAAGCTTTCAGACGCTCAGCTTCAGGCCGTGATCGACGTTTTGAAGGCTTCGGTGGGGACCAAAATCTCTGTCGAGACCGATGTTGACGAGAGCTTGCTTGGCGGGATGATCGTCAATGTGGGTTCACGCATGATCGATTCGTCGCTTAAAACGCAATTGCAGCAGCTACACCTCTCCATGAAGGGGATTGGATAATGGATATCCGTGCCGCGGAAATTTCCGCAATCTTAAAAGATCAAATCGCAAATTTTGGGACCGAGGCAGAAGTTGCCGAGGTTGGCCAGGTGTTGTCCGTCGGTGACGGTATCGCCCGTGTTTATGGCCTTGATAACGTCCAGGCCGGTGAAATGGTCGAGTTTCCGGGCGCCATCAAGGGCATGGCCCTGAACCTTGAAGAAGACAACGTCGGTGTTGTCATCTTCGGCAATGACCGGGGTATCAAAGAAGGCGATATCGTTAAGCGCACCGGCACCATCGTTGACGTTCCCGTCGGCCGAGGTCTCTTGGGTCGCGTCGTTGACGGCTTGGGCAATCCCATTGACGGTAAAGGTCCCATCACGGACGCCAAGCGCTCGCGCGTGGAAGTCAAGGCACCGGGCATCATCCCGCGTAAATCGGTTCACGAACCGATGCAGACCGGCCTGAAGGCGATCGACAGCTTGATCCCCATCGGGCGTGGTCAGCGCGAATTGATCATTGGTGATCGCCAAACCGGTAAAACGGCTGTCATCATCGACACCATCATCAACCAAAAGCCCACCAATGCAGCGGCCAGCAACGACAGCGACAAGCTGTTTTGCATTTATGTCGCCATTGGTCAGAAGCGCTCCACGGTTGCCCAGTTGGTGAAATCTTTGGAAGACAATGGCGCGATGGAATATTCCGTGGTCGTTGCGGCAACCGCATCCGACCCCGCACCAATGCAGTTCCTGGCTCCTTACACGGGTGCCACCATCGGTGAATTCTTCCGCGACAACGGTCAGCACGCGGTCATTTTCTATGACGATTTGACCAAACAAGCTGTTGCTTATCGTCAGATGTCGCTGTTGCTTCGTCGTCCTCCTGGTCGTGAAGCCTATCCGGGCGACGTGTTCTATCTTCACTCTCGCCTTTTGGAGCGCGCCTGTAAGTTGGGCGATGCAGCGGGCAACGGGTCTTTGACGGCACTCCCCGTTATCGAAACCCAGGCGGGTGACGTTTCGGCATACATTCCGACGAACGTGATTTCCATCACCGATGGTCAGATCTTCTTGGAATCGGAACTCTTCTACAAAGGCATCCGCCCCGCTGTGAACGTGGGTCTGTCGGTGTCTCGTGTGGGTTCTGCGGCGCAGATTAAGGCCATGAAGCAGGTTGCGGGTTCGATTAAGTTGGAACTGGCTCAGTACCGCGAAATGGCAGCGTTTGCCCAGTTTGCTTCAGATCTTGACCCGGCGACGCAGCGGCTCTTGGCGCGTGGTGCGCGCTTGACCGAGCTGTTGAAGCAGCCGCAATACAGCCCGCTCACCGTTCAAGAACAGGTTTGCATCATCTATTCTGGTGTGAAGGGCCATTTGGACAAAATCGCAACCAAGGACGTTACTCGTTACGAGCATGCTCTGCTCGGCGAGCTGCGCGCCAAAGGCGGCGATATTTTGAACGTCATTCGGGATGAAAAAGCCCTGTCTGCGGAAACCGAAGCAAAGCTGGCGAAGTTTATTGCAGACTTCACCAAGTCTTTCGCTTAATCGTAGACTTCAAGGAGCGGAGCGGGACAACGGCTCATGGCTAACCTCAAGGACCTAAAAATCCGGATCGACAGCGTCAAATCGACGCGCAAGATCACTTCGGCGATGAAAATGGTCGCGGCTGCGAAATTGCGCCGCGCTCAAGACGCCGCCGAGTCCGCACGCGCATACTCACAGCGTATGGACACGGTGCTGCGTTCCCTGGCCGGCTCGTTTGCCGGTGTGGAAGGCGGACCGGAGTTGCTTGCCGGTAACGGGCAAGACCAAACCCACTTGTTGGTGGTGTTTACATCAGACCGTGGCCTCTGCGGCGGCTTCAATGGCACGATTGTACGCGAAACCCGTCGGCTCATTCATGAACTGAGGGGCAAGGGCAAAACAGTCAAACTGTTGTGCGTCGGGCGCAAAGGCGGTGACCTTCTGAAATCCGAATTCCGCAGTGATATTGTGGACCGGATCACCGGTATCGGTGGCAAGAAGGGCATTGAATACACGGAAGCGACTGCCGTTTCAGACCGCATAACAGCCATGTTTGAGGCTGGCGAATTTGATGTCTGCACCATCGTTTTCAACAAGTTCCAGTCGGCGATGACGCAGATTGTAACCAGCCAGCAACTGATCCCGTTTGCGCCGGAAGACGCAGGTTTGGGAGCCGATGTGGGTGGTCATGAGTTGAAAGCCGTTTACGAATTTGAACCCGAAGAAAGCGAAATCCTTGAAGTTCTGTTGCCGAAGAATCTCGGTGTCCAGCTCTTCCAGGCAATGCTTGAAAGCTCAGCATCTGAACATGGTTCGCGTATGACGGCCATGGACAATGCAACCCGCAACGCTGGCGAAATGATCGACAGGCTGACGCTGAAGTACAACCGTACGCGTCAGGCAAATATCACCAGTGAATTGATTGAAATCATCTCCGGCGCTGAAGCGCTGTAGAGAAACGCTGCACACCCCTGAAGGAGCTCCAGCGATGGCCAAAGAAAACATCGGACAAATTACCCAGATCACGGGCGCCGTTATCGACGTGCGTTTTAAGGCTGGCGAACTGCCCAACATTCTAAACGCATTGGAATTGCAACACGAAGGCAAGCGCCTGGTTCTCGAAGTTGCCCAGCATTTGGGTGAGAACATGGTGCGGACCATTGCGATGGACTCCACCGACGGCTTGCAACGCGGCCAGGACGTGACCGATACCGGTGCGCCGATCATGGTTCCGGTTGGCCCGGAAACCCTGGGACGCATCATCAACGTCATCGGCGAGCCGATTGATGAACGCGGTCCGGTGGTGACAAAATCCAAAGCCCCCATTCACAACGAAGCTCCGGCGTTCTCTGAACAGTCGACGTCTTCAGAAATTCTGCAAACCGGCATTAAGGTCGTTGACCTGATCGCACCGTACGCCAAAGGCGGCAAGATCGGTCTGTTCGGCGGTGCCGGTGTGGGCAAGACGGTTCTGATTATGGAACTGATCAACAACATCGCCAAAGGTCATGGTGGCTATTCGGTGTTTGCGGGCGTTGGTGAACGGACCCGTGAAGGCAACGATCTCTACCACGAAATGATTGAATCGGGCGTTATCGACCTGGAAGGCACAGGCTCCAAAGCTGCCTTGGTTTACGGTCAGATGAACGAGCCTCCCGGAGCCCGTTCGCGCGTGGCGTTGACCGGCTTGACGTTGGCGGAATACTTCCGTGATCAAGAAGGCCAGGACGTGTTGTTCTTCGTTGATAACATCTTCCGCTTCACCCAGGCCGGTTCCGAAGTGTCCGCGCTGTTGGGCCGCATCCCATCCGCTGTGGGTTACCAGCCGACGCTGGCCACCGACATGGGCGCGCTGCAAGAACGCATCACCTCGACCAAGAAGGGCTCCGTCACCTCGGTGCAGGCGATTTACGTGCCGGCCGATGACTTGACCGATCCGGCGCCTGCGACGTCGTTTGCTCACTTGGACGCCACCACGGTTTTGAGCCGCCAGATTGCCGAGCTCGGCATCTACCCGGCTGTGGATCCGCTGGACTCCACCTCACGCGTTCTTGATCCCCGTGTTGTGGGTGAAGAACACTACGGTGTGGCGACGCAGGTTCAGCAGATTTTGCAGACCTACAAAGGCTTGCAGGACATCATCGCGATTTTGGGCATGGACGAATTGTCGGAAGAAGACAAAATGACCGTTTCACGCGCACGCAAAATTCAGCGCTTCTTGTCCCAGCCTTTCCACGTGGCCGAAGTCTTCACCGGTTCGCCGGGCAAGTTGGTGTCGCTCGAAGACACCATCAAGGGCTTTAAAGGCATCGTCGAAGGCGAGTATGATCATCTGCCGGAAGCTGCTTTCTACATGGTTGGCACCATTGAAGAGGTCGTCGAAAAGGCCAAAAGCATGGCCGCCGCAGCCGCCTAACGCACGTTCGGGTTTGGAGTAAATCACATGGCCGACAGGGTCGAGTTCGAACTGGTATCGCCGCAGCGGCTGGTGAAGGCGCAATTGGTGGACATGGTCGTTATACCGTGTTCAGAGGGTGATATCGGTGTGTTGCCGGGTCACACGCCGTTGATCGGAACCGTGCGCCCGGGCGTGGTGGATATGTACGAAAACGGCAAAGTGTCGGAAAGCATTTTTGTGTCCGGCGGTTTTGTTGAAGTGACTCCGGATCGGTGCACACTGTTGGCGGAAGAGGCCACCTACATTCACGACCTGGACCAAGGCACAGCGCAAACGCGTCTCGACGCAGGACGCCAAGACCTGGAAAAGGCCAGCAGCGAAATAGAAAAAGCAAATGCTGAGGCGTCGATCAAAACCGCCGAAGCCATGCTCGCAGCCCTCGGCGTGTCGAGTGCAGCGCATTAAGACATCGCGGACGTTATCGGGCTGACGCCGCACACTCTGCAAAACGGCTCTCCACAAATGGGGGGCCGTTTTTTTTGTCTTTGTGCTAAACCACACTAGAAAAATGGCCTTACGAAGGTTACAGTGACATGACAATGAAGTGGGGGGCAGCGGAGCGCCTAAATGAAGAACTGTTTGTTGTGCCCTAAGGGGACAAAATGTCGTGGTTACGTCCTGAGCGAATTGATTCTAAAGCTTTATGATGCTGTTGAACAACACGGTAGCGGGGCTGGCTATGTCGAGGCACTGACCAAGTCCTTGACCCGTCAAGATATGGAACTGCTCAGTGAGCAAGGTCAAAAGGCCCGCGTGACGTGCTGGAGCAAAGGGTTTGTCTTGGTTTTGGCGCGCAAGGTTGCAGACTTGTCGCGCACGGTGGAAAACGATGATGAACTGCGCATCGGGATTGAGCGCCTGGTGGTCAGTGTTGATGGCCTGTTCACCAAATTGCCGAAGGGCCTCAGCATCGATCTTTCAGACCTGATTATGGATGTTTTCAACCGGGCGACTGAAATTCTTTCCCAAGAAGGCGGCAAGGCCGGAGTTCCGGCGACGATCTTGGGTAAAGTGATTTTCGATGCCGCCCGGACCCGCTAAAAGTACCCGCTAAAAGGACCTGCTGAAGCCAGGATCTGGGTATGTGGACGGAAAATTATTTTAAGTAGTCAATATAGCCTTGGTCGGCTTTCAAGATGTGGTTGGTCAGCCACTTTTTGAGAAACTCCAAAACCTCATGAATGTTGATGGCCTCGGGCTTGGTTTTATAGATCAACGCGATGTCGCGCACCGTTTTGGTGATGTCTTGGTGCATCGCCAAGTGCATTTGCACGTCGGGATAGTCGGTTTCTAGAAACAACGTCTCTTCACGTTGAAAATGGCGTTCGACATAGTCAATCAGGTGAGAAATGGTTTGCTCAATGCGCGCCTCCGATGAGCCCCGGTCAACGCACATGAACAGTTCATTGGTGATGTTGACCAGCGTCATGTGATCAAAATCGATGACAGCGTGAC
Organism: Magnetovibrio blakemorei; assembly: GCF_001746755.1. GTDB lineage: Bacteria > Pseudomonadota > Alphaproteobacteria > Rhodospirillales > Magnetovibrionaceae > Magnetovibrio > Magnetovibrio blakemorei. The sequence goes on along the minus strand of NZ_MCGG01000008.1, from coordinate 12,490 downwards.
CAACTTTAAAGCTGTCGTTCCATTGAATAAAGGTCATGGGTGCAATCCTGAGTATAATCCAAAAGGCTTATATAAGGGGCCGAATTAAAACCATTACATCCATAAGGTCAATGTTTCATTTTAATAAAAATAAAATGACAATCTTTTAAGCGCTTATGGCGCTTTGGCGCATAGATGGGTAGACTTTAAGCGTGGGCAAAGCGACAGAGGGGGGATTGTCATGCGGTTGTATCTGATGCGTCATGGCAAGGCTGAATTTGGGCCTGAAGACGCTGATCGGCGGCTCAGCGTGCGGGGACGTGAAGATGTCAGTGCCGTTGCCGCGTATTTGGGTGGTCAAGACATTGCGGTGTCAAAAGTCGTGCACAGCACCTTGGCCCGCGCCCGTGAAACGGCCGAAATCGTTTCCGCACAGATTGCCCCCACAATTGTGCTTGAAGAAATGGATGGCATTGAACCTTGGGGCAATGTCAAAGCCTTCGCCAGTGTTGCGGAAACCTGGACCGATGACACCTTGGTGTGCGGGCATGAACCGTTTATGGGGGAAGCGGCCTCTTATTTGTTGACCGGAAACCCTCATGGTGGCCTGGTTGAGGTCAAGACCGGTTCCATCATGTCTTTGTCACGGGGGCCTTATGGGGATGGTTGGCAATTGCGCTGGATGATGGGACCGCGCTTGGTGCGGGGTGCCAAAAAAGAAGAGGATTGAGCCGATGAAGCTGTATTTGGTGCAACATGCCCAAGCCCTCACCAAAGAGCAAAGTCCGGAGCGCCCGCTCAGTGAACAGGGCTTGGCAGACGCCGCCAAAATGGCGGCTTTTTTACTTAATGGCGGGGTGTTGGTCGATGAAGTGGCACATTCCGGCAAAGTCCGCGCCGAGGAAACCGCCAATATCTTGGCCAAAGCCGCGTGGTTTGGAAAAGCCTCAGTGCATTTGGATGGGATTGGTCCGAACGACCACACCGATCATTTGCTGCACGGTGCAGAGGCGGCAGGCGGTGATTTGATGGTCGTCGGGCACCAACCGTTTCTGGGCCGAATGGTCGCGCGGTGTTTGACCGGGCGCGAAGACGGTGTCACCGTTGGCTTTACGCCCGGCACCATTGTGTGTCTGGAGCGCGCCCAACTTGGCTGGCAATTGAATTGGATGATGCGCCCTGAATTGGTGGGCTAAGACGAAATCCCAACCTCGACTTTGAGCCATTCAGGTGGGGTGTTGTCGATGAACGTGTGACGGATGTGCTCCAACGCGGTTTTGTGGCCGTGGAAGGGAATCAGATTGATCGAGTCTATAACACTGAGCCATTTGAATTCAGAATGCTCTTCGTTGAGGCTAATGTTATCTTCTCCATCCACATATGCCACGAACATCGGCACAATTTCGATCACGTTGACCCGGTGGTTGTACCACTGATCGCAGAAATTGGCGGTGTAAAGCGCTAACGGCGTCAGGCCGGTTTCTTCCTCAACCTCGCGGAATGCGGACTGCCAGGCGCTTTCGCCTTCATCCACATGACCCGTGACCAACGACCACACGCCGTCCAATGGCTTTAAGGTTCGGCGCATGACCAGCACTTCAGTCCCATTTGACGTTTGCCGCAACACGGCACAGGCGACGGCGGTGGAACGGAGCGGGATTTGGCTGTTGGGTCCAAACATGACGGGTCCTCGAAACGTTAGCGTTTTTTGGTCTTTCTGCGTGATCCTGCGCCCGCTTGGGCGGCGGCGAATTTAGACACGCCCGCGCCATCCAGGCCCAACTCATGGGCTTCCAGGCGGCGGATTTCATCGCGTAAGCGGGCGGCTTCTTCAAATTCCAAATCGGCGGCGGCTTTTTTCATGCGTCCGTCCAGGTCAAGAATGTGCTGTTTGAGGCTTTTGCCTACCAGATGCGGGTCGCCACTGTCGCCGGTATCGACGGTGACGTAGTCTTGTTCATAAACGGAGCCCAGGGCATCGCCGATGTGCTTTTTGATGCCTTCGGGGGTGATGCCGTGCTCCAGATTATAGGCTTCCTGACGGGCACGGCGGCGGTTGGTCTCGCCGATGGCGTAGTCCAAGCTGTTGGTCATCTTGTCGGCATACAAAATCACCCGGCCGTCCAAATTGCGCGCCGCCCGACCAATGGTCTGCACCAGGGATGTTTTGGAGCGCAAAAAACCTTCTTTGTCGGCATCCAAAATCGCCACCAGCGCGCATTCGGGGATGTCCAGGCCTTCGCGCAACAGGTTGATGCCGATCAGCACGTCAAACGCGCCCAAACGTAGATCGCGGATGATTTCAATGCGTTCTAAGGTTTCAATGTCGGAATGCATATAGCGTACACGAATGCCGTGCTCGTGCATGTATTCGGTCAGCTCTTCCGCCATCTTTTTGGTTAAAACCGTGACCAGAACACGCTCTGCCTTCGCCGCACAGGCTTTGCATTCGCCCAGCAAATCATCCACTTGGGAGGCAACCGGGCGGACAATACATTCGGGATCGGTGAGGCCGGTGGGGCGCACCACTTGTTCGGTGAACACACCGCCGGTACGTTCCAGTTCCCACGGGCCGGGGGTGGCGGAAACGAAGATGGTCTGCGGGCGCATGGCGTCCCATTCTTCAAATTTCAGCGGGCGGTTGTCGATGCAACTGGGCAGGCGAAAGCCGAACGAGGCCAAGGTCGATTTGCGATTGTAATCGCCTCGGTACATGCCGCCGATTTGCGGTACCGAGACGTGGCTTTCGTCAGCGATCATCAAGGCGTCCTCGGGCAGATACTCAAACAAGGTGGGCGGCGGCGCACCTGGGGCGCGGCCGGTTAAATAGCGTGAATAGTTTTCGATGCCGCTGCAATGTCCGGTGCTTTCCAGCATTTCCAAATCAAAGGTGGTGCGCTCTTCAATGCGTTGAGCTTCCAGCAGTTTGCCTTCGGCACGAAAGGTTTCGATTTGCGCCTTCATCTCCGCCTTGATTTGCGGAATGGCTTGCAACAAGGTTGGGCGCGGGGTGACGTAGTGGCTGTTGGGATAAACGGTGATGTGGTCCAACTGGGCGTTTTTTTCGCCGGTCAGGGAATCGACCTCAAAAATACTTTCCAGTTCATCGCCAAAGAAACTCAGCCGCCAAGCGCGGTCTTCATAGTGAGAGGGGAAAATCTCCACCACGTCGCCGCGCACCCGGAACATGCCGCGGCCAAAGGCCGTGTCGTTGCGCCGATATTGCAGCGTCACCAGGGATTTGAGAACGTCGTCTTGGGTGTATTCCTGGCCCACTTCCAGCTTCACCACCATGTCGGCATAAGTTTCCGCCGAACCGATGCCGTAAATGCACGACACGGACGCCACGATGATGACATCGCGGCGTTCAAACAGGGCGCGGGTGGCGGAATGGCGCATGCGATCAATTTGTTCGTTGATGGAGGCGTCTTTTTCAATGTAGGTGTCGGTGCGTGCGACGTAGGCTTCGGGCTGGTAATAGTCATAATACGAAACAAAATATTCCACCGCATTGTGAGGGAAAAAGTCGCGCATTTCCGCATACAGCTGCGCCGCCAGGGTTTTGTTGGGGGCCAAAATCAGCGCTGGGCGTTCCACTTGGGCGATGGCGTGGGCGATGGTGAAGGTCTTGCCAGAACCCGTCACGCCCAGCAAAACTTGATTTTGCTCGCCGTCTCGGAGGCCTTGAACCAGCTCTTTAATGGCTTCGGGCTGGTCGCCTGCGGGTGCAAAATCGGACACCAGCTCAAACGGCCGTCCTTGGCCTGGCTTGGGCTGCGGCTTGGGCTGGGCATCAGCCAGATATCCGGGTTTCACAAGATCGCTCATGACTTTGTTATAAGACGATGGGGCTAGGGTGCAAGCGTAATGATCGACTCGCATTGAGGGCAGAATCGGGCTATATATTTCTCAAATCACAACAGGGGGAGGCGTGATGAGCATGAATCATCCCGCAATTTTTCCGGCCACGATGATGCCGGATTCGGATTGGTGGAAGGCTTTATGGCCGGATCCAGAGGGTGTGCTTCGGCGCTTGGGCATTGATTTTGGGGTTTCGGTCCTGGATTTGTGCTGTGGCGATGGACACTTTACGGTTCCATTGGCGCACATCGTTGGCGGTATGGGCCGGGTGATGGCCGTCGATTTGGATGCTGCGCTGCTGGAAAAGGCTAAAAACCGTGCGGCCCGCGCAGGTGTGCTGAACGGCACCATCCGCTGGATTGAATGTGATGCATGCTCTTTGCACAACGTATTGCCGTCCCAGCCCGATTACGTTTTGATCGCCAACACCTTTCACGGCTGCCCGGACAAACAACAGCTGGCCCGCGAAGTGTTTAACGCCTTGAAACCGGGCGGTCAGTTGGCCATCGTCAACTGGCACTCTCGGCCCAAAGAAGACACCACCGTCTTGGGCCAACCGCGCGGCCCCAACACCGCCTTACGCATGACGCCTGACGCGGTGATGGACGAAGTCTTGCCGGTGGGCTTTCGTCTGCACGGCGTGGTCGAATTGCCGCCCTATCATTATGGGATCGTGTTTGACAAACCGAAGGCCAGCTAAGGTCAACCAGGTTCATCTGGGGCCTGCGCCTTTAGACCCAACTGGGCGATTTGGCGATCCTGCCAACGCCCGAGCGAAAGACAGCCAACAATGGCCCCAATGGCGGCGAGCGCCATATCTTTTTGGGTGTCCCACTCGTCGCCTTGGGTGCCCAGAAACGCACTGGCGCCGTCCGCGCTCAGTTCCCCGGCCAGCCATTCAATCAGTTCATAAGCCGCACTGATGCCCAGACACGACAGCACAACAAGCGCAAACAGCCATTTGCCGGGGCAGAGCGGCGATGTGCGGATCAAAAGCTCGCGCGCGATGATCGCGGGGACGAAGCCTTGGACAAAATGGCCCAAGCGGTCATAGTGATTGCGACTTAGGTCAAACGCGTCCTGCAGCCATTGGCCCGCCGGGACCAAGGCATAGGTATAATGCGCACCGATCAACAAGATCAACGCATGAACCGCAATCAAACCATAACTGAGCGGGGTCAGCGGGAATCGGCCATGGGTTAAAATCAACACAGGGGCGACAAAGACCACCGGCACGGCTTCCATCCACCAGGTCGCCATGTCATGAGGGCCCGTCACGGACCACGCCATCACGGCGGCGACGAGGGCCAGCAAGCTTAGCTCAAAACGATAGGACAGGGCGTTCATGGGCTTATGGTAGCCGCTTTGCCTTTCCTTGCATACACGGTCCATTCGCGTGTTGCGATTTGGCACCGTTCGTCGTAGTTTCCTGCAGTATTTTCACTTTTGACGAAGGGGTCATTATGCCTTTTATCGCCGACCGTCTGAGCCGCATTAAGCCGTCCCCCACCATTGCCGTTTCCACCAAAGCCGCTGAGCTCAAAGCCGCGGGCATGGATGTGATCGGTTTGGGCGCTGGGGAACCGGATTTCGACACCCCCGATCACATTAAAGCCGCCGCCAAGGCTGCCATTGATGCGGGCGCCACCAAGTACACCCCCGTCGAAGGCACCATGGCGTTGCGTCAAGCGATTTGCGCCAAGCTCAAACGCGACAACGAACTGGATTATACGCCCGCGCAAATTCAGGTCGCGTGCGGCGGCAAGCAAAACATCTATAACGCCATGATGGCGACCCTGAACCCCGGCGATGAAGTCATCATTCCGGCGCCCTATTGGGTGTCGTATCCGGACATCACGCTGTTGGCCGAAGGCACCCCGGTGTTTGTCGATTGCCCGGTGACGGACAATTTCAAGCTGAAACCGGCGGCCCTGCAAGCGGCGATCACGCCCAAAACCAAGTGGCTGATTTTGAACTCGCCGTCCAACCCCACGGGCGCGGCCTATTCGCGCACGGAAATGAAGGCGTTGACCGATGTGTTGATGAAGCCGGAAAACAGCCACGTGTGGGTGATGACCGACGATATGTACGAACACATCGTTTATGACGATTTTGAATTCGTCACCCCCGCCCAGGTGGAGCCGGGCCTGTATCCCCGCACCTTGACGCTCAACGGCGTGTCCAAAGCCTATTGCATGACCGGCTGGCGTGTTGGCTATGCGGCCGGTCCTGCCGACGTCATCAAAGCCATGAACAAGGTGCAATCGCAATCGACCACCCACACCTCGTCGATTTCGCAAGCCGCCGCCGTGGAAGCGTTGAACGGCGATCACAGCTTCATCAAAGGCAACAACGATGCCTTCAAGGGCCGCCGTGATCTGGTCGTCAAAATGTTGAACGAAGCCGAAGGCCTGGAATGCCCGACGCCCGAAGGCGCGTTTTACGTTTACCCCAGCTGCGCGGGCTGCATCGGCAAAACCACGCCGGACGGCAAAGTGATCAACAACGATGGCGACTTCGTCACCTACCTGTTGGAAGCCGAAGGCGTCGCCGCCGTGCACGGCGAAGCGTTTGGCTTGAGCCCCTACTTCCGGGTGTCGTACGCCACCTCGAACGCCGCGCTCACCGAAGCGTGCACCCGCATCCAGCGGGCATGTGCCGCGTTGAAGTAAACACTTCCCCGATTGGGGCCGTTGTCATACGAATATGAAAAAACCGTATCAGTTTTATCCTGATACGGTTTTTTCTTGGCTGTGATTTATGAAATTCTCTCAATAGAAATCCGGTAGGACATGCCGATTTTTTCAAGCAGCTTGATTTTGATATTGCTTTTCGGGTCGGCGTACTCGGATACGCCTGGAAGGTCAAACGCCGCACCTGTCAAATATGATGTTGTTGGGTTGGCATTCACCAGTTTTACGGGGGCCCTTCCATTTCGGCATTCCGCAATGTCATCGTTCGCGTGCATGATCAAGATGCCATGAGCCGGCAGAACGCTGTCAAATAGGCCGATGGGTTGACGGTTTTCGATCAGAATAGAGCGTGTCGGTGACAATGGGATGCGGATGACGAGGACATCGGATGTTTCGTCTTCCAACGGCCCCAACAGCACCTCGTTAGAGGCACCGGGTTCAATGGTCTTGACCTTATGGGAAGCCAACCACCCGAGGCGGAGCTTGGTCCAAGAGGATATGCCCGGCGGCGGCTGTTGGTATTTGTAAAAGTGACAAGACATCGGGTCCCAATAGCCCATGTTGATCATGGCGGCGGCAAAATCATCGGCGATGGTTGGATGCTGTTCTTGAAGGTCATGATCGTAAAGGCAGGGCACTCGGCGCTTGCCGTTTACCACACCGCCCCAGACATGGGCGCTGTCGTGAAAAAGCGTACCTAAATGAGCGGATGCGGTGAAGATGGCAATGCCGTTGGGAACGACTTGGCCCTTGCCCTGAGTTTTAAAGACTATCTCTTGTCGCCATCCCAACATGCCCGGATACCCACAGAGGCCGACCATGCCATAGTCTTTGAAACGGGCCCCCATGAAGATGGCAACATAATCAAAGCGGGAGAAATCGTGTGCTTTGTCGGCACCGTCAATGGCGTCTTGGAGCAGACGGACAACCCGAGACTTGTCCACCTTGAGATTGGCGGGTGAGATTGCGTATTCGGAAATCGGGGCAGGCATTTGATGCCAGTCTGTAAACTCGAACTCAACACAGACCTTGCCGTACGACATTTCGCTAACGTAGCGGCTCAGTTTTTGAAAGCGATCAATGGGAAAATGTTTTTGGAAGGGGCGTTGCAAGTTGGGAAAGTCAATCAGAATCACCAAGCCCCTAAGCGGCTTGCATGCGGTGTCCGCTAAAGTGGCAAAAGGAAATTGGCATGCCGTCAGGGCTAATGGTCCGATCAAGAATTGCCTGCGCGAAAATGTAAGGGGCATGATCAAAACTTCCGAGTGGAATCGTGCGTTTAAATCAGTCAGGCAATCGCAAAAATAATATAAGATTAATGATGCTCTTGTCGTGTCGGTCTGTCCAGAGACGGGCGATCCTATGGACTATAATATTTTTCCTTTCACAATCCTCTCCCACCTCCGTCAATAGCATGACGAGGGTGTGACCCTTGGACGGATTGAGCATTTCGGGGAGGCCTCTTATGGCGATGGACGTTGTGACGGTTGCGTATTTGGCCGATTGCACCATGCAGTCGACACGCATCCATTTTGAACTGGATATTCCGGTGCCGCCGGGCAAGGCGGCGGCGCTGAAGGCGGCGATGGACAGTGGCGACTGGGCGTCGGTGAAGGCGCAGGCCAAGGCTTTTGCCCCGTTGGCGGTGTCGGGTTCGCTGGATTATTTTATCAGCGTGGCCCCCCAGAAAAGCACGCCCCCAAGCACCCCGGCCGTGAAAAAACCTGCCGCTTAAAATTGATGGGAAGAGGCCATGATCGTTAACAACGTCGATATCAATGTCGTCACCGACTTCACCGCGTTTACCGATACGGTGCGTTTTCAAGTGGCAGTTCCGGTGGCCGAAGCGGATGCCGGCGCCATCTATACCGCGTTGGCGAAAGGCGATTGGGCGGCGACCGAAACGACCATTACGTCAGCGGTCCAGAAATCTGCGCCGAAGCAAATCCAGACTTTGGTGACGGCTTTGCTGGCCGCGTACAATGGCACCTCGGGCGGCACGGGCGGTTCTGATACCCCCGCCGGAAACGACCCCGCGCCTGCACCCGTCACGCCGCCTGCGACATAAGTCGGCAGCTGAAGCGGTGGGACGGAATATCTCAACGTACGGGCGGATCATCTCTTGGCAACCGTGTTGAGGAGCAGTACCCTTTTATCCCTAAAAGATGGGTAAAAGGCTCCTTTGACCTGATTGTGGGCCGCACCCGAGAAGAGGGAGGCTGTCCATGACCAAATCCAAATCGACGCCACGCTGTGTGGCCCTGATCGGCCCGTATCTCAGCGGTAAAACCACTTTGTTGGAAAGCTTGCTGATGGCCGCCGGGGCCATTAACCGCAAGGGCAGCGTGCGAACAGCGAGCACCGTTGGAGATGGCTCTCCCGAAGCGCGCAGTCGGCAAATGTCGACGGAACTGAACGTCGCACACTGCACGTATTTGGGCGATCCCTGGACCATTTTGGATTGCCCCGGATCGGTTGAATTGTTGCAAGAAAGCCAAGGGGCATTGATGGTGGCGGATGCCGCCATCGTTGTGTGCGAAGCCGATCCCTCCAAAGCCCTTACCGTCGGTCCGGTGCTGCGCATGTTGGATGATTACGACGTGCCGCACATGGTGTTCGTCAACAAAATGGACCAAGACGGCGGCAGTGTGAAAGCAACCCTGGAAGCCTTGCAGGAGCATTCGCGCCATCCTTTGGTGTTGCGCGAAATTCCCATTCGTGAAGACGGTCACGTGGTCGGGCACGTGGATTTGGTGTCGGAACGGGCTTTTAAATGGCGTGACCACGAAACCTCCGAATTGGTTGGGCTGCCCGATAAACTGCTGGAAGCGGAACTGGGCGCGCGCGAAGAGATGCTCGAAGCGCTGGCCGATTTTGACGATACACTTTTGGAAGAATTGCTGGAAAACGTCAGCCCTTCGTCACAAGAGGTCTATGACAATCTGACACGCGACTTGGCCCACGACGACATCGTTCCGGTGTTTTTTGGCTCTGCCGAGCACGACAATGGGGTGCGACGTTTATGGAAAGCGTTGCGTCATGAAACGCCGGAAGCCTCCGCAACGGCCCAACGCTTGGGCTTGGGTGAGGCCGATGCTTTGGTGTTTAAAACGCTGCATGCGGGGCACATGGGCAAGGTGTCGATTGCCCGGGTGTGGTCCGACAACTTGAAAGATGGACAAGATTTTCCCCAAGGGCGCATCTCGGGATTGTATCAGATCTTGGGGCAAAAGTTTGACAAGGTGGCGAGCGTGGCGACGGGTGACGTGGTGGCGTTAGGTCGTCTTGAAGGCGCGCATACGGGTGATGTGCTGAGCAAAGACACAGGTCCAGATCAATTGTCTTGGCCCGAACCGTTGCGTCCGCTGTATTCCTTGGCCATTGAAATGAACGGCCAAGCCGATGAGGTGCGTCTGACCGGTGCGGTGCAAAAGCTGTGCGAAGAAGACCCGTCCTTGATTTTGGAACACGACCCCGTTTCGGGTGAACTGGTGCTGTGGGGACAAGGCGAAATGCATTTGCGCATTGTCATGGACAAGCTGACGGGGCGTCATAATCTGGACATCGTCGGCAAGCGCCCCCAGGTGCCGTATAAAGAAACCATTCGCGCCACCACGACGCGGCGCGCGCGGCATAAAAAACAGTCGGGCGGTCATGGTGAATTTGGCGATGTGGAAATCATTGTCAAACCCTTGGCGCGCGGTGCGGGCTTTCAGTTTGAAGATGCCGTGCATGGCGGCGCGGTGCCGCGCCAATACATTCCGTCAGTCGAAGCGGGGGTGAAAGAATATTTGGCTCGCGGCCCCTTGGGCTTTCCCGTGGTGGACATTCACGTCACCTTGACCGACGGCCAGTCCCACAATGTGGACAGTTCCGATTTCGCCTTTAAAAAGGCCGCTCAACAGGCCATGCGCGAAGCCATGCCCGATTGTCAGCCGGTGCTGCTGGAACCGATTTGTGAGGTGAAGGTTTTGGTGCCGAACACGTTTACCTCCAACGCCCAACGGATTTTGTCGGCGCGACGTGGACAGATTTTGGGATTTCAGCCCCGCGATCAATGGCACGGTTGGGATGAAGTAACGGCACATTTGCCCGCCGCTGAAATGCACGACTTGATCATTGATCTCAGGTCTCAAACCCTGGGGGTGGGAACCTATGACTTTCGCTATGTTCACTTGCAGGAATTGGTCGGCCGCAATGCCGATGAGGTGGTCGCCGCGCGTTTGGCTTGAGGGGGCATTTTGGGGCGGGTCCTAGGCTCACGTCCGGGGCCACGTTTCAGCGCGGCTTTACATCTTTTGCGAAAAAAAAAGGCCGGACTCCTAAGAGCCCGGCCAGTTCGAAAGGGTGGTCTCACGTCCTGGGGGAGACGGAGAGTCCTTTAGGAGGGTCCGCAGAGTGTCAGAGGGGAGGGGAGGTATCCCTGCGGTCTCCCGATGTCGCTGATCGTGTCAGGTACATCGTATGTTCCTTATATAAGAAGAAACTAATGAACTGTCTAGGGGTAAATAAAAATATTTTGCCAATATTTTTTAAATATAAAATGAAGTTTTTTCACAAGTCATTGATAATGGATGAAAAAATGCATATTTTACATTGTAATCATTTTAAAAGTAGGGGTAATTTTTGTGCATTAAAGGAGGCTTAGAATCACATTTGGATGCATTTCAGGCGATTTGGGGGCTATGAAAAGGCGCTCACCGTGCATTCTTGACGGAAAATCCATCCCCATTGGCTTCCATAAGCGAATCCATCCCCAAAAAAACGGGGCGTCACAAAGCGCGAAATGATCGCCGTGACGCCCCGAAATCCGTTTTTCAGGACCTGCTGTTGAGCAGGGACCCTATAGACTTAGTTGGTTTTGCAGGTTTTGATGCCGAACGGCAGATATGCCGGGCAGATGCCCACAACGGCGGTCAGCAACGGCACAATGCCAATATAGCCGTAAACGGCATACTCATTCTTGCTGAGAAGGGCGAAGGTGACGGCACCAACGCCGACGACGATGCGCAAAATGCGATCAATGCTACCAAGGTTCATGGGTCTCTCCTAAAGATACTGAACGGTAATGAACGGTAATTTCAAGGGGTAGATAACCATATCAAGTACCCTGGTGTCTGTAACCAAGTCACAAACACACAAATGCTTGGCTTTAGGCCTCACACAGGCGGCTGAGCTGGGCGGACTCCAGCACCGTGAGGTGCCCCCGGTGGAGCCGTACGAGGCCGCGGCGCTCATATTCTTTAAGCTGGCGGCTGATGACTTCCCGCGCACTGCCCAATTCGACGGCCAGTTGTTGGTGGGTGAGGGGCAAGGTGCCGTCGGCATCAGCCTTATCGAGCAGAAAGCGCGCCAAACGGATATCGAGGCGGCCAAAGGCGACTTCCTCAATCAGCACCATCAGGTTGGCCAAACGGGTGGCGTAGGATTTGAAGACAAAGTCGCGCAACACCTGGGAGGTGGCCAGCAATTGATGAAATACGGCGGCCGGGATCGCCACGGCGCGCACTTGGGTTTCTGTGATGCCCTGGGCCCCATAGGGGTCGTGGCCCAACAAACAGGCGGTGGTGAGGATGCACGTTTCACCGGCATCAACCCGGTACAGGATAATTTCTCGGCCGTTTTCCGACGTCATCTGCACGCGAACGACGCCGCCTAAGACCAACAAAAAGCTCTGACAGGCATCCCCGGCACGAAAAATCGTCTGTCCGGCGGGAATATCGACCACCTGAGAAGTCTCCGCCAATCGCGCCATGGTGTCGTTTTCCAGGCACTCCAAGGCGGGAAAGAGGCTCAGCCAGTTTTGCGCCGTGGTGGGGAGAGGGGATGTCATGACAGATGTCCGATATGCGATGGCGTAAGGGTGAGCCCAGTGTAGGCAACCCTGCGGCCAATGCAAAGCATTCGATCAATGGTCTGTTTTGATGCGGGAAAAACAAAAAAGCCCCGGAACGAAA
>NZ_MCGG01000007.1 GCF_001746755.1 Magnetovibrio blakemorei | reverse complement strand
ATTTGCGCATGTTGACCCTGGGCACCTCCAACTCGCATGAAGTTGAAAACATCATGGACATCGAGTTGGAAAGCCATCATGAGTCTGATCATGCCATTCACGCTGCCATGAACGCACTGGCGGATGGCCTGCCCGCATTGGGTATTGTGGCCGCCGTGTTGGGTATTATTCACACCATGGGCTCGATCACCGAACCGCCGGAAATTCTCGGTCACCTGATCGGTGCAGCCTTGGTCGGTACGTTTAGTGGTATTTTGTTTTCCTATGGGTTCGTCGGCCCAATGGCGGCATCCATGGGTGCCACCATGAATGAAGAAGCCAGTTATTTCACCTGCATCAAGGCTGGCATCATCGCCCATATGCAGGGCTATGCCCCGCAGGTTTCGATTGAATTTTCCCGTAAGACCATCCCGGCGCACCTGCGTCCCAGCTTCAAAGATCTTGAAGATTCATTGCAAAATGTCGGCAAGGCTGAATAATGTCGGCTTTGCCCTTTGGGGCCGCTCACGTCTGTAGTGCACATTTGGGGGACGCCGTCCCGCTGACCGGAGACGCCTAACGGCATGGACCAGCAACCGATCATCATCAAAAAAATAAAAAAAGGCGGTGGCGGCCATCATGGTGGCGCGTGGAAAATCGCCTATGCGGATTTCGTCACCGCGATGATGGCGTTCTTTTTGCTGTTGTGGCTGTTGAATGCGGTTTCCCAAGAACAGCTGGAAGGCATCGCGGATTATTTTGCCCCAACCGTCAGTTCGACCTCGCAAAGTGGTTCCGGACAAATTTTGGGCGGCACCACGGTGGCCGTCGATGGGGCTTTGGAAGACACTGTCAGTCGCCCCACGGTGACCATGGACTTACCGCCTCCTTCTGCCGGTTCGGGTGGCGAGGCCATGCAAGACAAGCCCATCGAAGCCGAAGTGGACGCCCAGGAAACCAAAGCCAAAGCGGAACAAGACCAGTTCGACAAGGCTGAAAAGGACCTGAAAGACAAGCTGGAAACCCTGCCCGAATTCCAGCAGATGGCAGAAAGCCTGATGATCGACAACACCCCGGAAGGCATGCGCATCCAGCTCATCGACCGAGATGGCTTATCGATGTTTCCGTCAGGTGGCGCGAGTATGTACGAGCACACCGAACGGGTGTTGGGCTTGGTCGCCGAAATCATCAAAAAAATGCCTCAAGACATCGCCATCAGCGGCCATACGGACGCCGTTCCTATGGGCGGCGGCAATCAAAGCTACACCAACTGGGAACTGTCTGCCGACCGCGCCAATTCAGCACGCCGCGCCCTGCTGAAATTGGGCGTTCCCGAATCCCGAATGGCCCGCATTGTCGGCAAAGCGGCGACGGACCCCTTGATTCCAGAAGATCCCAGTGACGCCAAGAACCGTCGCCTGTCGATCATTTTGCTGCGCGGCACCGGCGAACCTGCGCCCCCGCCCGGTCCGCCCCCAAGCATCATCAACGGCGAATGACCTTCATATGAAGGATTGCTCAATGTCTCTTTGTCTGTTCTCATAGAAACAATCAGATTTTGGACACGCTCGATGCGCTACGACACGGCCTCTAAAACCCATTTCTTTTTCACCACCACGCCTTTGCCGTGCCCGTATTTGGCCGACCGCATTGAACGCAGGATGGTGACCGAACTGATGGGACCGGAGGCCAAGGCCTTGAATGACAAACTGTCATTGGCCGGTTTTAGGCGCAGCCATACCATCGCTTATGCCCCTGTGTGCGATGGCTGTTCCGCCTGTGTCTCTGTGCGCGTGCCGGTGCGTGACTTCGTCCCCAGCCGCACGCAACGGCGTATTCAGACGCGCAATGCCGACCTGGAGGTGGGCGAGCGCGCCGCCGTGGCATCGCGCGAACAATATGATTTGTTCAAAGCCTACATCGACACCCGTCACGGCGACGGCGATATGGCGCTTATGGGCCATTCCGATTACCGTGCCTTGGTCGAAGAAACCCCTGTACATTCCAACCTGGTCGAATTCAGAAGCGAAAGCGGTGAACTGCTGGCCGGGTGTCTCGTTGACCGTCTGGCTGATGGCCTAAGCGCGGTTTACAGCTTTTTCTCAACAACGGACCCAAGCCGCAGCTTGGGGACGTTTGTGGTCTTGTGGCTGATTGAACGCGCGCGTGAATTGGACCTGGATTACGTCTATCTGGGTTATTGGGTTCAAGGCAGCCCGAAGATGGATTACAAGCGCAATTTCCGCCCCTTGGAAGCTTATACACCAGACGGATGGAAACGCTTGGGCACCCCGCTGCATCGCAAATCATCCGAGACGTAAGGCCCCTATTACATTTGCCCCTTAATACATTTGAAGGTCTCCCTGCGGGACCGGCAACAAATGTTCAAATAGACATTGCGAAACATTCGCTAACCAAGATAGTCTTTTTTGGGATGCCAACCTATCTGAAGGGTCGGGTCCGCATCAAAAGAATCAGCACTTTTACCCCCAAGTTACAAGCCCTGTCCGGGAGGATTCATTGAATATGAAACGTCGTGATTTTGTTAAAGGCGCGGCCCTGGCCGCTGGTGCAGCCGCGTTGACGGCATGCGGCAAAGAAGAACAAGCCGCAGCCCCCAAAGAGGTCGCACCCGCCGCCCCCGCGCTTTCCAAACAGCTGCGTCAATTGAAGATGGTCACCACCTGGCCGAAAGGCTTTCCCGGCGTGGGCACCGGTGCGCAACGCCTGGCGGATTCCATCAGCGCAATGACCGAAGGTCGTATCTCGGTGAAGCTTTACGGCGGCGGCGAACTGGTCCCGGCACTGGAATCCTTCAACGCCGTGTCCAGCGGCACCGCCGACATGTACCACGGCGCGGAATATTACTGGCAGGGCAACTCCAAGGCTTTCAACTTTTTCACCACCGTGCCGTTCGGCCTGACCGCGACGGAAATGGACGCCTGGCTTTATTACGGCGGCGGCCAAGACCTGTGGGATGAACTGGCGGCGGGTTTCAACGTCAAAGCGTTCGCCGCGGGCAACACCGGGGTGCAGATGGGCGGTTGGTTCAACAAGGAAATCAACACCGTCGAAGATTACAAGGGCCTGAAAATGCGGATGCCGGGCCTGGGCGGTGAAGTGATCCGTCAGCTCGGCGGGCAATCCATCACCACGCCCGCCAGCGAAATTTTCTCCGCCCTGCAATCGGGTGCCATCGACGCCACCGAATGGGTCGGACCGTGGAACGATCTGGCCATGGGCTTTTATAAGGTCGCCAAATATTACTACTACCCAGGCTTTCACGAACCGGGCTCGACGCTGAGCTGCGGCATCAACACCACCGTGTGGAATAGCTTCAGCGCCCAAGACCAAGCCATTGTGGCGTTCGCTTGCGCCGCCGAAAACAACCGCATGCTGGCCGAGTTCAACGCCAACAACGGCGGTGCCCTGAAAACTTTGGTCGAAGAACATGGCGTGCAATTGCGCCGCCAGTCGGACGATATCCTCAAAGCCTTGGGCGAAGCGTCGGGCGTCGTGTTGGCGGAGGTCGCGTCTTCGGACCCCATGACCCGGAAAATTTACGACAGTTTCATGAGCTTCCGCAAGCAAGCCCTGGATTGGACGTCCAAGTCCGAAATGGCTTTCACCGCCGCCCGCGCACTCGATTACACGTACGGCGGATAACCGGGACCAGGGATCAATTTGGGACGGCGGCGATTGCGCCGTCCCTTTTTTAACTCAAGACCGAATTTGAATTCAGTCTCCCTCGCGGGGGGCCAAGCAAGCAGGCAATCATGAGGTTCCTCGAACAGCTGTACCTTGCCATAGACCGTTTTAACAACCGGCTTGGGCGCATCGTATCGTGGACCGCCATCATCATGGTGTTGGTGCAGTTCCTGATTGTGGTGATGCGCTATATCTTCAACTTTGGTTCTCAATCGATGCAGGATTCAGTCATCTATCTGCATTCGATCTTGTTTTTGCTGGGGGCGAGTTACACGCTGCTGCACGAAGGTCATGTACGGGTCGATATTTTTTATCGCGAACATTCCCAGTTCGCCAAAGCGATGGTCGATGCCATTGGGGCACTGGTGCTATTGCTGCCGGTGTGCATATTCATTTGGTGGTGGTCCTGGCCCTATGTCGTGCAATCCTGGGCAACTCATGAAACATCGCTCCAAACCAGTGGGCTCCCCTTTGTCTATATTCTGAAAACGCTGATTCTCGCATTCGCCTCATTGATGGCTGTGCAAGGGGTATCTATGTTTTTGCGCTCCCTGCTGACGCTGACCGGGCATAACACCCGGCAGGCTCGCGAAGACGGGGCGCACGTCTGATGGACCTGATTCCACTCAACGAAATCCTCGCCGTGGTGATGTTCTTCACCGTTTGTCTGGTGCTGCTGGGCGGTTTTCCGGTGGCTTTTTCCCTGGCGGGAACGGGCTTGGCGTTTGCCGTCATCGGTTGGTCGTTCGACGTTTTTACCTTTTCAGATTTCGGCGCCATCCCGTCGCGCATTTACGGCACCGCCATGGACAACAGCATTTTGGTCGCCGTACCGATGTTCGTGTTCATGGGCGTGATGCTGGAACGCTCCAAAGTGGCGGAAGAACTGCTTGACGCCATGGGCATGCTGTTCGGCTCGTTGCGCGGCGGGTTGGGCATCTCCGTCGCCGTCGTGGGGGCGCTGTTGGCGGCCAGCACCGGGATTGTCGGGGCCACCGTGGTCACCATGGGCTTATTGAGCCTGCCCACCATGCTCAAGCGGGGCTATTCGCCGTCTTTGTCGTGCGGGTCCATTTGTGCGGCGGGCACCTTGGGACAAATCATCCCGCCCTCCATCGTGTTGGTGCTGTTGGGCGATCAAATCTCAAACGCCTATCAAGATGCCCAACGCGCCATCGGCAACTGGTCGCCGACCCCCGTGTCGGTGGGCGATTTGTTTGCCGGCGCGCTGCTGCCGGGCCTGATGCTGGTCGGCCTGTACATCGGCTATCAAATTCTCATGGCGTGGTTGAAGCCGGAAAGCTCCCCCGCCATTCCCCAAGAAGAACTCAACGTCGACGGGCTGTTAAAGCGCATCCTTCACGCCATGGTGCCGCCGATTGTGCTGATCGTTGCCGTTCTGGGCTCGATCCTGAGTGGTGCTGCGACACCAACGGAGGCGGCCAGTGTGGGCGCAGTCGGTTCACTGATGTTGGCAGGAATACGCTTAAACGAAGGACGAGGCCGCGCCATTATCATCGGCGGCATTGCCCTGATCATCATGCTCATCCTGGCCAACGTTTTCGATCTACGCATGAACCTTGACCACATTGATCCCGTGAATATGGCGGCGATCGTCGTTGCGTTGGGCTGCTCCATTTTGCTTATGTGGGGGCTGGCAACAAGCCTAAAGCGCGTGCTGGAAACCAAGCTGGATGGCAGCAGCGATCCCATTTTGTTCGAAGTCATGCGCACGACCATGGAAATTTCCGCCATGGTGTTTGTCATTTTAATTGGTGCTGGGGTGTTCTCGTTGGTGTTTCGCGGACTGGGCGGCGACGATCTGGTTCATACTATGCTGGCCGATTTACCGGGTGGCAAGTGGGGCGCCATCTTTGTGGTGATGGTGGTGATGTTCTTTTTGGGCTTCATCCTCGATTTTATCGAAATCACCTTTGTCGTGGTGCCCATTGTCGCCCCGGTGTTGTTGCGCATGGACATCGATCCGGTGTGGCTGGGCATCATGATGGCGATGAACCTGCAAACGTCGTTCCTCACCCCGCCGTTTGGTTTTGCGCTGTTTTACCTGCGCGGCGTGGCCCCCGATTCCGTCACCACCGGCGACATCTATCGCGGCGTCATGCCGTATGTCGCCATTCAGGTGATCGGTTTGGGACTTTTGGTGCTGTTCCCGGCCTTGGCGACGTGGTTGCCATCGGTTATTTTCGGCTAAAAGCCCAGCTTAATTGGCGGTAACGCGCAAATAGCGGGTTGTGATGACTTGCGATTTTCTGGGGCCGATGATCCGCCACACCGACAGCCACATCCGCGGTTCCACCACTCGATAGACTCCGTGATAGGTATCGTCGCCGCACTGATGCTCGACCCGCACCATGCCCTTGGTCAAATCAAGGACGTGAAAAAAGCGCCCGTCTGAAAAGCGCACTTCCGCCATAGAAGGCGCGATAAATTTATAAAGATATTTGCGCTCGGTCGAGACCACGATCTCGCCCATGGTCAATTCCCCCTCTTCTTCGTAATTGAGGGTATTGCCGTTGGCGTAAAACTGGGCGACGCCGATGCAGTCACCCTCTTGACCCAACAACGTGTCGTGAACTTTACGCTCAAACTGCCACGTGCCTTCCAGGAAGCCGTAAAGATCTTCAACATTTAAAGGTGCGCCTTGTGTCGAGCGCCCCATATCGATACCGCGGTCTCCCCGGCCCTGATTGTCGCTCATGCGGATGGCCTTTTTTCACCAAGGCTATCTTGGCTGCGCTTGCCCATCACCTGCCACGCCAGCGGCAAAATCACCATGGCAAGACCAAGCTTGATGACATCGCCCAAAATAAACGGCGTAAAGCCCCATTCAAAGATCGGTTTGTCCCAGCCGAACAGTACCCCCAGCCAGATCAGGCCCGGTATATATATGAGGGCATTGCCCACCAGCATCGCCAATGCGGTGCCCAAAAACGTCCGGTCCCAACCTTGTTGCGCCAACCACCCGACCGCCATCGCCGCCAGGGTATAGCCCAACAAATAGCCGCCAGTGCTGCCCATCATATACGCAAGGCCGATGCCTTTTTCCGGCGTGCCGGCAAAAACCGGCAAACCGATGGCGCCTTCGATCATGTACAACATCAACGTCGCCCCGGCCAAGCGCCAGCCATAGGCCATGCCCAAGGTCAAAATCGCCAACGTACCAAAGGTCATAGGCACAGGGAACAAAGGGACCTGAATCTTGGCCGACAAGGCCAGCAACAAAGACCCCACCATCGCCAACGCGGCCCCGCGCAATACGCTATTGGAGCGCCCTGTGGTCGGCCACAAGGTGTCGATCAAGGTCGTGTAGGGAAGCGTTGCGTGTGTCACAGTGGGGTAACTCCAAGAAAAACCTAACGAAGACAGCGCGCAATTATGAAGCAAAGGGCCTTTGGCCTCAAGACGCCATCAAATTACGCAAACTTATTCGACGTTGGAAAACCGCGCGGTGCCAAGGCCCCCGCACCGGCCCGTTTGCCTTGCCAGCGCAACAAATCCGTTTCCGTTCGCCAACCACTTCCAAATGGGAACGAAAGCCCCTCAGTCAAGGTAAATGCCTTGGCATCGCGCAACACCGCCCCGCCGCCTTTTTTGTAACGCTGCAAAATCACCCCTTTGCCGCGGGTTATTTCGGGAAGCTCGGCAATGGGGAAAATGACGATTTTTCGGTTTGAACCGATGACCGCAATGCTGTCGGCCCCTTCGGGCACAATCGTGCACGACGTCGCCTCGGCCCCAGGACTGACGTTCAGCACCACTTTGCCGTTTTTAGTCTGCGCCAAAACGTCGTCTTCGGGCACGATAAAGCCGTGTGCACTGTCTGACGCCACCAACAACTTGCGCCCCGTCACATGGACCAGCATTTCGGTGATGTCGGCGTCATTGGGCAAGTCGATCATCAGGCGCAGGGGCTCGCCATGGCCGCGTCCGCCCGGCAACTTATCGCAGCCGAGCGTGTAAAAGCGTCCGTTGGTGGCGAAAATCAAGATTTTATCGGTGGTTTGGGCGGCAAGGGTGTAACGTTCTTTGTCGCCCTCTTTGTACTTGATGTCCTTGACTTGTTCGTCGCTCAAATGACCCTTGATGGCCCTGATCCAGCCCTTTTGCGAACACACGACCGTAATCGGTTCGCGTTCGATCATGGCTTCCAACGGCACGATCACGGCGGTCGGCGCGTCACCGACCACCGTGCGACGTTTGCCGATTTCAGTTTTCTGGCCAAATTTTTCTTTGATCTCGTTGATTTGCCCCGCAATCGACTTCCAGCGCAGCTCTTCATCGTTCAACAACGTATTCAAGGCGGTTTGCTCCACCACCAAAGCGTCGTTTTCGGTGCGAATTTCCATTTCTTCCAATTTGCGCAATTGCCGCAAGCGCATGTTCAAAATGGCTTCGGCCTGCACGTCGGAAAGCTTGAAGGTCGCCATCATCACCTGTTTGGCGTTGTCTTCTTCGCGGATGATGCGGATCACTTCGTCCAGGTTCAGATACGCAACCAGCATACCGCCGAGAATTTCCAAGCGGCGCTCAATTTGCCCCAAACGGAAATTGGACCCGCGTACCAGGACCACCATGCGGTGTTCCAAGAATGCGGCCAAGACTTCGCGCAAGTTCATCACGCGCGGCGTGTTATAGGCATCCAGCACATTCATGTTCAGCGAAAAACGACTTTCCAACTCGGTCATGCGAAACATCTGTTCCATCAACATGGCCGCTTCGACCTTGCCGGTGCGCGGTTCCAAGACGACGCGAATGTCCTCGGCACTTTCGTCGCGCACGTCGGTCAAAATCGGCAGCCGTTTGTCGTTGATGAGTTCGGCGATCTTTTCGATCAACTTGGACTTTTGCACCTGGTAGGGAATTTCGGTGATGACGATCTGATAGGTGCCGCGCCCTAAGTCTTCGACTTCCCATTTGGCGCGCACGCGAAAGCCACCGCGTCCGGTTTTGTAGGCCTCGACAATGGCGTCACGATTTTCCACCAATTCGCCACCGGTGGGAAAATCGGGGCCGGGCACGAATTCAACCAGCTTGTCGATGGTGGCGTTTGGAAACTTGATCAAGTGTTTGAGCGCATCGCACAGCTCCCCCACATTGTGGGGCGGAATGCTGGTTGCCATACCCACCGCAATCCCTGCCGCGCCATTGGCCAGCAAGTTGGGGAAGTTCGACGGCAACACGATGGGTTCACTTTCTTCGCCGTCGTAGGTGGGGCGAAAATCGACCGTATCCTGGTCGATACCGTCCAACAAAGCCATGGCGACTTCGGTCATGCGCGCTTCGGTGTAGCGCATAGCGGCGGCATTATCGCCGTCAATGTTACCGAAGTTGCCTTGTCCATCTACTAGGGGGTAACGAACCGCGAATTCCTGCGACATTCTAACCATGGCGTCGTAAATCGACGCATCGCCGTGAGGGTGATATTTACCCATAACGTCACCGACCACGCGGGCGCATTTCTTGAAACCGGACTTGGGGTCCAGCTTCAACTGCTGCATGGCAAACAGCAAGCGGCGATGCACCGGCTTCAAGCCATCGCGCACATCGGGCAGCGAGCGCGACATGATGGTCGACATGGCATAGGACAGATAACGCTCTGACAGCGCATCGGCTAAACGGGTATCGCGAATTTCCCCTTCCGGGGCGGGTTCTGACATGGATTTAGGCTCACTTTATCGAATCGGTTCTGAGAACGAATTATACCTGACAATCCCGGTGTCAGCGCACTTCGATCTGGCGTGTGGACAAAAAGGTCTGCTCGCCCCGTATGAGGCGCACATCGCCCCGATAGGTTCCGCTGGGCCAAGCCACCTGTTTGAGGCGCAACCCACTGAAGGCCCAATAATAAGCTTTTTTAGCGTCGATCTTAAGCCTCTGGTCATGAATTCTGGTGCCACTCGGATCAGTGATGGTGAACTCAAGAAGATCCCCGGCCTGGACCCGAAACAGTTCCGCCCACACCACCAGCGCGGGCGCGGTTTTGGGCAGATCAAGGCTGTTCAGCGCCCCAGCCTTGATGGCCGCACGGTCGGGTTTACCCGGCGCAAAGCCCACGTGATAGATGGCTGTAGGCTGGTAAGGCAGCGCGTCCAAGGTCTTTCGGTCCCACAAAGGGGCTTCACCAACGCCGCAGGCGGCTTTGCGTTCCAGACCTGCGAAGGGATCAAGCACGGTTTTGCCCTGCTCCACCTGAAAATGCAGATGGGGGAACTGGGTTTGACCGGACAGCCCCACCAAGCCCAGTTGTTGCCCTTGGACCACGTGCCCCCCCGCAGTCACTTGAACGCTGCCCCTGCGCAGGTGACAGTATTGGGTGGTGATGCCGCCTGCGTGCTCGATGCGCACACCGTTGCCGCATTCTTTGCTTTGAACGGAACTGGCCTGGGTGTGGTCATAAAAAACGTCAACTTCGCCATCGCGAACGCCAAGCACCCGCCCCGCTGCCGCCGCCCGCACCGCCACGCCGGCCTTGACCGCCGCCATATCACGCACCGCGAAGTCCGTACCCTTGTGATGGGCTCCCGGTTCGGCGTCGTAACTGGCATCGCCGCAGGTGTAATCCAAGACCCCTTTGCCGAGTTTTAAGTCCACATAATTGGGAATCCAGCAGCTTTCCCCCAGCACACAGTCCAGCGGCAGGGTTAAGCCCCCCACTTCAAGCGCGCGGGCGCTTTGCGCAAAGAGCACAACCACCATCACCCAAAAGACATAAAAAATGCGCATCATCTAGGCCTTTCCTTATGATTTAACAGGCGTTCTATCAGCCTCGACCGGGCTTGGGGCATTTGCCGTTGATGAGGGGCAAAAACGTGGCGGTCGAGAAAATAACCGCTCAGCTTAAGGCCCTTGAGAACCTCTTCAACGCTCTCTGCCACGCCGCCGTCGCCCTGCACAAAGGCCGGCAATGCCAGCAATTGCGCTTCATAGGGACGGCCAGCTTCGCGCGACACCGCACGGGCCGATTTGGGCGACACCCACACCAAATCGTCGCTGACGCCTGTGGCCGCGCAGTATTTCAAGTCCAAGCGAAAGCCCAGTTCTTGCAGCAAACCCAGTTCCCACTTGACGTAAAGGCTGCCCCAGCTTTTCAAGTCGGGGCCAATGTCGGCGTGCTCCAGCGCGTCCAAAAATGCCCCCAGCACTTCAAACAGCGCCGGATGCGGTTCACGTTCGGGCAACGCCGCCGCGCACATGGACAGGGCCGCCGACAAGCCCGCCAAGCGATCGGGGCTGTTCATCAGCTCTGCGGCGTGCGCGTGCACGGTTTCCAGTTGGAAATTGCCCAAGTGCTCGGTCAGTCTGGCCCGCCAGGTGGCGTGGACGCGGTTGCCGGGCTCCAAGGTGGCGCGTTTGCGTTTGGCGAAACCGCCTTTGATCAAGCCCGCATGGGCGCCGCGCTCACGGGTCAGCAGCGTCACGATGGCCGACGTTTCGCCGTGACGTTTTGCCGTTAACACTATGGCGTCATCTTGCCAATCCATGAAGCGCATTGTACGCACTGGATCGTTGACAGGAAGTCAAGATGTTGAAAAAGAATGCCAGAAGCCTTACTTAAACATTCACCCTCCCCGCCTACCTCTCTTTGGGATCTCAGACACATGACCGTTTCCTCCTTCCATCCCCCGAGCCGTGTGCTCATGGGCCCCGGCCCTTCCGACATCCATTCGCGGGTTTTGCAAGCCCTTGGCCGTCCCGTGATCGGCCACTTGGACCCCGAATTCATTATGATGATGGATGAAATCAAGGGCTTGCTGCATTACGCCTTTCAAACCACCAACCAGATGACCTTGCCCATCAGCGCGCCGGGTTCAGCGGGCATGGAATGCGCTTTTGTCAATCTTGTGGAACCGGGCGACAACGTGATTGTGTGCGTCAACGGCGTGTTCGGCGGGCGCATGGTCGAAAATGTCGAACGCTGTGGGGCGACGGCCATCAAAGTCGTTGACGACTGGGGCACGCCCATTGACTTGAACAAGCTGGAAGACGCGCTGAAAGCCAATCCGGGCGTGAAGGCCGTTGCGTTTGTGCACGCCGAAACCTCGACCGGGGTGCAATCGGACGCCGCTGCGATTTCCGCCTTGGCGCAAAAATTTGATGCACTGACGATCATGGATGCGGTGACATCGTTGGCGGGCACGCCGGTATTGGTGGATGAGTGGAAAATCGATGCCTGTTATTCGGGCACGCAAAAGTGTTTGAGCTGCGTGCCGGGCCTGTCGCCCGTGACCTTCAGCGAGCGCGCCCTGGAAACCATTCGCGGACGCAATCACAAGGTTCAAAGCTGGTTTTTGGACTTAAATCTGATCATGGGGTATTGGAGCAGCGAAGGGGCAACCCGCTCTTACCACCACACCGCGCCTGTGAACACGCTTTATGCGCTGCACGAAAGCTTGGTAATGTTGAAGGAAGAAGGCCTGGAAAACGCCTGGAAACGCCACGCCAAAAACCACTTGGCCTTAAAAGCGGGCTTGGAAGCGTTGGGGCTGACCTTGTTGGTGGAAGAAGGCTACCGCTTGCCGCAGTTGAACGCGGTCAAGATTCCCGGCGGCGTTGACGAAGCCTTGGTGCGACGGCGCATGCTGGCGGATTTCGGCATCGAAATCGGTGCCGGTCTGGGCGCCTTGGCAGGCAAAGTGTGGCGCATCGGCTTGATGGGGCAAAGTTCCAGCCCCCGCCATGTCACCTTGGTGTTGTCGGCGCTGGAAGGCACCTTGACCGACATGGGCGCGAACACCGGAAATGGCGGTGCGGCCCAAGCGGCACAGAAGGTTTTGCTGGCGTAATCTCAGTGGGCAGCCCGAGATGTTTGCATCTCGGGCTGGACCTAAAAAGACCTAACGAAAACGACGGCGAATACCCAACACGACAAGACCAATCAACAGCGCGGCAGGCAACCACCTAGCCAGCCATACGGCTGTATAGCGCACGGCGGTAATGAAGGTGTTCGCCATGTCCGAGAACAAGCCTTTCAAGGGTGCGAAGTTGACGTCCCCAGCCTTTGGCGGCTGGACCGTGTAGGAAATGAAAAAGCTAACATTATCCGTAACTTTTTCGATTCCCTTACGATCTTGGGTGAGGCGTTCAATGTCCGTTTCGACGCGCATCAGTTCGCGTTCCACCTGTAACAAATCCGCCACCTTGTCGGACTTTTGATCGGCCAAGCCGTACAGCCGTTTGCGCATGTATTCCAAACGTTCCAAACGCACTTTGACGTCTTGGTAGTTGTCTTCGCGGTTTTGCGCTGTTTCGTTAAACGACGTTATGACCCGGTTGGGCGCGCCCACCAAGTGGTCGTGAAATTTGGCGGCGTTGGCTTGGGGGACAAAAGCGTTGAGCGAACCATTGGGCGCGTCGAATTGATCAGACGTGTTCACCGCCGTCACCACACAGCCCAACTGCAAACACACATCGCGGTCTGCCTGCAAAGCCTCGCTAACCGTGCCCTCGGTGATTTCGATGGCATAATTGCGCCCAATTTCCATGCGCGGGCCGTCTTGGTAGGCTACCGCCTTATTGCGCGCCATCGGGGCGTCGGCCATCAGCGTCATTTGCGGACGAGGACCTTGGGCATAAGAAGCGGATTCTTGATTTTGCGGTGTGTCGTCACACCCGCTCAACGCCAAACCGGCTGCAAGAACAGCAATATAAACGACATGCTTCATAACCCATCCTCTTCGTGAACCGTTGATTTGAGGTATCTGAACGCATCTTTAAGGCGAAATGATGAAGGCCTTAAGCGTCGAAGTCCAAGCCCCAATCGCGATAGCGTTCGGGATCGTCGCCCCACTTTTCCCGCACTTTGACAAATAAGAACAAGTGCACACGACGATCCAGGATTTCTTCCAAGTCTTTACGTGAATCGGCACCCAGTTGTTTGATCATTTGGCCGTTTTTGCCCAAAATGATGGATTTTTGACTGTCGCGCTCGACAAAGATGACCTGTTCGATTTTGACCGAGCCATTGTCGAATTCTTCCCAGGTTTCCGTTTCCACGGTGGTCGAATACGGCAATTCCTGGCGCAGTTGCAAATAGAGCTTTTCGCGGGTGATTTCCGCCGCCAACAACCGCTCCGTCATGTCTGAGACTTGGTCTTCGGGGAAATGCCATGGGCCTTCGGGGATTTGTCCGGCCAAAAACGTCACCAAATCATCCACGCCGGAACCGTCCAGGGCGGAAATCATAAAAATTTCGTCGAACGGGCCATCTTTGAGCCGAGAGGTCAGCTCCAACAACTTGGGCTTGGCGACCTTATCGACCTTGTTCAACACCAAGTGGGCGCGTTTGTGTTCCACCTTCATGCGCTCGATGATTTTGGCGGTGTTGCTATCGATGCCTTTGTCGGCATCAACCAACAGCAAGGATATATCTGCATCCCCCGCTCCGCCCCAGGCGGCGGCGACCATGGCGCGGTCCAACCGGCGGCGCGGCTCAAAAATACCCGGCGTATCGATGAACACCAACTGGGCGCGCCCTTGAAGGGCAATCCCCATGACCCGTGCGCGGGTGGTTTGCACCTTGGGCGAAACGATCGACACCTTGGTGCCGACGATGCGGTTCACCAAAGTGGATTTGCCCGCGTTGGGCGCGCCGAGCACGGCGATGAAGCCGCAACGGTCCTCGGAACCCGTTTTTGTGGCGTCTTCGCTCATTGTGTCTTCTCCAATTGGGCCAGCAGTTCGGCTGCGGCCTCTTGTTCTGCATTGCGTCGGCTTGAGCCCTCGCCATCGGCAACGCCAAAATCCTTGACCATCACCCGGATGGTGAAGGTCGGCGCATGGTCGGGGCCGGTGCGGTTCACGATGGTGTATTGCGGCAAACCCAATGCGCGGGCCTGGGCCCATTCCTGCAAGGCTGTTTTGGCATCTTTGGGCGGTTCGATGTCTTCACCGATCAGCGCATCCCAGTGTTTTTGCACAAACGCCCCGGCAATGTCGAGCCCGCCATCCAGGTACAAGGCCCCCAAAACCGCCTCCATGGTATCAGAAGCCACCGACGCATGGCTGCGCGCCAGGGTTTCGGCATCGACCGTTTGAGTCTGGGCAAAATCGACCAAATTGATGTCATCGGCGATGCGGGTCAAGGCCTCACGGGAAGTCAGACCGGCAAAGCGACGCGCCAATTCGCCCTCTTCTTCGCTGGGAAACTGCGCATACAAAGTCTCGGCGATCACCAGCCCCAGCACCCGGTCGCCCAAAAACTCCAACCGTTCGTTGGATTTGGTGCGCTGTTCGGTGGTGGACGCGTGGCGCAAGGCCTGCTCAAGCAAATCTTCGTCGGTAAAGCTGTGGCCCAAGATGTCTTGCAAGGCCTCAAGGGTCGATTTGGCTGTGGCTGCCATTCGGTCAGTTCACCCCCGTAAAGAAACGCTCAAAGCGCACCGACCACGGCCACGTCCAAACTTTCCAAAACGATCCATCGATGGAAAAGAACAACATTTCGGCGCGACCGACCAGGTTTTCCTTCGGAATGAAGCCAACGTCCATCAAAAAGCGTGAATCCCGTGAATTGTCCCGGTTGTCGCCCATGGCGAAAAAGTGATCTTCCGGCACCGTATAAACTTGGGTGTTGTCTTGCGGGAAGCTGTCCGAAATTTCAATGACGGGATGGGTGATCCCATTGGGCAGGGTTTCGGTGTAAAGAACCGTATTGATGAAATTGCCTTGGGTGGTTTGGTAGACGTAATTGTCGACCCGTTCGCGTTTCACCGCGACGCCGTTAATGTGCAATATTCCGCCGCGCACCTGGATGGTGTCACCGGGCAGGCCAATGATGCGCTTGATGTAATCGGTTTTGCCGTCGGTGGGCAGCTTGAACACCATCACGTCGCCGCGCTTGGGCGCTTCATACAAAATTCGACCCGGAATCAATGGCAGACTGAACGGCAACGCATGTTTGGAATAGCCATACGACGACTTGGACACGAACAAATAATCGCCCACCAACAGCGTGGGGATCATGGACCCCGATGGAATGGAAAACGGCTCAAAGGCAAAGGTACGCACCAAAAGGGCAATGGCGACGGCAAAACCGATGGTTTTCATCGTGTCCCACAAGCCTTCGCCCTCAACGGGTTTGCCACTGAGCAGGTCTTCTACGTCTAAAGGGTTATCGGTCATAAAAAGTCCGTTGTTTCTTGATTAGGCCCGTTTAGGCTGGGCTGAAATGACGACCATGGCGTGGGCCATGGGATACTCATCCGTCAAAGAAATGTCAATTTTCGCCTCAAAATCATCCGGCGTAAGGGTTTGTAGCCTTTCCAGGGCCCCGTTGGAAAGGGCCATGATGGGCTGACCGCTGGGCAAATTGTCGACTTTCAAGTCGCGCCAGAACACGCCATCCCTAAATCCGGTACCCAAAGCCTTGGCGCAGGCCTCTTTTGCGGCATAAAACATAGCATAACGATTGGCAGCCGATGCCCCGCGTTTTTGCGCTTTTTGAATTTCCAAGGGCGTGTAGATGCGATCCGTAAAGCGATCGCCAAAGCGCGTCAGGGTCTGCTCAATGCGTCGAATGTCGCAAAGATCGGTGCCAACGCCCAAAATCATCCACGCCCCCTCGCCTCATCCATCAAGCGACGCATTTCCCGGATCGAGGCCTCAAAGCCGACAAAAATAGCTTCGCCGACCAAAAAATGGCCGATGTTGAGTTCTTTGATGGACGCAATGGCGGCAATCGGCTTGACCGTATCATAATTGAGGCCGTGACCCGCATGGCATTCCAGCCCCAAGTCCTGAGCGTGTTGAGCGGCACGCCGGATGCGCGCCAGCTCTACGTCTTGCGCACTCCCTAACAAGTCGCAGTACGCCCCCGTGTGAAGCTCCACCACGGGCGCCCCCAGCGCCTTGGCGGCGTCCAGGGCCGCCACGTCAGGTTCGATGAACAACGAGACCCGGACGCCCACGTTGGTGAGCTTGGTGATAAAGGGTTTGAGCTTGTCAAAGCCGCCCATCACATCCAAACCGCCTTCGGTGGTGCGTTCTTCACGTTTTTCCGGAACGATGCACGCCGCGTGCGGTTTATGACGCAGCGCAATGGCCAGCATTTCTTCGGTGGCCGCCATTTCCAGGTTCAACGGCAAATCGATTTCGTCGCACAGGCGCAAAATGTCGGTGTCGGTGATGTGGCGACGGTCTTCGCGCAAATGCGCGGTGATGCCGTCTGCCCCCGCCGCCGCCGCCATATGGGCTGCGCGCAAAGGGTCAGGATAAACGCCGCCACGGGCATTGCGAATGGTGGCGACGTGATCGATGTTAATGCCCAATCTGAGATCAGGCTGCAAATCTGGGGAGGTCATGTCAGCTTTTGTCCTGTGTCACGGGAGGAATTTTGATGTGCTTGCGTGTTCGCCTGTGGTGACGGATGGCTTGATACTTGGAAATCATGGGGCGCAACGTCACATAAAACAAGATCCACACCAAAATCGACACCGGCACCGCGCCCACCAACATCGGCACCAAAATGGGGCCAGAGGTTTCGGCTAAGAATTCAAAGTCCAAGCGGTGAAAGGCCTGCATGCTTTCGGTGAGCACGTCGAGAAAATCGACATGCTTCGCGTCTGCGTCGTCAATGCGCATAATCCAACTGCCGACGTTAAACACGCCGATCCAAATGAACGGAAACGTCCATGGATTGCCCACCGCCGTACCGATGGCGCTGGCCAACACATTGGCGCGCAGCAACAGCGCCAACAGCGCCGATAAAATAAAATGAAGGCCGATAAACGGGGTGAACGAAATCGCCGCGCCGCACGCAAAACCGGCGGCCAACGAATAGGCCGAACCGGGAATGCGCGCCACCCGGTGAAATACATAACGGGTCGAACGATGCCATCCTGCGCTCGGCCAGAAAAACTGGCGAACCCGGCTCAACACAGAAAGCTTTTGACGACGCAAGAACATTCTAGGCTTTTCCCATATCTGAACCGCACTGGAAAGCATTTTTGTGGGAAAAATAACACGTTACAGTTTGATGTCGCTCTTGGTAAACAGGCCAAATAGTATGTGGTAACTGTCGGTGAAATCCGCACCCAAGTGCGCGGACATGCGACGGAAGTCTTTTGCTCCAAGCGGCTGATGGTCCGGGCTCGGTGTGTGGGCCCCAATGTCTTTAAGCGCGCGGGCAAACGCCAAGGCATCTTCATAGCGCTTGGGCAGCATCCATTCGGTGACTTCGCCACGTCCCGTTTTGGGCCACATCCGGGCCAAATCGGTGGGCGCAACAAAACCACTGATGCCCGCACGCAGGCCCAATTCGGTATGGGTTGCCCGCCAATTGGCAAAGGTTTTGTCCCCCAAAGTGGAAAACACCAATCGGCCCCCAGGGCTTAAGTGCAAGGCGAGCCGCTCCAGGGCCGCCTGCAAATCGCCAAACCATTGTACCGCCAGACTGCTGACGATCAAATCAAACGTTTCACCTTGCAAGTCCAAATGCTCGCCATCGAGGCAGGCAAACCGAGCGCGTGGATCATCGTGGGCACTTTGACACATCGCCAGCATATCGGGGGCAATGTCGGTGATGAAAAACGTCCCGCCCTCAATTCCAGCCAGCAATCGACGCGTCAGCGCCCCTGTACCACAGCCAATTTCAAGCACCTGTATATTTTTATTAATGTTATTGTTTAGAACAATAGCGGCAACATGCGAGGCCACATGATCTTGGGTCTGGGCGCTCTGATCATACGTTTGGGCGGAGCGGGAAAAGGCCTCGGCAATGCGCGCCTTATGGGCTTTGCTCATGCGCGGTGGTCTTTCAAAAAGACATCAATGTGATCCGCACACCACTGGGTATCGGTGTGCGCCAGCACATGCCCGCCGCCCGCCTTCATCACCAACTGATGATCGGCGAACGTCTGCTGGCTCATGGGGGCGGACACCAGCGCATCCGCATCACCCGCCAAGGCCAGCACAGGGACGTCACAAGCCGCCAAGGCGGCACGCTCGTCTATGTCCATCAAATCAGCCAAGCTGGCGCCCAAGGGCTCAATTTCGAGCCCTTGGGCTTGGGGATCGGAGACACCGCACAGCGTCATAAAATCCCGATAAACGGTTTTGGGGTTCTTTTCGAAACCAACCTGCATGCGGCGCAAAATGCGCGGGTCCTGGCCAAAGGGAAAGTCTGCGGCTTTGGTAAAACGGGCAAAACCGTTGATCGACACCAATGCCGACAAGGGCCCAAGTCTACTATGGCGCAGCAACCACGCGACACCCAAGGAATGACCAATGGCAACGGTGGGACGGTCGTCTGCGGGTATATCCAAATTGGCATGGCCGAAAAAGCCCAGATCGACGCAAAAACTGTCGACATCCCCACTTAAGGCATCTTTTAGCGGCGTCCAAAAGGACGCATCAAAGCCCCAGCCGTGAACAAAGACAATGCGCAAAGTCATCCAGGTTTGGTCCGTTATCCGCGCGCACGTTCGATGGAATTGATTTCCGGCGTGGCGCGCAAAGCCGCGATGATCTCGCTCAAATGTTTGACGTCGCGGACTTCGACATCCACCAGCATGTCATAAAAATCCGTCGACCGAGATACGATCTTCAAGTTGGAAATATTGGCTTTGCCCCGCGCCACCACGGTGGACAGTGCCCCCAAGGCACCCGGCACGTTCAACAGCGTCAAATGCAAGCGGCTGACATGGTTGTCGTTCTCTTGCTCTTCCGATTGTTCCCACGACACGTCGATCCAGCGCTCGGTCTGGTCTTCGTACTGGTGCAGGCCTTCACAGTCGATGGTGTGGATGGTGACGCCCTTGCCGGTGGTGATGATTCCAACAATCCGATCACCCGGCAAAGGATGGCAACAGCCCGCGTAGTGCACAGCCATACCGGGGATGAGGCCCCGAATGGGAATGCCGGCGTAGCCGCCTTTTTTCTTGGCCCGATTGGCCCGTGCTCTGCCGATGGGCACGATTTTACTGAGCTTGTGGGCCATGCTTTCTTTTTTGGTGCCGGGGTATACGGCGCCCAAAACATCGCGCGCGGTGATATGGCCCATGCCGACCTGGGCGATCAAGTCATCCACGGTGTCCTTTTGGAAGATCTTCAAGACCCCTTTGAGGGCCTTTTCCGTCATCGGGTATTCGGCTTCCAGGAACGCGCGTTCCAGCATGGCACTGCCCAGCGCGACGTATTGATCGCGTTCTTTCGCGCGCACATAGCGCCGAATGCGGGCGCGCGCCTTGCCGGTGACCACAAAATTTTCCCACGTCGGCGACGGCGTGTGGGTCTTTGACGTCACGATATCGACTTGATCGCCGTTTTTCAGCCGCGTGCGCAACGGCATCATGCGGCCATTGATTTTGACCCCCACGGTGCGGTCGCCCACTTCGGTGTGCACGGCGTAGGCGAAATCCACCGGGGTGGCGTCTTGGGGCAAGTTGATCAGATCGCCCTTGGGCGTAAAGCAAAACACTTGGTCTTGGAACATCTCCAACTTGGTGTGTTCCAAGAACTCTTCGGGTTCCGCAGCCGTTTCCAGAATTTCCAACAATTCGCGCAGCCAACGGTATTGCTTGCCATCGGTGGGTTTGCCGCTGACACCATTTTCAGATTTATAGCGCCAATGCGCCGCGACACCGTTTTCCGCCACATCGTGCATACTGCGGGTGCGAATTTGGATTTCAATGCGGTGCTTTTCCGGGCCGATGATGCCCGTGTGCAAAGATTGATAGCCATTGGGCTTGGGCACGGAGATGTAATCTTTAAAGCGCCCCGGAACCACCCGATAGGCGTTGTGGATGACGCCCAAGGCCTTGTAACAGTCTTCGATGTTATCGACGCCAATGCGAAACGCCATGATGTCGGACATGGCTTCAAACGGCACGTCTTTGTGCTGCATCTTGCGCCAAATGGAATACGGGGTTTTTTCCCGCCCCGTAACTTCGGCGTTGAGGCCATTTTCCTGCAGGGTTTTGGACAGCTCTTCAATGATGCTGGGGACCAGGGTTTTGCCTTCGTCGCGCAAATAATCCAGGCGCTTCAACACACTGTCGCGCGCTTCTGCATTGATTTCGCCGAACGCCAAGTCGTCCAGTTCGTTTTTCATTTCCTGCATGCCGATGCGTTCGGCCAGAGGCGAAAAAATCTCCATGGTCTCGGTGGCGATGCGCTTGCGTTTCTCGGGGTTTTTGATGAAATGCAGCGTGCGCATGTTGTGCAGACGATCCGCCAGCTTGACCAGCAAAACCCGAATGTCTTCGGACATGGCCAACAACAGCTTGCGGAAGTTTTCCGCTTGCTTGGAATGATCCGATTGCAATTCGATCTGGGTCAACTTGGTGACGCCGTCCACCAGCTTGGCGATTTCCACGCCAAACATTTTTTCCAGCTCTTCGTTGGTGGCGAAGGTGTCTTCGACCACATCGTGCAAAAGCGCCGTGGCGATGGTGGCGGTATCGAGCCGGTAGCCCGTTAAGATGCCCGCAACCTCAAGGGGGTGCGAGAAATACGGGTCCCCAGAGGCCCTGAGCTGCGAGCCATGCGCTTTCATGGCATAGACGTAGGCGCGGTTGATCAAGTCCTCGTTGGCGGACGGATCGTATGATTTGATAATTTCGACAAGTTCGAACTGACGAATCACGCAAAAGCCCTCCACTCACCAAGAGCAAAGGGCTTTGCAGGTATGTCTTTTAAGGCCGTATACCCAAGAGGACGGCACGCTTTAAGGTTACGTTGAGCGTGCCGGATCATATTAATCCTCCTCGATTTCAGCCCCTTCCATCATGGCTTCAGCTTCAGCCATGGCGCTTTCGACGTCTTCGGCGGCGACGTCGTGAACGGTCAGTTCATCTTCCAGAACTTCGTCGTCTTCGTTGGCCGTAAAGATTTCACCGGACACGTCTTGCTGCAACGCGCGCATGTCCATTTCTTCTTCCATGGGCTCATCGCTTTCAACATAACGCTGCAAGCTTTTCACCAAGGTTTCTTGAAGAACGTCGTAATCAACCGTTTCATCGGCGATTTCACGCAGGGCAACGACAGGATTTTTATCGTTGTCGCGATCCATCGTCAGTTCCGCACCGGCGGAAATGTCGCGCGCACGCTGCGCGGCGGTCATCACCAGTTCAAAGCGGTTGGGAATTTTTGTAACGCAATCTTCGACCGTAACGCGGGCCATGAGGCAAGCACTCCAATGCAAGGGTGTGAATCACAAGGGTGTGAATCTGGCGATTATATATGGGGTTGGCCGGGAAATGGCAACATTTAACGAAATAATATTACCCGATTTTTCAAACTTTTTCAGGCATTGGGGCTAAACCTAGTCCCAATCCTCATCAAAATCGCTGTCTTCGGGGGTATGAGGATCTTCGAGAGGGCGGGCAATCTGTTCGCTGGACAAGGCCGCGATCAACGCGTCCAGGGACTGTAAAGTCGTCGGATGCGACCAGCCCGGCACCAAATCACGCAACGGCAACAACACAAACGCGCGTTCATGCAGGCGTGGATGAGGCACGCAAAACGGGTCAGAGTCGGTGCTGACGAAGTCGTCATAAGCCAGCAAATCCAAGTCCAGCACCCGCGGAGCATTTTTTTCACCGCGCACCCGACCGAAATCGGCTTCAATGGCATGCAACACGGCCAACAGCGCGGGCGCGTCCAGACGCGTTTCGACAATGCACGCCCCGTTGACGTACCAAGGCTGATCGCTCATCGGCACCGGGGCGCTTTCAAACCAGCGTGAACGGCGCAAAACCTTTACCTCAGGCCGCTCCGCCAGGGCCATCACAGCGGCTTCGACGGTCGCAACGGGGCTGCCAAAACGTTCCGATGGCAAGTTTGCCCCGATCCCAATCAAAATCATCCTAAAATGCCTTGCACGCTTACCTCACCAAGCCTACCTATAAGCCATCTTCCATATTTCGGATATATTTCGTTTTTTTGATACCATAAAGGATTGATTCATATGATTTTTTACCCCCAGGAACGCATTGGTTTGTTTATTGACGGCTCCAACCTTTACGCCGCCGCGCGGGCTCTTGATTTTGACATCGACTACAAACGCTTGCTGGAACATTTCGCCGCCAAGGGTCATCTGGTGCGGGCCTTTTATTACACCGCGTTGATGGACGACGCCGAATATTCCCCCTTGCGCCCGCTGGTCGATTGGTTGGATTACAACGGCTACACCATGGTCACAAAGCCGACCAAGGAATTCACCGACAGCGCCGGGCGACGCAAAATCAAAGGCAACATGGATATCGAGCTGGCCATTGACGTGATGGAAATGGCGGAAAACCTTGACCATGTGGTGCTGTTTTCCGGTGACGGCGACTTCCGCCGCTTGATCGAAGCCATTCAACGCAAAGGGCTGCGCTGCTCCGTGGTCAGCACGGTCAAATCGCAACCGCCCATGGTGGCCGATGAATTGCGCCGTCAAGCCGATCACTTTATCGAATTGGTCGATTTGCAAAAAAGCATTGGTCGCGGCGGCGACCGCCCGATGCGGGCACCGCGTGAAGACTACGTGCATCCCAACTCAGCGGTGGCTCACGAGCAGCCCGACCTGAACGGCAACATGGCCGACGATCTGGACCGAGACGACGATGCACCGAAAACCCCCGGCGACTTCTCCAAGTTGATCTGATCGCTTTGGCGATGTCCGAGCTTAACGTTCCCGCACCCGATTGTTCCCTATGCCCCCGATTGGTGGAGTTTCGCGCCGCCAATCGGGCGGCTTATGGAGATTTCCACAATGCCCCGGTGCCCAGCTTCGGCCCCCTCTCCGCCGCCTTGCTGATTGTCGGACTGGCCCCCGGACTGAAAGGGGCCAACCGCACGGCGCGGCCTTTTACGGGCGATTATGCCGGTGATCTTTTGTATCCCACGGTGCTGAAGTTCGGGCTTGGTCAAGGGACCTATGGGGCCAGCCGAGACGACGGTCTCGAATTGACAAAGTGCCGCATCACCAATGCGGTGCGCTGCGTGCCACCGCAAAACAAGGTGATCGGCGCAGAAGTCACCACGTGCAATTCTTTTTTGCGGGCCGAAATTCAGGCGATGCCCAACTTAAAGGCGCTCATTGCCTTGGGCAGTGTTGCCCATGACGCGGTGCTCAAGGCTTTGGGGCACAAACTGTCTGCCTTTAAATTCGCCCACTGCGCTCAGCATGATGTGGGCGGCGGTCTGATTTTGACCGACAGCTATCACTGTTCGCGTTACAACACCAACACCGGACGGTTGACCGAAGCCATGTTTCACGATGTGTTTCGCGCTTTATCCATTTGAACCCCATTTGAGCATTGCGCCCGCGCCCGCGTTTGCTACCATCAGCGCTTGTTTTAACCGATTCCGAGTTTTGAGGTTTTTATGCGCGTCATTTGTTTGGATATGGAGGGGGTTTTGGTCCCCGAGATTTGGCTCGGCGTTGCCGACAAAACCGGGATCGAGGATCTGCGTCTCACCACCCGCGACATCAAAGATTATGACCAGTTGATGCGTCACCGCCTCAAAATCTTGGATGAACACGGCATCAAGCTGGACCTGATCCGCGACGTCATCGCCGCCATGGGACCGATGGACGGGGCCAAGGACTTTTTGGATGAACTGCGCGCTCAAGCTCAGGTCATCATCTTGTCAGACACCTTTTACGACTTCGCCAAGCCGTTGATGGAACAATTGGGGCTGCCGACACTGTTTTGTCACTACCTGGACGTGACGGATGACGGGCGCATTTCCGGTTATCGCCTGCGCACCACAGATCACAAAACAAAATCGGTCAATGCCTTGAAAGCACTAAACTTTGTGACCGCCGCCATGGGTGACAGCTACAACGACACGGGGATGATTCAAGCCGCCCACGTCAGCGCCTTTTTCCGCAGCCCGCAAGCCGTTTTGGATGATTTCCCCGCCTACCCGCACTTCACCAATTACGCCGAAGCGGCGGTTTATTTGCTGAACACGGAACCGCGTTCTTAAGGGCTCCTAAGGACATAAATGGCCGATATCGTTAACTTAAACCGGTTTCGCAAAACCAAAGTCCGCGCCTTAAAAGACGAACGCGCACAGCAAAACCGCATCGATTACGGCACGCCAAGGGCCCTCAAGGCCTTAACGGCGGCGCAAAAGGCCCTTGAAGATAAAAAACTGGCGGGTAAAAAACGCAAAACGGATGATGAGCCGCCAAAGCAACACGACCCAGAACTACACGCCCCAGAGCAACACGACCCAGAACAACACGACAAAGAGCCCCACGAGTCATAAACTTCGTGGGGCTGCTTAAAGGGCGTTATTCGTCTTCGTGCTCGGGATCGTCGAGCATACGATGCAGGTGCACCACCACATACTTCACGTTGGCGTCGTCAACGTTGGCGTGGGATTTTGAACGCCATGCGTCCAGGGCTTCAGCATTGTTGGGGTAAATGCCAACGATATCGAGCTTGCTGAGATTGTCAAATTCGACCCCCTGGGGGTCTTTCACATGACCGCCGAAGACCAGGTGAAGAAGTTGTTTTTTAGGCGTGCTCATAAACAGGGAGGTCCTTTTTAGGTAGGGCTTTGATATACACATTTAAAAATTGTGCAACGCAGCAATTTTACGGCGACAACGCGCCCACGGCAAGAGAAACTCCGCCTTATACGAGCGTTTTTTCGCCGCCCCCCCAATTAACTTTTAAGAAATTTGAAGTTGTTCGAACGCTGCCATTAAATCTGCACAGGAAAACGGTTTGCGCAGATTCAGATCCGCGCCAATGACTTCTGCGGCTTTCAGATAATCCGTGTGTCCGACGCCGTAATGGCTGGTCATGGCGATGGTTTTGGTCTTGGGATACATCTTGGAAACTTCACGGATGATATCCAAACCATCACGAAACGGCATAAAGATATCCGTTAAGATAAGATCGAAGGACGATCTCTCACATTCGACCAGACCGCGCTCTCCGTCCAATGCGGTGACCACCTCGTATTCATCTTCATCTTCCAAACACGATTGGATGAAATCCAAGATGCTTTGATCATCGTCTATCACAAGAATTTTAGCCACGAACGGAACCTTATCTAATTATCTCAATGATATGTAATCTAGCTACTCGCTCATGAGATATCAATGGTACGACCTAATGCATAGCTCATTTTACCGTTTTGGCCTTGACCATGGGCAAGGCGCATTTTCCCCTCTAAGATAACACTCTTCATCTGATGGATCTGGCAAATAGTATACGGGACACAACCATGAAAAAAAGCCGCTCTTTATCTCTTTTCAAACTGATCGGCCTTTGTGCATTGATGAGTTTGGGATTTCTTGCAACACCTGCACAGGCGGGCAACTCGTTCCCCGTAACCTGCCCAAGCCTCAGCGCGGCACAAATGCTCGGTGACTGCCCAAGCGAGACGGATATAAAGAACCTGTACCGCGAAACGTGCTCGCCCATGTTGGAAAAACAGGGTGAATGCACCCCGTATGAAAAATTTGCCAAAGGTAAAAACAAAGCGCTGTGGGCCGCCATGAGCGCCGATAAGGAATATCTCTCCTATATCCAATGCACGCAGCCGGTCGACACCATCAAAGCGTCAAAAATCATCAACGTCGAAACCAAGTGTGACCTCAAATCAGGGCGTTGCGTCGCACGGTGCGGCTATGATAACGGCGTAACCTTCAATCTGCGCGTCAAAGGCTCCTGCGAAACCGCCGACCGACAAAAAATCGACTGCCAAAACGACCCCAAATTATGCGTGGCGACATGCGAGATCTATGAATAATTACGGCAACACGGCCTCTACAGCTTTGGCTATTTTGGGGCTGCCCGGTTTTGTGGTGGTGGAAAACCAGTCCACCAAGCGACCGTCGGGAGCGATCAGGTATTTGTGAAAGTTCCATTTGGGCGCGGCCAGCACACCCAGTTCAGCCCGCGCCCATTTATAAAATGGGTGTGCGTCTGAGCCGCTGACCACTTCTTTATCAGCCAGTGGAAACGTCACAAGGTAATTGGTGGCGCAAAAATCTTTGATTTCGCGGCTGGAACCCGGCTCTTGGCCGCCAAAATCATTCGACGGCACCCCCAACACCACCAAGCCCTTATCGCCATAGGTTTCCCACAGCGCTTGCAAGCCTTCGTACTGGGGGGTGAAGCCGCACAAGGACGCGGTATTGACCACCAACACGGCCTTGCCCCGGTATTGGGCCAGCGGTAAGTCTTCGCCCTCAATTGACGTGAAGCTGAAATCAAACGCCGTGGCCGCAACGGCCAACGACGGCGTTCCCACAAACACCGCCAATACGGCGGCGAACAACTTCGTCATGACGTTACCCATAACGCTCTTCCTTCCACGGATCGGCTTCGTTGTGATAGCCGCGCACTTCCCAAAAACCGGGTGCGTCTTTGTCCAAGAAAGTGATGTGCTTCACCCATTTGGCGCTTTTCCACAAATACAGCTTGGGAATGATGGGGCGGATGGGCCCGCCGTGCGCACGACTGATGGGCTCGCCGTTCCAGGTGTGAGCGATGATCACTTCGTCGTCGGCAAAGGCCTCTATGGGCACATTGGTGGTGTAGCCGTCATGCGAATGGAACACCATATGCTTGGCCGCCGCTTGAGGCTTAACGACGGACAAAAAGTGCTTGCCCGACACCCCCTGCCAAGTGTTGTCATAGCGCGACCAGGTGGTCACACAATGGATGTCGGTGATGAAGGTCTCATGGGGTTGGTCTTGAAAATCCTGCCACCCCCAATCGATGGGGTTGTCCACCAGCCCCGACACCGTCAATCGCCAATCTTTGGGATCAATCGGCGGCTGAATGCCGAGATCGAGCACCGGGAAATCTTGGGTCAAGCGTTGGCCGGGGGGCAAGCGGGGTTTTTCGGGTTTCGGTTTGGCATCGGACGGCTGGCTCATGCCGCGCCCGTCACGCGCCCATTGTTCTTTGGTGGCCACCAATTTTTTCTTGATGGAACCCAATAGCGTGCCGTCTCGATCGCCGGTCAGGCCTTTTGGCGGGGTGTCTTGTGTGTCGTCGGGGGTGTTGTCGGGCATGCTTTCCTCTCAGAATAAATTCGGCGCACCCCCGCTTTTGGTTACGTTTCCCGCTGGTTATGGCTCAACAAACGGGCTTTGTCGCGTTTCCAGTCCCGGTCTTTGCTGGACTGACGCTTGTCGCCTTTGTTTTTGCCTTTGCCCAGTCCCAGTTCAACCTTGGCGATGCCGCGCGGGTTGAAAAAGATACTCAAGGGCACAACGGTGTAACCATCGCGCTGAATGCTGGCCATCAAACGGTCAATCTGTCGGCGGTGCAGCAACAGCTTGCGTTCGCGCTTGGGTTCGTGACCGTTGTATTGAGCCGCAGCTGCGTACTCAGGGATATAGGCATTGACGAGGAAGAGTTCTCCCTCTTTTTCAACCGCATACGCTTCGCCGATGGAAGACGAGCCGCGACGCAACGATTTCACCTCTGAGCCCACCAGCATGATGCCGGCCTCATAGGTGTCTTCGATGAAATAATCGTGACGCGCCTTACGGTTTTGCGCGACGATTACACCGTCGATGCCCTTTTTTTTCTTTTTTGTCGCCATGGCGCCCTGCAGTCACCCCTAGTTGATCAGGCCGAGGGTGCGGATCGCATTTTCGACTTGAATCTTGGAGCTGTCGGCAATTTCACACAGCGGCAAGCGCATTTCGGCGCTGCACAGGCCCATCAGTTGAGCCGCGTACTTGACCGGACCGGGGCTGCTTTCGCAGAACATGGATTGGTGTACGGGAATCAGCATTTGCTGGATTTCCATGGCCCGCGCCACATTGCCTGCGGCCCAAGCCGCGTGCTGTTCGGCACACAGCGCGGGCGCAATGTTCGCAGTCACCGAAATGCAACCGTGACCGCCCGCCGCCAGGTACGGAATGGCGGTGGCGTCTTCGCCGGACATTTGGCAAAAATCAGGACCTAAGGCTTTGGCGTAGGCAACCGGCCGCGCCACATCACCGGTGGCATCCTTAACCCCCGCAATATTGGGCAACTCAGACAAACGCTTCATGGTCTCAAGCGACATATCCACCACGGAGCGGCCCGGAATGTTGTAGATGAAGATGGGAATGCCCACCGCATCGTTGACGGCTTTAAAGTGTGCATACAAGCCCGCCTGGGTGGGCTTGTTGTAATACGGCGTCACCACCAATACGGAATTGGCCCCAGCCTGTTCGGCATGGACTGCCAGAGCCACCGCTTCGGCGGTTGAGTTTGACCCCGCCCCCGCCATCACCGGAATCCGGCCAGCCGTGACTTCGATGCACATTTCCGTCACGCGGCGATGCTCGGCGTGCGTCAAGGTTGGCGATTCGCCCGTGGTGCCACACGGAATCACGCCATCAGTCCCCTGTTTAACCTGCCAATCGACAAACGATTGGTAAGCTTTTTCATCCACGATTCCATCTTGGAACGGGGTGAGGAGGGCAACGAAAGATCCCTTGTACATGTGAAGGACTCCTGAGGGCGCATAGGGTTGGTCAAAATAAGTCGGCGAACTTAACGCCTCTGATGATGAGGGGCAAGCGTCACTTGCAAAAGGATTTTGGTAGGTCCTCAGCGCCCCCCTTGAGCAACCTCTACATTGCGCGTACCCTGCGCCACGTTTCACGTTTGTTAAGATCATGAACGGATCAAGTGTGCACGTCCAGGGATCATCTATGAGGTCGTTCGCGTTCCCCCGCAAACTGGGGGGGTGGGCGGTGCTTTGTCTTGTGGGGCTGCTGTTCGCGGCCGCACCGCAGTCGGCATTTGCCGAGAAAGCCATCAGCGCAGACGCCAAAACCGTTCAAGCGGTCTTCACCGCCATCGATCGCAACCGTTTCAAGGACGCGCTGAAGCTCATTCGTCTGCTTAAAAACCCTGATCTGGTGCGGGCCTTGGTGTGGAGCTATTTAACGGCGGCCAATACGCCCGCGACGTTTAAGGATCTCAAACCCTTTTTGGTGCAATACCAAGGCTGGCCACAGCGCGACGCCATGCTCAAACGCGCCGAAGAAACCATGCCGTCCAGTCTGAGCGCGACAGAAACCCTGGACTGGTTCAAGACCATGGGCGGTCCGGTATCGACCTTGGGCAAATTGCGCAAGGCCGAAGCCCAGCTGAGCTTGGCGGGCAAAAATAAAGTGGCAAAGCCTCAGGCCATCAAAGACATCCGCGCCATCTGGGTTGCTGGAAACTTCACCAAAAGCGAAGAAGACCACGTTTATCGCCAGTATAGAGAATTCATCACCGACCAAGACGATTTGGACCGTCTGGATCGTCTCATTTGGGAAGAGCGCGCTTGGCCCGCCCAACGCCAAATGTGGAAGGTCGACAAAAAAACCCGAAAGTTGGCCGTCGCCCGCTTGTCGCTGCAACAAAGAAAAGGCAACGTCGACAAAGCCATCGCCGATGTGATCAAATCAGCCCCTGAATTGGCCAATGATCCGGGGTTGGTCTATGAACGATTGCGCTGGCGGCGACGCAAAGGCCGTTCCGACGAAGCGGCGGAGATGTTCAAGGATATCCACGGCGACCCTATTCGGCCCGACAAATGGTGGAAAGAGCGCGCCATCGTCGCCCGGAACATGTTGCAAGACAACCAGCCGAAAAGCGCTTACGCCATCACCAGCCAGCACGGCCTGAGCCCTGACGATGCCGCCGAGTATTCGGATGCCGAATGGATATCGGGCTGGATTGCGTTGCGTTTTTTGAAAGACCCAACCAGCGCGAAAAAGCATTTCAACAACATGCTGAACGCCGTCAGCTACCCCATCAGCGTCGCCCGTGGGGCCTATTGGTCGGCCCGTGCCGCCAGCGATCTGGGGCAAAAGCAGCAAGCCCAAACCATGTTGAACCGCGCTGCAGAGTTTTCCACCACCTATTACGGGCAGTTGGCGCGGGCGCGCCTGGGTCAGTCCATCACCGGGCCGTTGTCCCTGCCCAGCCCGACCAAAACCGATACCGCCAATTTCACCGCCCACCCCATCAGCAAAGCCGTGGTCGTGTTGTCCCAATTGGGCTTGCAAGATCGCATGCGCACCTTGGTGTTGGGGTTGGCTGACAGCAGCGACACGCCAGGGTGGAAGCATTTGGCCGCCGCGTTCGCCAGCACCCATGGACGTCCCGATCTGGCGGTAAAAATCGCCAAGGAATCGGAACAGGCCGGCGTTCCTTTGGGTGCCTTGGGCTATCCACGCCTGACGCCCCCCCAACCCAAAAGCGGGAACACCGTCGAGACCCCCTTGGTGTTGGCCGTGATTCGTCAAGAAAGCGCCTTTTATGCGGAGGCCCAAAGCCATGCCGGAGCGCGGGGATTGATGCAGGTGATGCCCGCGACCGCCCAAAAAGTCGCCAAAGACAATCGCATCCCCTATTCCCGCGACAAACTGCTCAACGATCCCCACTACAATTTGATCATTGGCCAAGTTTATTTGGCCGACATGGTTGAGCAGTTCAAGGGCTCGTACCCGATGGCGCTGGCCGCCTACAACGCCGGGCCACACCGGGTGAAGACCTGGATGCGTAGCTTTGGCGATCCTCGCAACGCCGAGGTCGATATCATCGATTGGGTGGAAATGATTCCGTATTCGGAAACGCGCAACTATGTGCAACGGGTTCTGGAAAACTTAGGCGTCTACCGCGCAACCCAGACGGCCCAGGACGCCCCTTCTCAGGATGGCGCTCAACGCTTGGCGCAACAAGACACGCGCTGACGCGCGGTCATGCTCACGCGGAAATGAGCTTTAGAACCAAAAGAGGATGATTTATCCGGCGGTTGCCGCTTTGGCTAGCGGATCTGCGGGTTTGGACTTGTCGTCGCCGTCGGCCGCCGTTGCTTCTACCTTAACAGCCTCAGTTTTCTGGACGTTCTGAGCTTGCGGCTTTTGCTGCGTTGCACTGCCGCCCTTAACCACCAAATTCACCCGGTCTTCAGCAGGTTTTGAGGCATCGATCGGGTGAACGGCTGAATCGCGAACCTGTTGCTCACTCATATGCGTGATGTGACCTTCCAAGAACGCCCCTTCCTGGATCGACAAGTTTTCATGCAAGATGTCACCAACCACGTGCGCGGACTTGGCCAAATTGACATAGGTGGCCTTAATTTGGCCGTTCACA
This sequence comes from Magnetovibrio blakemorei, assembly GCF_001746755.1. Lineage (GTDB taxonomy): Bacteria > Pseudomonadota > Alphaproteobacteria > Rhodospirillales > Magnetovibrionaceae > Magnetovibrio > Magnetovibrio blakemorei. Next base: position 26,546 of record NZ_MCGG01000007.1, on the reverse strand, counting down.
TGACCGTGCACACGTACCGTTTCTGCGCGGATTTCACCGCGCACAGACGCCGTTTCCCCGACCAGCAAGACCTTGGAACGGATGTCACCGGTCACTTCACCGTCAATTTGAATTTCACCGGTGCTGGACAGATCGCCGACGATCTTTAAATCCGCACTGATGATGGACGGAACCGAACGGGGTTGGGCATTGGAAGCCTGTTGGGTTTTTTTATTCTTTGAAAACATAACGTCCTGCCTTGATAAATTTCATGGGATCGAGGGCCTTGTCGCGGAACAAAATTTCATAATGAACGTGTTTGCCTGTGCTGCGACCGGTGTTACCGATCACGCCGACCTTATCCCCGAAATTGATCATTTGTCCCGTTTTAACTGTGACTTTGCTCATGTGACCATAACGGGTCTTAATCCCCGCCCCGTGGTCAACCTCGACCATTTTGCCGAAACTGCCCTTCCAGCCCGCATACGTGACCTTACCAGGGGCTGTCACATACACCGCCGCATGCGGCGAAGACCCAAAGTCCAAGCCATAATGCATGGACCACTTGTGGTTCACCGGGTCACGACGTTTACCAAATTTTGACGTCATGTAAAAGCCTTGAAGCGGCACCGCAAAAGGCATTTTCTTGACCACGGATTGCAAGCTATCGGAATAGGCCAAGCGGTTTTCAAGGTTCTGCAATTTCGCTTTCAAGCGACCCGCGGGACGACCATCGCCTTGCAAGGCGATAAACGGTCCGCCTTGCCCCGCCACCAAGGCATCATCACCGGCCATCAAATCGTCGACGTCCAGTCCAGCCGTTTCAATCAGAAGCTCCATACTGGTGATGAACATTTCCGCCTGGGTGGTCAAACGCTCGACGGTGGTGTTTTCCTTTTCTTCAAGGTTCACCAGTTTGTTTTCCAGAACCTTGATGTCGCGACGCATCTGCGTGCTTTCCATCAGCGCAGTGTTGCGCTGGGTCAAAGCATCCTGCAAATCCGTTTCGATGGTGGACATGTCGTCTTTAAGAGAGAAATTGCGTTGTGCCAAGGACTGCATCTGGCTTTCAACGCTATCGAGATGTTCGGTCATGGTGATGCGGGTTTGCTCGACTTCGGCACGTTCTTTACGCGACGAGCTTAAAGACTTGAGGTCTTTTTGCAGGCGCGAGTTCTGCCCTGCCAACTCCAACATCATCTCATGATTGGTTTCCAAATTGTTCACAACGCTGGAAAAACGTTTTTGATAATCCGCGACTTCGCCCAGCAAAGAGCGATAGGCCACCCGGACATTGGCGATTTGCGCGTCTTTGGCGGTCAATTCAAGATCATGGTTGAGCATGCTGCCCGATGTAAACGCAACCCAACCTGCAACAATTAACAAAACGCCTGCAATAGAACCTTGCAGGCGGGAGGTCAGATTCAGGCAAGAAGCTTTGCCGTGTGAACGATAGACGATTTGTTTGTAAGGAAAAACCAGAGCAAGGCGGTCATCGGCCCAGCGTTTGGCCGACGCGAACGCAGATGACGCAGAAAAGGAATGCGGCCCCGTCTTAAAGCTTTTCTGACGATCGTCAGTCATTCACTTTTGTTTCCCTTTGCGCACCGAATAGGCACACGCCTTTCTGTTTGACCTAAAAACACAAAAACAACCCTCTCGGCAATGACCGAGTGTTAATATTCTTGTATTCGGGAGGCACCCCCGCTGCTGCATAAATCCATTTCACAAAGCGAAAAACAGCGCTTGTGATGATCAAGTCCTATGACGCAGTAAAAACGTATCTGTCCAGACCAGGAGTGGCAAGCGAATTCGGCTTGTTCAGGTGTTTTTTTTACGCGGCCACAATCTGTGCAGAGTGCGAAAAATAACTTTCATTTCAGAGGGTTGCTCCTTCAATCTGGGCCTGCGGCAATACTTTAAAATCATTGTAAACTTACAACTCTGTCCTTGTGCCTGTCTCCCAAGAGGTTAATCTGTGCTCACGCTCAGCGCCTCCGTTGGCAACAATATTGAGAAACGGATCGAGGTTTTGCGATGATTAAGTTTACCCAAGAACCCACGCCCACGCCCGAATCCCCGTCTGGTCTTGCTCCCAGAGCTCCTCACGTGCGGCCGAGTCTGGAACACCCTGGCGTTTTGCTGGCCACCTGGTTTGGGGCGGGTTATCTGCCCAAGGCACCGGGCACGTGGGGCTCGTTGGGGGCGCTACCGTTTGCCTGGGTGTTGGTGAAAATCGGCGGACTGTACGCGCTGGGCGTTGCCACCTTAGTGATTTTTCTGGTCGGACTATGGGCCAGCAAGGTTTACATGGACAAAAGCGGGGACCACGATCCCGGCGCGATTGTTATCGACGAAGTGGTCGGGATGTGGATTGTGTTGCTGGCAGCCCCCTTGGACCCGGTCGCTTACGCCATCGGGTTTGTTTTGTTTCGCCTCTTCGACGTCTTTAAACCCTGGCCCATATCGTGGGCAGACCGGACCATTGGCGGGGCTTGGGGGGTGATGATCGACGATGTGTTGGCGGGCCTTGTGGGCTTGGCCGTTTTGGCCCTGCTGATGGTGTATGGGGAAACGTATGTTACCGGATGGGGGCTGTGACCATGTTCCCCGAAATTCTCTACGTAATGGCCGAAGACCTGTTGGAAGCCTGCAAAGAAGCCAATCTCAAGCTGACGGTGGCTGAATCGTGCACCGGTGGCCTGATCAGTGGGTGCATCACCTCGGTCGCGGGATCATCAAGTGTGTTTGAACGCGGATTTGTCACCTACACCAATGAAGCCAAAACCCAGATGCTGGGCGTTCCGGCACCTTTGTTCGACACCGTCGGTGCGGTCAGCGAAGAAGTCGCCCGTGACATGGCCGAAGGGGCCCTGGCCCATTCTAACGCTGATTTGAGCCTGTCGGTCACCGGCATCGCCGGCCCCGGCGGCGGCAGCGCGGAAAAGCCCGTCGGTCTGGTGCACATCGCGTGTGCCCGCAAAGGCTTTGCGACCCGCCATGAGCGCCATGTTTTCAAAGGCGACCGAGACCGCGTGCGTATCCAAGCGGTCGAAAGCGGGTTAAAGTTACTTCTGAATTGTTGCGCGGTAGAAGGTTGATATTAAATTAAATATATATCTTTGGCGCGGGTAACGAAGGCCGCCATCATTTTGTGTGCGGCTTCGGTGAAGATGCGCCCCATGACGCTTTCCAAAAGCGCTGATCTGAATTCAAAATCGATGCGGAAATCGATTTCACAGCCACCTTCGGTATCTCGAAACAGCCAATCCGTTTCCAAAAACTTGAACGGTCCGCCCGCGTCTTTGATGTGGATGTGATGAGGTCGGTCCCAATGGACGTGCGAGGTGTATTTTTCCCGCAGCATCTTAAAGCCCACCGCCATGTCGGCGACCATTTCGGTCTCGGACCTAGATTTCACTCGGGTAGCCACACACCAGGGCAGGAATTCCGGGTACTTGGCGACGTCCAGCACCAAATCGAACATCTGCTCGGCGCTCAAGCCCTCGAGGCGTCGTGTTTCACTATAAGACGCCATGCTTAGCCCTTTTGCTTGGCCAAGGCGGCCTCTAACTGGGCGGTTCTGGCGGCTTTAAGCGCCGTGAAGTCTTTGTCGGCGTGATAGCTCGACCGGGTCATGGGCGTGGACGCCACATGCAAAAAGCCCTTGGACAGCGCGACCCGTTTGTATTCGTCAAACTCTTCGGGCGTCACAAAGCGGTCCACGGCGACGTGCTTGGGGGTCGGCTGCAAGTATTGGCCGATGGTCAAAAAATCGATGTTGGCGGAGCGCATGTCGTCCATCACCTGCAAAACCTGTTCGCGGGTTTCGCCCAAGCCCACCATCAGGCCCGACTTGGTGAACACCAGCGGGTCGATTTCCTTGGCCCGGTCCAACAAGCGCAGGGAATGAAAATACCGGGCCCCCGGACGGATTTGCGGATACAGCCCCGGCACGGTTTCCAAATTGTGGTTAAACACGTCGGGACGCGCGGCGATGACGATTTCCAACGCACCATCTTTGTGGCGAAAGTCAGGGGTCAGCACTTCGACGGTGGTGCCCGGCGACAGTTCGTGGACCTTTTGGATCGAACGGGCGAACTGCTCCGCCCCGCCGTCCGCCAAATCATCCCGGTCGACGGACGTGATGACCATGTGCTTCAAGCCCATTTCACGAGCCGCGATGCCGGTGTTTTCCGGCTCCATCACATCCAACGCATTCGGCTTGCCCGTGGTGACGTTGCAAAAGGCGCACGCGCGGGTGCAAATTTCGCCCAAAATCATCACGGTCGCATGCTTGGCGGACCAGCATTCCCCGATGTTGGGGCACGCCGCCTCTTCACACACGGTGTGGAGGTTCTTTTCACGCATCAACCGCCGGGTTTCGCCGTATTCTTTCGACGTCGGGGCCTTCACCCGTATCCACGCTGGTTTGCGCGGGCTGGGCTTGTCCGGAAGATTGCGCTTTTCCGGATGGCGGTGTTTTTGTTTTATTTCTGGTTCCATAAGAACTGACTATAGCCTCATAAGCTTTGCGTCAACAGTCCGCACTCAACACGTTCCCCCGCCGCAGCATCCACCCGGTTTGACGCCCGTAATAATCGCCGACACCACGTAGTTTTCGACGCCTCGCCCCGGCGCCCAGTCTGCGATACCTTCGCGGCTTTCTTCCTTGATATCAATCAACACTTTTGTGAAGCCCGCAGCCTCCAGCCACGTTTGCATCTCACTCACCAGACTGGCCCCGGTGACGCAGCCCGACAGCAGATGGTCGTCATCTTTAAAATCGTCGGGGAACGGCGCGGTGGCGACCACATCGGAAATCGCCAAACGGCCGCCTGGCTTCAGCACGCGGAAGGCCTCAGAAAGCACCTGGGGCTTGTTGGGCGATAAATTGATGACGCAGTTGGAAATAATGACGTCGGCCGTATTGTCAGCTATGGGCAGGTATTCGATTTCGCCAAGGCGGAACTCAACGTTGTTATAACCACCCTTTTCGGCATTGCTGCGGGCTTTATTGAGCATTTCGTGGGTCATATCGATGCCGATAACGCGCCCGCCTGAACCCACTTTACCCGCCGCCAAAAACGCATCAAATCCGGCACCTGAACCCAAATCGATCACCACCTCGCCCGCTTTCATGGCGGCGATGGCTTGGGGGTTGCCGCAACCGAGACCCAAATTTGCGCCTTCGGGCACCAAAGCCATTTCCTGAGCGCTGTAGCCGAAAAAGGCACTCATCTGTTCGGCGCTGGGGATTTCCGCATCATCCGCCGGGCCGCAGCAACTGCTGCCGCCGCCCGTCGTCGGTCCACAACAGCCAGAATTGCCACCGCTTTCGGCGATTTTGGCGTAGTTTTCCCGCACGGTTGTGCGCACGGTATGGTCTTGAGAAGTGTGTTCGCTCATGTCAGGCCTCGTTTGAGTGAGAAGTTGGGGCGCAAGCACTGCCCGTGCAGCAATTTTCCATCAGATAACTCATCATCCCCTCCATCCGCGCGTAGTCCGCACGGTGGATCAATTTGCGCCCGTCGCGCACGCACAGCACCAGCCCCGCTTGCTTGAGCTGCGCCAGATGGTGATTGAGCGTGGCGGGCGGTACGTTCAAGGCGTCCCCGATGCGCCCGACCGCCAAACCGTCTGGTCCGGCTTTGATCAGCAAACGAAACACGTCCAAACGGGTGTCGTGCGCCAAGGCCGCGAGGGCCGCGATGGTTTCTGATTTATCCATATTTCTAGATATATAGAAATGATACGATGAGTCAAGCGCTTTAAACGGTCTGCACACCCAGTTTTCGCACATAGGTCACAAAGTCGATAACTTCGCCAACTTGATCGTACAACACCCGCGCCGGGTTGTTGGTGGCCGTGCGCCAATAAACTTGGCCCCAACCCTCTTGCTCGGCCCGCGCAACAACGCCCTCAATCAACGCCCGCCCGGCCCCCTGCCCGCGCACGTCGGGAGAAACAAACAAGTCCTCCAAATAACAAATCGGCTTATCGATCAAAGTGTTGGCGTGCACGATGCTGTTGACAATGCCAACGACCCGACCGTCCAACTCCGCCACCAAGCCAAACACATCTCCGCGCTCCCCAGCCAGCATCGCCCAGGTGTTGTCCGTGATTTTAGGATCCAAATCCGGGTTCTCATAAAAGTCCAAATACCCAGCCCACAACGCCCGCCACGCGGATTCGTCGGTGGTTTTGAGGGGGCGGATGGTTGGGGTCATTTTCGTATTCTTTTAAAGCAGCCTGGATCGTTTCGTCGCGTTGCTCCTCGCAATGACGCTCTTTTCCCTCGTCATCGCAATCCAAAAAGACGGCGTTACGCAGGATGCTCATCCAGCACTGACAGCGCCTTCTCCAGCTCTGTAAAAGCTCCGACGAAAAACATGCAACCGTGACTAAAAAACATATTCTTCTGCAATTTTTCTTTTTCCAGTTCAGTATCAGCCATAATCAGCATCGCTGTTGGATGGGCAAATTTCGAAAACAGTTTGTAAAAGACATTAAAACCATCCTCAAAACCACACTCTGACGCTGCACTACGAACCTGTTTGTATGAGCCATCTAAAGATTCAATTCCCTCTGAAGCGAACCGCGTAGAGATATCCTGCTTTACGCTTTCAATGTGCTTCAGCCAATCATCATCCTTCGAGGTGATCTTTCCCCACTTTATAAACTCATTAGGTATACCGATGATATCCCGCCCAGAATCTTCAAAAAAAATCCGAGTATTTTCTCTATTCCGGGCGCAATAAAGTGACCAAACGGATATTTCGAGAAGATTTCTGGCGCGCCACGCAAGCAGCGATGGCTCCGATCCAAAATCCTCATATGCCTTTTTGAGAGCAAGGTATTCAGAGAAGTTTCTGAAGCACAACGAGCGAAGCACTTTAATCTGCCACGTTTCATGCCCGTTATGATTATCAGCCAACTGGCAAATTTTTTGATCGAGCTCAGCCCATCTACCAGATGTTTTGATTTCAACGGCCTTGCGGATATGTTTTTTTAATTCGTCTTCCATTATGCCCCCAACAACCGCGCTTTGTCATCAGCCGTACCCTATGGTGGTCCGGCAACAGCAGTTACGGTGCGGTTACGCTGGCAGTTTACTTAACTCCACAACCAGACCTCAGCAGTTGTTGCGCGCACCCGTTTAATGCCGTGACGATCCAGCGGTGTGGACGCACTCTTTAGCCGTTAGAAATGCACCGCCCGGCCGTACGCATCCAGCACGCTTTCGTGCATCATTTCCGAAAGCGTGGGGTGGGCGAAGACCGTGTGCATCAGTTCCGCTTCGGTGGTTTCCAGCTCCATGGCGATGCCGTAGCCTTGGATCAGTTCGGTGACCTCGGCGCCGATCATGTGGGCGCCCAGCAGTTCGCCGGTTTTGTCGTCGAACAGCACTTTGATCAGGCCATCGGGTTCGCCCAAGGCGATGGCTTTGCCGTTGCCTTGGAAGGGGAAGCGGCCGACTTTGACTTTGAGGCCGCGCTCTTTGGCTTGGGCTTCGGTCAGGCCGACCGAGGCGATTTGCGGACGGCAGTAGGTGCAGCCCGGAATGCGGTCCGGGTTGATGGGGTGCAGGCCTTTGGTGCCTGCGATCTTTTCCACGCACAGCACGCCTTCGTGAGAGGCCTTGTGGGCCAGCCACGGTGCGCCCGCGACGTCGCCAATGGCGTAGACGCCGGGCTCACCCGTTTCCAACCATTCATTAACGACGATGTGGGTGCGGTCCACTTTGACCTTGGTGCCTTCCAGGCCCAATTTTTCGACGTTGCCGACGATGCCCGCCGCCACGATGACGCGGTCAAATTCGCGGGTCTCCGTTTTACCGCCAAATTCCAAGGTCGCGGTGACGCTGTCTTTGCCCTTTTTCAGCGCTTTTACGCCCGCAGAGGTCAAAATCTCCATGCCGTCTTTGACCAAGGACTTTTGCAAAAACGCCGAGATTTCCGCGTCTTCCGCCGGAACCACCCGGTCAACCATTTCCACCACCGTGGTTTTTGAGCCCATGGTGTGAAAGAAGCTGGCGAATTCGATGCCGATGGCGCCGGAGCCGATCACCAACAAACGTTTGGGCACAACGTTGGGCACCAAAGCGTCTTTGTAATACCAGATCAACTGGCCGTCCGGTTCCATGCCCGGCAAGATGCGCGCCCGCGCTCCGGTGGCGAGGATGATGTGTTTAGACGTTAAATCGGCAACCGTTTTGCCGTCTTTTTCCACGTGCAGTTTGCCCGCACCGTTCAGCGTGCCATAGCCGTCAAACACGGTGACTTTGTTTTTTTTGAGCAAATGGCCGACGCCGTTGTTGAGTTGCTTGGAGATTTTGCGCGACCGCTGCACGATGGCGTCCAGATCAAAACCGATGCCGTCCGCACTCAGGCCATAGTTTTTGGCGTGCTGCATGTTGTGATAAATTTCACTTGAGCGCAGCAGCGCCTTGGTCGGAATACAGCCCCAGTTCAGGCAAATGCCGCCCAAATGGTTGGCTTCCACCAGCGCCACCTTCATCTTCAATTGCGCGGCGCGAATGGCGGCCACGTAGCCGCCCGGTCCGCCACCGACGACGATGATGTCGAAGTTTGTATCGGCCATGCTCTTGATCCCTACACCATCATCGTGATCGGATCTTCGATCAGCGATTTGAGTTCTTTGATAAACGCCGCCCCGGTTGCGCCGTCGATGCAGCGATGATCGACCGCCAAGGTCAGCGTCACCACCGTGGCGATGGCCAGCTCGCCGTTTTTCACCACGGCCCGCTGTTCGCCCGCGCCCACCGACAAAATGCCGCCTTGGGGGGGATTGATGATGGAATTAAACGCCTTCACCCCGAACATGCCCAAGTTGGACACCGTAAAGGTGCCGCCCTGGAATTCTTCGGGGGCCAGCTTGCCGTCGCGCGCTTTGCCCGCCAGCACTTTGACTTCGTTTGAGAGTGCTGCCAAGCCTTTGGATGCGGCATCCTTAACGATGGGTGTGATCAGCCCGCCGTCGATGGCCACCGCGATGGCGATGTCGACCTTTTTAAAGTGCAAAATGGCATCGTCGGTGAAGGCGACGTTGCAGTCGGGCACATGCACCAAGGCCACCGCACAGGCCTTAACGATAAAGTCGTTAACGGAGATTTTATAAGGCGAGCCTTCGCGACCGTTGATGTCTTTACGAATAGCCAGCAATTTATCGATTTCCACATCCACCGTCAGATTGAAGTGCGGAATGTCGCGGGCCGACGCAGTCAGACGCTTGGCGATGATTTTGCGCATGTTGGAATTGGGCACAGCTTCGAATTCCGGCATGTTGGCAAACACCGGATCATTGACGCTGATGGCCGGAGACGTGGCAGGTGTCGAGGCCGCCGCTGGTGCGGACTTAGCACCGGGTTTCGCTTGGTCGACGTCACGTTTGACGATGCGCCCATGGGGGCCGGAGCCCGCAACTTGGGCCATGTCCAAACCTTTGTCAGCCGCAATGCGCCGCGCCAACGGTGAGGCAAACACCCGCGTTCCTGCTGGTGCCTGGGCCACTGGAGCTGGTGCAACCGAAGCCGCAGGTGCCTGAGCCGGAGCCGGTGCCGCCGCCGGAGCCGCTGCAGCAGGTGCCGCCGCAGACGGGCTAAAGCCCTCCAACGCCGAGGCGTCTTCGCCCTCTTCCAACAACAGCGCAATGGGCGCGTTCACGGCCACCGCTTCGGTGCCGCCGGGGACCAGGATTTTGCCGATAACGCCTTCGTCAACCGCTTCCACTTCCATGGTCGCTTTGTCGGTTTCGATTTCGCAAAGGACGTCGCCCGCAGCGACTTTGTCGCCCTCAGCAACGGTCCATTTCGCCAAATTGCCTTCCGTCATGGTCGGTGACAAGGCAGGCATCAAGATTTCGATGGGCATGCTCTTTCTCCCGCTCAGGCGTAGCAAACCGCTTTCGCGGCCGCTTTGATTTTTTCAGGGGTCGGCAAGGTCAACGCTTCAAGATTGGCGGCATAGGGCATCGGCACGTCTTCGCCATGCACGCGCACGACTGGCGCGTCCAAATAATCGAACGCGTTTTCCATCACCTGGGCGACGATTTCCGCACCCACGCCCGATTGCGGCCAGCCTTCTTCGACCGACACGATGCGGTTGGTCTTTTTCACCGAATTGATGATGGTCCCTGTATCCAACGGGCGAATGGTGCGCAGGTTGATGACTTCGGCGGAAATGCCCTCGGCAGCCAACAGCTCAGCGGCTTCCAGGGCCAAGCCGACCATGCGCGAAAATGCCGTAATGGTGACGTCGGTGCCAGTCCGTTCAATCTTGGCCTTGCCGATGGGCAAAACAAAGTCTTCGCTTGCGGGGACTTCGAAAGAGGTGCCGTAAAGCAGTTCATTTTCCAAAAACACCACCGGGTTGGGGTCGCGAATCGCGGCTTTCAGCAAGCCCTTTGCGTCCGCACCCGACCAAGGGGCCACAACTTTCAAGCCCGGCACTTGGCTGTACCACGCGGCAAAACACTGGGAATGCTGCGCACCGACGCGGGACGCCGCACCGTTGGCACCACGAAACACGATGGAGCTGCCCATCTGGCCGCCCGACATATAGAGCGTCTTGGCCGCCGAGTTGACAATGTGGTCGATGGCCTGCATGGAAAAGTTAAAGGTCATGAACTCCACAATCGGTTTCAAGCCCGCAAACGATGCGCCCACCGCAAGACCTGAAAAACCGTATTCGGTGATCGGCGTGTCGATGATGCGGTCTTCGCCAAATTCATCCAGCAAGCCCTGAGACACCTTGTATGCGCCTTGATACTGGGCGACCTCTTCGCCCATCAAAAACACGCTGTCGTCGCGGCGCATTTCTTCGGCCATGGCGTCACGCAAGGATTCCCGCAAGGTCTGGGTGATCATTGGGCCGTCGTATTCGGGCTCCAGAATTTCCGCTGCGGCGGCTGGAGCCGACACAGGTGCCGGGTCCGCATGGGCGGCCATGGCGGGTGAATCGGTGGCAACGGGTGCCGGGTTGGATTTTGGCGTTTGTCCGGCCATCTCCACCATGTCCAGGGCGCTTTTGTCTTCGCCCTCTTCCAGCAACAAAGCGATGACCGCATTCACGGCCACGGCCTCGGTCCCGCCGGGAATGAGGATTTTGCCCATCACACCTTCGTCGACGGCTTCCACTTCCATGGTGGCCTTGTCGGTTTCGATTTCGCAGATCACGTCACCTGCGGAAATGGTATCGCCTTCCGCAACGTTCCACTTGGCGAGATTGCCCTCGGTCATGGTTGGCGACAGGGCGGGCATCAAAATTTGAATGGGCATGTGTAAGTCCTCCCTGCGCTCAAGCTTCGACCAAGATGTCGGTGTAGAGTTCCGACAACTGGGGCTCGGGGCTGGCTTTGGCAAAATCGGCGGCGTGGGTGACGATGGCTTTGATGTCCCCGTCGATGGCCTTCAAGGTGGCTTCATCGGCGGCGTTGGTGGACAAAATCATCTGCCGTAGATTGTCGATGGGATCTTGTTCGGAGCGGACCTTGGACACCTCGTCTTTGGATCTGTATTTCGCCGGATCGGACATGGAATGGCCGCGATAACGGTACGTCAGCATTTCCAATATGTACGGGCCTTTTCCGCCGCGCACGTGTTCCAAGGCTTCGGCGGTGGCGTCGCGCACTTTGATGACGTCCATGCCATCGACCTGGGTGCCGGGAATGCCGTGGGCGGAGCCGCGCTGATACAATTCCGTCGTCGAAGAAGAACGCTGAATAGACGTGCCCATGCCGTATTTGTTGTTTTCAATGATGTACAACACCGGCAGCTTCCACAGCTGCGCCATGTTGAAGCTTTCATAAACCTGGCCCTGGTTGACGGAGCCGTCACCGAAGTAGGTGTAACAAACCCCGCCGTCCTTTTTGTACTTGTGCGCGAACGCCAAGCCGGTGCCCAGCGGCACCTGCGCGCCGACGATGCCGTGGCCGCCATAAAAATTCTTTTCCCGGCTGAACATGTGCATGGAGCCGCCTTTGCCCTTGGACAGCCCACCTTCGCGCCCCGTCAGTTCCGCCATCACACCATCCGGCGGCATGCCGCACGCCAGCATGTGGCCGTGATCGCGGTACGAGGTGATGACACTGTCTTGGGGCAACGCGTTGGCGTGCACGCCAGCGACGACAGCCTCTTGGCCGATGTACAAATGGCAGAACCCGCCGATCAAACCCATACCGTACAATTGCCCGGCTTTTTCTTCAAAGCGCCGGATCAACAGCATGTCCCGATAAAAGCCCAGCAAGTCTTCGGCAGAAGCTGGGGGTTGGGCCTTGCCGGGACGACGACGGGCCGTTTTTTTGGCCGAACCATCGGTCGATTTATTTTGCTTTGCCGTGGAATTCGCCGGGGCGGCTTTCGCCTGAGTTGCTTTCGCCATATGAGGTCACCTCCATAACCAAAAAGAACGCCACTACACATCAAGGGTATGCAGTCTGGGTTCTTTAAGAGGCACTGGCGTTTGAACACCAGCCTCGGAACCTTCTTATGTGGCGAAGTGATGTAACCTTACCCGTGCCCAGGCTGACATGCAAGGGATATTAACAAAGCTAAAATATTGATTTAAAAGGATTATTAGCGATTAACTTGAAATTGATTAACGGCGCAATTTGTATTGCACAAAACACCCAAAAAAGTGACATTCATTACGATTTCATCACCCTTCATGAAATAATAATGCGCAGCCCTCATTACAAGCTCAAGTTTGAAGGGCTATGGCTTGGGAGGCTCAGGTTTGCGAGAACGAATGACTGTGTTCGATCTTGGCAATGTGCAGATCGTAATGAGCATACCATTTGTTGCGCCCATCCGCCTGGGCCTGCATGTGCTCGGGGTGATGACGCCAGGCTTTAATGGCTTCCAAGCTTTCCCAATACGAAACCGTAATGCCGAAACCGCGGGCATCGCGGGCGCTGTCAAAGCCCAAACAGCCCGGCTGTTGGGCCACCAACTCGACCATGCGATCCGCCATCTTGGCGTATCCCTTGGGATCGGTTTTGGTGCGTTGGTTGGCGAAGATCACGCTGTAGGTGGCTTTGGCGGGAATGGTGGATTGGGTCATGACGGCTCCGTTTACTTAAACGATCAGTGGGCAGGAGCCTACGGTGCCTGATGGCACGCGAATGAACAACAGATGATTAGCGTTTGTATGCGGCCAGCGCAGTGGCAGAGGTGTCATTGGGGCGCAAGATCACGACCAACTCGTCGTCATGGCCGTACCCCAGCAACAAGCGGGCGCGTTCTTCCAAGAGATCCGGGTCTAAGGTGGCCACCCGCAGCATGGTGACTTTGGCGTCCAGCTCAAAACGCGCATTGCGCACATCGAGAACTTCGGCCTGCAAGGTGTCAACTTCGCCGCGCAATTTTCCAAGCGCCAACAAGCCGCGATCACCTTGAACGGCGTGATAGGCGAAATACACGACCACCGACATGCCGATAACCGGCCATGCGATCTGGCCTGCGCGGACTTTGACTTCTCGAAAAATCCCCATGACCAAGCCTTCTTCTGGTCGATTGGTGAAAAAACTGCGACGCTTCTCGCCGATTCGCTTCACTATGAGTCACAACAAGTTAAAAAATGATGAAGTTTTTGACCTTTCTTCCATCTGCCTGAATCAACACAGTCATCAAACCGAAACAGGTCTGTGGTGGGATGGGGGGATAATGGATAACCTGACCTCACCCTCCCCCTTCTCAACACCCAGCGGCACTGTCGAGGCCGTCGCGTTGGACCCTGGTCACGCGTTCTCCAAGGTCGTACAGACGCACATTCATCTGCTTGCGGGCTTGGGGGTTGAAGGGGACGCGCACGCAGGACTAACGGTCAAGCACCGCTCACGCGTTAAAAAAGACCCGACGCAGCCGAACCTGCGCCAAGTTCATCTTGTGCACGCAGAACTCTTCGAGGAGCTGGCAGCCAAAGGTTTCGATCTCCAGGCCGGTGATATCGGCGAAAACATTTTGACGCGCAGCCTAAACTTGCTGGGCATGCCAACGGGAACCCGACTTCACATCGGGACTGACGCCTTAGTTGAGCTGACGGGGTTGCGCAACCCCTGTACCCAGTTGGACGCGTTCCAACCGGGTCTGAGACAAGCCCTATTGGACAAAGACATCGATGGCAATTTGATCCGCAAAGCAGGCGTCATGGCCGTCGTCATAAAAGGCGGCTGGGTCAATACCGGTGACGACGTCCAGGTGTTGCTGCCGCCCCCGCCCCACAGAAAGATGGAGAAGGTGTAATTAAAGCTCCGCCTCCAAGCGTTTGCACAGGGTTTTCAAGACCTTGATGCGGGCATAGTACTTGGAATTGGCTTCAACCACCGTCCACGGTGCGATTTCGGTAGAGGTGCGTTCGACCATGTCGCACACCGCACTCGAATACGCGTCCCACTTATCGCGGTTGCGCCAATCTTCGTCGGTGAGTTTAAAGCGCTTATAGCCGGTGGCTTCGCGTTCTTTAAACCGCGCCAACTGCTCTTCATCGGTGATCGACAGCCAGAATTTCACGACGATGATGCCGTGACGGGCCATTTCTTCTTCAAAGTCGTTGATCTCACTATAGGCGCGCATCCAATCGGCTTGGGAACAATAGCCCTCAACCCGCTCCACCAACACGCGGCCATACCAAGAACGGTCAAAAATAACCGCCTTACCCCGCCCCGGCAGATGACGCCAGAACCGCCACAGGTACGGCTGGGCCTTTTCCTCATCCGTCGGCGCGGCAATGGGAATGATGTTGTACATGCGACTGTCCATCGCCCCGATGACGCGGCGAATGGAACCGCCTTTGCCTGCGGCGTCATTGCCTTCGAACACGGCAACAATCGAATGGTTGCGGAATTTTTTGGAGCGACACAGCTTGTTCAAGCGCCCTTGATAATGCTCAAGCTGCTCTTTGTAGATCTTTTTATCTAAAGACTTGGAGTAATCCAGTGTGTTCAAAAGATTGATGCCATCGCCGTGATCCAAGGCTTGCACCGGCACGGAAGCCGCAATGGGCTTGGCACCTGTTTCCAGGCGCGCCTTTACAGCTTTGAGCAAGGTTTTGGCAACGGTCAAGTTTCTGTATTTTTCGTCCGCACTTTCGACCACGATCCAGGGCGCATGTCCGGTCGAGGTGCGACGCAGAACGTGCTCGGCCACCGGGCGCAAATCATCATAGCGATCATAGCGATCCCATTCTTTTTTCCCGACCCGCCATGTGGTGGCTTTGTCTTTGTCCAATTGGCTCAAACGCTTTTTCAGATCATCCTTGGACAAGTGCAGCCAAAACTTAAGAATCAGTGCCCCTTCGTCCGCCAACATACGTTCAAAGCGCAGAAAGTCGTCCAGATAACTGTCCAGATAATCGATGCTTTTGCCACCGTCGATGTGCATGCGCATGGGATGGCTGTACCAAGAGCCAAAAAACACCCCAATTGAGCCGCGCGGCGGCAATTTGCGCCAATAGCGCCACATGGCCGGGCGCTCAAGCTCTTCATCACTGGGATCGGCCATGGCGTGCGCATGGATGTTGCGCGGGTCCATCCAAAAATTGAGCGTGTTGACGGTTTCGCCTTTGCCCGCGCCATCCACGCCGGAAATGATCAAAATCACCGGAAATGGCTTTTTGTCACCCAGTTCAAACTGAATGTCCAACAGCTGCTCCCGTAACTTGGGTACCTCAGCATTGTAATCGGCTTTGCTGACGGCGTGGCCCAACTCAACGGCTTCAAACATGGATGGTCTCCCCTATCCCTTTGGCGCAAAAGGACTCTAGCACGCTTACAAGCATTGGGAAATGATTCTCACAGAAAGCTGTGAAAACACCATTATTTGATGGAGTCAAGAACGTCACGCACGGCGCCATGCTCAACGGGAACGAATTCACGAATGTCGATATCCACCGATACGATGTGACCGATCCACCATTCACGCAGAAAATTTCGAAGATCAAGAAGCAATTCAGGATCGTGATTTTTCCGCCATTTTTTGGCTAAGGCGTTCACATGCGTGATCAAATCGCGGTGTTGAGCGCGATGCTCTTTCAAACCCGGATACTGAAAGCTTTGCATCAGCGCTTCTTCACGTTTGAAGTGATAATGGGTGTATTCGACCAGTTCCTTAACCACAAGATCAAGCTCTTGCTGATCCAGCGACGTATGAGCGGTTCTGTTCATCAAGGCGATAATCACCTGATGATCTTTATCCAAGGCATCGACACCAACGCGCAATTCATCATCCCAAATCACCACATCCGAATTGGACGCCAAGGGCAGTTCAAACCAAAATGTACTCCCCTCGCCCACGATGCTTTCGACACCGATGCGTCCCGCCATGCGTTCAACCAAGAACTTTGTCACCGCCAGGCCAATGCCAGTGCCTTCGCTGGAAATCAACGGATTGGCGCCAAGACGGTGAAACATCAAAAATAGCCCCGGATAGTCTTCTTCTGAAATGCCGACCCCCGTGTCGGTCACCGAAATACGATAAAAACCATCTTCCGTTATGTCTCCGCGCACCTTCACGGAACCGCCAATTTTGTTGTATTTGATGGCATTGGACAGCAGGTTCAGAAAAACTTGCTTAAACCGGATCGGGTCCGTGCGCAGCACAATGGGCGCTTCATCGACAATTGTGTTTTCGATTTCAATCTTTCGCGCCAAGCCCAACGGCACACTCAAAGCAACGCAGCTTTCAACCGCGTCAAAGACCTTCATATCGGTCAAGTACAATTCGGTTTGATACGCTTCGACCTTGGACAAGTCCAAAATATCATTGATCAGACGCAGCAAGTGGGTGCCGCCTTCTTCAATGTGATCAAGGTATTCAATCTGACGCGCTTTGAGATCACTTTTCGGATCGAACTTGATCATCTGGGCAAAACCGATCACCGCATTCAGCGGCGTGCGCAGTTCATGGCTCATAGAAGCCAAAAACTCCGATTTGGCTCGGTTGGCCATTTCGGCGTCTTCTTTGGCAATGCGCAATTGGGTCTCAGCCTGTTTGCGTTCCGTAATATCGCGCCACACCACATGCAGCAAATCACGACCTTCAAAATCTAAGGCCGTCAACAGAACTTCAACGGGGAAGACCTCCCCGTTTGCGCGCTTATGAAGCCATTCATAACGCTTGCTGCCCTTTTCTCTCGCCTCTTCAATATACTCGGCCGCCTTTTCTACAGAAGGACGACCATCCGCTTGGAAGGGTGGGGAAAGGTCGGCGGGGCGCGCATTGTATATGTCGATGGGTCTTTTGAAGCCGATCATCGACAGCGACGCCGGATTGCAATCGATATAGTGCTCCCCTTCTTGAAGCAGCATCGCATCGGGTGAGCCATTGACCACCCCATACATCAAGCTATTCGCCCGCATCAATTCACGCGCCCCTTGGCGAATTTTGAGATAAACAAACGTCGCCACAAAAATGCCGATGACCACAACGGACACCATCAAAATGGTGATGAAGCGTTGAGAGTTGGCGCGTTCTTCTTCGCTGTGGGCAATGAATTCGGTGGCCTTGGCTTGCACCTGCAAAAGCAGGTTGTCCATAATCAACGACATGCCGGAAACGTACGCGGCCCCACGTTCTTTGGTCAGCGCGGCGGCGGTTCCCGAATAGCCTGCTATCACCAAATTGATGGTCTCGTTGCGCACGCCTTTCCAGTTTTCAAAAACACGCCGCGCCTCAATGATCAGCACGGGGTCGCCCAAGAACCGCTCTTCGGCGATATCGAACTGTTTGAGAACGTCTTTTTCATTGCGATCCACGTTCGCGACGGCGTTACTCAAGTCAAATGGCGTTTGCGCTAACGTCACATCTTTCATGTAACCCTGCATCGCAATAATGCCGGCATTGGCTTTGAGCAACGCTGTGCTGACGGTATAGGGGTGATTGTAGAGATCTGACGTGACTTCACTGAGGGTTCGGGCCGCACGCTGCGCCCCCACGCCCAAAACCACCATCAAGACGACCATCAACAAAAAACCACCAGCCAAAAGCCGTTGGTTGATCGATTGTCGTGTTAATCGGCTCACGGTCTCGGGTCTCCGGTGTTTTCAGTTTAGTCAACAAAACAACAAACGCCACATCATGCCTGGATCAGGTCTGAATCATAACACCATTTCAGCCTGAGTATACACCTCAGACATCCTCAATGGGCGCCGAAAACCTTGGCCAGAATTTCACTGCTGCGCTTGGCGGGGTTTTCGCGGATGGCAGCTTCTTCTTGGGCCAAATACAAAAACAAACCGTCCAAGGCCAAGCGGGTGGCATGGGCCGTTAGGTCGGCTTTTAAGTCTAGCACAAAAGGCAGCGTGCTGTATTGGCCGACCAATTGGTCGTAGGCTGCAATCGCGCCGACATCTTGAAGGGTCTGGTTGATCACGGGCGCCACCGTTTTCTCCAAGCCCGGGCCAGAGACCCGGCGAAAGTATTGTGTGGCGGCATCTTTGGGGCCATTGAAGATGGCTTTGGCGTCTTCTAAACTCATGGCGGCAATTGCGTCCACGACCAGTTTTTTGGCCTGAGGCATGGCTGCTTCCGCACCGCGATTGAGCTTAATTTCAACCTCATCGGCTAAACTTGCCAAACCAATGCGCGACAAGGTCGAGCGCACGGCTTGAAGTTCTTTGGGCAAAGGAATGTGTACAGTGGGATCAGAGTTAAAACCATCAATGGCCCCCAATTGTTTGGCTACGGTATCAGCCCCCACCCGCAAAGCTTCCTTCAACCCGGCCGTCAACTCTTGGGTCGATAGCCCCAGAGCGGCACCCGTGCCAGCACGCGCACTCGTGCCCGTGCCCGATGCCTTGTCCTGCGTCACCGTATCCAGGGCACCCTTCAGCGCACCGCCCCAATCCAAGGCAACCGTCGGTCCCGCCAGAACGGCCAGCCCGGTGAATGTTATAGCCGCTAACGTCGGACCGACAAGACGCTTCATCATCACAGCAAACTCCATAAGATTTTGGGGCGGTTTGAGAGTGTATTTAAGGATAGGCCTTGCAGATTTCTTGCACCCGTTGCGATTGTTCCGACGCAAACGTGCTGCATTGATCCGCATAAATCGTGCAGTATTTGGTCATCGTGAGGATTTTTTGGCGCTGTCTGTCTTCAAAGGCGGGATGAGTTGGGTCAAGGACTTTACTTTCCTTGTCCAAAATCACGGCCTGGGTATTTGAGCACTTAAACTCACCTGTCGATGATTCGTAGACGTTGAACACAACAAACGACAGCGTGATCAACGCGGCCACCGCAATCAGGTATTTTTTATTCATTTTGGATCATGGCTCTCTAAAATTTTAGCGTCTGCCAACCTAACAAAAAACGGCCCCCAATTACAGGGGGCCGTTTTTTTGTATAAAAAACTCAGCGCGAACGCAAAATGGATCGTCCTGCGTATTTACCGATGGGGTCCAGTTCTTCTTCGATGCGCATGAGCTGGTTATATTTGGCCATGCGATCCGAGCGCGACAGCGAACCGGTTTTGATCTGACCCGAATTGGTCGCAACCGCAATGTCGGCAATGGTGTTGTCTTCGGTTTCGCCGGAACGGTGCGAAATGACTGATGTCCAGCCCGCCCGATGAGCCATGTCCACAGCTTCCAATGTTTCCGACAGGGTGCCGATTTGGTTCACCTTGATCAAGATGGAGTTGGCAACGCCCTGCTTGATGCCTTTGGCCAAACGCACCGGGTTGGTGACGAACAAGTCGTCGCCCACCAGCTGACATTTGGAGCCAAGGGTATCGTTCAACGTCTTCCAACCGTCCCAATCGTCTTCGGCCATGCCGTCTTCGATGGAGAAAATGGGGTATTGACCGACCAAGGCTTCCAAGTAACGAACCATTTCGTCCGAACCCAGCACTTTGCCTTCGCCGGTGATGTGATACTTGCCGTCGCGATAAAATTCCGTCGATGCCGCATCCAGGGCCAACATCACGTCGTCACCCGGCGTATAGCCCGCACTTTCGATGGCTTTCAACACAAAGCCAATGGCTTCATCGGTGCTGGCGACGCCCGGCGCGAACCCGCCTTCATCCCCCACGTTGGTGTTGTGTCCGGCCGCCGACAGGCCCTTTTTGAGCTGATGAAAAACTTCCGAGCCCATGCGCACCGCGTCGGCAAGCGTCTCTGCACCCACGGGCATAATCATAAATTCTTGAAAGTCGATGGGGTTGTCGGCGTGCTGGCCACCGTTGATGATGTTCATCATCGGGGTCGGCAGGATATGCGCGTTGGGACCGCCTAAGTAAGCGTACAGCGGCAAAGCGGCTTCTTCGGCTGCG
This sequence comes from Magnetovibrio blakemorei, assembly GCF_001746755.1. GTDB lineage: Bacteria > Pseudomonadota > Alphaproteobacteria > Rhodospirillales > Magnetovibrionaceae > Magnetovibrio > Magnetovibrio blakemorei. Next base: position 6,279 of record NZ_MCGG01000007.1, on the reverse strand, counting down.
GCCTTAGCCACGGCCAGGGACACACCCAAAATCGCGTTGGCCCCCAGGCGGCTTTTGTTGTCGGTGCCATCCAATTCGATCATGGTGCGGTCAATGAGCAATTGTTCTTCGGCGTCCATGCCAATGATGGCATCAGACAGTTCGCCGTTGACGCTTTCACACGCCATCAAAACGCCCTTGCCGCCAAATCGCTTGGCGTCTCCATCGCGCAGCTCAACAGCTTCATGCGCACCCGTCGAAGCCCCCGAAGGTACGCCCGCACGACCCGATGCGCCACTTTCCAAAATCACATCCACCTCAACGGTGGGATTGCCGCGACTGTCCAAAATTTCGCGACCGAAAATGTCGACAATGGCCGTCATCTGTTAGCTATCCTCTTCCTATCAATCGTTAGAGCGATACCGGATGCGCTTTTGCCACCCGATCAATCGCAAGCAATGTTTCCAGAACGCCCGATAATTCACGCAGGGGAATCATGTTTGGCCCGTCAGACGGGGCGTTGTCTGGGTCTTGGTGGGTTTCGATAAAGACGCCCGCCACGCCCACCGCAACGGCGGCCCGTGCCAACACGGGCGCAAAGCGGCGATCTCCACCGCTTGATCCGCCCTGCCCGCCCGGCTGTTGCACCGAATGGGTGGCGTCAAAAATAATCGGCATGCCCGTGTCCGCCGCCATCTGCGGCAGACCGCGCATATCGGTGACCAAGGTGTTGTAGCCAAAACTGGTGCCGCGTTCCGTAATCATGACATTGCGATTGCCGCTGTCGGTGATTTTGGCGACCACATTTTTCATGTCCCACGGGGCCAAAAACTGACCCTTTTTGACATTCACGACTTTGCCCGTTTGGGCCGCGGCGACCAACAGGTCGGTTTGGCGGCACAAGAATGCCGGAATTTGCAGCACGTCGACGACTTCTGCGGCGATTTTACAGTGCTCAATTTCATGCACGTCGGTCAGCACCGGGACGTTTAAGGTGGCTTTGATGTCGGCGAACACATCCATGGCCTTGGCCAGCCCCAAACCGCGCACACCGCCCAAGGACGTCCGGTTGGCTTTGTCGTATGAGGTTTTAAAGATAAAGCCAATGCCCAGCTTGGCCGTCAGTTCCTGGCACGCCGCCGCCATTTCCATGGCATGATCCCGGCTTTCCATCTGGCACGGTCCGGCGATCAACGCCAACGGCAAATCATTGCCAAAAGTTACATTTCCAACGTTGACGCGGTTTTGGATCATCTTTTTCCATTCAGACTTAAGAGGCCGAGCCTCTGCGGCATTTTAAGCCGTAACACTACACCAAGCGCGCCTGATGCACGGCGGCTTCGATAAACGACACGAACAGCGGATGCGGTTCAAACGGGCGCGATTTAAGCTCCGGGTGGAACTGCACCGCAACGAACCACGGATGGTTCGGCCATTCGACGATTTCCGGCAACACGCCATCGGGCGACATGCCGGAAAACACCAGTCCTGCCGCTTCCAGGCGTTCCATATAAGCTGTGTTTACTTCATAACGATGACGATGGCGCTCGGAAATGCTGGTCGAGCCATAAATATCATAGGCCTTGGTGCCTTCTTTGAGAACGCAGTCATACGCGCCCAAGCGCATGGTACCGCCCAAATCGCCATCTTTGGCGCGCTTTTCCAAATCGCCCGCCTTGGCCCATTCCGTCATCATGCCGACGACCGGCTCCTTAGGATTGCCCATTTCGGTCGAACCCGCGCCCTTGATCCCCGCCGTATGGCGCGCCGCTTCGATCACGGCGACTTGCATGCCCAAACAGATGCCGAAATACGGGATGTTGTGTTCGCGAGCGAATTGCACCGCCTTGATTTTGCCCTCGGTGCCGCGTTCGCCAAAGCCGCCCGGCACCAAAATGCCGTGCACGCCTTGCAGATGATGAACCACAGACTGTTCATCTTCTTCAAAGATGCCCGCGTCGATCCATTCCATCTTCACCTTAACGGTGTTGACGATGCCGCCATGGGTGAGCGCTTCGGCCAAGGATTTATAGGCGTCCAACAATTCAACATACTTGCCGACGATGGCGATGGTGACTTCGCCTTCGGGGTTGGTGACGCGATCGACAATGTCTTGCCAGCGCGACAAATCCGGTGCGGGCGCGTCGGTGATGCCAAAATGCTTGCACACCTGTTCGTCCAAACCCTGTTCGTGATAGCTGATGGGCACCTGATAAATGCTGGCGACGTCCAGGGCGGGAATAACCGCATCCGCCGCCACGTTGCAAAACAGCGCGATTTTCTTACGTTCGCCTTCGGGAATGTCGCGATCGGCGCGACACATCAGCAAATCGGCCTTGATGCCCACCGACAGCAATTCTTTGACCGAATGCTGGGTCGGTTTGGTTTTCAACTCGCCCGCGGTGGGAATGTAGGGCAGCAGCGTCAGATGGATATACATCGCGCGCGCGCGACCCAGTTCATTGCCCAACTGGCGGATGGCTTCCAAGAATGGCAGGCTTTCGATATCGCCCACCGTGCCGCCGATTTCGATCAGCATAAAGTCTTCATCGCCCTCATGACTGAGCACGAAATTCTTGATGCTGTCGGTGATATGGGGAATGACCTGCACGGTTGCGCCCAGATAGTCGCCACGGCGTTCCTTACTGATGACTTCCGAATACACCCGTCCGGTGGTGACGTTGTCCGATTGGCGCGCGTTCACGCAGGTGAAGCGCTCGTAATGGCCCAAATCCAGGTCCGTTTCGGCACCGTCGTCGGTAACGAAGACTTCGCCGTGCTGATAGGGGCTCATGGTGCCGGGATCGACGTTGATATAGGGGTCAAGCTTGCGCAAACGCACGCTGTAGCCGCGCGCCTGAAGCGCTGCGCCCAAGGCGGCAGAAGCCAACCCTTTTCCGAGTGAGGAAACCACGCCGCCGGTGATGAAAATGTACCTGGTCATGGAAGCTCAATATATCCAAGTTTGAAGGCGTGTAAAACGAAAGAGGCGGCATCTGTTTGCCGCCCCCCTCGAAGTGCTGGGCTCATGGGGTGAGACCCCCGGATTTCTTGACTATTCTGCGACCGGCGCGGTGGGTGCTACAGGCTCTGCGGGAACCTCGGGAGCAACAGGTGCCGGGGCCGATTGAACCGGAGTTGGTGCCGAATCGAGAATTGAGGTCGGTTCTTTGTTCGCGCCGGTGACGATGGCGATGGCCAAACTCAAGGTCATGAACAAGGTCGCCAGGATCGCCGTGGTGCGGGTCAGCAGGTTCGCAGTTTCGCGTCCGGTCATGAAACCACCCATGCCGCCGCCACCGCCGCCGCCACCAATACCCAAGGCGCCGCCTTCACTTTTTTGCACCAAAACGATGCCAATCAAAGCGATGGTAACGAGGACGTGGACGACAAGCAAAACGGTGAGCATATCTTCAATTCCAATGAAAGAGTCATAAGCAAGAGCCTGAGGCGATCCTCAGGCTCTTTTATTGCGTTGCGCCGTATGTAGTCCCAAAAAGCCGCTTTGGCTAGAGAAAACTTACCCTTTCGGCGTCAAACGAGGCACCTAACCTAGGCGCTTTGGGCGACCGCCCAGAAGTCGTCGACCTTCAAACTGGCGCCGCCGATCAAGCCGCCGTCCACGTCGGCCAGGGCCAACAGTTCTTTGGCATTTTTTGGATTCATGGAACCGCCATAGAGAATTCGGGTTTTGTCCGCTTCCGCCTGGCCGATCTTTTTCGCCAATTCGGCGCGGATAAAGGCGTGCACGTCTTGCACTTCAGCGCTGGTCGGCGTGCGTCCGGTGCCAATGGCCCAAACCGGCTCATAAGCGATCACGGTGTTGGCTGAAGTCGAACCATCGGGCACGGAACCGGCAATTTGCGAACCGTTAACGTCCAAGGTCTTGCCCGCGTCGCGCTGGGCTTCAGTTTCGCCGATGCACACCACGGCCACCAAGCCGTTGGCCTGGGCCGCAGCCGCCTTGGCCTTCACCACCTCATCGCTTTCGCCATGATCGGTGCGGCGTTCGGAATGGCCGACGATGGCATAGCCGCAACCCGCGTCTTTCAGCATCGCTGCCGAGGTATCGCCGGTGTGCGCACCCTTTTCGTTCATGTGATTGTCTTGACCACCCAACTGCATGGTCGAACCCGAAATGGCGGCTGCCACAACGGGGATCATGATGGCCGGCGGACACACCAACATTTCAAAATTCACCTCGCCCGCAGCCTTCAACTTCTCCGCCAAGCCCCCCGCCAACGCCTTCGCGTCCGCGCTCAAGCCGTTCATCTTCCAATTGCCAGCGATCAAAGTGCGGCGTGCGGTCATGGTGTCTACCCCCGTAAAGCGATTATTTATGAGAAAATTAAGTTGAGGAGTTCTACCACACCCGCCCCGGACAAGAACATACTCTTTGGGGTGGGGGATAAATGGTTTACCTCTCCTGCCCCCCAGCCCGTCATGGCGCGAAGCAAAGCGCCAAAGCGATCCAGGACGCCACGCTTTGACGCACAGAGCGGTAAATTATCTATGGCGTATTGCGTTTTCAAATACCGAGATTATTTACTGCCTTCACATCATACTCTCCACGCGAAGGACACTCCCATCATGATCGAACGCAATCTCGAACGTCTGATTTTCGCCAGCCGATGGATCATGGCGCCGTTTTATTTGGGGTTGGTGGTGGCTTTGGCGATGCTTTTGGTGAAGTTTTCCCAAGAGTTGATCCACGTTGCGCCAGCCGTGTTCACCATGAGCGAGAACGCGGTCATCCTGGCGGTGCTGACGCTGATCGATCTGTCGCTGGCGGGCAATCTGCTGCTGATGGTGATTTTCGCCGGATATGAGAATTTTGTGTCCAAGATTGACACCGGAGAGCACGAAGACCGGCCCGACTGGATGGGCAAGGTCGACTTCTCCGGCCTCAAGCTCAAATTGCTTGCGTCCATCGTGGCCATTTCCGGCATTCAACTTTTGCGCACCTTCATGGCCATCGAGCAGACGTCAAAAGAAACGCTGTATTCGATGCTGATCATCCACATCACGTTCGTGGTTTCGGGCGTGTTGCTGGCGCTGATGGACCTGCTGGTGGAAAAAGCCCACGCGATCAAAAACAGCACCCATTAAATCGCATCCACCTTCCCCAAACCCGAAAAAGCCGTCCTCATCGTGGAGGGCTTGGTGAGATGATGGGTTACGGTGTCCGGGTTTGGGTGAGCTTGGTAAACTGACGCCGTAACCGAGGACGAGGGCGCTGCCCACCGCTGGATCGCCACGCCCCCTATGGGAGCTCGCGATGACGAAAAAAAGAACGTCATGGCGAGAAGCGCAGCGCCGAAGCCATCCACGGCGCAGCACACTGGCGCGAGTAGAACGTTTGCATTCTGAACACCCTATGGTTACGTTTAAGGGGGGCAAAAGTGACGACGGTTTTAGAGCTCGGAGGTTTGGTAAACTGTTCCCGTAACTCCGAGAGGACCATACTCTTTGAGGTGGGGGGTGAAGGAGTACTGAACCAGAGTCAAAAAACTGCGGCAGCACTCTGTACCTACCGCAGTTATTGATTACTAAAAGGAACTCAAATGAGCTCAGTCTCCCCCATTAGGTTTGAAGGTCATTCCATAATCCTCCACTTAAAGCTTGATCCGGATATTGATGAAAGCTTGGTTCTAATATTGCACGGATAACTGATAAGGCCAATCACAATGTGTTGTTCAGTGCATTGTTGTTTTACTGAAAAGTTGATCAAAACTAAGGCGTTCCCGCTAAACTAGGGTTTAGAATTGCAGCGACACCGTTAACAATGTCATGCAAGTCTTTCCTCAAAAAGGTTTTTAAATTGGAAAAGGTAACTATTTGCTCATTTGCATTACGTTGTGCAAGTTCGTAGACTGCCTTAGCCGTTTTCATTTGCATTTCGTCGCGTTTTTGGACATTCCCCAGAAAACCGTGTGCCCAAGCAAGTGTATCTAGGGCAAAAACATCAACCACACCCCCATCCATTGGTTTCATGATGTCTTCCAGGGCCGTGATATATTTCTTAAGGATTACCTTGGAGGCAAGCTTAGGTATCCCTTTTTCTTGTTGCTCCATAACACGCATCACAAAATATGTTATGTTGTTTAACCCCTTACGTTGCTCGTTCTTACGCTCTCGAACAGGCTCAGCACGACTAATAGCTTCCTTGGTTAACAAAATTGCCTCTTTCATGTGTGAAACAAATTCTGAAGGCTGCTGTTTTTTCAATGCACTTTCAGCCAAGCACCAATGCGTATAGCCAATGTTCCTAGGAACTGCTGAATTTATCCAGTCATTTGC
>NZ_MCGG01000006.1 GCF_001746755.1 Magnetovibrio blakemorei | reverse complement strand
GGGCACCTCTATAAATACCCCCTCATCTGACAAGGTCTGTTAGAATCTTTTCAGCGTGATTTTCGGGGTTAAGGATGATGAGCATGAGCCAACTGGGATTTTTTGACATTGCTAATCGGTATGCTGGATTGGATGCCAAGAACGACCCCCTTGTCAAAATCGACGCCGTGGTTCCGTGGGAGAATTTCCGTCCACGCCTTGAAGCTGCATGGCGCAAGCCACCCGAGGCCCGCAAATCATCTGCAGGTCGCAAACCCTTGGATGCGGTGATGATGTTTAAGGCAATCGTGCTGTGTTCGCTTTACAATTTGTCCGACGATCAGGTCGAATACCAAATCCGCGACCGTCTCTCGTTCATGCGGTTTTTAGGCTTAGGTCTTGAGGGCAAGGTCCCTGACGCCAAGACGGTGTGGCTGTACCGAGATCAACTTGCCGAGGTCGGCGTGATCGAGACCTTGTTCGCAGACTTTGATGACTATTTGAAGAACCATGGCTATCTGGCGATGGGCGGTCAAATCATTGACGCCTCCATCGTCTCCGTTCCGACCCAGCACAACAGCCGGGATGAAAATACAACGATCAAAGCTGGAGAGATACCAGAAGATTGGGCCAGCAAACCCGCCAAACGCTGCCAGAAAGATGTGGAGGCGCGGTGGACCAAAAAACATGGCAAAAGCCATTATGGGTACAAGAACCACATCAATGTGGACCGTCGGTACAAGCTGGTGCGTCGTTACCATGTGACGGATGCTTCGGTGCATGACAGCCAAGTCGTTGAGGTCATTCTCGACGCGAACAACACCGCGTCCGACGTATGGGCAGACAGCGCTTATCGCTCGGCAAAAATTGAAGATATGCTGGCGGGTAAGGGTCTGACGAGCCGTATCCATCGCAAGGGCCGCCGCAATAAGCCACTGACCAAGCGGGAGGAGCAAGGTAACAATACCCGCTCAAAAGTTCGGGTGCGCGTGGAACACATCTTTGGCGCACAAAGCAACGATATGGGCGGAACGCTGGTGCGCAGCATTGGACTGGTTCGCGCTAAGGCGCGGATAGGCCTCAAAAACCTGAGCTACAACATGCGCCGTTTGGTTCAGTTGGAGCGTCTGGCGACCGCATCTCCTTAAGGATTCAGGGGTGACCCCGCCTGAGGCGGAAGGGTCACAGAACAATTGCCCCGCGAGGTAGTGAAAACCCTGGGAATTATCGTCAAACATCTTCCCGGCAGGCCTAAAATGGCCTAACTTTGGCTCAACAGGGCATTATTCGAGGTGCCCCCGGATCAAAAGCGAACTGACGGCGGTGGCTTGGGCCAACGACTTAGAACTGCGCGCGGTCAACTGCACCACCTGGGTGCATAGCGACCCTTCCCTCTTGGAAACCATTATCCGCAATCTGGTTGATAACGCCATCAAGTACACCGATCGCGGAAAGGTCCTGATCGGCTGTCGTCACCGTGACGATAAACTTCGCATCGAAGTGTATGACACCGGTCTCGGCATCGCCCGCGAAAAACGCGATTTGATTTTTCAAGACTTTTATCAAGTCAACAACGAAGCACGTCAGCGCTCTCAAGGCTTAGGTCTGGGGCTTTCCATTGTCCGGCGCATGTCCAATTTGCTGAACTGCACAATGGGTTGCGATTCAAAGCTGGGCCATGGATCCATGTTTTGGATTGAGGTTCCCCGCTCTGCCAAGGAGCTTGAAACTCGTGAAACCCTTCAGCCCATCACGCTCAATCGCGGCAATGAACACATCGTTATTATTGAAGATGACGAACAGGTTCTGCTGGGATTGAAATCTCTTTTGGAAAGTGCGGGCTACACCACCCAGACCTTTCACACGGCCCAGACCAACACCCTTCGCGGTGCTTTCATTGGCGCTGCCAAAATACCCGATCTGATCATCGCCGATTATCGTTTGGATGCCGAACTGACGGGGCGCGATGCCATTGAAATGATCCGCAAAACCCTCGCCACCCCCATTCCCGCCTTCATCATCACCGGCGACACCGCACCTGAGCGGTTGAGGGAAGCCAAACGAAGCGGTCTGCCGATCCTTCACAAGCCGGTTCAACCCGAAAAATTGATGGCCATGGTGCGCCAAACCCTGTCAACCGAGCCCAAGTCCTATCCGTGAAGGCTGGGCTGGGGCTGGGGCTGGAATTAAGCCATGCTCATCATGACCCGAGGAATCAACCCCAAGCGCATGGCGGAATAGGCCGCTTCGGTCCGATTGGTGGCATCGAGCGCGCTGATGATGGCTGAAATATGAACCCGAACGGTATTTTCAGAGATCCCCAAATCACGGGCAATTTCTTTATTCGAACTGCCTTGCGCCATCAAACGCAAGACTTCGAGTTGACGTTGGGTCAAATTGGGCAACTCTGCCCGATCCCCACGCGCGCCGTCTCCATACCCCGGCGGCAGGCAAATCCCGCCCGATAGCACCAAGCGCAGGGAGTTGATCATCACTTCACCGCTGGCCGACTTGGGGATAAAGCCCCGGGCACCCAACGCCATGGCGCGCGAGACCATGGCTTGATCTTCCATGGCGGACAAAATCACCACTGCCATGTCCTTATTCTTCGCATGAATGGCCGTCAGCGCATCCAATCCGCTGCCTTCCGGCAGATCCAAATCCATCAGAACCAGATCGAGGTCAGGGGTCGCCAGGGCCAGTTCAATGGCCTCGCGTCCCGAACCCGCTTCTAACAGTTCAATACCGTCTTGCATCTGCTTCAGCACCAACACAAGCCCTGCGCGCACCAACTTATGATCATCGACCAAAAGAATTTTCATGCCTGTTCCTCTAAATGATTTGCACCGCAGGTGTGAGGTTTATCCATCACCGCAAAATCGTTCACTATCTAAATTGACCGTTTCTAAAAAGAACCTTGTTTGAAACACAAAAATAAGACGGGCAGGAATAACTCAAACAGATTACCCCCTTCATCTTTCCGTGGAATGTACCACATTTGTCCGATAAGTAGAATGTAGATGTGTGTTCATGTGATGCGTATCCCATTCGCGCATCCATGCGCTCTCCAATTTGGAGAGTTAGGGGTCACTATCTTACGCCGGAGAGGGTTTCCCTCGCCGGCGTCTTTTTTGGTAAAATGACCCGAATGTCCCGTGTCCGTTCCGCAACGGTTCCGCTCAGTACAAACCGCCCGTTCCCGCTGCTGGCATCGCGCCATCGCCTTCTTCACTGTCGCCATCTCCCTCCAAAACCAGGGAATTGCTGGTGGGCACGGTGCCGGGTTTGAAAGCTTCCAAGATAACATCCCGATCACCGCTGTGGGCTGGCAGACCCGTAACGGCATTAACGCGCACCAAGTGGATACCGGGTGGGATACGGAACGGCACCGGAGGGTGGCCTTCAAGAGCCTCTTTCATGAAATCGCGAAAAATCGGCGATGCGACCGAGGCGCCTTGTTCGCGTGGGCCTAACGATCTAGGCTCGTCAAAACCTGTAAAGACACCCACCGTCAAATCAGGAGAAAAGCCGATAAACCAAGCATCCCGAGAATCGTTGGTGGTGCCGGTTTTACCGCCCAAGGGCTTGCCCACGGCCTTGACCCGCGTGCCGGTACCGCGCTGCACGACCCCTTCAAGCATGGAAACAATTTGATAGGCACTGGTGGGATCGGTCAATTGTTCACGTTGATCGGGCACGTTTGGCACCTCTTGCCCGGTCCAGGCCACGGCCTCGCATTGAACGCAGGGGCGCTTGTCGTGTCGATACACCGTGTGACCATTGCGGTCTTGAATGCGATCGATGAAGGTCGGGCGGATTTGCTTGCCGCCGTTCACCAACATGGCATAAGCCGCCGTCAGATCCAGCAACGTGGTTTCCCCCGCCCCCAGCGCCATGGATAACTGTTCGGGCAAGTCCTTAATGATACCGAAGCGTGCGGCGTATTCAGAAATTTTTTCCATGCCGACACTTTGCGCCAAACGCACCGTCATCAAGTTGCGCGATTTTTCAATGCCCAGGCGCATGGTCGAAGGACCATAGAATTTGTTGGTATAGTTTGCAGGCCGCCATTTGGGCAGACCGGGGCCCTGGTCAATCACAAACGGCGCATCCAAGATAAGCGTCGATGGCGTAAAGCCGGAATCAAGGGCTGCCAAATACACAAACGGTTTAAACGCAGACCCCGGTTGGCGCTTGGCCTGGGTGGCGCGATTAAACTCGCTGGCATTATAATCATACCCGCCCGACATCGCCAAAACGCGCCCTGAATGCGGGTCGAGCGCAACAATCGAACCTTGAATTTCAGGGATTTGACGCAGTCCATACGTCTCTGCCGGATATTCGATGGTTTGTTCGTCTTTGCCTTTGCTTTTGGCCTGAACGTAGCTGAGCACCAATTCAACGCCAACCACGTCACCAATGGCCAATACGTCAGCGGGCTTGTGCACCACGGCGTCAAGGTACTCACCCTTCAGCCATTTGCGCGCCCACTTCATTTCCCGCATGGGGATCGTGGCTTGCAGAGGAGCCGCAGGCGCGCTCGCGCCCTCAGGGCGACTTTGGTCCTCTGGAAGACTTTGCACGAGGATGGTGGCGCTTTGCTCGTCAAGGGCGGTGACAACGGCAAGCCTCCAGGTCCCCAATCCCTTAGGCGGCGTTAGGGCGTCCAGCTGTTGGGCATAAGAAAGGGGCTCTGTTGTGTCGAAATGCGCAATTGGCCCGCGCCAGCCGTGGCGGCGGTCGTAATCGATCAGGCCTTCGCGCAGGGTCCGTTCCGCGATACCCTGCAATTGCGGGTCCAGCGTTGCATGAACGCTTAAGCCGCCGGCGTAGAGCATCTGTTCGCCATAACGGTCATACAGATCGCGGCGCACTTCTTCGGCAAAATAGTTGGCGGTAACGAATTCGGCATCAGCGCGGTTTTCCACCACCAGATCGTCGGCCTGGGCCATCCGTGCCTCAGTCGTTGTGATGTAGCCGTCTTCCGCCATGCGTCCGATGACCCAATCGCGACGTTCCAAGGCAGCGACTTTTTTACGCACCGGGTGATAATTGCTAGGCGCTTTCAGCAACGCAGCCAAATAGGCGGATTCGGCGATTGTCAGCTCGTTGAGCGACTTGTTGAAATAATTCAACGCCGCCGCCGCAATCCCATAGGAGCCCGAGCCGAGATAAACCTCGTTCAAATACAGCTCTAAAATACGGTCCTTGGTAAACGCGCGTTCGATGCGAAAGGCCAAAATGGCTTCTTTGATTTTACGTTTATACGAAACTTCGTTGGTGAGCAGAAAGTTCTTGGCCACCTGTTGGGTGATGGTCGATGCCCCCACCGGGCGCCGTCCCGAACCGTAGTTCTTTATATTGGTCAACACCGCACGCGTCAGACCGATGAGATCGATACCTGGGTGGGTATAAAAGTGCTTATCTTCCGCCGCCAAAACCGCATGAATGATGCGCAGAGGCATGGCGCGAATGGGCACAAACACACGCTTTTCCGTGGCGTATTCGGCCAACAACCGACCATCGCCAGCATGCACACGCGTCATCACAGGAGGTTCGTAGTGCGCCAGTTGCGCGTAATCGGGCAGACCTTTACCGAAATGCCAAAACACATACACGCCCGCCCCGGCCGCAGCAAAACCGCCGAACAGGACCAAACCGAACAATACCAGGAGGATTTTAATAAAGCTCTTCATCGTCTCAGACTTATAAAAAAACGAGTGGATCTATATTCGTCAATCTGCAAACTCTCATCAATACGCAAAAAATATGGTCCTCGTGTGACGACCATGACGGGTTTGGAAGAAAGGTGAAAGCCTTAAGTGGGGGAAAATCAGTGTATCCGCGCTTCTTCGGTGCCAATGAAGTGCTGATCGATACCTTTCACCATGGCACCCGCCATACTTTGACGATAGCCACTGTTGAGCAGATTGCGCTCATCTTGACGATTGGACAAAAAGCCAGCCTCAACCAAGACCGAGGGCATATCGGGCGCTTTCAACACCGCAAATCCTGCAAATCGGTGTGAATTGGGCAACAGCATCACTTGGCGGCGCAGTTCCCCTACCAGTTCTTGCGCCAGACGCGCGGATTGATTCATGGTTTCGCGCTGCGCCAAGTCCAACAAGATGTTGGTGACGTCTTTGCTTTCCGAAGACAAATCAATACCGGCGATCAAATCGGATTTGTTTTCCTTGGCCGCCAGCTTCGCGGCTTCTTTATCCGAGGCGCGTTCCGATAACGTGTATATCGACAAGCCGCGGGTTTTGCGATTGGGCACGGAATCCGCATGGATCGAAATAAACAGATCCGCATTGGCATCGCGCGCCACCTGAACACGGTCTCGCAAACGCAAGAAAATATCCCGGTCACGCGTCAGCACGACCTTGTAACGTCCGGTGGCTTCCAACGCGGTGCGCAAATCGCGCGCCATCGCCAAGGTGACATTCTTTTCATAGGTTTTGCCCACACCGATGGTTCCGGGGTCAACGCCGCCGTGGCCCGCGTCAATGGCGATGATGCGCTTGCCGGAAACACTGGGTCTGCGCGGCGCGATAACGGCGACAGAGGTTGCGCGCTGATCTTTAGACAGTGTCGGCGTCGCCAGCACGGGTGGGCTGTCGGGGGTGACTTTGGCAACCAATTCGTCAAGGCTTTGGCGGGCTTTGGCGCGCTGCTGGGCCAGGGCTTCGAGAAATTCGGTCTCCGAAGTCGGAGCCAAATCCATAACAAACCGCCAGCGCCCCCCATTAACAGGTTTCAGCATGAAGCTGTTGGCCACGTTTACGGGGCCTTTCACGTCCAAAACCATACGCGACGTGCCCGGCGCGAAGAGCCCATAGCGCATGCGGCTCAAAAGTCCCTTGTTTTCCGGCACCGCCGCATCATCCAGTTTCCACAGCACTTCGGGCAGATTCACCACCACCCGATACGGGTCCGGCAAAGTGAATATTTCGAACTTTAATTCCCGATCCACATCCAAAACAACGCGGGTGCGCTGGCCATGTTGACCAATTCGCACGTCAGAAATTTCCGCTTCGCGTTGAATTTGGTTTTGTGCCGACGCCCCTTCGGCCACCGAAACGGATCCAAATGTCGCCCCCAGCCCCACCGCGAACAGCACCAACGTCGACGCCACACCTGACGTCAGCCAGGGCAAAAAGCGCCGTTTTAAGCCGTTTTTTGGTGCAAGAAGTGTCATCAACGCAACCGGTTCCTGTGTTGAGCCCGCAGTCTCAGCGCGACTGCGCTCGTCTTAAATCTGTGCCAAAAATACATCTGAATGGATATTCTAAGGCAAAAAGATAAATCAATTAGATGATTGTCTAATCAATTTCCTACCGTTATCTTAACCGGGACCAATATTATATGGGTAGCTTACCTGTTGATATGAGGTTTTAGAGAGTTTTCCGCCAGCGCGGAAAGCGGAAGGCGGCGATAGTCTACACTTTTGCGCCGCCATGAGGTTCCGCCAGAGGGTCTTGAGGCATTTTGTCTGAGAACCCCTGGTTTCAGGAATACCCCGCAGACCGCGCTTGCGATTGAGTGAAGGTTTCAACCCTATGCTTGCCAGCAGCGCGCAAGCCGCATTGACACATCCCCCGACCGTTTCTGAAACGGTTGGCGTGTTTGCATGCGCGCCTGGCAGCAATCAAAATAGTGCCCCTCAGCATCGCACCGACTTAGGTCCGTGCGATTTTAGGCGCCACTGGAGTTTCAATTTCAATGACCATACGCATGCTAATCGATGCGACCCACCCGGAAGAGACCCGGGTTGCAATCGTAGACGGCAACCAGCTTGAAAATTTCGATGTCGAAGTCTCTTCTCGCAAGCAGTTAAAAGGCAACATCTACTTGGCCAAAGTCGTTCGTGTGGAGCCATCGCTCCAAGCGGCTTTTGTCGATTACGGTGGAAACCGTCACGGTTTCCTGGCCTTTAGCGAAATTCACCCCGACTATTATCAAATCCCCGTCTCAGATCGGGAAGTACACGACGACGTCCCTCACGACATCGACGAACACGATGCGTCTGAATCGGACGCGGCGGCAGATGCCCATCACCCCGACAGCCACAGTGAAGGCGAAAACGGTGAAACGGTTGAAACGGTCGGTGGCGACGAACGCGATGAAGTCGAAGAAACGCATCAACGCCGCAGCCCCAACGTCCGCCAATACAAAATTCAAGAAGTGATCAAGCGCCGTCAGGTTTTGCTGATTCAGGTCGTCAAAGAAGAACGCGGCAACAAGGGTGCGGCACTGACCACCTATATGTCGCTGGCGGGACGCTATTGTGTGCTGATGCCCAACACCGCGCGCGGTGGCGGCATTTCACGTAAAATCACCAATTCCGTTGACCGCAAAGCGCTGAAAGAAATTTTGGGAAGTCTTGAAGTTCCCCACGGCATGGCGGTTATTCTCCGCACCGCCGGGATCGGACGGACCAAAGCCGAAATCAAACGCGATTTCGAATACTTGGTTCGTTTGTGGACCAACGTGCGGGATTTGACCTTAAAATCCACCGCCCCGTCCGTTGTCCATGAAGAAGGCGACATCGTGCGCCGTTCGATCCGCGATTTGTATTCGCGCGACATCGAAGAAATCCAGGTCGAAGGCGATGAAGCCTATAAGGCCGCCAAAGAATTCATGAAACTGTTGATCCCCAGCCACGCGCGCAAGGTCAAACAGTATAAAGAAACCGGCATTCCGCTGTTTCGCAGTGCTGGGGTCGAAAACCAACTCGACGCCATCCACAACCCGATCGTGCACCTGCCCTCAGGCGGTTATTTGGTGATCAACCCGACCGAAGCGTTGGTGTCCATCGACGTCAACTCGGGTCGCTCGACCAAAGAACGCAACATCGAAGAAACAGCTGTTAAGACCAACTTGGAAGCCGCCGACGAAGTGGCCCGTCAGCTGCGCTTGCGCGATTTGGCTGGCTTGGTGGTGATCGATTTCATCGATATGGATGTGAACCGCAACAACAGCCAAGTTGAACGGCGCATGAAAGAAGCGCTCAAACATGACCGCGCCCGCATCCAGGTGGGCCGCATCAGCCCCTTTGGTTTGCTGGAAATGTCGCGTCAACGTTTGCGCCCCAGCCTGATTGAAACGTCGTCGGAACCCTGCCCCCACTGCGGTGGCACCGGCATTCGCCGCTCCACCGAAAGCACCGCCTTGGTGGTGCTGCGCGCCATTGATGAAGAAGGTGGAAACCGTCGCGCCGCAGAGCTGACCGTACACGTGCCGACCTCGGTGGCCTTGTACATCTTGAACCACAAACGCGACGGGCTGAACGAGTTGGAAGCCAAGCATGGCATGCAAGTCTTGCTGACCAATGACGATTCCCTGATCCCGCCCGACTTGCGTTTGGAACGCACGAAAAACGTCGAAGGCGAAACCATTTCCGAAATGGTCGCCAATACCCGACCTGACCCCGCCGACGAAGCCAGCCGCAAACGCCGCCGTCGCCGCCGTGGCCGCAAACGTGACGACGAGGGCATGGAATTGCCTTATGACGCCGCGGATGCAGGGGATGCGGATCTCGACGATGAAGAAGAAGAGATCGTCGAAGCCGCAGAAAAAAGTGCGGCCCCCACCGCAACAAATACCCAGGGCGAAGTTGGCGAAGACGGCAAAAGCAAGCGTCGCCGTCGGTCCCGCCGGGGTGGTCGTCGTCGTCGGAAATCCATTGATGGGGTCGTTGAAGCCAACGCCGAAGCCGTTGGTGAAGAAGCTCCAGCCGAAAACACGGATGGCGAAGAAGCCGTTGTGACTGAAGCCGTGTCCGCAGATGGCGAAGCCAATCTGGGCGAGGCCAATCTGGGCGAAGGGATTGAAGAAAGTGCAGATGGCGTTGAAAAGCCCAAGCGCCGTCGTTCGCGCCGTCGCCGCAAGCCCATCGAAAGCGACGCCAGCGCTGAAGCCACTACAGACGGTTTGGACGCAGACGCTGCCGATTCAGCAGAAGCCACAGAGGCCACAACGTCACAAGCCGATGACGACGAAAAGCCCAAACGTCGTCGCCGCCCGCGCCGCAAGGTGGAAGCAACTGACGGTGAAGACGCAGATGTCGCCGTCGCCGCCAGTGCTGAAACGACTGAAGAAAGCGCAGATGACGTGAAGCCGAAACCGCGCCGCAGCCGGGCCCGCAAAAAGCCGGACGATGCTGAAGTCGCTGTAAAAGCCTCTAAGGAAGCTCAAGCTGCGCCGACGCCAAAAGCCGCTCCGGCACTCGCTGCTCCTGAACCGATCCCGGCACTCGCTGCCCCTGAGCCGACCCCGGCACTGGCTGCCCCTGAGCCGACCCCGGCTCCTGAAGCGGCCCCGGCTTCACACCCGGCCATCAATACGGTGATCGTGGGTGAAACCCCTGAAAAGCCAAAGCGTAAGGGCTGGTGGAATCTCGGCGGCTAAGCGAAACGCCGTCTATCCATAAAAAAAGGCGCGGACTTCGGTCCGCGCCTTTTTGTTTGTGCTCAATCCTAAACAGATTGGTGAAAGACCTTCAAGCGCCGGGCCGCTTCGATCATGTCGGCGGTCGACCCGGCGAAGGAAAAGCGAATGGCTGAATGACCACGCTGGGGATCAAAGTCTACGCCGGGCGTCACCGCAACGCCGGTTTCAGCCAGAATTTTCTGACAAAAAACCTGGCTGTCATCGGTTAAATGCGCAACGTCGGCATATACATAAAAAGCCCCTTGGGCATGGCTTAAGCGATCAAAACCCGCTTTGGGCAGCTCTGCCAGCAACACATCGCGGTTGGCTTTGTAGCGCACGACATTGGCGTCCAGTTCGTCTTGACAATCAAACGCGGCGACGGCGGCAATTTGTGACAAAGTCGGCGCAGAAATGAACAGGTTCTGCGCCAGACATTCGACAGATCTGGACAAACTTTCGGGAAACACCAACCATCCCAACCGCCACCCGGTCATGGAGTAGTATTTTGAAAAACTGTTGACGATAAAACACTCTGTTTCAAATTCGCCAAAGGTGTGCGCGGGTTCTTCAAAGGTAATGCCGTGATAAATTTCATCCGACACCACCCGCACACCGCGCGCGCGGCAGTACACTGCCAAAGCAGCCAAACCGTCGCGATCAATCATGGTTCCGGTGGGGTTAGATGGCGAGGCGATAATCAGGCCATCCAACCGACCTTCGATTTGATCCAACAGGGCAGGTGTCGGCTGGTAGTCCGTTTCCGGCCCGGTGAGAATGTCCACCACCTCGATATCCAACGCCGTCAATATGTTGCGGTACGCCGGATAACCGGGGCTCACCAGCGCCACCCGATCACCCGCATCGAATGCCGACAAAAACGCCAAAAGAAAACCACCCGACGAGCCGGTGGTCACCGCAATGCGGGCCGGGTCCAAGCTCACCCCATAAGCCTTTTGGTAATGCGCCACAATGCGCGTTTTCAGAGCCGGCACACCAAACGCATCGGTGTAACCCAACAGCTCTTGGTCCAAGGCTTCCCGCGCACGGGCGAGAACTTGGGCGGGGGCGGATGTGGACGGTTGGCCCACCTCCATATGCAACACATCATGCCCGGCGACTTGGCGTGCATTGGCGGCGCGCATCACGTCCATCACAATAAAGGGCGAAATAGCACCACGTTTGGAGACTTTGAGCGTCATGGCTTGTTCCCGTTCCGCTGCAGCTACTGCATTGAACCAGCAGCCAGCCCCAAGCCACGCGGGTCTGCGACCATCTGGCACGTCGCCGGTTTGGTGGGAAGGCCACCTGGGCAATACAGCACATTCACAGTCCCCAAAACCGGCGTCGCGGCGGTGCGGTGACCACTTTGCGAGAGGTGCGCAAGCGCCTCAGCACTCAAGCCCGGTTCATAATACGTGACATCCGGATCACCGCCATGATGCACCCTGGGCGCACCGACGGCGTCTTTCGCCGATTGATCCATCCGCGTGATGCGGGCCAGAACATTGACCAACGCCGAAGGAGCAGCCACGCCGCCATTGGCTCCGGCGGCGATGCGAAATTCTTTGGAATTTTCGTTTACCATCAGCATCGGGGCCAAACCAATCGGCCCCCGTCCTCCTATGCCGGGTGCCGCGGCCAGCAAAACACCCGAACCCGCAACAATTCGCCCGGTGCCAAAGCTGGCGTTCATGCTCACCGCGCACGCCACCGCGTTGCCGCCGGGATCAGCGGCCATAAATGTGGTCGTGTTTGGGCTTTCATGACGGTTTTGCGGGCGCGGGGCAAATTTCATGGGGTCGCTTTTGGTTTGTACGCCTAAGCCCTGGGCAAGCGTTTCAATGCGATTGGCATCAACCAAGCCGCTGGCATCCTTTGGCCCCTGACCTTGAGCGTTCATCCACGTTTCCCGGTCCGCAAAGGCCAACAGCCCCGTTTCGGCCATCAAATGCGCGCGCTCGCCTTCATCCACGTCTTCAAATCGACCGTTTTCGTTGATCATCGCCAACATCACCGCGGTCTGGGTTGAGGCACTGGCGGGCGGCGGCGCAAAATGAGCAACGGAATTGTCCACCTCAACCCGTACCGAATCGCGCCATTGAGGGGTGAAACGGCGCAGTTCCTCAACCGTCAACGAGCCCCCGGCTTTCTGAACGCCTTCAACGAAATTGGAGGCAAAAGGTCCCGTGTAAAACGGTCCTACACCGCGTGCGCGCAGCAACCCAAGAGTTGAGGCCAACTCCAGCTGCACAAGGCTGTCGCCTTCGCGCGCCACATCGATGCCCGACTTCGCCGCGAACACGGTCCGCGCCCCCGGATCACCCAGTATGGCAGGGCCGATATCCGCCAAATCCTGCGCAAAGGCGCGTGATGCCGGATGGCCAAAGCGCGCCAATTGTTCAGCCGGAGCAATCACTTGACGCCACAACAGCTTACCATAACGGGCTTGCAGGGCAAAAAAACCACGGGGATTGCCGGGAATGGCGCTAGGCCGATCGGCTGTTGGAGAAATGGACGTCGGCGCATCGGACACAAAATCGAGAACTTCCGTCTTGCCGGATTTTTGATCAAAAGCCACGCACATACCGCCGCCACCCAAACCAGCCCGCGATGGCAAAGTCACAGCCATGGTGAAATACATCGCCGACACCGCATCCGCCGCCGTGCCGCCACTCGACAGCACATCGCGACCAATTAAGGCAGCCCGTGGCTCATCTGCCACAACTCCGCCCAAAAAACCCCCTATAAAGCCAATTGAGCCTTTCGGCAGGGCGGGCTCACTGGTGCCACAGGCCGACACCGCCAGCGTCGTCGCGATCAAGACAGCACGCGCGGTCAATTGACGGTTCTGCTTGGGGGCCTTAGTCTGCACAACACACGCACCCTGCGTAACTTTATAAATGGCTTTATCAATGCTGAAGCGGTTGCTCACTTCGATATCCTCTATTCAGATCCGCCGAACGGCACGGCTGGGTTTGGTCACGATTTTGATCAGTATGATGCCCAATGCGCCCGCCTTTGCGCAAGGGGGACGGAGCATTATTCGCGATGCTGAAATTGAAGGTATCATCCACGCGTTCTCTGCACCACTGTTCGTCGAGGCGGGCTTGAATCCCGAAGACGTGCAAATTCGCCTGATTCAAGACAGCACCCTCAACGCCTTTGTGGCGGGCGGTCAAAATATCTTTATCCACACCGGATTGTTGCTCGAGAGCAAAGACCCCAATGCCCTGATCGGCGTGATCGCCCACGAAACCGGACACATTGAAGGCGGCCATCTGAGCCGCACCCGCTCAGCCGTTGAAGATGCCTCCATGGTGCAATTGCTCGGCACCTTGCTTGGAGCTGCAGCAGCGATTGGCAGTGGCCGCTCAGACGTCGGTCAGGCGGTTATTTTGGGCAGTCAAAGCGCGGGCCAGCGGGTATTTTTGAAATATTCCCAGACCCAGGAATCGGCCGCCGACCAAGCCGCCATGCGTCTGTTGGATGCCACCCATCGATCCGCTAAGGGCTTGGAAGGGTTTCTCAGCCAGTTGGGCGATCAAGAAGTTCTCAGCTCGCGCCTTCAAGATCCGTATGCACAAACCCACCCTTTGAGCCGCGAACGCGTCGACACTTTGCGGGCCTTCATCAAGACCTCTCCGTATTCCGACACCCCCCCATCGAGCGAAGACGTCATGGCCCATGCCATTATGGTGGCGAAGCTGTACGCGTTCATCAATCCATTCATCTCCACCATGCGCACGTACCCAGAATCGGACCAAAGCTTCCCGGCACGGTATGCCCGGGTGATCGCATACTATCGCAAGCCAGACATCAAAAGCGCCTTGCCGCTGTTGGACGAGCTGATCAAAGAAAAGCCGACAAATCCATATTTATGGGAGCTCAAAGGCCAAATGCTATTTGAGCATGCACGTGCGCGCGAAGCCTTTGAAGCTTATACCCAGTCCTACGAACTTGCCCCCAAAGAGCCGCTCATCTTGATGGAGTTGGCGCGCGTCGAATTGGAAATCGGCTCCGATGAGATGCTGGACAAATCCATTGAGCACTACACCATCGCCCACCGCCAAGGTGCGGGCAATGCCTTTTCGTGGCAGCAATTGGGCATCGCCTATGGACGCAAAGGCGACGTCGCCATGAGTTCAATGGCGTTGGCGGAATCGGAATTGCGTACTGGACAGCTTTCCAGCGCCGAATTTCATGCCGGACGCGCTGTGTCCCTGTTAAAGGTCGGCTCACCCGCCCATCTTCACGCCCAAGATATTCTTGAGGCCATCAAAACCGCCCAAGCACGCAAAAAAGTAAAGTAAAGTAAGGCCCTGTGAAAATCGTGGAACTTCCAATCATGCGCAATTTAGCCGCCTTATGCGGGCTTGCCTTGAGCCTTACCGCCTGCGCCCAAACACCGAGAACCGTCGTTCCCAGTCAGCCCGGTCCGGAAGGTCATTTGACCATCATGGCGCCGGGGCAAAGGTTCAATTTAGATGCCCCGCCCGCCGATTGGATCATATCCGGTGGCGAAGATGACGCCATCCCGTCCATCACCACGGTCACCCAAGATGGTGTCCAGGCCTTGGAAATCAAAAGCGGCCCACACCGCGTGATCGCGGTGCGCCAAGTGAACGCCATGATGCTGGCGACGCCGTTTCTCAGTTGGTCGTGGAATCTCAGCAATCACGGTGCCGGCATTCACCCGGTCCGCTTGGTGGTTGGTTTTTATGGCGGTGCCCCTGCAGACACTCAAACGGGGGGACAAGGAAACAACATCCCCCCCCATGACCGCGCCTTGGCCTTGGTGTGGGGCGACACTGCGCTCAAACGCGGCGCCTTAAGCTTACCGCCCCCGGATCGACCACTCGAAGTTCCCGTCTACACACTCCGCGGTGGTCGGGAAAATACCCGCAAGTGGTGGTTTGAGACCGTTGATCTGTCCGATCTTTACGCCAAGGCATGGCCCTTGGACGACTTCCGACATGTGCGCATCACCTTTGTCGGTCTTGCCGCCGCACCGACCCAGACCGTCGTACGTGGTCGAATATCAGGAATTTCATTGACACGTTGACGCCACAATCCGTCTATACCAATGTTTCAACACCAGCCTCATAACGGGGCAAAACCAAAACCGGGAGTTATCATGTCGTCCACAAAGATCTTTATTGCTGTCGCCGCTTTGATGTTCAGCTGGCCGAATGCAGCCGTTCACGCAGACACGTTGAGCGCTGCGCAGAAAACCGAAGTGCAGCAAGTGGTGCGTGAATACCTGTTGAAGAACCCCGAAGTCATTGTCGAGGCGATCAACGAATTGAAGCGCCGGAACGAAGTCGCCGGTGCTGAACACCAACGCGCGGCAATGGCCGCGATGGCGACGGAATTGACCTCCAACCCCTCGGACCCGGTTATGGGCAATGCGCAAGGCGACGTCACGATGGTCGAATTCTTCGATTACCGGTGCGGCTTTTGCAAAAAGGTCTTTGACGATGTGCAAACTTTGATCAAAGAAGACGGTCATATTCGCGTTGTGCTCAAAGAATTCCCCATCCTCGGTGAGGATAGCGTCAACGCATCGCGCGCGGCGATGGCGGTTTGGCTGCACCAGCCCGACAAGTACAAGGCTTTTCACGCGGCCATGATGCGCAACAAAGGCGCACTTGGCATGGACAAGGTTCTGGAACTGGCAAAAGCATCTGGTGTTGATGTGGCCGCGTTGAGCGGACAAATGGACGATCCCGAAATCGGAAAAACCTTCGCCGCCACGCACAATCAGGCTCAGACACTGGATGTGACCGGAACGCCTGCGTTTATCGTTGGGGAAACCATCGTGCCCGGCGCGATTGGTCTTGATGTCATGAAACAATTGGTCGCGGCTGCCCGCAAAAAATAGAGCTCTTCAAAAAATTTGCTTGGTCAACAACCCGGCTTGGGGAGTATCTCGATTTTCGACATGCTCATCTCTACGATAAAATCGCCATAATCCACGATCCAGCGCACCGGAATACCATTATCCAGGTAATCGGCCTCAATCTCTAAGATGGGCTCTCCGGTGCGGCTGGCGGGATCAAAATACGCCAAACGAAAGTTCCATCCGGGATTGGTCATGGCCTCAATTTTAAACCCTGCCGCCAATTTACGGGCACGTTCAGAAAGCGGGTTGACGAACGTCACCAACAACTTTGCGCCTTCGACTTCAACGCCTTCGAACACCGTATTTTCAAACTGAGTCTTTCCCGCCAAGGCTTGTTGCAGGATAAACGCCGTGTGTTCGGCGGGGAACAAGGTGCCTGCGGGAAGGGGAAACGTTGCCGCTTCGGGTTTTGAAAACTGCGCTTCGCCTGCCCCGCCGTCTTTTCCTTTTTTCGCCCCGCCCAAGATTGCGTTGTCGCCGCCTTCGCCTAAACTGGTGAAGCGAAATTGCGTACCGTCGCTGGACTCCCAAGAAGAAAATCCAAGGGGTTGCGGAATAACGTCGCCGGATGATGTTTCAAAATACATGGTGCCCGATTGGTTAACCAACCAAGACGTACAGGTGTCTTTCGTCCCATAAGCCAGTTGCCCGGTAACACCTGAAATGTTGGCACCGTTTTTTGCCGAATCCAAACGAATGTCATACACGGCACGGTAAGACACCATGTCCGCAGCGGTGGCGATGCCCCCCAATCCACACACGAACAGAGTTACGGCGAAAGACACAAAAACAACTTTAGAAAAGAGAGCCATCAGACAAGGGCCTAACTGTTTGGGATTTTGTAGCTTACGCCGGGGACACCCTAAATGACAAGGTTAACGACCAGCAAAAAACATCCCTCGCAAATCCGTTGATTGCGTATTTCCGTGCACGCGCCTACTTTAATACCCTACGGAGACGTTTGCTGATACGGGCCCGAACAACGGCCCTGACAACCGCCCTGATACCGCAAGGAGAACGCCATGAAGGTCACCATCAACGTTGAATGCCCCCCCGAAGAAGCCCGTGCTTTTTTTGGTCTGCCTGACGTGAAGCCACTTCAAGAAGCGATGATGGCCGAAATGCAAAAGCGCATGGAAGCCGGAATGTCGTCCATGGACATGGAAAGCCTGATGAAAATGTGGCTCCCCAACGCGATGACGGGTTCTGTGCCCGGTGCAATGGCTAGCGCAATGCCAAACGCCATGCCGGGGCTGGATCAATTTCAAAAAATGTTTTGGGATTCCATGGCCGCTGCCAGCGACAACATGACGGCTGCCACCAACATGGCGACAGGGCAAAAAACGAAATCCAAAAAAACCAAGGACTGACGCGCCCAGTTCTCCATGCTCAGTTCTCCGCGCTCAGTTCTCCGCGCTCAGGCATCGATATCGCGAACCCGGCCACGCGCCTTTTTCACGCTTGCGCGCTTTTGCTTGCCTTCAAGGCGGCGATGTTTAGATGCCAGCGTTGGACGCGTTGCATGGCGAGGCCGAGGCGGCGTAGCCGCTTCACGAATGAGCGCCACCAACCGTTCCAAGGCATCGGCACGATTGCGTTCCCGGGTGCGAAAGCGTCTGGCCGCGATCACCACCACACCGTCCTGGGTCATACGCCGCCCCGCCAAACCTTTGAGGCGGACAAAAACACCGGCACTGATCGCATCAGAGCGCGCCGCATCAAAGCGCAGCTGAACCGCCGTTTCGAGCTTGTTGACGTTTTGACCGCCCGGACCGGGAGCGCGCACGAAGCGCTCTTCAATTTCGTCGTCAGACAGAACAATGGTGTTGGTGACGCGGATCATGCGAATCACTCACGGCCCGACGGCCACTTCGCCCTAAAGTTCAGGCAGCGGCGGCAGGTCCATATCCAAAATGGTCATGACCAAGGAGTACGACACTTCGCCCTCATCTTCGTCACGGTGCAAAACGCCGATAAATTCATCACCGATATAAACCTCAATCGGCGCATCCGCTTTCATGACGGGCGGCACGGTGATGCGGTTGTTGCTGAAGGCTTGGCGCAGGTAGGCCTGCACGCGGGCAATTTCTGTGGTTCTCATAGGGTTCTCATCAACTCTTTAAATTAGGGTCACAACTTTTAGCACAGCCGCACGTCCGACGTCATAATTAATGAGGCGATCCGCCTATAAACAAGACTTGAACGGTTACCGCCACCATCGTCAAAGCGCCCAGAAGAACCATCACGCGTGCGGCACGGGCAGCTGACTTTTGCTCACGCGGGGCGCTATCCACCAGATGTTCGCCCTGTTGTTCGCCCTGAAGTTCGGCCTGTTTATGGCTGGCCAAAATCCGCCCGGAAACCCGCCAAATGCCCACCAGCACAACGATGAAATAAAAATAAAGAAACCCAATCCAGGCGAGAATCGCCCACCCGACAAAGTCGTCAACGGCATCGGACAGGGCCAACATAACAGTTGAAATCGCCACCAGCTGACCGACGCACCCGACGCCCCCCCACAGCCAAAATGCACGTTTTAAGCTCATTTCCCCGCGCAACAAAGCGCCCAGCCCTGTGGTGTTGGCGTTCAATGAGGCCATATTTACTTTTCCTTTGGATCATTTGGTCTAAAATTACGGATACGATATACAGACTTTTTAACAAATATACGAGCCAACCATGAGCACTATCCTTATCATCGATGACGATCTTGATATTTGCGCCCTGTTGTCGGTGTATATCAAACATGGCGGACATAAAGCCTTGGAGGCTCATGACGGTCAAGAAGGGCTTAAGCAAGCACAAGCGGCAAACCCAGACCTGATCATCCTCGACATCAAAATGCCCATCATGGACGGCACCGTTGTCTTAAAATCTTTGCGCAAAATGACACAAACGGCAAAAACCCCTGTGATTGCCTTGTCGGCCATGGGCACTTCGGACTTGCGTGATGACATGTACAGCCTGGGCTGCAACGCCTACATCTCCAAGCCGGTTGATATTGAAGTCTTTCTCAACACGGTCAAAACCCTATTGCCCGCTTAAAAACAGATTGAACATGTCGGAGCGGGCAAAATTGCCCTGGGCGCCAGCAGAAAGTGCGCTTCAGACTTCCGGGAAATCATCGCGCCCCAAAGCCTCAACCAGCACCAGCAATCTATCCAATTGCGCGCCCGTAATTGAGCCGACTTTATGATAGCCGTTAAAACGCTCGTCATAAAAGCTCTGGGTGCGCTTGACGGCGTGTTCGAACGACCAATCGCTGCGCCCTTGACGTGCTTCACGGCACGCCAACAGTTGACGATGGTCGCTCGCCACTTCGCTCAGAAATTCATCGAACCACGTTTGTGGCCTGTCGTTGGGTAAAAAGCTCATCGTGCATCAATCTTCGCCGCTAACCCGGTCGCCCGTCAATACGGGGGCGCAAAAGGATCGGCAGATAGACACCGACAAAAATGATGAACGCGGCGCTCCACGCGGCCCCGGAAACCATCACCAAGACCGCCGTAAGGTCAGGCCAGACGATCACCGCCAAACGACTGAGCGCCGCGACAGAGACCAGCACGTACGCCCCCACAATGGATGGAGCCGCTTTCACAGCGCGCCCCGTATGGCCCAACGCGGCGCGCGTCATCACCCCCAACGTAATGGTACCGATGGCACCGATGGTCAGCGCATGTACGGCATCCACCGCCACGACCAGACCAAAATCGCTGAGCCCGCGCAATACCAAGCCCACCACCAGCCACAAATAGCCTAAGTGCAACACCCATAAAATCGGATTGGACAGTGTGCGCAACCCTTGCCAGCCCGACAGGCGCGCACCATGCAATACCGCCGCCACCAACGCCACCACGCCCGCAACGGGACTGGCGGGCATCACCTGATCGACCACCAGCAACGCCCACGTCGCCCCCAAAACGAAGCGATCCAATTTGGGACGTTGGTGAACTTTAATGGCCGGATTGCCGTGGCCCAAATAGCTGGACGTAAAACTTGGCGTGACCCGCCCCCCCATAATGACGATCAGCACGATGACGGTGTCCAAGCCCAAAGTAATGCCGTGGGTACCCCAATCCAAACCAAAGGCCTCAAAACCCAGTATGCCCAAATGGGTCATGGCATTGGCCGCAATCATCGCAACAAGGATAGGCACGAACATAAATTGGCGACGATGTTGGGGATCAATCAGGGGCGAAATAACCTGAGCGGTGAACGTGAGCAAAAATAACATATCTGCGACAAACACCAGCGCATAAGGGATATAGCCCTGCGCCCAAAATGCCACCCGACCCAACAGCCACAACGCGCTCAGCACAATCAAAATGTTTCCCTTGCGCGCCTTCACCTTGGTCCAATTGGGTACCACTGTGAGAAAAAATCCGGCAATCGCGGCGGTGGTGTAGCCAAACACCATTTCATGGCCATGCCACAAAGCCGGCGACGCAACCAAATTCAATTCAACATGGCCCGCATAAAGCCCAACCCACACCAAAACGCTCACCACCGCAAACAGCCCGGCCAAGAAAAAAAACGGGCGAAAGCCGTAATTAAACAAGGCAAACCCGGAAGGGACTTCTGGCTTTTGAGCGGTGGGATCTTCAATGCGGATTGACGGTGAAATGCTCATGTGAGTGGCTCCTGTTTCCAGGCACGCATTCTGACACAGGGAAAAGCGTGTAACACCCACCAATGTGTAGGGATATTCAACTTTTTTTGTGACGCCCATCACTGTTGCATACGCCCGGGTGCGGCTATACCGCTTGTTACCCCAAAACAATTGGAAACGGAAATGAACATGAGCATCCCGCGCCGTATTTTGGTATTGTCCGCAACCTTCTGGCTCAGCGCGTGCATCACGTCTGAAACGCCAAAGCCCCTGGCGCAGACATCACCAGAATACAGCACGGCCTTCCATGAGGCCATCGAGGATGCTGAAAAGCGGCTTCGTGACAAGCCCAATGATCGTGAAGCCCGCTTGAATTTGGCGCGCACCTTACGCTGGGCGGGGCGTATTGAAGACGCCGCCCAGGTGCTCGACACACCCCCCACTGCTTTCGCCAACGATACCAAATTTTGGGCAGAACGGGGCAAGTTGTCCTTGCTCCAAGGCAACAGCTTGCAAGGGCTGGCACAATTGGAACGCGCCACCCAAGGCACAACCGGCGACTGGCGCTTGTATTCGGCCATCGGCATCGCCAACGACACTATGAACCGCTACGGCGATGCTGAGATCGCTTACCGAAAAGCCTTGGAACTTTGCCCGAACGATGCCGGCATTTTGAACAACTTGGGGGTTTCCCAAGGACTATCGGGACGCCTGGATCAAGCCGTTCTGACCCTAAAAGATGCGCTTCACTTTGGTCAGCACACGGACCTTATCAACCGAAATTTAAGGCTCTTTACCCGAGCGCGTGATTTGTGTGCAACGTGTTCAACCGATTATCTCAAACAAGGCGACAGCCTCATTTTAGCGGCGGGTCTCACCGCTACAGACCAACAAGGCTCGTGCACCTCTGGCCCTCAAACGCCCCAAATCCCACCTTCCGCCATGGTCGAAACATTGGCCGCCATCACGCCAGATGCTCCGCCGCCATCGGTCAACATCAAAGTCTATTTTGAATTCGACAGTGCCACCTTGAAGCCCGAAACCATGGACACTTTGAACACGTTGGGTGAAGCGCTGACCTATGGTGAATTGAACAACTACCGTTTTCAAATTGCCGGACATACCGATGCGGTGGGCTTAGATGACTATAACTTGAAATTGTCGAGCCAACGCGCCCAAGCGGTATCAAACTATTTGGTCACGACATTTGCCATTGACCCAGCACGCCTTGAGGCCGTGGGCTTTGGCGAAAGTCAACTCTTGGACTGGGATCATCCCGATGGCGAAGTCAATCGCCGCGTTCAGGTCACGCGCCTAGATCATCTATAGCTTTATGATAAACGGAAAACTGTGGCTCAGTCGTCGCCGTGAAGTTCGGCCTGGGCCTGCGCTTCGGCGATCTTTTTGCGCACATCGTCCATATCCAACGCTTTGAGCTGGGTCAACAGTTGGGCCAAAGCGTCTTCGGGTAACGCACCGGGTTGGGAGAAGACCAAGATCTGCTCGCGAAACGCAGCAACGGTGGGGATGGACTGGATGCCAAATTGCGCCGCGACGACCTGTTCGGACTCTGTGTCGCATTTGGCGAACGTAACGTCGGGGTGGACTTCGGATGCGGCTTCGAAAATCGGACCAAACATTTTACAGGGGCCGCACCAGTCAGCCCAAAAATCGATCAAAACAATATCATTATTCTCGATTGTGGCTTCGAGATTGTCGGCGGTCAACGCGATGGTGGCCATGTCCGGCTCCTTATAACAATTCACAGTGACGTCTAGGCCTTACCACCGTGGCTTTGCGCCAACACCGGATCCGCCATACTTAAGCTTTAGCGAATATACCCACCCCTGAGCACAATTACCACCCCTTATGCCCTCCAATGGGAGAAGCTGGACTTACGCAATACCGTTGCGCGTTTTACTACGGTCATGAGGGGAAAAGGGAGCGCTCTCATAGGTCATGCGACCGGGCGGGAAATGAGCGCTCACTTCCGTGCCTTTACCGACTTCGCTGACAATAACCAACTTGCCGCCGTGCAATTCGACAAATTGGCGCACCAAGTGCAGCCCCAAACCCGTCCCTTCGTATTCACGCGCCAACGAGCTGTCGACCTGACCAAAGGGGCTGAGGACCTTGGGGATATCTTCTTTGGCAATCCCAATGCCGTTGTCCTTAACGGACAAAATCAGGCCCCCCCGGCCATCCACATGAGCCCGGATCAAAATATCCCCACCCCGAGGCGTAAACTTCACGGAGTTGGAGAGCAGGTTGATGACGATCTGTTTCACGCGCCGCTCGTCACCAAACATGTGGGGCAAGTTGGCATCGATATCGCGCTTTATGGTCAAACTTTTTTGCCCCGCCCGCTCATTGACCAGACGCAAACAGGACTGCACACATTCGTCGATATTGACCTCTTCCTCGCGCAGTTCAAACTTACCCGCTTCAATGGCCGATACGTCCAAGATGTCGTTAATCAGGGTCAGCAAATGTTCGCCGGAATCTTTGATGTGTCCGGCGTAATCCACATACAGAGACTCTCCGACCGCGCCAAACATTTGCAATTGAATGATGTCCGAAAAGCCAATGATTGCGTTCAAAGGCGTGCGCAATTCATGAGACATATTGGCTAAAAATTCGGATTTGGCGCGGCTTGCCATCTCCGCACCTTCCTTTGCTTCATACAAGGCCTGGGTGCGTTCGCGGACGCGGTTTTCCAAAATGTCGTGCGAAGCTTGCAGCATCAGCTCTTCATATTTGCGCGCGGTGATATCTTGGGCGACCAGCATCAAACGATCTTCACCGTCAAAAGCAATCACTTCCCCATTGATCAAAAAGTCTCTGATTTCCCCGGATTTTAATTTCAATTTCGCTTCGAAAGAATCAATACGGCCATGATCCGTAATTTCACCGATCAGACGTTGGCGGTCACTTGGTTCGGCCCACACCCCAAGCTCGACAGCACTTTTGCCGATCACTTCTTCTCGTTTGAAACCAAGCGTCGTCAACCATTTTTCGTTTACGTCATGATGGATACCGCTTTTGAGGCCCGACACGGCAACAAGTGCCGGACTGGCCCGAAACGCCAATGCGGACTGTTGTTCGGAACGTTGGCGTTCTTGTTCCAACAAAATGTGTTCGGTGACATTGGTGCCTGTGCCACGGTAGCCCTTAAAGGTTCCGTTGGCATCAAAAACAGGCATCCCGTTGATCCGTATAAAGACCTTCTTATCCCGCCCATTCAGGGCATAGACAAAATCACGAAAGGACCGATGAGCTTCCAAATCTTCGACGTGACGCTGCCACTTTAGCGTATTTGTTTCTATGGTTTCATCACTGTAATTGATTCGTGATTTACCCAAGTAATCTTCAATCTTCAAATCCAGAACGTCTTCAAAGCGGCGGCTGAGAAAAACCAACTTATGGTCCACATCACTTTCCCAAAGCCATTCTGAAGCCGCATCCAAAAAATCCTGCAAGCGATTTTCACTGGCCATCAAAGCCGCTTCGGCTTGACGACGTTCTTCAATTTCGTGCTGTTTTTCGTCATATTGCTTTTTGATTATCCCCTCGGCGTGACGGGCAAAAAAATACAAAATCAAAAACAAGCCACCGAACAAAGCGACCAAAAGCGCCACCAATTCCAGACTGGCCTGCCTGATCCGCAACACCGTTGGAGTCACATCGGAATAAACGTCCAACACCGCAATGATTTCACCATCAATACGCACGGGAACATAACTCGACACCAAGTCGCGATCGGCCACCAGGCCGTCGAAGGTATTGAATTGGGAGCGAAACAACAACTTGCTGACAATATGACCTGACTTTGCTGTTTGAAAGCCGAGATCGAGGTCTTTCCTTTCCCCCACCTGGGCGTGATTGGTGGAATACACCGTCGTCCCGTCAAGCTCATAAACCTTAACCATAAGAATGTTTAAACCGGCCGTAGCATTGCGGAAATAGCTGTCAAATTTGGCAAATTGTTCGCTATCGGCAAGTTTATCCACGGGCCAACTTTTTGCATGATCCAGAAAAGCCTGCAGGCTCATACCCAGTGTGTTGACGAACGAACGCGACAAAGAGGCATTACGCCTCTCTGTGTCGACGACCATCTCATCCGTCATCTTGCCGTGCAAGACGAGCCCGAGCACCGCGCTCACAATCGCGATGGACAAAGCGCTGGCGAGTGAAAAATTACGGACTAAGCGATACATTGCTTAAGTCGATATAGCCGATAAAAAAATCGGCTCCCCCCATTTAAGAAACGAGGCGTCAACGCCTCGTTTACATCCCCAATACTGCACACCGGTTGTGGCCCAAGCTTCTGCTAATAGACTATTATTTAGGTGCGACAATGAGCGCTCAGAATAACACAGTTTCCCCTTTGCGCAACCCGCATGGGCACTTATCACCCACTGTAGACATATGGTATTTTCATCCATCTTCTCTAACATATTACCGTCCGACACCAACACACGATTTTATGTTGTGCTGGCATAAGAAAACCCCGCTTCAATGAGCGGGGTTTTGCACAAAAATTGATGCCAACAGTCTATCTTGTCGGCTGTGCCTGAGGCTGGGCCTGGGGCTGGGGTTGGGCCGCATATGGCGCACCATAGGGTGCATATCCATAACCATAAGCCGGATACCCGTAGCCGCCATAGGGGTAACCATAGCCACCATTGGGATAATAGCCACCGGGATAGCCGCCGCCATAGGGATAACCATATCCGCCCCAAGGGCCATTATTCCATGGGCCGCCGCCCCAGTTGTCATCACCCCAATTCCAAGGCCAGGACCAAGCCTCGGACGTTGTGGGCATGGCCACCAGCGTAAAAACAACGACCAGTGCCGACGCGAGTACAATTGAAATCTTGTTCATGTCTAAAACTCCCTCCCGCGCCGGCAACGCTCCAAGGTGTCCGGCAGTCGGTCCAAATCGGGGCGCAGACCATCTCCGCCCTCAATGTTTAGTACATTAAAATATGGTAATATAAAGCTTGGGCGCGAGCAACAAAAACAACCATATCAGGCAATTTGGTGTTTAATTGCACGGCATTCAAGCCCACCTGCCGAGATGATGAAGTCCAAAATTTCGGTCACACCATCGCCTTTTTGCACGTTGGCAAAGACAAACGGGCGCTCCCCACGCATTTTTTTGGCATCGCGATCCATCACCCCCAAATCCGCCCCGACCAAGGGAGCTAATTCAATTTTGTTGATCACCAGCAAATCGGACCGGGTGATACCTGGACCGCCCTTTCTGGGAATTTTATCACCCGCGCACACGTCAATCACATAGACCGTAATATCCGCCAGCTCCGGGGAGAACGTCGCCGACAGATTGTCGCCGCCCGATTCCACAAATACAACTTCCAGGCCCTTGAATTTCAGCGTCATATCGCGCACCGCCGCCAAATTCATGGAGGCATCTTCGCGGATCGCGGTGTGCGGACAACCGCCAGTTTCCACCCCGGCAATGCGCTCGGCATCCAACGCCCCTTCGCGGGTCAAAAACTCTGCATCTTCGCGGGTGTAGATGTCGTTGGTGATGGCGGCGATGTCATAGACATCGCGCATGCGCTGACACAAGGATTTCAACAGCGCGGTCTTACCCGACCCCACCGGACCCCCGATGCCCACACGCAGGGGGTTGCTTGGGGGATTGCTTGGCGAATTTTGCGTCATGATCTGAACAACCTCGAATACTGGGTTTCGTGTTTCATGGACAACCAGTCCACACTCAGCGCGGCACTGCCCAAGTCATTTGGGTCACGCTCCAACGCGTGCCCCATCGCGCGCTGTACGACAGGTTCCAACGCCGCAATAATTTTTTGCCCGTCCGTTTGGCCCAACGGAATCAAGCGCACAATGGCGCTGGCCATATTGGCACCAAAACCGTGCAGATACGCCCCCAGCGCCGCTTGCAGACCGACTTGGGCAAATGCGGCCGCAGCGGCAACGACAACCGCATACGATGGCAAAACCTCGGCATCGGTGAGGGCTTGGACGAACTTGGAAAACTTTTTATCCGGCCAAGCCCCCTCAACCGCATCCACAAAGGCTTGGCCCTGAGAACGCGATTCCAAGCCCAGTTCCGCCGTGCCTTTGAGGGCGTCGGCAGAGCCTGCAACGTGGACAAATTTCTGCGCATTGTTTTCGTCTGCCGCCAGATATGCGGCGACAAAGAGGTCTGCGTCCACCCGCCCAGAACCAAATTCCAAAACAAAGCCAACCCACGCCGCAGCCGTCTGCCAGTCCTTGACCCGGCCCATCTCCACAGCCGCTTCCGCACCATGGCTATAGGCGTATGCACCGACCGGAAAGGACGGCGACAACCACGTCATCAGACGCAGCAGACCGTTATCCGTGAGGGGTATGGGCGTGGCTGTGATGATGGGTGTGATCATGGGCCTCTCCCTCTGCTGGCGTTTTTGCGGGTGTGTCATAGGCTCCCGGTTCCGGGACAAACGGCGCGTTCAGGCGTTGCATTGCCCCCCCTAAGCCTTCCAGCATATGCATCAAGACATGGTCGTATTGAATGCGCAATTGACCGCTGGGCAAGACCTCCACTGGGGTGTGTCGATTGCCGATGTGCCACGCCAAGCGGGCGCTGTGTTGGGTGTCTAACCCCGACACATCCAACACATCTTCCAAGGCGGCCTTCACCAAGAGGATGCCCCCGCCATCCAGGACCAAACCGTCGCCGTCTTCAAACCGTTGTGCCTGGACCAAGTCCAAAAGGAACGGTTCACCCGCGTCATCCATCAGGCGCACCCGACGACGAAAACGGTCTTCAAAGCTGAGCGTCACGGTGCCCAGCGCCTCACTCGAGGCCCAATCTGATTTGCGGATAACATGGGTGGCGCGGCGCATATGCAGGTCCTAAAACAAGAAGTAGCGTTGCGCCATGGGCAACACGTCAGCGGGTTCACAGGTCAACAACACCCCATCGGCGCGCACTTCATAGGTTTCCGTATCGACTTCGATGTTGGGCGTTAAGTTGTTCAAAACCATGTCGGCCTTTTTGACGGTGCGACACCCTTCCACCGCCACCAGGGGTTTGTCGACGCCATACAGCTTGGCGATGTTTTCAGACACCGCCAGTTGGCTAACAAACGTGACCGAAGTTTGCGTCCTGGCCCGGCCCAAGGCCCCAAACATGGGACGATAGTGAACCGGTTGTGGGGTGGGGATAGAGGCATTGGGATCGCCCATGGCGGCGGCGGCAATCGCTCCGCCCTTCACAATGATATCGGGCTTCACGCCAAAAAACGCAGGCTTCCACAAAATCAAATCCGCCAGCTTGCCCACGGCAATGGAACCCACATGGGACGCGATGCCGTGAGTCAGGGCCGGGTTGATGGTGTATTTGGCGATGTAGCGTTTAACCCGGAAGTTATCGTTGTCGCCAGTTTCCTCCGTTAAGCGACCGCGCTGGCGCTTCATTTTGTCCGCCGTCTGCCAGGTGCGGATAATGACTTCACCGACCCGGCCCATGGCCTGACTGTCGGACGCGATCATGGAAAACGCGCCCAAGTCGTGCAAGATGTCTTCCGCCGCGATGGTTTCCTTGCGGATGCGGCTTTCGGCAAAGGCCACGTCTTCGGGAATGCGGTTGTCCAAGTGGTGACATACCATCAACATGTCCAAATGTTCGTCAATGGTGTTGACGGTATAAGGCCGGGTCGGGTTGGTGGACGACGGCAAAACGTTTTGTTCGCCGCACACACGAATGATGTCCGGCGCGTGACCACCGCCCGCCCCTTCGGTATGGAACGCATGAATGGTGCGGCCTTTAAACGCGGCGATGGTGTTTTCGACAAAGCCGGATTCGTTCAGCGTGTCGGTGTGAATGGCGACCGCGACGTCGGTGTCTTCGGCAACGGTCAAACACGTGTCGATGGCGCTGGGCGTGGTGCCCCAGTCTTCGTGCAGCTTCAACCCGCATGCACCCGCGCGCACTTGTTCCATCAAGGCCTCGGGGCGCGACGCATTGCCTTTTCCAAAAAACGCCAAGTTCATGGGCAAGGCGTCAGCGGCCTGAATCATTTTTTCCATGTGCCACGGCCCCGGCGTACAGGTGGTGGCGTTGGTGCCTTCCGCCGGTCCGGTGCCGCCGCCCAACATGGTGGTGATGCCCGAATAAAGCGCGTCTTCAACTTGTTGCGGGCAAATCCAATGGATGTGCGCGTCGATGCCGCCCGGCGTCACAATGCGCCCTTCACCAGCAATGGCTTCGGTACCCGGCCCGATGATGATGTCCACATTCGGCTGGGTATCGGGGTTGCCCGCTTTGCCGATGGCGACGATGCGCCCACCCCTGATGCCGATATCGGCCTTGATGATGCCCCAGTGATCGACGATCAAGGCGTTGGTGATGACGGTGTCCACGGCCCCTTCGGCGCGCGACATTTGCGATTGGCCCATGCCGTCGCGGATCACCTTGCCGCCGCCGAATTTCACTTCTTCGCCGTAGGTGGTTAAGTCCTTTTCCACTTCGATGAACAGTTCGGTATCGGCCAACCGCACCTTGTCGCCCGTGGTCGGTCCGAACATGGAGGCATAGGACGTGCGATCGATTGTATAAGCCATCTCTTAGACCTCCAACTTGTCATCTATTGGGCCGTCAACTTTAGCGTTGAACCCAATGGCAATACGGTTGCCGGCCAAGGCCACCAATTGAACGTCGCGGGTTTGACCGGGTTCAAAGCGCACCGCCGTGCCCGCCGGAATGTCGAGGCGAAAACCCCGCGCTGCTTCCCGGTCAAAGTCCAGGGCTTCGTTGACTTCGTAAAAATGATAATGACTGCCCACTTGCACCGGGCGGTCGCCGGTGTTGGCGACGCTGATGGTTAAGGTTTCAAGGCCCGCGTTCAAAACGATGTCATCCGACGCGGTGATGATTTCTCCGGGGATCATAACGGCTTCCTTCAACGAATGGGTTCATGGACGGTGACGAGCTTGGTGCCGTCGGGAAAGGTCGCTTCGACTTGAATGTCGAGGATCATTTCCGCGATACCATCCATCACTTGGTCGCGCCGCAAGACCTTGGCGCCGTCTTGCATCAGCTGGGCGACGGAGGTGCCATCGCGGGCACCTTCGACGACAAAATCCGTGATCAGCGCAATGGCTTCGGGATGGTTCAACTTCACGCCCCGTTCCAAACGACGGCGCGCCACGTTGGCCGCCATGGCGACCAGCAGTTTATCTTTTTCCCGGGGTGTCAGTTTCACCGCTTAGGTCTCCCTCTTAGACATGCCAAAGCCGGGGCATGGTGCCCGGTAAATTCTGTGTGTGGGCGCGAAACGCGGCCCAAAAATCAGCAAAGGCCCCGCGCATCTTCTGCGCGTCATCGGCCAACCAGCGCACCACCAAAATGGAGTTTACCATGGTCGCGCCCGTTCGCAGACCTTCACGGTCTTCGCCCAACAACGTGCGGGCAATCTCTAAACGTTCCCCTGCACGCGGCGAAACATGAACAAACGTCGCCACCGCCTTAGCCCCGTCAAATCCTGCCGGATGAGACACCTTTGCGTCAATATCGCCGTCCAAATGCAGCGCATCCGCCCACACCCGTTTGCCGTCTTTGCGCACATCCCAAATGTCGCGGATCAACCCGCTCAAGACCGTTTCGCCCATGGCGACGCGACCAAACACCAACATCTCGGCCCCGGAAAATTCACCGCCCTCCACGACATCGACCATCGTCGTGCGGCGCAGGCGGGCTTGGTCAAAAACAATGGTTTCTTGGGGCAACCATTCCAGATAAGCGTCCGCCTCAACACTCAAATCCACGTTAAAATGCGTATCGGGTCCGTTGGACCGATAAACCTTTTCCGCCGCTTGGCCCATCACTTGAACGCGCGCACCAGCTTCGATTTCAACACTGACATCCAAACGATCGCCACCGACCAATCCACCCGAGGTGGTGACCAAAACGGCACTGGTTAGCTCAGCCTTGGGCAAGGTTGGGAACAGCACCCGAAACGGAGAGGTTTGATACAGGTCTTTAAGACACGTCTTTTTAAGACCCGGGCCCCGTTCGCTCACCTGAAAAGACATTTCGACACGCCCGTGCATGCCTGGACACGGCGACGTATCGCTTTGAACTTTGTCCTCGATGGGAGCCTTAGACGGTGAGGTGACGGCGTACATCTTCCTCCACCATTTCCGCTTTTGTGCCCGCCAGAACCACTTCACCACGGTCCATCACACAAAACGTGTCGGCCAGATCGCGGGCGAATTCAAAGTATTGTTCCACCAGCAAGACCCCCATGTCACCGCGAGACGCCAGCAAACGGATCACACGTTCGATGTCTTTGATGATGGACGGCTGAATGCCTTCGGTCGGTTCATCCAGAACCAACAAACGCGGGCGCGTGACCAGCGCACGGGCGATGGCCAGTTGCTGTTGCTGACCGCCCGACAAATCACCGCCGCGACGGTGCAGCATATCTTTCAACACCGGAAACAGATCGAAGATTTCGTCTTGCACATGACGCAGGCTGCGCGGAACTGCGGCAAATCCGGTGCGCAAGTTTTCTTCGACGCTCATCAACGGAAAAATTTCCCGGCCCTGAGGGACAAACGCAATGCCGCGCCGGGCACGTTCATGGGGGCTCAGCTTGGTGATGTCGTCGTCTTCCCACATCACCTTGCCAGCACTGGTGCCTTGTTGACCGACAATGGCGCGCATCAAAGACGTCTTACCGACGCCATTGCGACCCATCACGCAGGTGACTTGGCCGGTGGCGGCGCTTAAGTCCACACCGCGCAACGCCTGCGACGCGCCATAGTGAAGATCGATGTCTTGTACATTTAACATGGCGAACCCTTCCCCTTCATCGACCTAAGTACACTTCGATGACTTGTTCGTTTTGTTGCACCACGTCCAAGCTGCCTTCGGCCAGCACAGAACCTTCGTGCAACACATTGACGCGACAATCAAGCGACTTGACGAAAACCATGTCGTGTTCGACCACCACCACCGAACGGGTTTTTGCAATATCTTTGAGCAACACCGCGGTCGCTTCGGTTTCCGCATCGGTCATGCCGGCGACCGGCTCATCAACCAACAACAGATCCGGGTCTTGCATCAACAGCATACCGATTTCCAACCATTGCTTTTGACCGTGCGAAAGTGAACCCGCCTGCATCATATGTACGTCGGTGAGCGCGATGATACCCAGCACCTCGTTGATGCGGTATTGCTGTTCCCCACTCAAACGAAAGAACAAGCTGCTTTGGGGACGGCGATGGCCTTTGAGCGCCAGTTCCAGATTGTCAAATACTGTGTGGTTTTCAAACACAGTCGGTTTTTGAAACTTGCGCCCAATGCCTAAATTGGCGATGGCGGCTTCGTCCAGTTGGGTCAAATCGACGCCACCGTTAAAAATAACATCACCTTTGTCGGGGCGGGTTTTTCCGGTGATGACATCCATCATGGTGGTTTTGCCCGCGCCGTTGGGACCGATGATGGCGCGCAATTCGCCCTCTTCGACATAGAGGCTTAAGTCGTTGAGCGCCTTAAAGCCATCAAAGCTGACCGATACACCGTCGAGATACAAAATGGTGTTGCTGGCATGGGGTTTGTTCATCGTCCTTCTCCCCCCTCTGCGTAGTCGTAGGGTCTTAAGAACTTGGCCAAGCGCAAACGTTGTTCTTCAAACGCGTCGGAAATGGCTTTGGTGCCAACGAGGCCTTTGGGCAAAAACAGCGTGGAAAAGATAAACAGGCCGCCCAACATGAACAGCCACACTTCCGGCAGCGCGCCCGTGAAATAGCTTTTGGCGTAGTTGACCACCAACGCCCCGATGATCGGCCCGGTCAACGATCCACGCCCCCCCAAGGCCACCCAAATCACGATTTCGATGGAGTTGGCCGGTGAAAATTCAGACGGGTTGATGATGCCGACCTGGGGCACATAAAGCGCACCGGCAATCCCCGCCAAGACGGCCGATACGGTGAACACGAACAGCTTGTAATATTCAACCCGGTAGCCCAAAAAGCGGGTCCGGCTTTCAGCGTCGCGAATGGCGACAATGACCCGGCCGAGGCGTGAGTCGACTATAAAGCGACAGACCAAATAGCCCGTCACCACCGCCATGGCAGACAAGAAAAACAGCGTTGCGCGCATGCCATCCGTTTGCAGACCAAAGCCCAAAATATCTTTAAAGTCCGTCAGACCGTTGTTGCCGCCAAAACCCATGTCGTTGCGGAAAAATGCCAACAACAAAGCATAAGTCATGGCCTGGGTGATAATGGACAGATACACCCCCGTCACCCGAGAGCGAAACGCAAACCAGCCAAACACAAACGCCAGCAACCCCGGCACCAACACCACCATCAACATGGCAAAGCCAAAGCTGTCAAAGCCATACCAATACCAAGGCAGTTCCTGCCAATTGAGAAACACCATAAAATCGGGCAGCTCGGCATTGCCGTAAACGCCGCGATCACCGATTTGGCGCATCATGTACATGCCCATGGCGTAGCCGCCGAGCGCAAAAAACGCACCGTGGCCGAGGCTCAAAATACCACAGTAACCCCACACCAAATCAACGCTCAGCGCCAACAGGGCATAGGTCAGGTACTTGCCCAACAACGTCACCACATAGCTCGGCACATGAAAGGCGCTGTCTGAGGGAAGCATCAAGTTCAGCATCGGCACCAAAAAGGCCGCCAGGATGAGCACACTTAACAAAGACACCGCCATAGGTTCTTTGACAATCCGCAGCAACAGAGGTTGATGTGTCATTTCTTAACCCTCCACCGAGCGGCCTTTGAGGGCGAACAGCCCCCGTGGACGTTTTTGAATGAACAAGATGATCCCCACCAAGACAAAGATTTTGCCCAGCACGGCGCCTGCATAAGGTTCCAAGAACTTGTTGACGATGCCCAGCGAGAACGCGCCCACCAGGGTGCCCCACAAGTTGCCGACGCCGCCGAACACCACCACCATAAAACTGTCGATGATATAGGTTTGGCCCAAGTTGGGCGAAACGTTGTCGATTTGGCTGAGCGCCACGCCCGCCATACCGGCAATGCCGGAACCCAAAGCGAAGGTCAACGCATCGACCCAGCCCGAACGAATGCCCATGGAATTGGCCATGGCGCGGTTTTGCGTCACCGCGCGCATTTGCAGGCCGAACATGGTCTTGCGCGTGACCAACGCCAACATGCCTAACACCGCCAAAGAAAACACGATGATCCAAATGCGGTTGTAGGTCAGCACCAAGCCCGTTGAGGTCTCAATCGCACCGGACATCCAACTGGGGTTGCCGACTTCTTGGTTGGTGGGACCGAACAGGGTGCGGATCAATTGCTGCAACATCAAACTCAGCCCCCAGGTCGCCAACAGCGTTTCCAAGGGACGGCCATAGAGCCAGCGAATGATGCCCCGCTCGACCAAGATGCCAACCGCACCCGTGACCAAAAATGCGGCTGGAACGGCGATGGCCAGGGACCAGTCAAAGGCGGCCGGAAAATGGGTGCGAATGACATCTTGCACCATGAACGTGGTGTACGCGCCCAACATCACCATTTCGCCGTGCGCCATATTGATCACGCCCATCACGCCGAACGTAATGGCCAGCCCCACGGCGGCCAGCAGCAGCACGGACCCCAACGACACGCCTTGAAACAGATTGCCTAAGAAGGACCACGCGGCGAGACGGCCTTCAACGCTGTCTTGCATGTCCTTGGCGAGTTTTTTAACCTCTGGGTCTGTAGACGTATTGGCTATTTTGCCCAACAACGCAGAAATATCGGGATCGGTGAATTCACCCAGCGTTTGTGCCGCTTTGAGGCGCGCCGCCGTGTCTTCGCTGTATTCTAAAATAATGGCTGCTTGAGCGCGCAGCATGCGCCCCTTGACGTCTGGATCAGATTCACGGGCAATGGCTTTTTGCAACACCGGCAACATGGACGGATCGTTGGCTTTAAACACTTCGTCCGCCGCGTTTTGACGTTTATCGGCATCTTTGCTCAACAACGTCAACGCGCCGAGCACACCTTTGAGCTGGCCGCGCAGTTTGTTGTTGATGCGAATTTTTTTGGCTTCAGAACCGCTCACATCCGCCACCTCATTCATCGTCGAAGGATCAATGAGAATGGTGACGTTGCCTGACTCCTTGGACAACACCACAAGACCGTCTGATTGACGATAAAAAAGTGTGCCGTTCAACAGGGCTGACAACACGGTGGCGGCGCGCTCATCACCTGTGGCGCTGAGCGCTTCAATAGCAGCAGCTTTGTCCGTGTTGTTGTCGGCGTTCAGCGCTTGCACCGCGTCTGAAAATTCATCTGCATGGGCGGGGGTTGAAGACCCAAAACCCAACCCGATGAAAACGGACAGCACCACCAACCAACGCATTGCCAATGTCTTCGAAAGCATCTGTTCCCCACATCGCCCGAATATTGAATAACAAATTGTCATGTTCAAAAAGGGAACCGGGGCAAGATCGACAGTCAGTTTTGACAGCAGTCAGTTTTGACAGGCGAGCCCGCCCCGGCACAAGGTCTTAAGACAGAGAGATCTTCAATTTACTGAGCTGCGTAAAGAGGCTTTTCGCAGTTGCCGCAGACCCAAGGGAAGGTCCAATCGGCGGTCAATTTGGCACTTTCGGGCAAGAAGTCGGACCATGCGTCGCCGACCACTTCACCATCCGTTTTCCAAACGATATCGAACTGACCATCGTCCTGGATTTCGCCGATGAGAACCGGCTTGGACAGGTGATGGTTGGTGTTCATGACAGCCGTACCGCCGGTCAGGTTTTTAACCGTCTGGCCGTACATGGCTTGACGCACAGCGTCCACGTCGGTGGAACCTGCCTGTTCAACGGCTTGGGTCCACATTTTGAAGCCGATATAGGTGGCTTCCATCGGATCGTTGGTGACGCGCTTGTCGTCTTTGATAAACGTCTTCCAGGTTTTGATGAAGCTGGCGTTCGCCGGTGCATCAACGCTCATGAAGTAGTTCCAAGCCGCCAAGTGGCCGACCAACGGTTTGGTGTCCAGACCGGCGAGTTCTTCTTCACCGACCGAGAAGGCCACCACAGGGATGTCTTCCGCTTTGATGCCTTGGTTGCCGAGTTCTTTGTAGAACGGCACGTTGGCGTCACCGTTGATGGTGGACACAACGGCGGTCTTTTTGCCAGCAGATGCAAATTTCTTTACGTCCGCGACAATGGTCTGCCAGTCAGAGTGACCGAACGGTGTGTAGTTCTCCATAATGTCGGCATCCATGATGCCTTTGGAATGCAGGTAAGAGCGCAGGATTTTGTTGGTCGTGCGCGGGTAAACGTAGTCGGTACCCAGCAACACGATGCGCTTGGCTTCGCCACCATCTTTGCTGAGCAAATAATCCACAGCCGGAATGGCTTGTTGGTTCGGCGCAG
Organism: Magnetovibrio blakemorei; assembly: GCF_001746755.1. Classification (GTDB taxonomy): domain Bacteria; phylum Pseudomonadota; class Alphaproteobacteria; order Rhodospirillales; family Magnetovibrionaceae; genus Magnetovibrio; species Magnetovibrio blakemorei. The sequence goes on along the minus strand of NZ_MCGG01000006.1, from coordinate 10,303 downwards.
CGCCCGTGTAGAACACGTTTCGCGAACTTTCTTCGCCTTCATATTGAACCGGGTAGAACAGCATGCCATTCAGCTCTTCGATGACCGGCAGAACCGATTTGCGCGAAACCGAAGTCCAGCAACCGAAGATCACGTCAACGTTGTTTTTTTCGATCAGCTCACGGGTTTTTTCAGCAAACAGCGGCCAGTTCGATGCCGGATCAACGACCACAGCTTCGAGCTTCTTGCCCAACAGGCCGCCCTTCTTGTTTTGTTCATCGATCATCATCAAGACCGTGTCCTTCAACGTGGTCTCGGAAATGGCCATGGTCCCAGACAGGGAATGCAGAACACCAACCTTGATGGTGTCGGCAGCCTGTGCGGCGGTGGCGGTCAATACCGAAGCGGCAATCGCGCCCGCACCTGCCAGGATTTTCATGGTTTTTTTCATTCGAAAGCTCCTCCTCATAATGAGAGTTGTGTTGTTGCACCGCCCTCTCAAAGGCAAGAACCGGGCCAGATTGTCATAAACCTGACTTTAGAGACTTTTTCGTGTTGGATTTCAGACAGTTGACGTTCTCTCACTCAGGGTAAGGCGGATATTTTGTTCACCCCATCTCCCGTCTCAACTGCCCGCCGTTTGAGCACAATGGTATTTTTATTCTTTATTTCAACGCACTAGATCAATTGACCTGACACGGTGCGGAGGCCATACTTGAGCCACAGAGTGTGAGATTTAATCTCTCTTCTGAGAGGCGTTGTTGCACCAAACAGCCCTCGCCCCCGCAGATGAGAATCTGCGGGGGTTCTTCGTTTTTGCTCCGAAACGCACCCCCGAAGCCACCCGCATTAAGTTTTTTTGGGAGATGAATCCGGGCGAACGTGGCACGCTGTTAATTTAAGCATAATTTTTAAGCACATAAGTCAATGGTGATTAAATTATGTGCACGCGTGGTCTAAAGAAGCAAAATACATCTAATATCAATGGATTATATTTTGAAAATGGACATACAAACGCCCCAGGTTCAAAATCCCTTCAATTCTGACCATTGAAAAATTGCTGCACCAGCGTCATTTTTCTAAACAAGTTGAGACATCCTAAGATATATATATCGACGAGATATATATCGGTAAGATATATAGAACGACAGCTTTCACCGTCAGATGAGGACGTATCCAGTCATGCAGACCCAACAGGCTTCCCAGAAATATCTTCTCAAGGCTGCACTGCTCATCAGCATCGCGGCGATTGCCTATTGGGCCTACGACGCATTTCGTTCAGACGCTGCACCAGAGGCAAGCGCATCGGCTGCGACGGAAGTTGAAGCCGTGACGCTGCACAGGGAAGAGGTTCCGCTCTACAAGGAGCTGCCCAGCCGCACGACGGCCTATAAAGTTGCAGACATTCGCCCCCAGGCGAGCGGCATCATCACGGAAAGACTGTTTGAAGAAGGGGCCACGGTCACCCAAGGTCAGCTTCTCTATCAAATTGACCCAGCCCCCTATAAAGCCGATTTTGATCGCACGATTGCCGACCTCAACCGGGCTAAAACCAATGCCAAACTGGCTGAAGCCAAAGCGGTGCGCTACACCTCGCTGGTCAAGTCGAAAACCATCAGCCAACAAGCCTATGAAGATGTCGTTGCGGCGCGTGATCAAGCCGTTGCAGATGTCGCCGTCGCCCAAGCGGCTGTGTCGGCAGCTGAGGTCAGCCTGAATTACACCCAAGTGAACGCCCCCATTTCGGGACGCATTGGCAAGTCATCCATAACGGCGGGCGCTTTGGTTACGGCCAATCAAACGACGGCATTGGCGACCATTACACAACTTGATCCCATATACGTGGACCTGATCATGCCCAGCCGGGATTTGATCCGTTTGCGCCCACAGTTTGACAATGCGCAAAAGCTGAAGGTCAGTCTTGATAACGAAGAAGGCCAGCCTGCTTACACCCAAGAAGGTGAGCTTCAGTTTTCAGAAGTCACCGTGGACCAAACCACCGGCACCGTCTTGTTGCGCGCGCTGTTTCCCAACCCAGACCGGACATTGCTGCCCGGCATGTTCATTCGCGCCCGCATCCACTTACAGCCCGTCCAAGCCATAGTTGTGCCGCAAGCCGCCGCCCAACGCGGTTCCGATGGCAATTTGTCGGTGTGGGTGATCGACGCCGACGGCAAGGTTCAAGCCCAACCGATTGAAGCCCAGCAGGCCACGAACAATGGCTGGCTGGTCCAAAACGGCCTTGAGGACGGCACCATGATCATGACCAAAGGGTTTCAGAAAACCCGCCCCGGCGCGACCGTCAAACCGGTCATGGCGTCATCGCCATCCTCCCCTAAAACCGACAAAGCGGAGTAACCGAACATGCCCCGCTTTTTTATCGATAGGCCAATTTTCGCCTGGGTCATCGCCATCGTCATCATGCTGGCCGGGGCGCTGTCCATTATCGAATTGCCCATCGAGCAATTCCCTAACATCGCCCCGCCGTCGGTTTCCATTCAGACCTCTTATCCAGGGGCTTCGGCTGAAACGCTGGAAAACAGCGTCACCCAGATCATCGAACAAAAGCTGACGGGGATCGATCATCTGCGCTATTTCTCTTCATACAGTGCGTCGTCCGGCAACGTGCAAATCACGGTGACCTTTGAACCCGATGCCGACCCTGATACCGCCCAGGTTCAAGTGCAAAACAAAATTCAGGCGGCTCTGCCCCTGTTGCCGCAAGACGTGCAAAACCAGGGCGTCACCGTCACCAAGGCCAATGACAGCTTCTTGCTGGTGGTTGGGTTCTATTCCAAAGACGACAGCGTCAGCCAGCGCGAATTGGGCGATTTTTTGTCGTCAAAAATTCAAGATCCCATCGCGCGTATTGCCGGGGTTGGCAACGTGCGGGTGTTTGGCGAACAACACGCCATGCGCATCTGGCTCAACCCCTATGAATTGTACAGCTTCAACTTAACGACAACCGATGTGCGCCAAGCCATTCAGGCCCAAAACGCCGATGTGTCCGCGGGTCAAATCGGCGGATTACCCGCCATCGACGGACAGCAGCTGAATTCGACCATCACGGCACAGTCGCGCCTGCGCACCGTCAAAGATTTCGAAGACATCATTTTGCGCGTCAACACCGACGGCTCCCAGGTGCGCTTAAAAGACGTTTCGCGTGTGGAGTTGGGGTCCCAAAGCTACAACCGCATTGCGCGCTATAAGCGCCATCCTGCGGCCGGTATCGCCGTCAGCATGGCATCGGGCGCGAACGCCCTGGATACGGCGGAACGGGTGAAGGCCAAAGTTGAAGAGCTTAAACCATTTTTGCCCTCTGGCGTTGACGTCATTTATCCTTACGACACCACCCCGTTCGTGAAGCTTTCCATTGAATCGGTGGTCTATACGCTGATTGAGGCCGCCGTTTTGGTCTTTCTTGTGATGTATCTTTTTCTGCAAAACATCCGCGCCACGTTGATCCCCGCGATCACCGTGCCGGTGGTGGTTTTGGGCACCTTCGCCGTCCTCTTCGCCTTTGACTATTCCATCAACACCTTGACCATGTTCGCCATGGTTTTGGCCATCGGGTTGTTGGTTGATGATGCCATTGTCGTGGTCGAAAACGTCGAGCGCGTCATGCATGAAGATGGGCTGTCGCCGAAAGAGGCTTCGCGCTTATCCATGGACCAAATCTCCGGTGCGCTGGTCGGCATCGCCTTGGTGCTGTCGGCCGTTTTTGTGCCAATGGCCTTTTTCGGTGGCGCATCGGGTGCAATCTATCGTCAGTTTTCCGTGACCATCGTGGCGGCCATGTCGCTGTCGGTGTTGGTCGCGTTCATCCTCACCCCTTCACTGTGTGCAACCATATTGAAGCCCGTTAAAAAAGGTCAAACGGATGATGTCGGGCGGTTTTTTCAATGGTTCAACCGCAACTTCAATGCGACCCGAGACGGCTATCAAAACGGCGTCGGTTATATCGCAAAGCGAACGCTTCGCTTCGTCTTGATTTATGGTCTGCTGATTGGTGGATTGATCTTCTTGTTCATGCGTTTGCCCACATCCTTTTTGCCCAACGAAGATCAGGGCAACATGTTTTTGATGGTCAGCGCTCCTCCGGGATCTACGGCGGAACGCACTTTGGAAAGCGTCAAACAGGTCGAGGATTACTTCTTGGAAAACGAGAAGGAAAACGTTGAGCATCTCTTTACCGTGGTGGGATTCAGTTTTGCTGGCAGCAGCCAGAATGCTGCGCTGGGCTTTGTCGCCTTGAAGGACTGGTCTCAACGCACCCGCGCCGATCAAACCGTATTCTCCATTGTCGGACGAGCATCGGGCGCATTTGCGCGCATCAAGGACGCGCTGGTGTTTGCCTTCTTCCCCCCGCCCATTCGAGAGCTGGGCAATGCATCGGGTTTTGATTTCCAACTGATTGACCGGGCGAATTTGGGCCATGAGGCCCTGATGAAGGCGCGCGGTGAATTGCTGGGGATGGCCGCCAAAAATCCCAAACTGGTTGGCGTGCGTCCCAACGGACTGTCTGACGAGCCGCAATACCAAATCAACATCGATCATGAAAAAGCCAGCACCATGGGGCTGTCCATCGCCGACATCAATCAAACCCTGCAAACGGCCTGGGGCTCATCGTACGTCAACGACTTCTTGGACGATGGGCGCATCAAGAAGGTCTTTTTACAAGCGGACGCGCCCTATCGCATGAATCCGGTTGATGTGGACCATTGGTACGTGCGCAACAAAGACGGAAAAATGGTGCCCTTCGGCAGCTTTACTTCCGCCGAGTGGTCCTATGGCTCGCCCAAACTGGAACGCTTCAACGGGGCTGCTTCCGTGAACATTCAAGGTGCGGCAGCGCCCGGTGTAAGCTCTGGCGAAGCCATGGCGGAAATGGAATCCATGGTCAGAAGCCTGTCTCCCAGTTTCGACTTTGGCTGGTCCGGCATTTCCTATGAAGAAAAGGCGACCGGGGGGCAATCGCTTGCCCTCTATGCTCTGTCCGTGCTGGTGGTCTTCCTCAGCTTGGCGGCTTTGTACGAAAGCTGGACGGTGCCGTTCGCCGTCATCTTGGCGGTGCCGGTGGGCGTGATCGGGGCCGTAACGGCTTCAACGTTGAGCGGTTTGAACAACGACATTTATTTCCAAGTGGCGTTGCTCACCACCATCGGACTATCGGCCAAAAACGCCATTTTGATTGTCGAGTTTGCCAAATCTCTACACGACGAAGGTGCGGGACTTATGGAGGCCGTGCTTCTGGCCGCCAAACGGCGGTTCCGTCCCATCCTCATGACCTCGTTGGCCTTTATGCTGGGCGTCACACCGCTGGCAATTGCCCACGGCGCCGGGTCGGCGGCGCAAAACGCCATCGGCATCGCGGTGATTGGCGGCATGCTCACCGCAACCTTCTTGGCGATCTTCTTTGTGCCAATGCTGTATATCTTGATTCAGAGACGAACGGACAGTCTCAACGCCCCGGCAGAAAACGCGGCAAAGGATCCGTCGAATACACCTTAACCCGCAGACCGCCGTGGTCGATCTGATCGCTTTCATGGGCAAACGGCAGGCCTGTATTTTTGGCCAGCGATGGCGTGTTGGTGATCAAACCGACACGCCAACCGGCGAAGTGTTCTTTCAGCACTTGGCCCAGAGAACGATACAGGGCGTTCAGCTGTTTCATCTCACCAATCCGTGTTCCGTACGGCGGGTTCACGATGACCAAACCAGGTGGGCCATCCGGCGGCACCAACTCGCTGATGGGACGCTGAACAAATTCACACAAATGCGTAACCCCCGCGCGTTCCGCGTTTGCGCGGCTCATACGGATTGCTCCGGCATCATGATCGCTGCCATAAAACCGCGCCGTGACCGTCTTATTGTTTCCGCGCGTACACAACGCTTGCCATTTTTCGGCGTCAAAAGGGACCAGTTGCTCAAAGGCAAACGAACGTGAGCGTCCGGGATACAGGGCAGCAGCAATTTCCGCGGCTTCGATGACGAAAGTACCCGATCCGCACATGGGATCAACGACCGGCTCTTTTCCCCCATAGCCGCATTGGCGCAACATGAGCGCGGCTAAGTTTTCGCGCATGGGCGCTTTGCTGACGGCTTCTTTGTGACTGCGCCTGTGCAGCAGTTCGCCCGACGTGTCCACGCTGATGGTGCAGATGTCGTTGAGAATACGCGCCTTGATGCAAACCGCCCCGTCAGGAGAAACCTCCACCCCCAATTGATCTTTGATGGCGTTCGACAGACGCTCGACCACCGCACCCGAATGATAGATGCGCGAGCTTTTACACGCAGCTTCAACCCTCACCGATACATCCGGGCGCAACATTTCGCCCCAGGCAAACGCGCGCAAATGTTTGTCCAACTGGGCCAAATGCGTCACCTTAAAGCTCGCGATGCGGACCAGAACCTTACTGGCTCCGCGCAGATCTAAGTTGGCGCGAAAGGCCGCCGCCCAATCGCCTTGGACCGTCACGCCGCCCACGGCAACCTTGGGCTTGCGAAACCCCTTCTCCACCGCCTCTTCGCGCAAAAGCAATTCTAAGCCCGGCGCGGTGACGAGAAATATTTCAAGATTTTTGTCTGCATTCATGGCGCATGCATAGCGTTAAGGCCTGCGAACGTCGATAGTTTTGTTCAAGTCTACGGTCTAAAGCGGATATAAACGTTGCCGGCCTTTGTCCTTTAGTGAGGGTTCTGAATAACCCGTTCTTTGGGAATCGTAATTGCGACCTCTGTGCCTGAACCTTTGGCACTCTTAAGCTGAAGCGTTCCCCCATGCAGTTCCACCAAACCAACCGTCAGGGGAAGCCCTAGTCCTGTGCCTTCGTGCTTGCGGTTCAGGCCACTATCAACCTGACCGAACGGACTCATCGCTTTTTCGGTTTCTTGCACATCCATACCTATTCCGTTGTCGGTAACCGTAAAAGAGAGTGAGCCGTCGCCACTCAAGTCGGCACTCACCGAAACTTCCCCGCCACTGTGGGTGAACTTGACGGCATTGCTCAGCAGGTTCAGCAAGATTTGTTTCAATCGACGCTCATCTACATAAATCTGTGGGAGTTCTGACGATACTGTAGAAATGACAGATACCTGCCCCGTACTCGCCCGAGGCCCTATGATGCGAACCGAGGTATCAACGACGTCAGATAGCGTGACATTTTCTTCGTACAATTCAACAGCCCCTGCTTCCATAGCAGAAACGTCGAGGATATCATTGATGAGACCAAGCAGATGTTCGCCAGACTGGTGGATGTCACCCAGGTATTCGCGATATTTTTCATGACCAATGGGACCGAATACGCCTTCCAAAATTGTTGAGGAAAAGCCAATGATCGCATTGAGAGGTGTACGCAGTTCATGGCTCATATTGGCCATAAGGTCCGATTTTGCACGATAAGCGACCACTGCCTGATCACGGGCTTCGCGCATCTTCAATTCAGCTTCTTTTCGTTCAGTAATATCGATGTGCGAAGAGGAATAATGAGTAATGGTACCGTCTTCGGAACGTATCGGCGTAATCGTGACATCGGCCCAAAAACTCTGCCCATTTTTGCGCCGGTCTTCGAGTTCGCCCTGCCAGATGCTCCCCAATTGGATGGTAGACCATAAATCTTGATATACAGAGGGCGGGGTACGTCCAGATTTAAGAATACGGGGGGTCTGTCCGATGATTTCTTGCGGGGTATACCCTGTCACTTCGTAGAATTTTGCATTGGCGTATTCGATGTTGCCCTCGGTATTGGTGATGAACAACATACTGGGGCTTTGCTCAACGCATTGACTTAACTGACTTCTCGCCTTTAACGTTTCGACCAGTTCAGCTGTGCGCATTTTGACCTGCTGTTCAAGGTCTTCACTGAGAAACTTAAGTTCGATATTGACCTCTTCGACTTCGGCCTTGGCCTTGATCAGCTGTGCTTCCGCTTTGCTGCGCTCCGCCTCCCGGAGGACGACAAGTTGGTTGTAAGCTCTTTGCCGACCTTGAGAAAAAAGCAACCCCAAGCTGCTGACAAAAACCAGCAGGAAGAACAATCCACCGTTGACCATCACATCTCTGTGCCAAGGTGCAAAAAGGATTGAAACGTCACGACGAACACCGATCACCAGTGACTTGTCCATGGGCACCGTTGCGGGCTGGATCGTGTGCCAAACCGTCAAGTGACCATCTCTAGAGAAAGGCCCATAACTTTCTGAGATATTGGTTTCTTGCCCGCTCTGCACGTGTTGCGCAAAAAAGGGACCGGGGTCCGTATTGATATCCTGACCGCTGACACCCTCTCGTTCAGGAGCGCTAAAAATTATTTTACCATCACCGTGAACCAGCGTTGAACGCATGTCTGACGCGTAGAGTACGGACGTCAACAAGGTTTTGAAATACTCCGGCCCCAAGCTGACCAAGATGACGCCAGCAAATTTTCCGCTTTCATCAAGCAAGACTTTCGACACATTCAGAACATACTCCCCTGTTTTGGCGAGAAAAGGAGGGGCGATGTAAAGTTGTTCTGGGGCACCGCCCTGGCGCGCGACCTGAAAATATCCCCGGGTCTTAAAGTTTTGACCAACGAACCCGTGCGGGCTTCTGGCAATCAGGGTGCCATCCGCATCGAAAATGGTAATAGCCCGCGTGGTGGGCATGGAGCCCCGCATAAACTCAAGGCGATGATTGAGCTGTATGAGGTCATCCTGCTCTGCCTTTAGAGTCGGCAAATCGCGGCGAATCGAGTCAATCGCATGGTTGGTCGCTGTCAGCTGGAGTTCAAGATTTTTATCAATGACTTGAGTCTGGGTGATCAACCGTTCTTGCTGCTGTTCACCAATGAAAGCGTACTCTGAAAACAACTTCCACCCAACGGTGCCTCCCAATATCAGTAAAGCACCAACCAACAACAGCCACTGGCGAAAAAATTGAGCAACCGGCATATAATTCTCTTTTAAATCGTTTTGTCATATTAATATTGGACCTGAGTAAAACAAACGTCCATAAAATAAATGCGCACACAAATGGACGGCCATGAATTGCTCAAGGTATTGAGTTCAAACAAACTTGGGGGACACAAAATGACAATTGAATGGAACGACAAACTTTCTGTCGGTAATGAAGCGATTGATGAGGACCACAAACACCTTGTCAAATTGATCAATGCCTATGAAAAGGCCGTATCAGAAAACAATTTGAAAGTTCTGGGCCTCGCCTTTACGGCGCTGGAAAAGTATGCCCACGAACATTTTGAACGCGAAGAAAAAATCCAACAAGCTGTCCACTATCCCCACCGGAATTCTCATCGAGAGGCACACAAGGCGCTGCTTCAAGCCGTCGAAGCCAAACACAAGCAGATTGAGAACCATGAGAAGATCAATATAGAAGAACTCTCCAGCTTCCTGAGATCGTGGCTCATTGATCATGTTGTCAAAGAAGACATGAAACTCAAACCATATTTGACGGGCGGGAGAACACAATAACGCCGAACCGCTCTTCCATCACTTTGCAGGACAGACCAGTCCTTCCTCTCGACGTTATCGAGAGGTTCAGTGGTCAGGTGATGTTCAAAACCCAAAGAGATCCATTGAGCAGCGTAGCGAAAGAGACCCACAGAACGTAGGGCACAAAAAGAGTACCCGCTAATCGATCTATTCTCCAAAAAAGCACCGTCGAGGTGACAATGGCAATGAGAAGTACGAAAATTTCAATCATAGCCAGATCAATGCGTTGAAGTCCGAAAAATAAAAAAGACCAAGTCAGGTTTAAGCCAAGCTGAACCCCAAACACCATGAGCGCCCGATGCCGTGTAACATGGTTCCTCCGCCAAACACGCCAACCCGCAACCGCCATGAAGACATAAATGGTGGTCCACACCGGTGCGAACACCCAATTGGGCGGATTGAAAGGGGGCTTTTCAAGCGACAGATACCAAGAACCAACACTTGTGGCTGTGATGATTCCACCGATGCCCGAGACCACGAGGCACCCGATGATGAATGCAACGAGACCAAGAATGTCCCGGCGGCGGCTAAGATTGTTTTCCATATGCCCTTGCCTTCTTGGGGAGAGGTTTGGATATGCACTTTAGATGCATTACCCCTTCAGGTCAGGTTTTCTTTTAACGCCAAAGTCGCCGGGCACATGCCGCTTCCGCTTCATAGGCCTGGTCGACACCCCTGCATAAATTTGTGGACAAGAGATCAGCGTTTGTCGGCCATCGGCGAAAGCCGCATAAACAGCTGGATGAAAAAGTTAATCTCCGCCTCATCGATACGGCCATGGCGGGCGAAAAACGCAGTCATGTCACGGCCGGAATAACGACCACGAAGAACATTGTCA
>NZ_MCGG01000005.1 GCF_001746755.1 Magnetovibrio blakemorei | reverse complement strand
TAAGGTTTGTCAGCAGATTACTTATTGGCTTCTTTCTGGTGATGTTGTTACTGGCACCCCATAAGCCTCACGCGCAAGAGACAACATCACACAAACCAAGGATTGTATATCTCGTATCTGACTTCCGCATCCCTTTTTGGGACATCATGTGGCGCGGCATCAAGTCGTAAAAATGAGCCCGCCGGCACTGGACATATCAGCTTTAAAAATCCTTGTGGTGGATGACAACAAGTTCATGCGCTTGACCGTCGTCAGCATACTCAGATCCTTTCATTGTTATGACGTCAGGACCGCTACCGACGGTGCGGATGCGTTTAAGATCATGCAGAACTATCTACCGGATATCATCATCACCGGCTGGAGAATGCTCCCGTTGGATGGAATCGAATTCACCCGTATATTGCGCGCCAAAACTGGCGAGCCTGAGGAAATGATTCCCGTCATCATGATGTCCGCCTATAGCGAGGACATTTATGTAAAGCAGGCGAGAGACGCTGGCGTCAACGAATTTTTAGTAAAGCCGCTGTCGGCCACGAATTTGTATCTACGATTGGTTGAAGTCATCATACATCCTCGACCGTTCGTCCGTTCGAAGAATTTCAAAGGTCCGTGTCGCCACCGACACAATGACTACGCCCGCAACTATCCCTGGGATGCGCGGCGTAGCGACGATAAACTTTTTGATGCAGGTGTGCCCCAAGATCACGATGACCAAACAAAAGATTAGTTATCAGTATGCGCACCGCCGAGCATAAACTTCCTGCGGTTCCCCCCCCTGAGGCTTGCCGGACACCTGCCGATCGTGCCCGTGGCTGGCTCCGAGCTACGGCAGGTGTCCAACAAGCCTTAACAAACCCAGAAGTTTTGCTCCCGCCAACACCGTCCGCGACAGCCCAAAAAACAGCCCTACTACGGGCGCACAACCTTGATATCAAACAACTATAAATCGGTATTTATTGGAAGAGAAAACATAACGATGGCTCCTCCTGTCTTCGCTGGAGCAAAGACCAGATCAGCCTTTAATCGCTTACAAATCTCTGTCGCAATGGCTAGCCCACGTCCCCATCCTTTTTGACCGGTCTCTTTTGCCGATGACGTAACACGCTCGCCGTTCCTTATCTTCATCAAAAAATTAGCGGGGATGCCCTTTCCCGTGTCGCGGATGACAAAAATCAATGTCCTGCCACCTTGACCAATTTCGCCATGAATATCAATTGAACCGCCAGTTGGCGTAAACTTGATAGCATTGCTGACCAAGTTCGACAGCACTTGCTCAACTAAGATCGGATCAGTTAGAAGTTTTGGGAACCCATTTTGAAAACTGCTCTTTAGTATGATGCCTCGGCTCTTTGCCTGCTCTTTAAATGTCGACACAACACCATCTGCAAGTTTCGACATATGTACGACTTCCAGGCGTACTGACTGTTCGCCTGTCACGGCATCATCTAGAACACGTTCGCATATCTTGAGAAGTCGCTTTGTGGAGGTTTCTATGGTATCACTGTATTCCCTGATTTTTGACAAATCACCCCCTCCATCAAACTCTGTCCTGATCAAATGGGAATATCCAATCATTGCATTTAGGGGCGAGCCAATTTCGTGAGCGAAGTCACGGAGACGATTTTTGAATTCATCTTCAGTAGTGTTTTCGCTTTTCTTGTTCATGAACAGAACTCACTGCTATTGTAACCTCACGAATTATGAACCTCTAGCATACAATTTATCCTGCAAACTAACCAGAGGTTTAGGCACCCACAGAATGAATCACCCAAACCGCCGAAACAAGTTAAATGACGGCTTCGGGTCCAAAACAGAACTTTTGCCCCTGCCAATATCACGTCCGCTTCGCTGCGAGCACCGGACATATGAATATGATATTTCTACAAAACCATCATCAACCGCCAAGTTCTAAGCTTTCCAGCACCCGATTTCGGGGAGACTGCCCAAACTTGTGATGTGACTCTACCCATACGATGAAAAAATCACATGGGAGCCACTACAATGTCACAGGCCAAAGTCCTAACCGAAGTCGAATTGAAACGTGTGCTCGCGGTTGTCGCGCAACACGGAATTCTGGCCGCACGAAATCGTTTAGCCGTGTTGTTATCGCACTGGGCCGGAATGCGAGCGGGCGAAGTTGCTGCGCTCAAAATTATGGATGTTGTTAATGACGATGGACAAGTCCGTGATCGTATTCATTTGTCCGTTGAACAGACAAAGGGTAAGCGCGGGCGGACCGTATTCATCAACACCAAACTCCAGCGCGAAATCGCCAAATATCTTGAAAACCGCAAATGGGCGGATGAGCGCAAGCCGCTAATCCTCAGTTCAAAAGGCGGACACTTCACGCCGACTAGCATGGTTAATCTGTTCAAGCGAATTTATGTCCAAGCCGGATTGCCCGATTGTCGCAGTCACAGTGGTCGGCGTTCATACCTTACGAACCTTGCCAACAAGGGAGTCAGCGTTTTCGTTCTTCAACAGTTGGCCGGACATCGTTCCATCCAAACCACGCAACGCTACGTCACGGTGAATGAGGACATGATGGTGAAGGCGGCGGAGTTGGCGTGATGAAAGTTCTGCTCAGCAGAACTTTGTCCGTTAAACAGACAAATTCAATGGCGTTAATTAACTTTTCAAAAAAACCTAATTACCGATGTTTTCATCAATAAAAACAGATGCATAAGATTCGCGAAATGTTGCTTAAGCAACATAGGATCCTAGGGCGCCAACAAAAATTATCCTCACACGTTAGGATAATTTTATGCCTTGGGATTGCGCCGAAGTGTCAAATCATTTGACGGTTGCAGATGCTACTTGGCGTGACACAAGTCTACTTGGCGTGACACAAGTTCTGCTCAACAGAACTTTCACATCGACAGATATTTGGTGCGGCTTCAAAAACTCACTTAAGCAACTTTTTTTCTTAAAAGCGAGTAACCATTTGAGAAATAACAAAACATGCCAAAATCAAAATCACAAAAAAAGCGCCGCGACGTCAGCCGCAGGCGCTTTCATTTTGCTCGTTTTCAATGCCCTAATGTTGAGACATTGATGAGACATGCTTTTTTGGTGTCTCACAAGTCATTGATTTTACTAAACAAATTGGCTGGGGAACCTGGACTCGAACCAGGATTGACGGTGTCAGAGACCGCTGTCCTACCATTGAACGATTCCCCACCAGGGATAGCTCAGTTCAATTGACGCGAACTAAGCTTTAGGCGATGCACATATATTCGTCCAAGCGCGCAAAGGCAAGAGCCGATTTCGGCCCTTTTTTGCCATATGATCTGCTAGAGCCCCCTTCTTTTGCTGTAAACGCAGCACTTAAGTGCGTTGCAGGCTTTGCACCTCAGGCACGGACGCGCTATGGTGCGCCACAACAAAACCATGCGTCAGATATGGATATAACATGACGAACACAATACCGGCTCGTGACCAGATGAACAGCGAGCTTTTTACCAAGTCTGCCACGGCCTACGCTGCCATTGATCTGGGCACCAACAATTGTCGGATGCTGATGGCGCGGCCGTTCAAAGGCGGATTTCGCATCGTTGATAGTTTTTCGCGCATTGTTCGCTTGGGCGAAGGCGTCGCCGCACAAGGTCGTTTGTCCGAAGACGCCATCAAACGCACCATCGGCGCGCTGAAGGTCTGCCACGCCAAAATCAAGGCGGGCGGAGCCCGGCGTATCCGCTCAGTCGCGACCGAAGCGTGTCGTCGGGCCGAAAATGGGGCCGAGTTTCTGGCGCGGGTCAAAGAAGAAACCTGCCTCGACTTGGAAACCATCAGCCCACAAGTCGAAGCGGAATTAACACTCACCGGCTGCGCCCCTCTTTTGGACGTTCATCGCCCACATGCCTTGGTGTTCGACATTGGCGGCGGCAGCACCGAAGTGGTGTGGATTGACGCCACCCACCCGGGCGGTCCGGTGGCGCGCGATGTCATTTCCCTGCCCCACGGCGTGGTCACGCTGACCGAAGATTTTGATGGTCGCACCGACACGGGCGAACAATACGAAGACATCGTCGATCTGATCGACAGCAGCTTAAGCGCCTTTGACCAACGCAACGCCATCAGCCAAGCGGTGGCCAAGGGACAAGTGCAAATGCTCGGCACCTCGGGTACAGTCACCACATTGGGCGCGATGCACTTGCAGCTCAGCCGTTATGACCGCTCAAAGGTGGATGGTTTGTCGTTGCGCTTCAGCGACATTTGCGATGTGGTCAACCATCTGGGCACCTTGGACCATGAACAACGCCTGCAACACCCGTGCATCGGGCCACGGCGCGGCGACTTGATTATGGCGGGCTGCGCGGTTCTCGACGCCGTATGCCGCCGCTGGCCGGTGGGAAGCCTTATGGTGGCCGACCGCGGCATTCGCGAAGGCATCTTGATGAACTTGATGATTGAGGACGGACTGAGCATCTCCGACGCCACCGCCAACAACTACCCCAACCATCCCCAAAGGGACGAACAGGAATGACCAAGCCCCCACGCGGCTTCAAACCCAGCAAGCGCAACATCGGCGACAGCTCGCTGCGCATGAAGCACGAAAAAGTGAAAACCGCGCGCGGGCGCAAAATCTCGTCCAAGCTGTGGCTGGAACGCCAATTAAACGACCCTTACGTGCTGGAAGCGCGCCGCCAAGGCTTTCGCTCGCGCGCCGCGTTTAAATTGCTGGAATTGAATGAAAAACTCAATTTTCTTAAATCCGGCGCCCGAGTGGTGGACTTGGGTGCGGCCCCCGGCGGCTGGTGCCAAGTCGCCGCTCACGTGGTGCTGAAGGGCAAAAACGGCCACTTGGGCAAAGTCATCGGCCTGGACATTCAGGAAATGGAAGAGATGCCCGATGTGACCCTCTTTCACCAAGATTTTACCGAACCCGAAGCCCCCGACTTGCTCAAAGCAGCCCTGGGCGGCGAAGCCGACATCGTGTTGAGTGACATGGCCGCGCCCGCCACCGGGCACACGGCCACCGACCACATCCGCATCATGGGCCTGTGTGAAATGGCCCTCGACTTCGCCATCGAAGTGCTCAGCCCCGGCGGGCTATTCTTGGCCAAAGTCCTGCAAGGCGGAACCGAGGGCGAAATGCTCACGTCGATGAAAAAACACTTCAAAACCGTCAAACACATCAAACCGCCCGCCTCCCGATCCGATTCCGCCGAAATGTACGTGATCGCGATTGGGTTTAAGGGGCGGGGTAAAGACAACGACCAAGAAGACTGAGTGGATCAACCTTGGTTGTGCCTCACTTCCAAACAAAAAAGCGGAGGATTAATCCTCCGCCTTTTTTTTGGGTTTGTTTTTTTCCTCAACGCTAAAGCGGAAGCGGCCGTAGAGCACGCAGCCTTTCATGCCCGGGTCACATTTGGGCATGGTGTTGCCGTCATCGTCTTCTTCTTCGCCGATAACGGCTTTCATGCTGACGCGCTTGCATCGTCCCCGCAGTTCATGAGGACAGCCCCATCCGCTCATCTGGACCTCAGCTCTGGCCTTTACGGTTTTTCGACGGCGTTGCCGTCTTTGATCCACTTGGTGATGCCGCTGGAGACGTTGTAAATTTTCTTGTAGCCCACTTGGTCAGCCAGCGCCTGGGACAAGACCGAGCTGCGGCTGCCGGTGCGACAAATCAAGATCACTTCGTCTTCCATCCCTGCAACGGCTTTAAAACCGGGAACAAACGGTTTGTCCAACGTGCCGCGTTCGTTAAAGGCGGTGATCAGGTGCGAGCCTTTGATGACGCCGGTTTGGTCCCATTCTTCTTTACGACGAACGTCAACCAGCGGCACGCCACGCGCCAACAGGGCCTTCAGCTCTTCGTTGTCAATGTTGGTGTAGTTGGGCAAGGTCACGCCCATCAGTTCAACAGCGAACTTCAGCGTGGCGTTCGGCGGAATGGCACCGGGAGCCCCTTGTGCGCCGTAGGCCAGCTCGGGCGGAATAACCAATTCGCGCTTGCCGCCCACTTTCATGCCTTGCAAACCCATCTCCCAGCCGGGAATGACTTGGCCTGCACCTAAGGTAAAGGCGATCGGCTCACCCCGGTCGACGCTGGAATCAAACTTGGTGCCATCCATCAGCCAGCCCGTGTAGTGCACCAATACTTTTGCGTTGATCACGGCGGTTTCACCGGTGCCGACTTCCACTTCTTTCACATCGACCTTCACATCGGTGTTTGCGGCTAAGGGCTCGGCACTGACCGAGGTGCTGAACGGCGCGCTGAACAGGGTCGCCATGGCCATAAAGGCAAAAGTGGAACGAAGGATATTTGAAATGTGCATCGGAGTGTCCTGATCTGTGTACAGCCACACGGGCATAATTAAGCCTGATATAGCGCCAAAAATGAGGCCAGACAATGACAACTTCCCGGCAAAATACGGCCCCTTCCAAAAGCCCGGCGCAAGAGTAAGCTCTTGATGGAGAAGGTTGGAGTTGATCTAATGGACTTTGACACGCGTTACCTTTGCATAGGAGCTTTCCGATGATGGCGATCCGTTATGGTTTTATCGCTTTAATATCAGGGTTTTGTCTTGGCATTTCCGGACAAGTGCTCGCGGCGGAAAAATACGTCGCCATCACCCAAATTGTTGAGCACCCCGCATTGGACGCGGTACGAGAAGGCGTCAAGGAAGTCTTGTCCGAAGCCGGATACGTGGAGGGCAAGGGCCTAAAGTGGTCTTATGAAAGCGCCCAAGGCAACGCCGCCACAGCCGCCCAAATCGCCAAAAAGTTTGTCGGTGACGAACCCGATGTGATCGTCGCCATCGCCACGCCATCGGCCCAGACGATGGTCTCCACCACCAAGTCCATCCCCATCGTGTTCAGCGCCGTAACGGACCCGGTTGGGGCCAAATTGGTTTCCGACGCGACCCATCCCGGCGGAAACGTCACCGGCGTCACCGACATGACGCCAATTGCCGCCCACATGGCGCTGGTCAAGCGCGTGGTGCCGACAGCCACGCGTCTGGGGGTGATTTCCAACCCCGGTGAATCCAACTCGGTGACGCTGGTTGCCCTGATTGAAGCCGAGGCCCCCAAACAGGGCCTGAGCGTCGTCAATGCCGCCGCCACCAAGTCCGGCGATGTGTTGGCGGCGGCGCGGTCCTTGGTGGGCAAAGTTGATGTTATTTACGTACCCACCGACAACACCGTCATTTCGGCGTTTGAAGCGGTCGTCAAGGTCGGCAACGAAGCCTCCATCCCGGTGCTGGCGGGCGACACGGATTCCGTCAAACGCGGCGCCGTCGCGGCGGCGGGCTTCAACTACTACGACGTCGGACGTCAGACCGGACACATGGTGGTGAGCATTTTGCAAGGCTCCAACCCCGGCGACATGGCCGTCGAAGGGGTCGCCAAAACCGAACTTTATGTCAACTTGAAAGCCGCCAAGGCCCAAGGCGTGACCCTGTCGGATGATTTGATCAACGAAGCCAAAGACGTGATCCGCTAGGAGCAAACGTTCCATGAGCACATTTGCCTTACTGGGTGCCATAGAGGTTGGATTGCTGTTCGCCTTGGTGGCGCTTGGCGTTTACCTGTCGTTTCGCGTCCTGCAGTTTCCCGATCTGACCGTGGACGGCAGCTTTCCGCTCGGCGCTGCTGTATGCGCCAGCCTCATCGTCACCGGAGTCAATCCGTATCTGGCCACTCTGGCGGCTGCTCTGGCCGGGGCGGGCGCAGGGATGGTGACGGCATGGCTCAATGTGCGCTTGAAAATCCTCCACCTGCTGGCCTCGATCCTCACCATGATCGCGTTGTATTCCATCAACTTGCGCATCATGGGGCGGCCCAATGTCGCCCTGTTGGGGGAAACGACGGTGTTTTCGCCCTTGGACACTTTGGACCTGCCCACCTATGTGGCGTTGCCCATCGCGCTGGCGGTGCTGGTGGTGGTGGTGAAATTGGCGCTTGATTGGTTTTTAAATTCCGAAGTCGGGCTGGCGATGCGCGCCACCGGGGTGAACCCCCGCATGGCCCGCGCCCAGGGCATCAACACCGAACATTACATCCTTGGCGGCATGGCGCTGAGCAATGCCTTGGTGGCGCTGGCCGGGGCTTTGTTTGCGCAAAGCCAAGGGGCCGCCGACGTGACGCTCGGCGTCGGCGTGATCGTCGTCGGACTGGCCGCAGTCATTGGCGGCGAGGCGATCATGAACACCCGCGCCGTGTGGCGGGCGACCTTGGCCTGCATCATGGGTTCGATCATCTATCGCTTGGCCGTCGCGGCGGCGCTCAACACCGACATGTTGGGGTTGAAGGCGCAAGATTTGAACCTGATCACCGCAGTCCTGGTGACCCTGGCCATGGTGTTGCCCGGTGTGCGCATGCCGTTTCGCAGCAAAACGAAGGGGGCGAGCGACACATGATCAAAGTCAACCAACTCGCCGTCACCTTCAATC
Organism: Magnetovibrio blakemorei; assembly: GCF_001746755.1. Lineage (GTDB taxonomy): Bacteria > Pseudomonadota > Alphaproteobacteria > Rhodospirillales > Magnetovibrionaceae > Magnetovibrio > Magnetovibrio blakemorei. The sequence goes on along the minus strand of NZ_MCGG01000005.1, from coordinate 11,756 downwards.
GCGGCACGCCCATGGAAACCCCGGCTATGCGGGGGATTGATCTGAATGTGCCCGAGGGCGATTTTGTCACCGTGATCGGCTCCAACGGGGCCGGGAAAAGCACTTTTCTCAACGCCTTGGCCGGTGAGCTGCGTCCCGATAGCGGCACCATCCTCATCGACGATCAAGATGTGACATCCTGGCCCACCGCCAAACGCGCCGGATTGGTGGCTCGGGTGTTTCAAGACCCCTTGGGCGGCAGCTGTGCCGATTTGACCATTGAAGAAAACCTGGCCCTGGCCAATGCACGGGGGAAACGCAGAAGCCTGGGCGGGTCCGTGGGCAGCCGTTTACGTGATGAATTTAAAGCCAAAATAGCGCACCTGAACCTAGGCTTGGAAAACCGCCTTGGCGACCGCATGGATCTGTTGTCGGGGGGGCAACGCCAAGCCGTCAGCCTGCTGATGGCGGCCATGCAGCCGATGAAAATTCTCCTGCTGGATGAACACACGGCGGCGCTGGACCCCAAAACGGCGGCTTTTGTCCTGAAATTGACCCGAGAAATCGTTACTGAGCGCAACCTAACCACCGTGATGGTCACCCATTCCATGCGCCAAGCCCTTGAAATCGGCAACCGAACGGTGATGCTGCATGAAGGCCGGGTGGTGCTGGATGTGCGCGATCAAGAACGCGATGGCCTTCAGATCGAAGACCTGTTGCACATGTTCGAGCGGGTCCGCGGTTCCCAGTTGGACGACGACGCCCTGCTCCTCAGTTAGAGCGCCTGGAATGGAGCTTTAATTATTACGCCAATTATTACGCCCTGGCAGTGGAAACAGACTTGGCAACGGAGCGCTTATCTGTATGATGACGCGCCAACTCATGATACGGAGGCGGCATGCCAATCCTAGAAGCCCTAACGTTCGATGATGTTCTGCTCACCCCAGCGGAATCCGACGTTTTGCCCGCGCAGACGGACACCCGTACGCGGCTCACCAACACCATTCAGTTGGGCATTCCCCTGCTGTCCGCCGCCATGGATACGGTGACGGAAAGCCAGATGGCCATCACCATGGCGCAACGGGGCGGCATGGGCGTGATCCACAAAAACTTAACCCCCGAAGAGCAAGCCGCTGAAGTCCGCAAGGTCAAAAAATTCGAAGCCGGCATGGTCGCCGACCCGGTGACCATTTCGCCCAACGCCACGTTGGCGGAAATCATGGCGTTGAAAGAACAATTCGGCTTTTCCGGCATTCCCGTGGTTGAAGACGGCAGCAAAAAACTGGTTGGCATCATCACCAACAGAGACGTCCGTTTTGCCCAGGACCCCTCGCAAAAAGTCGGTGAGCTGATGACCAAAGAAGTCGTCACCGTCAAAAACGGCGCAGAGCGCGAAGAAGCCATGCGTTTGCTGCACCAGCATCGCATCGAAAAATTGCTGGTGGTGGACGACAATGACCGCTGTATCGGCCTCATCACCGTCAACGACATCCAAAAAGATCAAGAATACCCCAACGCGTGCAAAGACGGCCAAGGCAGCCTGCGTGTTGCAGCCGCCACGGGCGTCGGCGAAGCCGGAATTTTCCGCGCCCAAGCCTTGATCGCAGCGGGCGTTGACCTGTTGGTGATCGACACCGCCCACGGCCATTCCAAGGGCGTTGCGGACGCGGTGCGGGCCATCAAATCCATCTCCAACACGGTGCAGATCATGGCAGGCAACATCGCCACGCCGGAAGCCGCCGAGGCCCTTATCTCAGCGGGTGCGGACGTGGTGAAGGTCGGCATCGGCCCCGGAACCATCTGCACCACGCGCATGGTGGCAGGTGTCGGCGTGCCGCAGCTTTCCGCCATTATGGAAACGGCCGTGGCGTGCAAAAAGCACAACATTCCGCTGGTCGCCGACGGTGGTATCAAATATTCGGGCGACATTGCCAAAGCCATCGCGGCTGGTGCCAGCTGCGTAATGATGGGTTCGGTCTTTGCCGGAACCGAAGAAAGCCCCGGCGAAGTGTTCTTGTATCAGGGTCGGTCTTACAAATCCTACCGCGGCATGGGCTCCATGGGGGCCATGGCCAAAGGCTCCGCGGATCGGTATTTCCAAGGCGACGTTCAAGACAGCCTGAAACTGGTCCCCGAAGGCATTGAAGGCCGGGTGGCGTACAAAGGCCCGGTGGGCACAGTGATCCACCAAATGGTCGGCGGTTTGCGCGCCTCCATGGGCTACACCGGATCACGCACCATTCCCGACCTGCAAAAGCGCGCGGTGTTCCGCCGCATCACCGGAGCAGGCCTGCGCGAAAGTCATGTGCACGATGTGACCATCACCCGTGAGGCTCCGAACTATCGTTCGGAGAGCTAAGAAGCTCTCCTTTTTTGAATAGCCCCTCAAACGCCGGGCGCGGTCTCCGACCGCTTGGCTTACGCGCAGACGCGCGGCGCACACTTGTGCTTGCCTCACCCGCAGACGCGGGATCGGATTGAGGCTATGGAGTCATCTCATGCTACCTGCTGCCAGAACTGAAGCCGCCATCTACCTGTTGGAAAAAATCACCGATGAACGCCGCCCCGCCGACGACATTGTGCGCGCCTGGTTTCAGGCGCGGCGCTTTGTCGGTTCCAAGGACCGCCGCGCCATTCGTGAACGGGTTTATGGGGTGTTGCGCTCTTTGACCCGTCTCGATTGGCATTTGGGTGAAGCCACCAAGTCCGCACGCTCGCGCGTGATGGCGGCCATCGTGTTGGAAGGCGGCGACGTGGCGGCCAATTTTGACGGCTCCCCCCACGGTCCCAAGCCGTTGGAAGATGGCGAAAAACTGCTGGCCGATGCACTGGATGGCAAACAGCTCGACGATCCCGCCATGCCCGGTTATGTGCAGGTGGAACTGCCCGAATGGCTGGCCGATAAACTCAAAGCCGTATATGGCGGAACCTTCATGGCGGAAATGATGGCGTTGAACCGCCCCGCGCCGATGGATTTGCGCGTCGCGCTCGGTCGGGTATCGCGCGATCAAGCGAAAAAGGCCCTGGCCAAGGGCGGCATTAAAACCGAATTGACGAAGCTCTCGCCCATGGGTCTGCGTTTGGAAGCCCACACCGACATCGGGCGCACCACCACCTTTCGCAAAGGCTTCATCGAAATCCAAGACGAAGGCTCACAACTGCTGAGCCTGTTGGTCGGGGCAAAAGCCAATATGCAGGTGCTCGATTACTGCGCGGGCGCCGGCGGCAAGACACTCGCCATCGCCGATCGCATGGGGCTGACGGACGGCATGTCCAAGGGCAAGCTGGTCGCCACCGACATCGAAGCGGCACGCCTGGAACGCATGGACAAGCGCCTCACCCGCGCCAAGCTGAGCGACAAAATCGAACGCCACGTTTTAGGCAGCGACAACACCTGGACGACGGAACATGCGGGCACCTTCGACCGCGTGCTGGTGGACGCCCCGTGCACCGGGTCCGGTACCTGGCGACGTCATCCGGAACAAAAAAAGCGCCTCACCCCGGAACGTTTAGAAGAACTGATGGGCCTGCAACGCGACGTGCTGAACTCTGCTTCTGAGCTGGTCAAACCGGGCGGACGGCTCGTTTACGCCACCTGCTCCGTACTCCAAGAAGAAAACGAACACCCCGTCAAGGCGTTCCTCCTCACCCACACCGATTTCGAAATTGTGCCCATCGCCCAGGTGTGGGGCGAAACGCTCAAAGCCGTCGACTTCCCGATCAAAACCGACGAAGCCCAAGACCCGCCCCAATTCCTCCGCCTGACGCCGCACAGCCACGGTACAGATGGATTTTTTGTCGCCGTGTTGCAGCGTAAGGCCTGACCAACGCCGTCTAAGGCCATCTATTAAAACAAAATCAAATGGCGTATAATTGGATTTAGTGGGCTCAACTCTTGATCGATTGGGAGGTTTGAACCATGACCGTCTCCACACCTGACTCCGACATCCTCTGGACGGACGACTTTCTCATCGGCATTGATGAGCTTGATTTTGAACATCGCCAGCTGTTGGAAGACGTCAACAAGCTGCATCAGGACCTTCTCGCCCATGCCGATTTGGAACGGGTCAAAACCATCCTCGGGCGCATTCACGCGCGCCTGCAAGCGCACTTCGCCCTCGAAGAAAACTTCATGCTGGACAAATTGTACGCCGATTATGCCACGCACAAGGACGAACACGACCAGTTGCTGAACGAATATACCCAGCGCATGGTCAATTACGAAAAAGACCCAACATTGGACAACCGAAAAAGTATGGAACTCACCCTGCGCACCTGGTTGGTTGAGCACATCCTCAGCAACGACAAAAAAATGATCCAGATGATCAAAGCCGTTTCCTGATCGCTATATAGTCCCGCTATATATTGACAATGATAATCATTTGCAATTAATGAGTACTGACTGTATAGCTACAACAGTCTCAGCATCCATGTAGGTGAACCCTTATGAAAATTGATTTTTATACCACCGCCCGGCGCATTCGCAGAAGTCGCACACAAAAACGTCTCGCCCAAAGCTGAAAAGACCTAGACCGAAACGGCATCGTGCCTTTTTTGCCCATCGTCAAAACCAATCCTTGACCTTTGCGCTCGGGTTCTCCAGATTCACTTGATCCGAGGGGCGGCCCCTGTATTTTGGCCTGAGATGTACCCTTTGAACCTGATCCAGGTGATGCTGGCGGAGGGACGGACTTTGGATTTACCCATTCCCGTCCTTTCCCCCATCGCTTAACCCAAAGCGGAGGCCGCCCTTATGGACGTCAAAGTCGACACCAGTTCTATCCATGTCACCACCGGACCCATTCAAGGCTCGGAAAAGTTTTATGTCCAAGGGGAGACGTGTGGGCCGGTGGCGATGCGGCGCATTCCGTTGGAGCCGTCCAGCGGCGAGCCGCCCGTTGTGGTCTATGATCCGTCCGGGCCTTACACCGACGCAAACGTTGAAATCGACATCAACAAGGGCCTCAAGCACCTGCGTGCAGAGTGGATCAAAGCACGCGGCGATGTCGAAGCTTATGACGGGCGCGACGTAAAGCCCGAAGACAATGGCGTGAAAGCCACCGTTCCGGCGTGTCCCGCCGTCAACCTGCGCCCGCTTCGCGGTATAAAAGGGGCTTGTGTTTCTCAGCTGGCCTACGCCAAGCGCGGCATCGTCACACCGGAAATGGAATACGTTGCCATCCGCGAAAACGAAGGCCGCAAAGCAGCGACTGACAAAGCCCGCGACGGTGAAGATTTTGGCGCCTCGGTTCCCGATCACGTCACGCCTGAATTTGTTCGCGACGAGATCGCCCGAGGCCGTGCCGTGCTGCCCGCCAACATCAACCACCCGGAATCGGAACCGATGATTTTGGGGCGCAACTTCCTCACCAAGATCAACGCCAACATCGGCAACTCTGCGGTGACCTCTTCGGTCGGTGAAGAGGTCGACAAAATGGTGTGGTCGGCACGTTGGGGGGCGGACACCGTGATGGACCTCAGCACCGGCAACGACATCCACAACATTCGTGAATGGATTATCCGCAATTCGCCCGTGCCCATCGGCACCGTGCCCATTTATCAAGCTCTGGAAAAAGCCCAAGGTGTCGCCGAAGACCTGACGTGGGAGATGTTCAAAGACACCCTCATCGAACAGGCCGAGCAAGGCGTCGATTATTGGACCATCCACGCGGGCGTGCGTTTGGCGCACATTCCGCTGACCGCCAACCGCACCACCGGGATTGTGTCGCGGGGCGGCTCGATCATGGCCAAGTGGTGCCTGACCTATCACAAAGAAAGCTTCTTGTATGAGCACTTCGAAGACATTTGCGACATCTGCGCCCAGTACGATGTGGGCCTGAGCCTGGGCGACGGTTTGCGTCCCGGTTCCATCGCGGACGCCAACGACGCGGCCCAATTTGCCGAATTGGAAACCTTGGGCGAGCTGCAAAAAATCGCCTTCGCCAAGGACGTGCAGGTCTTTATCGAAGGCCCCGGCCATGTGCCCATGCACAAGATCAAAGAAAACATGGACAAGCAGTTGGAAGTCTGTGGCGAAGCCCCTTTTTACACATTGGGCCCGCTCACCACCGACATCGCACCGGGCTACGACCACATCACGTCGGCCATCGGGGCTGCCATGATCGGCTGGTACGGCTGTGCCATGCTCTGTTACGTGACGCCCAAAGAACACTTAGGCCTGCCCAATCGCGACGACGTCAAAGTCGGCGTGGTGACCTATAAGCTGGCGGCTCACGCGGCGGATTTGGCCAAGGGCCACCCCGGCGCGCAAATCCGCGACGATGCGGTCAGCCGGGCACGCTTTGAGTTCCGTTGGCGCGACCAATTCCACCTATCGCTTGATCCCGACACGGCGATGGAATACCACGACGAAACCCTGCCCGCCGAAGGGGCCAAACAATCGCACTTCTGTTCCATGTGCGGGCCGAAATTCTGTTCCATGAAAATCAGTCATGAGCTGAAAGACGCGGCGGAAAAAGGCATGGCCGAAAAGTCCGCCGAGTTCGCCGAAAAAGGCCACGAGATTTATCTCAAAAGCGATGCTGCGGAGTAAAACGCCCTGGATTGCTTCGTCCCTGCGGGCCTCGCAATGACAACCGTAATTTCGTCATTGCGAGCGCCACTTGGTGCGCGGCAATCCAGACCCGGCAGCACAGCAGATAGCCTGAATTGCCTATCGCTCCCGGTTTGAATTGGGTTAAGCTGTCCCATCGCATGTCCCCAATGCTGCTGCGGAACCCACATGGAAAATCTCAGCTACGAAGTTTTAGGCTGGCTGTTCGTCGCAGGCCTGACGGGCGGATTCATCGATTCCATTGCTGGCGGCGGCGGGTTGATCTCGGTTCCGGCCCTTTTGATGGCGGGGCTCAATCCGGTGGCGGCGCTGGCCACCAACAAAGCGTCGGCCATGTTTGGCTCGTTCACCGCGACCGTGACCTATGCCCGCAAAGGCCACGTCCATCTTCGCGACATGAAATGGGCGATTGCGTTCACCTTTGTCGGCTCCGCCATCGGCACTTTATTGGTGCAATATTTGGCGTCCGACGTGATGACCCAGGTGATGCCGTTTTTGCTGATCGCGGCGGCGCTGTATTTTTTGTTCGGCCCCAAAGTCGGTGAAGTGGACCGCCACCACTATCTGGAACGCACCCCCTTTTACCTGATTTTTGGGCTGGCGCTGGGCTTTTACGATGGCTTTTTTGGTCCCGGAACGGGCAGTTTCTGGTCGCTGGCGTTTGTCGCCGTGCTGGGCTTTAACCTGCTCAAAGCCACCGCTCACACCAAGGTGGTGAACTTCACGTCGAACTTTGCGTCATTTTTGTTTTTTGCCTTTGCCGGCCACGTGGTGTGGATCCCGGCGGGCGTTATGGCGGTGGGCCAACTGCTGGGCGCACGACTGGGGGCCAACACCGCCATGAAGCACGGCGCCAGCATCATCAAACCCCTGCTGGTGACGGTGTCCTTGATTATCACAGCCAAACTGGTCTACGACGATCCAGACAATATCCTGCACCGTCTGATCGTTGATGTGCTGAGCTAGGGTCCAGACCCTAAAGAAACTTCACCACGTTGTAAGCCACGGGGAAAAACAACACGCCCCACACCACCAACGTGATGACGCGCGGTGGCGTTGCCCCGCGCAAGTAGACGTAAAACCCACCCGCCAGCGTGGTGATCAGGTGTGCCGCCATGATGGGCAAAAAATGCTCCATTAATAATGCTCCATGGATGAAGTCCTTCAAGCGTTGACCATTTTTCAAAATTTAGTCCTGCCGCCCCAACCGTGCCTTGACGAGAGTCAGGCAGCCGGGAGTTGCCTTGTTTGCAGGGCGCGCTACAATCGCCGGACGGATCAGCCTCACCGCAAAGGACACGCCATGCCCGCCGCCCCGTTTGTTGCTCACCTTGACGTCACCAAAACCCTCATCGCCATTGTCCTCACCGCTTTGATGGCAATCGGCGGGCTGATTTTCGCGTGGAATGCGCGGACCAATGCCCAAAGTGCGGGGTGGAACAGCGACACCTTGGTGCCGTTGGGCATTGGTGTGGCGTTGTTTTTCGTCATGGCCACGGTTTCGTTCAAATCCTACACGACCTATCAGAAAGGTCGCAGCGGCCCCATTGTGCGCATTGATCAAAATGGCATTTTCGATGCGCGCCTCGGTCCCAAAACCATTCCCTGGGAGGCCATTGGCGGTGCGGAAATTGTCGATGTGTCCAACGCCAAATTGATCGGCACTGCGGACAACGAGAACTCTCGGCCCAAAGTGATGGAAGTACAGCTCACCGTCACCAATGCCGCCGAATATATGGGCAACAACGGCGTGTTGGAGACCGCCGCCAAGGGCCTCAGCGCCGCCACCGGGTATGACCGCATCAACCTCAGAGCCGATGGACTGGACACTCGGCCCGAGGCCATCCTCAGTGCCATTCAGTCCCACATGAGCAACGTGCAGCAATAAAGCCCTTTCCCCTAGCGAATCTGCGGGCATTGCGCTATGGTCCGAGCCTTATTTTGGACAAACGCGGGGCTTCCATGCACGAGCGCATTCTCATCATCGATTTTGGTTCTCAAGTCACTCAGCTGATCGCGCGCCGGGTGCGTGAATCGGGCGTTTATTCGGAAATTCAGCCCTTTAACGCCGTCACGGTGGAAACCATCAAGGCCTTCAACCCCAAGGGGGTGATTTTGTCCGGCGGTCCGGCATCGGTGACGGGAATCGATACCCCACGCGCGCCCCAGGGCCTGTTCGACTTAGGTCTGCCGGTGTTTGGCATCTGTTACGGTGAGCAGACCATGTGCGCGCAACTGGGCGGCAGCGTCGAAGAAGGCGACCACCGTGAATTCGGCCGCGCCTTCGTCGATGTCACGGGCGATTGTGAATTGTTCAAAGGCGTTTGGGCCGTAGGTGCCAAAGAACAGGTGTGGATGAGCCACGGCGACAAAATCAACGCCATTCCCGAAGGCTTCCGTACCGTCGCGGTCAGCTCAGGTTCACCGTTCGCCGCCATCGCCAACGATGAAAAGAAATTTTACGGCGTCCAGTTTCACCCCGAAGTGATGCACACGCCTCACGGCGCGCAGCTGATCCATAACTTCACCCACCGGGTCTGCGGGTGCACCGGCGATTGGACCATGGGCAAATTTCGCGAAGAAGAAATCGCCAAGGTTCGCAAGCAAGTGGGCACGGGTCGGGTGATTTGCGGGCTTTCCGGCGGGGTCGACAGCTCGGTCGTCGCCGTTCTGCTGCATGAAGCCATCGGCGACCAGCTGACCTGCGTGTTCGTCGATACCGGCATGATGCGCAAAGGCGAAGCCGAAGAAGTGGTCACCATGTTCCGTGATCACTACAACATCAAACTGGTGCACAGAGATGCGGCGGACATGTTCATCAACAAGTTGGACGGCGTGTCCGATCCGGAAAAAAAGCGCAAAATCATCGGCGCCACCTTCATCGACGTGTTCGAAGAAGAAGCCCGCAACGTGGGCGGTGCGGACTTCTTGGCCCAGGGCACATTGTATCCCGACGTCATCGAATCCGTTTCGTTCACCGGCGGCCCCAGCGTCACCATAAAATCGCACCACAACGTCGGTGGTCTACCCGATCGCATGAACATGAAGCTGATCGAACCGCTGCGCGAATTGTTCAAGGACGAAGTGCGCATCCTGGGCCGTGAACTGGGCTTGCCTGAACACTTCGTCGGTCGCCACCCGTTCCCGGGACCGGGCCTGGCCATCCGCCTGCCTGGCGGCGTCACCCGCGAAAAGCTGGAAATTTTGCGCAACGCCGATGTGGTGTATCTGGAAGAAATCCGCAACGCCGGGCTTTATGATGCCATCTGGCAGGCTTTCACGGTGCTGCTGCCGGTGCAAAGCGTCGGCGTCATGGGCGATGCCCGCACCTACGACTACGTCTGTGCGCTGCGCGCCGTCACCTCCACCGACGGCATGACGGCGGACTTCTATCATTTCGACATGGAATTTTTGGCCCGCGTCAGCAATCGCATTATCAACGAGGTCAAAGGCATCAACCGGGTGACCTACGACATCACGTCCAAGCCGCCGGGGACCATTGAGTGGGAGTAGTTTTTAATAGTTAAGTTATTGATATATAACGATTATGATCTCACTTAAATCTTACACAGTTCATTGACTTTGCTGGCTTTTGCACGTAATGTTGCTTAAGATGTTACACACATTAAGCACTACTGCGGACAATAGCCTTTGCCAAGCATCACAGTTAAAAAGAAAACTTATAAGGAAAATGAAATTCCCATATTTGATGGGGAAGCTGTCTTATATTTGGTGAAAGACACTTGGTATTTCAGGTGCTGGATTAAGGGCGAAGGAAAATACGCCCGCAAAAGCTTACGCACGAAAAGCAGGGAAATGGCTACTGAGCGTGGCAAACAAGAATTTTACCAGCTGCAAACTGATTTAAATGCAGGCAGAAAATTTTTTAGCATTGATACTAAACAAGCTATCCAAAGCTATTTGGACTACCGCAAAAACGACGTAATTGAAGATACACTTGAGGCACGTAGCACACAGGGTGGCATTGTCATTGGACGTTACAACACGATTAACACGCATTTAAATCACTTCCTTGCCTATATTGGCAAAGACACAAAGGTTAGGGATTTACGTGAATTTGATTTAGAACGCTATGTGTTGTTTAGGCGCAAAAATGGCATAAGCGACATTACGATTCGGCAAGAAATTTCAACGATTAACTCTGCTATGTCCTACATCTATGACAGGCTAAAGCAGACAGATTTTCGCAATTTCGTTATACCTCAAACCTTAAAGCACGTTACAAAATCCAAAAACAAAGCTGATACGCAAAAAATCAAACGCCAAACATTTACACGTGATGAATGGCAAGCGTTTTACGTTGCAATGCGCAAATACACAAACGACTGCAGTGTTGAACGTTGCGCTGAGGATTTAGATGCTAGAGAACGGCAGTTAGTAAGACACTTTTGCTTGTTTGGAGCAAACAGTGGAATGCGAACAGGTGAGCAGTTCAATTTGCTTTGGAAAAATGTGCGTGTTGAGAAACAAAGACTTAACGATGTAACGCTTGATGTCGCAATTGTTTTGGTTGATTACGGCACGAGCAAGAAGCGTTTAGAAACACGTGAATTTTGGTGTAGAGGTGGCGAATACATAACACGATGGAAAGAATTAGCGCAGCATAACGATGAAAATAGTTATGTTTTTAGTGTTGACGGTACAAAGCGTTTTCCAAAAACTAATTTCCATCGTCACTGGAATGCCATGCTTGAATTGGCTGAAATTGATGAAAGCCGCAAAGAACATATTGTTCCATACAGCTTACGACACTTTTGCATCACAAGACGTGTTGTAGCAGGACTGACATTTACAGATATTGCTCAAAATGTTGGAACAAGCGTAGCAGAAATTGAACGCACATATAATCACATACAGAATGAAACACGTGCGAAATTTGCACACGCACGAGTAAAAACTGCTGATGGCATTACAATGCCAATTATTGATGAAACATTTTAGTAGCGCATTTAAGATGCTTTGGTGATGATTTGCAAAGAAAGATAATCGTTATGCAGATGGGAACGAGCGAGCAGATGATACAGCGCCATTATGGGCACGATGAAATTATGGACTATGAAGATGAACTGCGTGGGGAATGATGGGACGTTGTTATGGCTGGGGAACTGGACAAAGCACTGGCTATGGCGAAGAAAGAACGGATGGCGACGTTGCGAAAAGGCTGATACGGAAAAACGACTAT
>NZ_MCGG01000004.1 GCF_001746755.1 Magnetovibrio blakemorei | reverse complement strand
TGTTCAGGGCGAACTAAGGAGCAGGTTGTCGTTGAGGCGGAAATAGACGCGCAACGCCAGCGGCAAGCGCACAGCGCTGCCGTCCATCGTTACAAAGCTAAAGGCAAAAGCTGTCATGATCGCGTTTTCCCGGCAGTCAACCAACGGGCGGCGGTCGGATCATTCCCCAACCGCCGTCCACCGCTTGATGAATACCCAGATTAGGCAGACAGGGCCGAGGGTGCGGTTTTTTCGCGCTTCACCAGCAACTTGTTCAAAGCCGTGATGTAAGCCTTGGTGCTGGCCACCATGGTATCGGTGTCCGCAGCCTGTCCATTGACGGTGCGACCGTTTTCCTCCAAACGAACCGTCACCTCCGCTTGTGCATCCGTACCGTGTGTCACGGCGTGCACTTGGTACAGCTGCAAATGGGCTTCGTGGGGGAACAATGTCTTGATGGCATTGAACGCTGCGTCAACCGGACCGTCACCGGTCGAGGTGCACGATTTGATTTCCCCATCGATGGACATTTCCAGTTCCGACTTCGGCGGTTGATGCTTGGTGCCGCACAGAATTTCCAAGCTGACCAGCTGCAAACGGTCGTTACCGCGCAAGACTTGGTCATCAACCAACGCCATGATGTCTTCGTCGAACACATCCTTTTTCTTGTCGGCCAAATCCTTAAAGCCCTTAAACGCGACTTCGATGGCATTTTCGCCGATGTCGTAGCCCAAGTCTTTTAACTTTTCCTTGAACGCATGACGGCCCGAGTGCTTGCCCAAAACCAACTTTGATTCCGTCAGGCCCACCGATTCCGGAGTCATGATTTCATAGGTTTCGGCATTTTTCAGCATGCCGTCCTGGTGAATGCCACTTTCGTGGGCAAACGCGTTTTTACCGACGATGGCCTTGTTGGGCTGAACCGTAAATCCCGTCACGGTCGATACCAGACGCGACGCCTTCATGATGTCTTGGGTGACGATGTTGGTTTGAAACGGCATCAAATCCTGGCGGGTTTTCAAGGCCATGACGACCTCTTCCAAGGCCGCATTCCCGGCCCGTTCGCCCAGGCCATTGATGGTGCATTCCACTTGTCGTGCGCCCGCGCTGACGGCCGCCAACGAATTGGCAACGCCCAGACCTAAGTCATTGTGGCAATGGACCGAAAAAATCGCTTTGTCGGCATTGGGCACGCGTTCAAACAGCATATTGAACAACGCCGAATATTCGTGCGGCATGGTGTAGCCGACGGTGTCGGGAATGTTGATGGTGGTGGCCCCGGCTTTAATGGCGGCTTCGACGCAACGACACAGAAAATCATGTTCCGTGCGGGTGCCGTCTTCGGCGGACCATTCCACGTCGTCGGTGAAGGTGCGGGCAAACGCCACGCTTTCTTTGACCTTCTCAAAGACCTTTTCCGGGTCCATCTGCAACTTGTATTTCATGTGCAGGGGGCTGGTGGAAATGAAGGTGTGGATGCGTTTACGCTCGGCCGGTTTGATGGCTTCGGCGCACCGTTCGATATCCATTTTGGTGGCGCGCGCCAAACCGCATACGGTCGAGTTCTTCACAATCTTGGCGATTTCATTGACCGCTTCGAAGTCACCATCGGATGCGATGGGAAAACCGGCTTCGATCACATCGACGCCCATCTCTTCCAAGACCATGGCGATGCGAATTTTTTCATCCAGGTTCATGGAGGCGCCGGGCGATTGCTCGCCATCGCGCAAGGTGGTGTCAAAAATGACGACGCGGTTATTGTCAGATGTGCTCATGAGTTTTGTCCTTCGGGTAAAATCTTAGGTTCGCGCCTTCGCGCTACGGCTCTTGTTTCCCCTAAGCACCATCGGCACGATCATAGGCCGCAGGCGTCAGGGGCACCTAAGAAGCAGGTTCCCGTCGAGGATCAGATTGGACAACAGCAGACGCACGTGAGCACGCGACACCCGAGCATGCGACATTGGCCGCAAAGTGGGTGTGTTCAACGTCTCAAAGCTGGCGGCGGGTGCCGTCATCGTGCCAAAAACCTTTTCAACTGCCGCAATATTTCAACCAACAACGTGTCGGAAACCTGATTTAACCCCGCACCATATGTCCCGTCAACACCTTTCAACTGTGTTCTATATGGGGTGGGGAGAGCGCAATTCACTCACAAAAGTGCATTTTTTCGTCAAAGCAACACCAATCGACACTTTCAAGGTCTTCCGGCCCCCTGCTGAGTTTTCGCTTTTTCCTGACGAAATTCGATGTGGCAGCTTTTGCACGCACCAGCTAAACGCATGAAATTTGCGCCGACAGTAGTCTTGACCAATGCCGCTTGCGCCAAGGCCTTGGCCTGCTTTTGGGCGTCTTCGGCAAGACGCTCAAACTGATCCCACCGCTGCCAGATGGCCGGGTTTGCCTCGCTGGTGGTATCAAAGCTGTCTTTGGGAAACAGGCGCACCATCTCTTGGCCGGTGCGCGCACTGATGGTCTCGGCCAAACGCGCGACCTCGCCTCCATCGAACACGGCCTCGCCAAATGCGAACGGGGCCAGCGCCTTCATCGACGCGGCCAAGGCTTTCATATGCTCCATTCGTTCAAAAACGATCCCCTTAGCCCCTTCATGCCCCTTGGCTCCACCGGGCACCAGCACGATTATGGAAACACCGATCAACAACGCGGGAAGCGCCAAGCGTAAGGCAGATTTTTTCATCACAACTGTTTCCACCTGAATGAAAAAGGGCGGAGCTCGAAAGCTCCACCCTTTTTATACGTTACCGTTGGTGAGATAAAACCTTAGTTCTTATCTTTATCAACCAACTTGTTGGCACCGATCCACGGCATCATGGCGCGCAGGCGTTGGCCGACTTCTTCGATTTCGTGTTCGGCGTTGCGACGGCGGGTGGCCTTAAAGGACGGCTGACCGGCTTTGCATTCAAGCATCCAATCGCGGGTGAAACGGCCCGACTGAATGTCGTCCAAAACGCGTTTCATTTCGGCTTTGGTATCAGAGGTGATGATCCGCGGGCCGGTGACGTAGTCGCCGTATTCGGCCGTGTTGGAGATCGAATAGCGCATGTTGGCCATGCCGCCTTCGTACATCAAATCGACGATCAGCTTCACTTCGTGCAAGCACTCAAAGTAAGCCATTTCCGGGGCGTAGCCACCTTCGACCAAGGTTTCAAAACCGTTTTTGATGAGTTCCATCAAGCCACCGCAAAGCACAACCTGCTCACCGAACAAATCGGTTTCGCATTCTTCTTTGAAGGTGGTTTCGATCACGCCGGAACGTCCGCCGCCGATGGCAGATGCGTACGACAGCGCCACTTCCAAAGCGTTACCGGTGGCGTTTTGGTGAACGGCCACCAAGCACGGTACGCCGCCGCCTTTTTTGTATTCGCCGCGAACCGTGTGGCCGGGGCCTTTGGGGGCAACCATGAACACGTCCAAATCGGCGCGCGGTTCAATCAAATTGAAGTGCACGTTCAAACCATGGGCAAACACCAAGGCTGCGCCCTGCTTCATGCCTTTGTGCATGTCGGCGTAATAAATGTCGGCCTGCAATTCGTCAGGCGTCAACATCATCATGACGTCGGCCCATGCAGCGGCTTCGGCAACGGTCATGCATTTGATGCCTTCGGCTTCGGCCTTTTTGCGGGTCGATGAATCTTCGCGCAGCGCTACGACGACATCGGTGACGCCGCTATCGCGCATGTTCAACACATGGGCATGACCCTGGGAGCCATAACCAACAACGGCAACTTTTTTGCCTTTGATCAAATTGACGTCAGCGTCACGATCGTAATAAACGCGCATTTTCTGTTTTCCTTCAGATCCAAATCTGGACACATATATATATTGAGGTTCGGGTTAAAGCCCTAGTCTTGGCCTTCCATGCTTTCCGGCCCACGGGCAATTGCCACTACGCCTGTGCGGGACAAATCCACAAGGCCCAGTGGCTTCATAAGTTCAATGAAAGCGTTAAGCTTTTCGGTGTTGCCGACGATTTCAAAGACAAAAGATTCAGTCGTCGCGTCCACCGGGCGGGCGCGAAAAATATCGGCGATCCGCAGCGCTTCAACGCGCTTTTCGCCCGTACCATCGACTTTGACCAAGGCCAGTTCCCGTTCAACCGAGGGACCGTCAAGGGTCAAATCCGATACACTGTGCACCGGCACCAAACGCCCCAACTGGGCCTTGATCTGTTCAATGATCATGGCCGTGCCGGAGGTTACAATGGTGATGCGCGAAAGACCCTGTTTATGCCGCGTTTCCGCGACCGTCAGACTTTCGATGTTATAGCCGCGGCCCGAAAACAAGCCGATCACGCGCGCAAGCACGCCCGGTTCGTTATCCACCAAGACCGAAATGGTGTGCGTGAGCACGTCTTCGTGATAGGGGTTTTCGCCGTAGATGCTGGTCGTCGCCATGCTCAAGTACTCCTATCCGCGCCTTAAACCAAAACCATGCCGTCTTCGGAGACGGCATTTTCGGTATCGACGTCTGCACCGAAAATCATTTCATTGTGCGCTGCGCCCGATGGGATCATCGGGAAACAGTTTTCTTCCTGCGCCACGGCAATTTCGCAAATCACCGAGTTTTCGGTTTCAAGCATTTTGGTGATAACATCATCCAGCTCTTCGGGCTTGGTGGCGCGCAGCCCCACCGCACCAAAGCTTTCCGCCAGCTTCACAAAATCCGGCAAGGCCTGCATATAGCTTTCCGAATAGCGCGAACCGTGCAGCAATTCCTGCCACTGGCGCACCATGCCCATATATTGGTTGTTGAGGATAAACACCTTCACCGGCAAGCCATATTGCATGATCGTCGACAGCTCTTGAATGTTCATCAAAATCGAGGCTTCCCCAGCGATATCAATGACCAAGGCATCCGGATGCGCCACCTGCACGCCCATGGCGGCGGGCAAACCATAGCCCATGGTGCCCAGGCCGCCGGACGTCATCCAGTGATTTGGCTTATCAAACTTGAAGTACTGCGCCGCCCACATCTGGTGCTGGCCCACTTCGGTGGTGATGTAGACATCCTTGCGATGCTTGGTCAGCTCATACAGGCGTTGAATGGCCAATTGCGGTTTGATGACCTTGGCGTCTTTTTGATACGCCAAGCAGTCTTTCGCCCGCCAGTCTTCAATTTTTTTCCACCATTGCTTCAAAGCCTTTTGATCGACTTTGGCTTGGCTGGCGCGCCACACCTTGATCATGTCTTCCAACACGTGTCCCACATCGCCAACCACCGCCACGTCAACGCGCACGCTTTTGTTGATGGAACTGGGATCAATATCGACGTGAATTTTTTTCGAATTCGGGCTGAACGCATCCAAGCGCCCGGTGATGCGATCGTCAAAGCGCGCGCCGATGCACAACATGACGTCACAATCGTGCATGGACATGTTGGCTTCATAGGTGCCGTGCATGCCCAACATACCCAAATACTGGGAATCTGAAGCCGGATATGCGCCCAACCCCATCAACGTCAAGGTGATGGGAAAGCCCGTCAACTGGGTGAACTGCTTCAACAATTGCGCCGCGCCGGGGCCGGAATTGACCACCCCGCCACCGGCGTAAATGATCGGCTTTTTGGCCTTGGCCAACAACTTAACGGCATCTTTGATGTCGCTGATGTCGCCCTTGACGCGGGGGTTGTAGCTCTTGTGCTTCACCTTGGTCGGCGGCATATATTCGCCCATCCCCATGAGGATGTCTTTGGGCAGATCGATCACCACCGGGCCGGGACGTCCGCTCTGCGCGACATAAAAGGCCTCATGCATAATTCTGGCTAAGTCTTTGATGTCTTTAACCAAATAATTGTGCTTCGTGCACGGACGGGTGATCCCCGTGGTGTCGGCTTCTTGGAAGGCATCGTTGCCGATCAGGTGCGTCGGCACTTGGCCGCACAAGCACACCAAGGGGATGGAATCGAGCATCGCGTCCAACAACCCGGTCACCGCATTGGTCGCACCGGGGCCGGACGTCACCAAAACGCAGCCCACCTTACCGGTCGAACGCGCATAGCCTTCGGCTGCATGCACGGCACCACCTTCTTGACGAACAAGAATATGGCGCAGCTTGTTTTGCTTGAAAATCTCGTCATAAATCGGAAGGACGGCACCACCGGGATAACCGAATACCACATCAACGCCTTGATCGTGCAAGGCTTTGATCACAATTGCGGAACCGTTCATTTCGACGTTTGCCATGATGTCCTCGTTGGTCTTAGGCGCTGCCCGTACTTCAATCTCTAAAACAGCACCAAAAGTGCAAAATACCGTGCAGATGCCCCCCAGTTGACGACCGCGCCAAAGACACGTTGTCAAAAGGGGAATACCCCTGCCCGAACGCAGATGGGCCGCCCCTAGGATTTCCCAGGGCGAGCCCAATTGCAAGAGACAGGGAAACTAGACGTTCACGTCCGCTCGGTCAACAGAAACTCGTGAACAAATGAAAAGATTTCTTCGCGAAACCTTTTCGAATATTGCGCAGAAAGCACATGTGCGCCCGCCAATTGCGATCGCACCCAGGTCAATTGACGTTTTGCATAATTGCGGCTGACCTGTTGAGCCTGAGCGATGGCGTCTTCCAACGCCAATTCGCCGTTCAAATAGGCGCTCAGTTCCGGCACCCCCAGCGCTTTCATAACCGGTAACGCGGGATCAAAGTTCAGCGCCAACAGGGCCCGGACTTCATCGAGCGCGCCCGCTTCCACCATGCGGGAAAAACGCGCATCAATCCCGGCATAAAGCGCTTCGCGGGGGGGAACCAAAGCGATGTGAGCAAAACGCACCCCGGGCAACAGCGGAATGCGCGGCTCATTTTGCCAAGCGGACAACGGCTTGCCCGTGGCGGTGCTGACTTCCCAGGCCCGGATCAGGCGCTGGGTGTCGCCTGCAGGCAAACGCTCGGCGCTGACCGGGTCCAAAGTGGCGACTTCGGCCTTAAATGCGTCGGCACCCAGTTGAGCATGGCGTGCCGTGGCTTGATCACGAAATGCAGGGGCAATGGTGGGAATCGGCGACAATCCCTCAACCAAACTTTTGAGATACATGCCCGTTCCGCCCACCAACACAGGCAACCGCCCGGTTTCAAAGCAGCTTTCGATTTCGGCCACCGCCATCTCACACCAGCGCCCGGCCGAACAGGCTTCGGCACCCGAAAGCACGCCAAACAGGCGATGGGGCACGCGTTTTTCGTCTTCAATTGACGGTCTGGCGGTCACTTCACGCAATTCGGTGTAGACCTGCATGGAATCAGCGTTTATCACGGTGCCAGAAAAATGCTCGGCGACATCCATCGCCATGGCCGACTTGCCACTCGCGGTCGGTCCGGCGATGATCAAGACCGAGCGCCGCCCTTGCCCCTCCGATTTGGGTCCCTCCGATCTGGTGTCGTGTGCCGACATGGACAATGTTCTCACTCTCATTTCAAAACCCGCTGCTGGCGTTCTCAACGTCAACGTTGTTGAGGAAGTCCGGGCCAGCCTGACCCGTGCCGGGGCAATCGTATCCCCGCCCAACTGGCTGTCCCCAGACGAAGCCGTCGATCTCGCCTTCGATGCGCTTGCCAGCCAAGACGCTGAAACAATCACACGCCAAGCGCTTGACGGCCAGCCCCTTGATGTGATCGCGCAAAGCACGCTCAGGCGCAAGAAAAAGCTGATCATCGCCGATATGGACAGCACCATCGTCGAAGGTGAAACCTTGGACGATTTAGCCGAATTTGCGGGTATCAAAGACCAGATCGCGGCCCTGACGGCGCGCGCCATGAACGGTGAAATGGGCTTTACCGAGGCGCTTAAAACCCGCGTCGCCTTGCTCGAAGGCTTGCACGAAAGTTGCCTGGCCGACACCATGACGCACGTGCGTCTCCACCCGGGCGCGCTGGCGCTGATCTACACCATGCGCGCAAACGGAGCGTTCACGGCGCTGATTTCGGGCGGATTTTCCTATTTCACCGATCGCATTCGCAAACAGGTCGGCTTTCACATGTCACTCGGCAACAAACTGGAAATCATCGATGAGCGCTTGAGCGGTCAGGTGCTTGCGCCCGTGGTCGATAAAAACACCAAACTGGAAATGCTCATCGACATGGCGGCCCAACATGGATTGGGCATGACCGATACCTTTGCCATTGGCGACGGCGCCAACGACGTGCCGATGTTAAAAGCGGCCGGCATGGGAGTGGCGTATCATGGACACCCCGTGGCCCGTGAAAATGCCCGCGCACGGCTCGATTATGCAGACCTCACCGGGGCCCTGTTCATCCAAGGTTATCGACGCGATGAATTCTGCGAAAGTCCCTTATCACATAAGGAGTATTGAACTTCGCGCTCATTACGATAGGCTAGGACAATATTCGAGAACAGCTGTGGCCGACCTAACCTATGGAACACACTCCACCACAAGAGGCGGAAACTGAGACGGTCAACAAAATACCGT
Source organism: Magnetovibrio blakemorei (assembly GCF_001746755.1). Classification (GTDB taxonomy): domain Bacteria; phylum Pseudomonadota; class Alphaproteobacteria; order Rhodospirillales; family Magnetovibrionaceae; genus Magnetovibrio; species Magnetovibrio blakemorei. Next base: position 3,235 of record NZ_MCGG01000004.1, on the reverse strand, counting down.
CAACCATTCAGTTCGAGCACAGCTTCTTTCACACCCTCGAACACACCTCTTTCCGCACCTTGGAAGATACTCATGAACCTGTAATGGTCACGGTGTTGGACCGGCACGAAGTGTCTTTGAAGTTTTCCGGCATTAAGTCCGAACTCAATCTCACCCCCGACGACCCCGACGCCAAGATGCTCGACCACATCAGAGAGGGCCTAAAATACGTTCGTGAATTGCACATCGGCGACAAAATGCCGACCGAAATGACCACGGGGGGCGCGTCCGTGGGCAGTCACGGCCCAGCACCGCGCCACGGCTCATAACCGCGTCACCATGCAGTTGGTGTCATGGATGTCGGGTGAAGAGACCATCATCACCGACCCCGAGCAATTGGCCCAGGTGGTGGATGACCCCAAAACCAAGCAAAAAATCAGCCAGGCCTTTTCCGAAGCGGCCAAAGCCTTGGGGATTGCGGAAGACCGTCGTGAAGATGTGATTTCCCTGATTTCAAACCTGGCCAATGAATTGGCCTACATCGAAGCCTTGCGCGAAGTTTACCACGATGTTTTACGCATCCACAAAACCGTGCGCGGTCTTGAAAAAAGCTACAAGAGCGAACAGAGCGTTCTCGACACAATCATGTCGCTCAAACGCTTGTTTAAGATCGCGCTGGATGGTTTTAATTTCTCGTTTGTTGAATTGGATGCGCAGACGGGGGAAATTCTCTCGGCGCTCACCAACATCAAACAAGTCAGCCGCTTCATCCGCGAACACCGAAACGACCTGCACCGCCGCTTATGGGCATGGGATGGCTTGATCAACGATTGGCGCGACATTTCGGAACACCGCTCTTCAAAAGCCGTGTTGCGCTTGGGCGAGCTTTACCACTTCCTCGCCCAACGCTTTTTGCCGCGCAACGAATGGGAACTGTATTCCAAGGCCATGGACAAAACCAAGAAACGCGCAACCGAAGTCCGCTGGTAACCAGACCCGTTTTCAGACAAAAAAAGACCGACCAAACGGCCGGTCTTTTTTGTTGGCGATAAAATCAATCTATTCCGCCGCGATATCGGGCAACCCGCCCAAGGACTTCGCCAGCATGGCTTCGTCGTAAGGCTCGTCGGTGAGTTTGCCGTCGAAGAAGTCGGTGTAGGCTTGCATGTCGAAATAACCGTGTCCCGACAGGTTGAACAAGATGGTCTTGCTTTCCCCGCTTTCTTTGCACTTCAGCGCTTCATCGATGGCGGCTTTGACCGCGTGGGTGCTTTCGGGTGCAGGGACAATGCCTTCGGCCTTGGCGAACGTCACCCCGGCGATAAAGCATTCGGTTTGAGCATAGGCGCGGGCCTCCATCAAACCGAGGCTATAAGCATGGCTGAGCAACGGTGCCATGCCGTGATAGCGCAAGCCGCCCGCGTGAATGGGCGACGGGATAAAATTGGAACCCAGCGTATACATCTTCACCAACGGCGTCAGACTGGCGGTATCGCCAAAGTCATAGGCAAACTTGCCACGGGTCAGAGTTGGGCACGACGCCGGTTCGGCGGCGATGATGCGGGTCTTTTTGCCTTCGCGCAGATTGCGCCCGATGTAAGGAAACGCAAGGCCCGCCAAGTTGGAGCCACCGCCAGCGCAGCCGATGACGATGTCGGGATCATCGCCCGCCATATCCATCTGTTCCATCGCTTCCAGGCCGATGATGGACTGGTGCAGCAATACGTGATTGAGCACACTGCCCAGGGCGTACTTGGTGTCATCACGCTGGGCGGCCATTTCAACGGCTTCGGAAATGGCGATGCCCAGCGATCCGGTGCTGTCAGGATACTCGGCCAGCACAGCCCGGCCAGAATTGGTCTCAACAGACGGGCTCGCCACACAGCGCGCGCCAAAGGTTTGCATCAATGCGCGGCGATAGGGTTTTTGTTGAAAGCTGACCTTGACCATGTAGACATCGACTTCAAGGCCAAAATACTGCCCGGCATAGGCGATGGATGAGCCCCACTGTCCCGCCCCGGTTTCCGTGGTGAGACGCTTGGTGCCTTCTTGTTTGTTGTAAAAGGCCTGCGGCACGGCGGTGTTGGGTTTATGACTGCCCGTTGGGCTAACGCCTTCGTATTTATAATAAATCTTGGCGGGCGTATCTAACGCCTTTTCCAGCTTGCGGGCGCGAAATAACGGCGACGGACGCCATTGACGATACACATCGCGCACCGGTTCGGGAATTTCGACTTCGCGTTCAGCCGTGACTTCCTGGGCGATCAGCGCCATGGGAAACAGCGGGGCCAAATCATCCGGGCCGACCGGTTGCCCGGTGCCCGGGTGCAACACTGCGGGGGGCGGTACAGGCAAATCCGCCACCAGATTATACCAAGCCTTTGGCATGCGATCTTCGCTCAACAGATATTTAATACTATCGGACATTTTTTCCCCTCTGGATGGTTCATTATGGCATCTGATGTGGGCATTATCGCTCCCCAATACAAAAAATTCCACAACCCAATTCCCCCCTGCCCTTGTGTCTGAGCCATTTCGGGCGTAAAAAACGGTCTACGCGTCTCTTGAGTCCTAGCCCAAGCTCAAAAGATCGCCAAAAAACCGCAAAACGCACCTGTGCTTATATTGGGATACCCCCGCGTCCATGTCTGAAGCCCTTCCATCCAGGTCGCCCCACGTCTTTCGCGGCACAACGCCTTTAGCCCCTCGGCCTAACATCACCCTGCAAGATGACACGTTGCAAGATGACCTGCTGCAAGACCTGTCGCGTCAAGTTGCGTCCTCCGTCCTCGATGCGGTTTCGGATTTGGTGTGCATCTGCATCGGTGGCAAAATCAAACACATCAACAAAGCTGGCGTTCAGTTTTTGGAGGCTCGTGATGCCAGCGTGCTGATCGGTCAATCATTCCAAGCTTTCATAAGCGACAACTTCGCTGCCACCATCGACAACATCATCGGCCTTTTGGCAAAAGAACCCGAACCCACGCCAATGCGCATCAAGGGCCTCAACGGCAAGCTTGTCAGCCTTCGCCTCAAGGTCGTCGCATTACCTGAATTGGGTGAGACCGCACATATGGTGCTTGGCGAGAACATCACCCGCCAAGCGGAACTGACGGACGCCATTCAACTGAGCGAAACGCGGTTTCGCAACTTGGTTAACAATGCCTTGGATTTGATCTGCGTGATGGACGATGGACGCATCAGCTACATCAACAGCGCAGGACTGAAAATGCTCAAAGCGGCGCATAAGGAGTTC
>NZ_MCGG01000003.1 GCF_001746755.1 Magnetovibrio blakemorei | reverse complement strand
GAGGCCGGAAGATCTACCTTGATTTCCGGCAGTAAAAATAGAGCAGACGTCCAATATTATAGCTTCATTCACCGTACATCATCAGCCGCAACGGCATCGTCCAGTCTTCGTTATAGGCGTTATATTTATCGCGCAATGCCATCTTTGAGACTTTCCCTGTCGGGGTGAGGGGAAGGCTTTCGCTAAAATAATATTTCAGCGGGCATTGGTAGGGGGCCAAATGTTGATCAGCCAGGCGATGCAGTTCCGCTGCAATGTTCTTTTTATTTTCGGTGACGCAAATGGCAATGGCAACTTCCCCAAACAGCTTATCCTTCACGCCGATGACGGCGACTTCCTGAACAAGTGGGTGTTTCAAGATGACGGTTTCAATGGTTTTTGGGTAAATATTAACGCCGCCTGAAATGATCACATCTTTTTGCCGTGACACGTAATACAGAAAACCATCTGCATCGATATATCCCAAATCACCGGTCAGAAAATAGTCGTCCACAAACGAGGCTTTTGTGGCTTCCGGTTGTTTGTAGTAACCCTGGAAAATCAAAGGTGACTTTACCGCGATCTCACCGATGGTGCCTATCGGGACGCTGACACCTTGTTCGTTGAGAATCCGCACATCGATATTTGAACAGGGGAGACCGACGGAAGCATACTTTTCTACTGCGTCCTCTTTTGTCAGGTTAGACGCAGTGGCGATTTCAGTGGCACCGTAAATTTCGTGGAAATCACAACCAATGGCATCAAAAATTTTCTTTTTAAAGGCGGTGTCAATGGGAGCTGACGAGGTCACTATGGCTCTAAGTGATTGCAGCTGCAGGGCATTGTCCAAGAGCGCATTTTTTACCGCATACAGATGGGATGTGACGCTGATGGCAAAGCTCACCTTGTGTTCACTGACATAACTGAGCCAAATTTTTGGCGTTATTTTTGTGATGTAAACCAAGGTGCCGCCGAGTAGGAGTGCAACATACACCAACCGTTGCCCCAATGAGTGAAAGTAGGGGGAGGCGCATAATACCACGTCGTCCGACGTTAGATCATATAAGTCCCACGATTGCTGTGCACGCAACAACTTGTTATTTTGTGACAGGATGGTTGGCTTTGGCGTGCCGGTCGATCCGGAAGAAAAGGCGATCAGAAAATCGTCGCGATCAGACCAGGCGAAGGTGGCTGGGATCTCAATCGATGCATCGGAACCGGTCACTTCATGGGTGGAAATGAAGATCAAGCCAGATTTGGCATTGGCTTTGATTTTGTGTTCCAAAGCCGGTTCGTAAATAACGATTTCCACATCAGTGGCTTGCCAGTTGGCCAACTGCTGCTCGGCATGCAGTTGCGAGTTGGTGGGAACGCAATTGCCGTCCAGGCGCGCTATGCCAAAAGAGGCCGTGATCGTGTGGAACGGATTTTCTGTCAGAAGGGCAACACGTGGCTGACGCGTGCCGTGGCGCGTATGGATAAGCGCCGCCCACTTGGTTGCTTGCACCAAAAGAGAGGCATAGCTGTGGATGCCACTTTGGGTGACAAGGGCCGTTTTTTCGGGAAAGCGCTCAGCGGCTTCCCGGAAGGTGTTAAATAAAATGCCCATTAGGTCCCTTGATTATACGGTGCTTTTTTCGAAAATAATTTGTGCAAGTGCTTCAATGGTTTGTAGTTTAGGGTCTGCCAGTTCCTTAGCCTGAAATTTAACGGCGTATTGGCTTTCCAGGGTCATGATAAGGTTCAGAATGGCAAATGAATCCAGTAGGCGATCTGCAACAAAATTGGTAGACCCGTCGAGAACAAGATTTTCCCCTGCTGCGTAATTGTGAATGTAATTCGTAATGAATTCATGAATCTCAGTTTTTAAATGGTCTTTCATAGCGTCCTCATTTACGCGATCACGTCCCAACTGAGGCGATCACCGATGTCCAAGTCTTTTGTCGCTTTGCGGCCCAAGACGATAGGCTTGTATTTGGGCTCTAAACCATAACCGGGGCGTACGGACTTGATGTTGTCTGCACTAAAAATCTGCCCCTTCTTTATCGGGGCGCTGACGTAAAGCGACCGACGTCCATGCTTGTTCAGCAAGGCCCCTTGCGTCAGGTCATAGTCTACGCGACCAATCGCTTTTTCCGCACTGCGGATTTCACTGACCATGGATTTAAATTCACCGACGGTGAGGGAAAAAAAGCTGTCTACGGTCACTTCACTGTTGTCGAGTTTGATATGCTTTTCAATCACAGTCGCCCCTAAAGCAACAGCAGCAATAGACACGCCTATTCCAACGGTATGATCGGACAAGCCTGCGTGGCACACAAATGTCTCTTTTAAGTTTTGAATGGTTTTAAGATTGACTTCATCGGGGGGCGTTGGGTAGGCCGTCGTGCATTTGAGCAACACGATGTCTTTGCAGCCGTGGGTTCTGAGGCAACGCACCGCTTCGTCTATATCGCAAGCCAACGCCAATCCGGTTGAAACGATGACCGGTTTGCCGGTTTTTGCGACTTTTTCCAGAAGGGCCATGTCGACGATTTCTGGTGAGGCGATTTTGTAAACTTTGACGGGATGATTTTCTAATGCGTCAACGGACGTTTCATCGAAAACGGAACCAAACAATTCGATGCCAAGCTCTGCAGCAACCTGAAACAGACGCGGTAACCACGTCCAAGGCGTGTGGGCATATTCGTAAAGATTGTAGAGATTTTTGTAAGCCGCCCAGGCGTTGTCGGGGGGGATGGCAAAATCGGGTTTGTCACTGTTCAGTGTGATGGTGTCGGGCCGGTAGACCTGTAATTTAACCGCGTCCGCGCCGGCTTCATGTGCTGCGCGCAGCAAGTCCAGGGCATGCTCTATTTTTCCGCCGTGGTTGCCGGACAATTCGGCGATGATGTAGGCTGGATGTCCTTCACCAATATGCTTGTCACCAATTTCAATGCTGTTCATGACAGGGTTTCCTTCGTGAGGGGAGCCCATGTGCCCGTCCGATTAGCCGTACTCGCAGCCTGCAAAAGTTCCAACCCTTCGTTCGCGTGTTCCCAGCCAAAGACATAGGATGATTGATGTTGCCCTGTTTGTTTAAAGTCCTGCATTGCGTCAGCAATGTCAGCATATAAATTGGCAAAAGCCTCGACAAAACCGGTTGGGTGGCCCGGTTTGAAGCGCTCGCGTATTTCATCTGGATGGGTGCAGTTCCCACGATCGTATGTGACCCGAGCCGAGTCCTTGCGGAAAATGTGCAGACGCTCGGGCTCTTCTTGATACCACTCGGCACTGCCTTGGTCGCCAAATAATCTGAGCTTCAGGCCGTTACGATAGCCAAGTGCGGTTTTGCTGACCCAAAATGATGCCCTAAAATCTTGTTCGTACTTAACCCACATGTAGGCATCGTCGACGATGCCATCGAACGAAGAAAAATGATGAAAATCGGCATTGACACTCAACGGCACCAATTCCGTTAAAAAGTGACAAATGTGATGAACGTGTACGGCCAAGTCTAGAAGGATGGTGGGGATCTCTCCATCCTGAAGGCGCCAGGCTTGGGGGTGCATTTTTTCTGCGGGTTGGATGAACCCGTCCGATGGCATTTCCAACTGGATTTGCTTTAACTGACCCAGCGCTTTCGATTGCACGTGACGGCGCAAATCGCGAAGCATCGGATAACCACTGTAATTGAAGGTCACAGCGAGGAAGCCTTTGGATTTATCCAGGGCCGCTTTGATGCGCCTGGATTGCTCAAGGGTGGCCACCATCGCTTTTTCGCAAATGACGCCAAGTCCGGCTTCAAGCAGGCCGCAGACGATTTCGGCATGGTTGGGCGTTGGAGTCAGGACCACAACGGCATCTAAGTTATCCTTTTCTTCGGCAATGTAGGTCTGCCAATTGGTATACAGCTTGTTTTGGGGGAGATGCCATGCACTGCCGGTTCGTGCACTGATGTCTGGGCTACGGCTGAAGCAGCCGGACGCGACGTGCCAGCGGTCATCAAGCTGACTGGCTGTCCAATGGGTGTAACCAACCGCAGACGTGATTGAGCCCCCAATGAAGCCGAGTCTTAAAGTGTTTGGCGAATGTGTGAGTATCGTCAAAACGGTCTCAGTCCTTCGTTAGGGTTTGAGGGAGAAGGCGCGCGTGACACGAAATAGAATTCGTCCAAATGCGCTCCCTCGAAAATATCCGCTATGGCTGCGCCGTAAGGCGTGGCTGGATCGACATCTTGAAAACCGTAATAGTCGTTCATGAGTTTAACATACTTGTTTTGTCGGTGGATCACGGCAATCCAGGGGACGCCTGGAACATGCTTGTCGCAATATTCCAACTGCCAGTTCAGGAGTAACATAACATCTTGAAACCCCGCATTCTCATTGCAGACAAACCAACCGCCGATCAGATAGTCTTGTTCATGGCTGGGCAGGACCTCATGCCAAATGTACAAGCACGGCGCACCATTTTTGGTGAGTAAAAATGAGGATCTTTTGGTTTTAAACCACCATGAATAATGATCCATGAAGGAAATTTTATTTGCACGGATCATGTTTTGACAATTTGCGTTCAAATTTCGGCTGACGAGAAAGTGGTTCATATCGCGGTCCGTCACAGGACGGATGCAATAGCCGGGAGAAAGTTCCTCGCCATGATCGTCAGGATAAGAGGACGCAGCTTTTGCAGGAGGTGCGCATGGCTCTAAGCCAAGCAGAACGTGAGCAACGCGGCGGGTACCGAGGGCATCCAAGGGCACTTTTGGCGTGGCGTGCAGCAGTTTGATGCGCTCTTCGTTCTGCATTACGGTTTTCACAAAAGCGGGCAGCTTTTCAATATTGTTTTCTGACCAGTTCTCAACATGAAAGAAATGTCCAATGTCTTCCAGTTGGCCTAAATCCGTATGCTGATTTTCAGAAAGGGGAAACGTCAGTGCCGGAACCTTAAGGGCCAAAAGCTGATAGAGAATTCCGCCTGCGGCACCGATGTAAAAATCGGCCTGACACAAGTGGGGATACAGTTCCGTCTCGCCCACGATTGGCGTGACGGTCTTGCAGTTTTGGTAGCGTTGCAAAAAAGATTCTGTGTTTGGAGACAAAGGCCCAAGGATTGGGCAGAGGCGGATTTCCTGTTCATAGTCAAGTGCGTGCAGAAGTAGGCTGTCAAGAATTCGCTCGCATTGATCCAGGGGCCCGCCGCCTCCCAGGCCAAGCAATATGGTAAAGGGTTTGTCCGGTGATTTCTGGGGGGGGGCATTTCTATAGACCTCAGACAGCAGGACATAATCAGGCCCCAGCAATTTGCGGGCTTCGGGGGGGACCTGAGAGTCATATAGAGATTGCGTTTTTTCTCCGCGCCAGCGGAAATCAATCAGTAGATCGCACTGATGTTTGCGCAAAAGGTCATCGATGACGCAAACTTTGTAACCGACCTCTTGTATGGGGGACTCCCATTCTTCGCCCAACCGGTAATCGTCAACGATAACCCAGTCGGCATTTTCGACCTTTGCGATGTTGAGAAAACGTTGGGCATCTTTATGGGGATCGAGTTCATCTTGTGCGCCATCATAGAGGCTGCGAACATCCAGACCGTCAAGAAAATCCGCTATGCCGTCTTCAACAAAATCCAAAACAAAAAGACATGCTGCGCCATTCTTCATAAGTTCCCGGCACAAGTGAGCACATCGAACCAGATGTCCCAGTCCTGTATTTTGTCCTGCGTTTGTCCGAAAGATGATGGTGCTCATAGCATCAGCCTTTTAGGCCTCCTCTCTCATTCGGCACATGATTTCAGCCTTATCCCAGTCCTCTTGTGTGTCAATGTCTTGAACCTCAGTCGAGGGGAGGATGTAAGCTATAGAATGCTCTGAAAATGAGGGGAGGTTGTTCAAAAAACCCTCTACGCGCCCCCAACAAAATTGCGCGGCATCGTGATATGCGGGCTCCAGATCTTGGGATCTGGAGGCAAAGTGTTCCGGTTGGAACATTTCTATCGTGCCTTGTTGCGATATTTTAAAAGCGCGTTGGATCGGAGCCGCAAACTTAACGACGCCAAAACAAAAGAATTTGGATGGATTTTCTTCAAGTCGTGAGAAGGCGTCTCGCAGCGTTTGCGGTCTTACAAATGGGGCCGTTGCGAGTAAGAGACAAACGTAATCGGGTTGGCGGTCATTTTCGCGCAACCAATTAATTGCATGATTGAGGGTCGCCCCAATGCTCATATGGGCATCAGCCAGTTCTGCAGGTCGAAGGAATGGCACCTCAGCGCCATACTTTTGAGCCACGTCGGCAACTTCAGGGGAATCAGTGGATACGATAACGCGATCGAAACACTGACTTTCCAGGGCGGCTGTGATGGAATAAGCGATGATGGGTTTACCGCAAAACAACTTAATGTTTTTCTGTGGAATTCTCTCGCTTCCACCCCGCGCAGGGATGATGCAAACTCGGATGACGGCACCTCATGAAAAATGGTTTCTACCAGAAAATGAGAATTGAACTAAAACACCTACAGAGCCATTCTGACGCCTTGCTGTTTGTTTTTGGAAAGGTGCTCGCCTCCTCAGATTACTTTCACCCACTTCAGATTATGGTTAATAATAAGCGGCCACAACACTGTGAAGCAAACCTTTTTTTGTGTATTTTAGGGCGGCCTTGAATTAGATTGAAGATGTTGGCAAGTTTTTGGAGCTTGAAGCCTTTATGACCTCATCGAGCAGGACAAAAGAAGAAATTCGCGCGCAAATTGCGTCTTTGGTTGATGAGTACGCGGCGCAGCAATATCAAGAGAAAACTTTTGAGCCTGGGGTCACGGCCATACCGCCTTCCGGCAAGCTTATGGGGGCATCCGAACTTAGAAATCTCGTTGATGCCTCGCTTGACGGATGGCTTACAACAGGGCGTTTCAACACGGCATTTGAAGCCAGTCTTGCAAAATATTTGGGCTCTAAACACGTTTTGACGACCAACTCCGGTTCGTCGGCGAACCTGTTGGCACTGGCGTCTCTCACGTCCCCTGCTCTTGGTGATAAGGCTTTAAAGGCTGGGGATGAAGTGATTGCCGTGGCTGCGGGGTTTCCGACCACCGTGAACCCGCTGTTGCAGTATGGTCTTGTTCCGGTCTTCGTCGATGTGGATATACCGACTTACAACATTGACCCAGCATTAATTGAGGCTGCGATCAGCGAAAAGACGCGGGCCATTATGCTTGCCCACACCTTGGGCAACCCTTTTGACGTTGAAACGGTCATGCGGCTTGCGCGCAAATATGACCTGTGGGTGATCGAGGACACGTGTGACGCCTTGGGTTCAACGTTCACCTTAAGCGAAACGTTGGAGCGAAATCACCTCAAGCCCGTTGTGGGTGGGGAGCCCCGTTTGGTGGGTACTTTTGGCGATGTTGCGACCTTAAGTTTTTATCCGGCTCATCACATTACCATGGGTGAGGGGGGGGCCGTTTACACCGATAACGGTAAGCTTAAACCAATCCTCGAATCGTTTCGCGATTGGGGACGCGATTGCTTCTGTGCACCGGGAAGCGACAATACATGTGGCAAGCGCTTTTGTTGGAAGCTTGGCGACCTGCCAGAAGGTTACGATCACAAGTACATCTACAGCCATGCTGGCTACAACATGAAAATCACGGATATGCAGGCGGCATGCGGTTTGGCCCAGCTGGAAAAAATTTCGGATTTTGTCGAGGCGCGCAAAAGAAATTTTGCGTATGTTTACGCCGGGTTGAAATGCTGTGAAGAGTTTTTGATTTTGCCCGAAGCAACGCCCAATTCATCGCCGTCCTGGTTTGGCTTTGCCATAACCTTGAAAGACAATGCGCCGATTAGCCGGATTGACTTGCTGAGAAAACTCGAGCACCACAAGATCGGCACGCGTTTGCTGTTCGCCGGTAACATAACGCGCCAGCCCTATATGATCGGGCGAAACTATAGGATCAGCGGATCTCTTAAAAATACAGACACAGTCATGAATAACACGTTTTGGGTTGGTGTTCAGCCTGCCCTGACAGAAGAAATGTTGGACTATCTTGTTGAGACGATAAAAGGTTGTTTTTCCCCCACATCGCAGGGTTCTCTTCTGCCTTCATAAACAATTACAGAATGTAAATCAGTCAGGTGGCCAGAAAACGATTCAGTTTATGCGTTGTCCGACAAAATTTATGGAGCGAACATGTCATTAAATACAAAGCTAGCGATTGCTCTGCCTACGTATAACCGGGCGATAACAATTGACTTTTTTTTAAAAACGTACATCCCCGTTGTGAAGGATCACAATATAGGGATTTACATATCCAACAACGCTTCAACCGATAATACGCTGGAGGTTATTGAAAAGTGGAAGTCGGTTTACCCTTATATTTTTTGTTCCGGATTTGATGAAACGGTTCACGTCGATATCAATGTCGAAAATGCGCTGAAGCTATCACCTGCGGAATATACGTGGCTGATAGGGGATGGCTACGAAATTCCCCAACAATCCTTAGAGTATTTGTTAAACGTACTGCCAGATGGTAGTGACAAATATGATTTTGTCATTGCCAATCTCGTCGGGCGGATCAAAGACATCGACGAAAAAATTTATCGTGACCAAAATCAGGTACTGGAAGATTTAGCGTGGATGATCACCTGCCTGGGCTGCACCGTATATCATAAAAGCGTTATTCCACTGGGTGACTATTCAAGATATCGAGCGACAGAATTCGGCCATGTGGGGTTTGTTTTTGACATTCTTTCAAAGCTTGATTTTAAGTTGCTGTGGTCTCCGAATATAACAATCGTCACCTTGAAGACGCCCGAGAGAAAGCCGGGGTGGGGGCAGTATTTTCTGTCAAATATTTTTGAGAAATGGCCAAGCTTTATCTCTTTGTTGCCAGATAGTTATGGCGCTTCAAGTAAGGCAATTGCGATGCGTGCCTTTTTGCAAAAATCAAAATTATTGGGGTGGCGCAATATGCTGACCATTCGGTCTCAAGGTTTCCTCAATAAAGAGATCTATCGGCGTTACGAGGGGATCGTGAGCGAAGTTGCGCCGGGGTTCTTAAAAAGCTACATGCTTTTTTTGACCTATATGCCAGAAGGCCTTTGTGCCTTTGTACTCAAACGAGTTGAGTGGATCAGAAGAAAGAACTTTCAAATTCGAAAAGCCTTCAATCCAGATTTAAGGATATGAGGAGCAGGGTGTGCTTGGCTACACCGGCAAATCCCATAAGGTATTGTATATTTCGTGCTGAACTTCGATCATATTTTCGGGAAGTGTTGGGTGCCAGGCCCAGTGGTTATTTTGTGGTTTTTGCGGATCGAACTTTTGCGCATCATCCAATGGGGATGTCAGTGTACACTTGAAAAGAAGTGACACGAAATGGCCACGCGTTTCGTGAGTTCTGTTGATACTGGGCTGGATCATGCAGGGCGTGCTGTCATGTGCAACGTGAGTATTAAGCTCCAACTTTGCAACAGCCTGAATGCGGGTATCGAAAGTTTCTTTGAACCGAAGAACGCCCCCCGGAATGTGCCAGCCGGGCCCATAGAAATCATCGTCTCGCCAAGTCAATAGAATGTCACCAGATTCATTTTTGATGAGAAGGTCAACGTTAACCATGGGGGTTAGGCGACTGACCATGCGAAAGACTTCATCGCCAAGACCTAATCGTGGGTTGGGAACGCAGGTGTCTATGACTTTGATCGCACGTTTGAGGTCTTGCATGTGGTGACGCTTCTCTGATCCGTGAGTAAATTTTTACCACGAGATCGCATATGCGTTTTGCATAATCAAGGGAAATACCCAACTGTCAGGGCGAAGGCGCGGACTCATAGATTGCGCGCCTTCGTCCAACTAAGCGAATTTAGCCATTTCTACGTTACGGTCATAAGGGGAAATGTTGAACTTATCAAAGGCCGCCCGCCATATCGGATTGTTCTCATAACTGTTGATGGCAATTTTCTTGTATTCTTCCGACTTTTCAAGGTCGCCCAGTTGTTCGTAACATATGCTGGCATAATGGTAGGCAAACCCGTGATCGTCCTTTGCACGGATTGCCGTTTCAAAGCCCTTTAGTGCCAATTCGTATTCACCGAGCCTAAAATCGGTATTGTGCAGGAAGTTTACATCCAGATTGATATCATAAGTTACGTCTTGAATGTATTTCGCCGTGAAATCCTCTGTCTCGACGACAGCTTTTCTGAAATCGCAACCGATATCAGCTGAATTGATATAATTTTTTTCGACACAGATGTCGTGCATCTCTGCGCCAACAAGGGGTGTCGCAACGGAAAGAATTTTCCAGTTTGCATTGAGTTTTCGGAGGAACTGGCGCGTGTCTTCAATATCTTTTTTTGTCTCACCTGGCATCCCGATGAGGATATTGACGTTGGTATAAATATCAAGATCGCGGCAATCGTCTACAACACGTTCCGCAATCGCGAGCTTCAAAGGCTTGCGCATGATTTCTTTTAAAACACGCGCGCTTCCAGACTCAACAGGCAGGACAAGCTGGTCTGCTCCAGCATTTTTGAGAACCTGTAGCATGTCTCTGTCGAGCGAGTACAATGTAAGGCCATTTTGGAAAACGGCTTTCAGACCTAAGCTAGAAACATACCGGGCAATCTCTTTGGCACGCTCAGTATCGGCCATAAAGTGATCATCTTGGAAGACGATGATTTTGGCCCCATACATGTCTCTGAGGCGCAGTAGGTCTTCCTTCACGCGCTCCATGCTGTAGTAGCGCATGGTGCGCCCATGTACCTTATGAGAAGCACAGAAGGTGCACCGGAAGGGGCACCCACGCGAGGTCATGACGTGGAAGTTGTCAATTTTATCTTTGATGGACCCATAGGCCATAATTGCTGGGTTGGCGCCATATTTTGCCATTTTGCATAAGGGGTAATCGTAAAAGGGAATATCATCAAGATCTTCAATGAAATCATGAGAGAACATCACCTTTTCTGCAATTTTCTTAGGCGTAATCCAGCTGGGGTGCTGATTAATAAAGGCATAGCGGTCTTCGGCATCGATCAGTTGCGCGAACGGCACCTCACCTTCTCCGTAGCACAATCCATCAAAAGCATCTGTTGCTTTGTACAGGTACTCATACATGCTCGTCGGGACACTTCCACCGGCGAGGATGAGCGTATTGGGAAAGACTTTCCGGCAGCATGCAACAATTTCGAGTAAGTTGTAATACGAGGATGAAAAGAGGGCGGAAAGGGCAATGATGTCAGGCTCTGAGCCTAGCTCATTGCGCAAATATTCTTCGTAATATGCGGACGGAGACGCATGCGCAAACGTGTCGATTTCATTGAGCTCAATGTTGAAATCAACCAACTCGGTTTCAACCTTGGTTTTGCAATATTTTTTGATGTATGCGCTTAGGGATAAGGCCCCTAGCGGCATGTCTGTGACCAGGCTGCCATACAATTTCCCATCTTTTTTTCTGATTTGTTTTGCATTGCTTAAAGGGTGCAGAAAGTCTTCAAAAAACAGATGGGGTGGGATGATGAACAGTATTCTTGTCATGTCAGTATCCTTAGGCGGCAGATTGCAACGTTCTGGAGCAAGTATCGTTTAACGGAAGATCATGTCGAGGAAGGCGCATTGTGTCTACCGTTGCGAATATCAGATTACCACGTTTATCAAAGAATATGGGGATCGATGCGACAGTATCAAGGACCTTAAGGGCCTTGTTGTTGTCCGCCGTTGTGGCACCATTCGATAAAATTGATGTTGGTTTAGCGGTATTGCAAATCAATGTTTGAAACGGGTGACTATTCTGGGAATATAGGGTAAGTTTATGCAGGTTGCGTCGTAGGCTCTCCTGATGTCGGCTGGTGTCGACGGGTAAGATCAAGCATCAGAATGATGTTTTATTTCAATAGATTAAGTTATTTACATCATCAAATCTATGAAGCGCCACAAAGAATTGAGGTTTTGAGCCCAAAGTAGGACAAGTCTATGAGCGAAAATGATATGTCGGCGGTTGTTCAGCCCAGAATTTATTCTGCGCCTAAAGTTCGGCTCGAAGATCAGGTGCCGTTGAAAACGCCTTTTTCCGCGCATATTGACGTTTCAAGCGTGTGTAATTTTAAATGCAGTTTTTGCTTTCAGGCTGACAATGCAGCCATGAAAGGTGCTGGCCTCAAGCGCGGTATGATGCCAATCGATTTATTTAAGAAGATCGTCGATGACTTAGGCGAATTTGACGATAAGTTAAAAAAAATCAAAATTGGAAATCACGGCGAACCCACGCTGCACCCCGACCTCCCTGAGATGATTGCCTATGCCCGAAATAAGGGGGTGGCCGATACGATCGAGCTCTTTACCAACGGTTCGAAGCTGGCACCCACTTTGAACTCGGCGATCGCAAAAGCGGGCTTGCAGCGCGTCAACATTTCGTTGGAAGGGCTTACTGCCGAGCGCTACATGCAAGTCGCAGGCGTGCGCCAAGACATGGATGATTTAATCCAAAATATTGCCCATTTGTACAGTGTGCGCGGCGACTGCAAGATGTACATCAAAATTGCGGATCGAACCAGTTCCCTAGACAAGGATGATCATCGCATCCATGTGCTTGATGAAGATGAGCGCCAGTATTTTTTCGACACATTCGGCAACATTTGCGATGAAATTTACATCGAAAAAATTGTCCCGCAGTGGGCTGAAACCCAAGCAGACAAGCAAAACGAAGTCGATGAAACGGGTATGTATGATCAAAAAATTAAAAAATATAAAGAGATCTGCCCCTTCGTTTTCATGTATTTGCATTTCAATTGTGATGGCACGACCAGCCCTTGCACTTTGGATTGGCCCAGAAAAGTTGTGATCGGCAACGTAAACGATCAAAGTGCAAAAGAAATTTGGGAAGGTGAGGCTTTGCGGCAGTTACGCGTGGCCATGCTCAAAGAGGCGAGACACAAAATTAATTTTTGCAACAATTGCTCTGCTCCCATGGTGTGTGTGGATGAGGACCTTGATCCGTTTAAGGAAGACGTTCTTAAAAAGATGGACGTGCCTGATGATGAAACCTTAGAAAATAATCAGTGGGTTAAATAATCATATGGAGAATTTGAAAGTTTTGGTTTTGGGCTCGAACGGTTTTATCGGGCGCAACATAGTTGAGTATCTTGAGCCGAAAGCTTTCCATGTTTTTTCGCCAAAGCGACAGGAGCTTAATCTTCTCGAGACTGAGGCTGTGGAGGCATATCTCAAAAACCTCCGACCAGATGTTGTTATCTTCAGTGCGGTGAATATTCAGTCTCTGGCCGAAAATTTACAAATGTATTTTAACGTTGAGCGCTGCTCAGAATATTTTGGCAAGATGATTACGATAGGGTCTGGTGCCGAATATGATATGCGGCATTATTATCCGATGATGAGTGAAGACTACTTTGGTCAGTATGTGCCTTGTGACACGTATGGCTTGTCAAAATATGTGATGTCTAATGACATTGAAAAAAAGCCGCGGAACATCGTGAACTTGCGGGTTCTGGGCATTTTTGGAAAATACGAAGATTACACGCGGCGCTTTATATCCAACAATATCTGCAAAGCGATTGCCGGGTTGGGCGTGACGATCAATCAAGATATGAAATTTGATTTTATATACGTCAACGATTTCATTAAAATATTAGAAAGTTTTTTCACAAAAGAAACACAATATAGAAATTATAACATTTGCACGGGCAAGCCTCTTGGATTGCGGGACATTGCAAATGTCATTTGTGACGTCCTGCCCGGTAACGAAAAAGTGACCGTAAAGGAAGAGGGGCTTAAGCCTGAATATTCTGCCGACAACGCGCGCCTTAAGGCAGAGTTCGGCGACTTTGACTTCACGGACATCAGAGTATCTGTTCAAGAGATGTATTCGTGGTATGCGAACCATCCCGATATTGAGCTATTCTGCGCAAAACTGAGAGAGAGCGCGTGACGCTGTATGGCCAAATCTAAACAAACCCTGATTGATTTGTTACAAGACCGCCCCATTGTCATTTGGGGTGCGCGGATGACGGGTATGGGTTTTCTCCGGTTTTCCAAAGCTAATGACATGAATGTTGTCCATTTTGTTGATTCGGACCCGGCTTTTGCCCACAAGAAGGTTAACGGTGTTCCTGTTCAACATCCTGATGCATTGAGAGACCTTAAAGGGTCATTTCCCAATCTGGTGATTGTGATTGCAGTCTCGATAAAAGAAGAAGAAATAATCAAGTTATTGGAAGCAATGAACTTTATCAATGAAGACTTCGTTTTGTATTCCGATTATTGCGAATCATTTTACACCATTGATGTTGTAGGGACGTGCAATTTGGTGTGCCCTTCTTGCGCCCACAGCATTAATGGGGAAAAGTACCCGAGAGGGATAATGTCGTTTGAGAACTTCACCCGGGTCTTGGACAAAATCAAACGTGAATCCGAAGTCGTAACACACGTGAGCTTGTACAGTTGGGGGGAGCCTTTGTTGCACCCTGAGTTGCCAAAGATCATAAAGCATCTGCACGACAATGGAGTTGCGGCCGCCGTGTCCAGCAATCTATCGATTAAATCCGCAGATCAAATTCGCCACGTCATTCAGGCCTCTCCGGAGTATATGAAAATTTCTTTGTCTGGATACTATCCAGATGTTTACAATCAGACCCATACGGGTGGCGATATCAATCTCGTCAAATCGAACATGTACCGCGTGCGGCATTACATTGATAAGTTCGGGGCGGATACACTTGTGGACGTTAATTATCATTTGTACAAAAACAACAATCAGAAAAATCTTCAAAAAATGAAAGATCTCTGTGATGAGTTGGGTTTTTCATTGTCCGCGACGTACTCTTTGGTTATGCCGCTGGAAAGGTGTCTCGATCATTGCGATGGCATAAAAGACCCTCAAACGGAATCGCTGAGCAAGATTTTATTGGTTGATATTGATGAAGGCCTAGAAGTCACGAAAGGCTTTCGCACAAACACCTGTCCTTTCAAAGACAATCAGATGAACATTGCCTGGGACTTAAAGGTCCCGGTCTGTTGCACTGTCTTTAACGGAGAAGAGACGATTGTCGCGGACAATTATCTTGACGTTTCGCTTGTTGAAATAAACAAAAATAAAAATACGGCTAAAATCTGTAAGAAGTGTATGGAGTATGGATTGCCAGCCTACAATATGGGCTTCAATCAAAAAGGATGGAAAGCCATTGCGTCTTCAAAGCCTTCCTCTGACACGTAGTCATTTTGCAGCAAGTTGATGTGGTGCCCTGATGAAACATAAACAAAACTCTGCGTGCTGTCGGATGTGTTCTGCACCATTGACTGAGGCCCCCATCATTAGCATGGAACCTTTTCCCAAAGCAGCGCAGTTTTATCCACGTGAAGATGAGTTTGCGCAAGATACCGGCATTGTGCTGGATGTTTTTCAATGTCCGTCATGCGGGCTCGTCCAATTAAAAATCGAACCTGTGGCGTATTTTAAAGAAGTCATAACGGCTGCTGTTTTATCGCCACACGCCAAACAAATGCGTTTGAAGGAAATGAACGCATTTGTTGACCGATTTGGCTTGCGTGGGAAAAAGGCTCTTGAAATTGGCAGTGCAAGAGGGGACATGTTGGACGTTATGGCTGAGGCTGGCCTTGATGCTATGGGGTTGGAGTATGCCCCTAAGTCCATCGAGTATGCAAAAGGGCTGGGGAGAAACATTCATCTTGGATACATCGATGATTTTCAACCACAAACCAAGGCGGACGTCTTTTTTTCATATAACTATTTAGAGCATCAGCCAGACGTCAAAAAATTTATTCAATCCGTTTTTCGCGTAACAACGCCAGATGCCATGGGGTACATTACGGTTCCAAACCTGGAGTATTTGTTGGTCTCAAAGTGCCTGTATGAGTTTGTGGCCGATCATCTCGTCTATTTCACGCAAAAAACTTTAACGCTGGCGTTTGAAATGAATGGCTTTGATGTTCTCATCTGTCAGACCATCAACAATGACAATGATATTGAGATCATCGTGCAAAAACGCCCGCACCTTAACTTGTCTTCTTATGTGGACGAAGTGGATGAGTTATCTGTTCGTTTGAACGAACTGGTGGATCAATATGTAGCGGCTGGGAAAAAGATTGCCGTGTGGGGAGCAGGGCACAGAACGTTGGCTTTGCTTGCGATCAGTCGCATTGATAAAATTGAATTTATCGTCGATTCAGCAGATTTTAAACAAGGCAAATACAGTCCTGTCATGTTCAACAAAATTGTGTCGCCAAAAGACCTGGAAACATCAGACGTTGATGCTATCATCATTATGGTGCCAGGCCTGTATCCAGAGGAAGTCCTTAAGACAGTCCGCAAGTTTGACCACAAGCTTGAGGCTTACATTCTTAAAGGAAATGATATAGTGGCCGTTGATACATAGGTTGTGTAATTTTAAAACGCTAACTGATCAGAAGGATGAGTAGCTCATTATGAAAATGAAACTTTCGGACTACGTTGCCCAGAAAGTTGTCGAGCTTGGCATAGAACATGTCTTTATGGTGACCGGTGGTGGTGCGATGCATCTGAACCAGTCATTTGGCACGCATGCTGACCTAGAGTGCATCTTCAATCATCACGAACAAGCTTGTGCGATGGCTGCAGAAGCCTATTCACGGCTCACAAACCTTCCTGCATTGGTGAACGTTACGTCAGGACCTGGGTGCATAAATGCGCTGAACGGAGTGTATGGGGCGTGGACAGATTCCATCAGCATGCTGGTCATTTCAGGGCAAGTTAAGTATCAAACGACCATCCGCAGCACCGGGCTTGCACTGCGCCAATTTGGTGATCAGGAAGTTGATATTGAGCGGATTGCCTCGCCCTTAACGAAGTACTGTGAAATGGTCACGGATCCAAAATCAATTCGCTATCATTTAGAAAAAGCATTTTACCTTGCCGTATCTGGACGCCCCGGTCCGTGCTGGCTGGATATCCCAATAGATGTACAAGGAGCGCAAATCGAAACAGATGACTTGTCATCCTTTGACCCGTCAGAACTTGATGAGCCATGGAATCTGACAGATCTGGACAAAGTTAGTGATGATATTTTTGCAAAGGTGTTGAGTGCCCATCGCCCAGTTATTTTTGTTGGAGCGGGGGTACGGTTGAGTGGTCACCATGAGGACTTCATTCACTTTATCGATAAATTGGGTATACCCGTCGTGACAGGTTGGAATGCTCATGATTCTATCTGGAGCGATCATCCCTTATATGTGGGGAGGCCCGGGTCGGTGGGCGATAGGCCTGGTAATTTTGTTGTACAGAATGCGGACCTTCTCTTGGTTTTAGGAAGTCGATTAAATATTCGTCAGGTGAGCTACAATTGGTCTGCATTTGCATCTAAGGCATACAAAATTATCGTTGATATCGATGCGATAGAAATGAAGAAGCCGACGGTAAATTTCAACATGCGTATTCACGCTAATCTATCCGATCTTCTGCCCGTTTTGGCAAAACACAACTATGCTGGTCAACGACCAGAGCACATACAGTGGCTGGCATGGTGTAAGGAAAGACAGAAAAGGTACCCCGTTGTATTGCCGGAATATTGGGAAAATGAAAAAATAAATCCATATTGTTTTATGGATATCCTCTTTA
The DNA here is from genome assembly GCF_001746755.1 of Magnetovibrio blakemorei. Classification (GTDB taxonomy): domain Bacteria; phylum Pseudomonadota; class Alphaproteobacteria; order Rhodospirillales; family Magnetovibrionaceae; genus Magnetovibrio; species Magnetovibrio blakemorei. The sequence goes on along the minus strand of NZ_MCGG01000003.1, from coordinate 19,037 downwards.
AGAACTTGGATGATGGGCAAATAGTTGTTGCTGCGAATGGGTCAGCTTGCGTTATTGGGTTTCAGGTTGCGCAGTTGAAGCCAACCCAGCGCCTTTGGACCAATTCGGGTAGTGCGTCCATGGGTTATGAAATTCCTGCGGCTATTGGTGCATTTAAAGGGTCTGGCGGAAGGCCGATTGTATGTATTGCCGGGGACGGTAGCATCATGATGAACCTTCAAGAGCTGCAAACCATCGCAGGAAATCAACTCGACATTAAAGTTTTTCTACTCAACAACCAGGGATATTCATCTATATTTCAAACACATAGAAACTTCTTTAACGGCGTTGAAGTCGGGGCGGGGCCTTCGTCCGGGGTGAACTTCCCTGATTTTAAAAAGCTTAGCTATGCATTTGATTTGCCATATCTAAAATGTACGACACATGAACAAATGGCCGATACAATTATCAAAACACTGGCAACAACGGGGCCTGCAATTTGCGAAATTATGATCGATGAAAATCAGCCCTTTGCCCCGAAGTTGTCTTCAAAGCAGCTTGCAGACGGGACAATTGTATCGCCTTCATTAGAAGACATGTCTCCAATTCTTTCTGAAGCAGAATTGAACGAAAATATGTTGGATTGAGGTACGGCATGAAAGCAAGGAATACGTCGCAAAAGATCAATTTCTATATTGTAGGTCAGCCATGAACATTCTCATCACGGGGGCAGAAGGCTTCGTCGGAAAAAATTTAGTCGAGAACTTTCAAAGTGATGGCTATAGCGTGTTGCACCCGACCGTGCAGGAATTGGATCTCACGTGCTCACAAAGCGTCAGTGCTTATCTGAATGAACACGCCGTTGACGTAATCGTCCATTCTGCAACCACCCTAAGACGCGGCACGTCTTACCCAGCAGATGTTTGCGAAAACAATCTTCGGATGTTTTTTAATTTGGTGCGTGCGAAACGCTTTTCTACCAAACTGATTAATTTTGGCAGCGGGTCTGAGTATTCCAGAAAGTATTGGTACGCAAAAATGCCGGAAACTTTTTTTGATAGACATGTCCCCGATGATAGTCACAGTTTTTCGAAGTATGTAATTTCTAAATATATTGAGAGTTGCGATGTCGGGGAAATGGTGACATTAAGAATATTTGGTATATTTGGGAAGTATGAAGATTATAAATACAAATTTTTATCAAATTCAATTTCAAAAAATTTAATGAATATCGACATAGTTATTAATCAAAATGTTGTATACGATTACATTTATATTGAAGATTTTTATCGTGTTGTAAGGCATTTTGTCGAAAATAATTCGCATTATAAATCCTATAACGTAACACCTATAGAGCCTATAAATTTAATCGAAATTGCAAATTTAGTTAATGAAGTGAGCGATCATATAGTCCCTGTGGTCGTTCTAAATGATGGTGTTGGCGTTAATTATTCCGGCCATAATGCGCGTTTGATGTCGGAACTCACTGATTTTAGTTTTATGTCCTATAAAGACGCTATTGCGGATCTCTACAGTTATTACAAAAACAATATCTCCATGCTTGATGAAGTTGCGCTTAGGAATGATGATTATCTAAATTACGCAAAAAAATTAAGGACAGAGTACTTTGTGGCAAAAGAATAATTCCATGAGAAGTCAAATCATAGCTGATGACTTAAAATATATTTCCGAAGCAGATTTACCTTGGTGTGATTTTGCGGGTAAGACCGTGTTGATCTCGGGTGCCGCAGGGTTTTTGGCGTCGTACGTTGTCGATCTGCTGTTGTTCCTCAACGAAAATAGAAATGCCAATATTAAAATTATTGGCCTCGTACGTAACGAGGCCCGTGCCTATGAAAAATTTAGTCATGCAAAAGATTCTGAGAACTTAATATTCATCACGCACGACGTCTGCGATGAAATTCTCATTGATGAGAAAATCGATTACATCATTCATGCTGCGAGTTACGCAACGCCTAAGATATTTCAAGAAAACCCGGTCGGCACAATTTTACCGAATGTTATCGGAACAAAAAATTTATTAGATCTCGCCGTTAAGCATGATGTCGCAGGGTTTTTGTTTTTCAGCACATCGGGTGTGTACGGATATGTTTGTGATGAATATTATCCGGTACTCGAAGATTGCTTTGGGGGACTGGATCCCATGGAGCTTTCGTCTTGCTATTTGGAAAGTAAGCGAATGGGCGAGAATATGTGTGTTGCTTGGATGCACCAATACGGTGTTCCTATCAAGATAGTGCGCCCCGCGATCACGTACGGTCCAGGTGTCGACTTGCAAGGCGGTCGATCTTTTGAAGATTTCGTTTCGTGTATTGTCCACAGGAAAGATATCAATCTTTACAGCGATGGCAGTGCCATTCGTAACTTTTGTTATATTGCGGACGCTACGCTCGGCTTTTTCACCGTCTTATTGAAAGGTGAAAGTGGCGAGGCATATAACGTGGCTACAGATCATGAGATCAGTATAAAAGACTTAGCTAACTATCTGGTAAAAGAGGTTTTTCCGGAACGGAGATTGAAAGTCATCATGGCAAAAGACCCGTCAAAAAACTATCTACGCATGAACTTTTCGCGTACAACGGTAGACATAACCAAAGCCAAATCACTGGGCTGGATCATTTCATTCCCAATTGCAGAGGGCTTTAAACGAGTTGTTCAAAGTTGTGAAGGTAAATAGAGGCCGACATAGCTGTCCAATGTTTCACCATTGATTAAATGAGTGTCGATTATGAAATTGCAAGAACTGTATAAGCAATACACATCCGGTGAATTGGAAAAGCACAGCTACATTAAGGCTATGCATGAAAAGCATCAGCTCATTTTCGATTATTTTGATTATATTAAAGACACAGATATTTTCTCGATCACGATAGATAATGACAAGGTTTATGTGACGATCAAAGAAAGTGGCATAAAACTTTTTCTTGACCCATTTGATTCACGTTTTATACCGATTGAAATTTTGAATTTTAAATCATTTGACCCCGTGGAAAGAGACCTCATTTTTGCGCTTGCACGTAAGAGCCAAACTATTTTCGATATTGGAGCCAATATCGGTTGGTACACGCTTAATTTTTGCATGTTGGATAATGTGCAGACGGTCCATTCTTTTGAGCCAATTCCGCGCACGTTTGATTTTTTGACGAGACATGTTCAATTTAATGCATGCAACAAGGCCGTGCTCAATAACTTTGCTCTCTCTAACCATCGTGGGGAAACGGAGTTCTATTGGAATGTAAAGGAAACGGGTAGTTCTTCGATGAAGAACATTCAAGAAAGAGAAGATTCAAACAGGGTTGTTTGCCAACTTCGTACACTTGATGAGTATGCTCGGGAAAAAAATGTCTACATCGATATGATTAAGTGCGACGTCGAAGGATCTGAATTGCTGGTGTTTCAGGGGGGAGAGAATACGATATCACGTGACAAGCCGTTCATCTTTACGGAAATGCTGCGTAAGTGGGCTGCAAAATTCGGATATCACCCAAATGATATCATCAAGCTGTTGTCGGATATTGGTTATGAGTGTTTTGCTTATGTTGACGAAAAAATTGAAAAGTTTACCTCCGTAACGCCAGACACATTGCCGACGAATTTCTTCTTTTTTCATTGCGATAAGCACAAACACGATATTGCAATGTTGACGAAAAGTTTGGATCACCCACTCTGTAGCGACGTTTCCGCCTTCTGAATTGTTGTCAATATGTACTGGTTTGGCCAGTCATATTGCACTGTGCGGTTAGAATGAAAATTTAGCCTCTATTGCTTAGGTGATAGGGTTGATGTATATATTTTTAAACCTTTAATCTCGTCATTATAGGGCAATCGCTATTCGGGCCATCATCATTGAATCCGCATCGTCGCAACGCCGACTGGACCCGCGTCAAAGCCGTCCACGTTCCTTGGTCCCGATGGATGCAGGTCAGCCGTCCGCCTTGCAGTGGACCATGCGGGCGTTGGAAGAAAACGAGATTACCGACATTACCTATGTGGGCGGTTACCATATCGAAAAGGTGATTCAGTCATTTCCAAAATTGTCGTTCCGCTATCTTTCCAGGCAAATAAACGACAGTGAAGTCGCGGCGCTGCTAAGTTGTGAAATGCCGGACGAGGCGTGCATAATCTTGCGTGCGACGACGGCGCTGATGCCTGATGCGATCCCAGCACTGGGTGCGGTTGATGTCGCAGAGGGTGTTTATCATAGCGGCGGTAGTTTGAAGCCTGCAGGAGTTTATGCATTTGATAAGGCAGGGATCAAAGCCTTGTTCAAAGTTGCCCGTGATGTGGCGAGTCATAACCCCCGAGCGAGGATCGAAGACGTGCTGGCACATCTTGCCACACAGGACATCGTTCTGGATGGCAAGGCCGCTCCGGTACATGACAAGGCCGCAGTCGCGTCGATGATTTTCCAAGGCAAAGCTAAAACTTTGGAGAATCTAGCACCGTTATCAAAAAAGGGACAGGTTCTGTCCTTGGAACGTTTCAGTGTTGCTCATTGGTTCGATGATCATGACGCTATCTTAGATCGTCTGCAGGACCGATTCAGCGACACGCACGTAGTGGTGCGCAGCAGCACCATGATGGAAGATAGCCTGCAGACCTCCGCAGCAGGGCTGTTTTTGTCTGTCTTGGATGTCGATGCGTGTGATCGCGGATCTTTGACCCAGGCCGTTACAGAAGTCATTGATAGTTATGCAGACGGTGGGCGTGATACGCAGCTTGATGATGAGGTTCTGATCCAACCCTATATGAGTAAGTTGAAAGCCAGTGGCGTGTTGCTGACGCGCGACCCCCAGCACGGCGCACCATACTATGTGTTGAATGTGGATATGGAAAGTGGCCGTTCTGACGTTGTGACCTCGGGCAGGGAAGGGCATGTGGAAACACATTACATCGCTTGGGGGCAAAAAAGTCTGAGCCTTAATAAGGGATGCTTTGATGCAATCCTGGAGGTCGGGAGCGAGTTAATTGACTTGTCTCATATGGATGCATTGGATATCGAATTTGGCTTAGACAAAAATAACGTTTGTCACTTGTTTCAGGCGCGACCGATGATTTGCGTCGAAAACGAAGGTATCAATAACGATGAAGATATTTTGGATGTTATCGAACATATTTATGAGTTTGTCAGTGAAGCATCACGCCCGCGCCCTGGTGTTTTGGGAAACAGTAATTTATTGAGCAACATGTCGGATTGGAATCCGGCTGAAATGATTGGTGCGTATCCCCGTCCTCTAGCCTTATCCTTGTACCAGACTTTGATCGGCGAATTCGCTTGGGCTGAGGCACGCAAACGGCTGGGATATCGCGACATGACCGATTACCCGTTAATCTTGTCTCTGGCCGGTCGGCCTTACGTCGATATTCGCACGAGCATCAATTCCTTGTTGCCTGTTGACCTGGATTTGGCTGTCGGTGCGCAATGGGTAGATTATTGTCTTGATAAGCTGCGAGCAGATCCACCGCTGCATGACAAAATCGAATTCGAGTTGGCAGTGACGTGCCTAACACCGGAATGGAATACCCAAGTAAAATGGTTGCGCAAGGCAGGACTGAGTGACGATGCATGCAGACATTTCCGTAATGCTCTGGCCGAATTGACGAGAAAGATCGTCATGGGTGAGGTGGAGCCCATTGAGCAGCAGTTCTTGAAGATTGAACAGTTGGCTGAGCGCAGAGCGCAGACCCTTGCGGCGTATTCCAACAATATTGCGGGGCAGGGGCGTTGCGTGCGTCAGCTGGTACGTGATTGTGCTAACCTGGGATTGGTGCCGTTTTCCATTATGGCACGCTATGCCTTCATCGCGATGTCATTGTTAAAGGGATTGCGAGAAGTGGGGGCGATTGATGTTGATCACTACGATGCGTTTCTACGTGCTATTCCGACGGTTTCAGGCGCATTCGTCAGCGATCTTGATCTTTTGGCGGAAGGTAAGATCAATTTGAAAGAAATGATCGATAAATACGGTCATCTGCGCCCTCACTCCTATGACATTACGTCTAGCAATTACGCAAGCCGCCCAGAATATTATTTTAAAACAGCGGACAATGCTTGTCCTAACAATGGTGAGCTATCTACATCTCCATATGAAATATTGATTGCGCGCAAAGGAGAGATTGAAGCTGCCCTTGCTGAAGTCGGCCTGGATATCGATATGCAAACCTTGACTGACTTCATGACCCAAGCGATTGCCGGTAGGGAGCGTCTGAAATTTGAATTCATGAAAAGTGTTGATGCCATTTTGGAGGCCATCGTGCGCTTAGGTGGGCATCTTGACGTTGGGCGCGATGTACTGTCGTTCGTTCCGGTCGGCGAATTTCTCAACCTAGAGGGAAACAGCACATCGTGGGCGATGCAAAGTTATATCCGTCGCATCAGCAGTCATAATGAAAAGCAATGGCTATTGTCTAAGACCTTGCGTCTCCCTGATTTGATTACGGGCCCAAGCGATGTTTACTCCTATCGCCTGGAGGCTTGGTGTCCAAACTTTGTGACACGAAAGAAAGTGACTGCCGTACCAGTGATATTGGATGATATTGCAGAGCCCTCAGAGTTGGTTGGTGCCATTGTTTTAATTCGTGCTGCAGACCCAGGTTTCGATTGGATCTTCGGCCATTCGGTCGCGGGACTTGTCACCCAGTACGGTGGAGTTGCGTCGCATATGGCGATCCGCGCGGCAGAATTTGGTCTGCCTGCAGCGATTGGGTGTGGTGAAGCTCTGTTTGATAAATTGAGCGCCGCGAAGAAGATCAAGCTGGACTGTGAGCATCACCGCATTGAGGTGTTACCATGATCATTTTTGTCTCAATGCGCTCCTCGCCCAGCCCTACCTATCATGAGAAGCGTGATGCCATAAGCCACGATTGGTGCCGCTTGTTTGATGCGTTCGGACTGCGTCCGGTGTTGGTTTCTAACGCCATGGACGATCCGGTGGGGTTTCTGGACGTGCTGCCTGGTCGTGGCCTGTTGTTGACTGGTGGAGATGATATTGGCACAGTCAATCGAGATCGCACAGAGGGGTTACTTTTGGAAGCGGCGCTTACGCGGCAGTTGCCTGTGTTTGGCGTGTGTCGAGGTTTGCAGATGATCAACCAATACTTCGGCGGCACTTTGACGCGGAATCTGGGTGGCGGGCATCTTGCACAGCAGCATGAAATTGAGATTGTCGATGACCTCAACGGCGTTTTGCCCGTAGGTGCGGTAACGGTGAACAGCTTTCATAATGACGGTGTTACGACAAATGGCTTGGCTGAAGAGTTGTGCGCTTTCGCTCTGTCTGACAACTCTATCGTGGAGGGGCTTTACCATCCTCTTCACCCCATCACAGCCATACAATGGCATCCCGAACGGGACAACTTGGGGCGTGCAATGGATAAAATTCTTTTACAAAGGTGGTTGAAGCAATGCGCTTGATTGTTCTTGCGGCAGGCACAGGCAGTCGTTTGGCTCCCTTGACCAATGATCGTCCTAAATGTTTGGTGGAACTCGGTGGTAAGCCTTTGTTCGAGTGGACGTTAGATGCAGCGGATAGAGCTGGGATTGATGAGGTTATCGTGGTTGGCGGTTATCTAGCTGACCAACTTTCTCGTTATGATGTGAAGGTACTCGTTAACGAGGATTTTGCGACTACGAATATGGTCCACACCTTGTTTTTAGCACAGGAATATTTTGGTGATGGCTTTATCATGTCGTATGGCGACATCGTCTACACTCCAGAGGTTCTGAACTTAGTGTGTTCAGCGCCCGACGGTGTAAGTGTTACCGTGGATATGAACTGGCGCGGGTATTGGGAACAGCGCTTCGATGACCCCTTAGGTGATGCTGAAACGCTGAAATTCGGAGACGGAATGACAATCGCCGAAATTGGCAACCCGCCAACATCTTATGATGATATTGAAGCGCAATACATCGGCTTGGTAGCCTTTAACGGCAGCGGGGTCGGCATGTTGGAAAATGCCATTGCCGCCGCTCGAGCGGATCATGTGTTAGGCAAAAAACCTTTTAACTGTCCCAGGGCATTGGATGGTATTTATATGACTGATTTATTGCAGGGCATGGTCAATATGGGGGGGCGAATTTCGGCCCTGCCCATTCATAGTCAGTGGCTTGAAATTGATACGTGCCGAGACTTAGAGGTGGCACATAAATTAGTAAAGCAGGGGCGCATGGGTGCATTGGTTGGAGAGGTGACGGCGTGAAGAAGGTTTATCGACACGAAAACAATGCTTTCTATTGGGATCGACGTTGGTCCGAAAGTGGTGAAGATAGCGAGCGCTTTGATGATCTCTCTATCTATCCGATTCGTTACGCAGAAATTATGATGACGGATCGTTCAAAAAAAACACTGGAGATCGGTTGTGGACTGGGCCGCGTTTTGTTGCATTACTACCGCGATGGTTTTTCGATCGCGGGAATGGAGCGCAGTCAGGTTGCGGTGGACAAAATCAAGGAGTGTCATTCTGACGTGGACGTTCGACAAGGTGATGCCTTGGATCTGCCATACGGAGATGGAGCGTTTGACATAGTGATGGCGTTTGGCGTTTATCACAACCTCGAACAAAGGATTGATCAGGGCCTGGCGGAGGTGTCGCGCTGCTTGTCCCAACACGGAAAATTCTGCATTTCTATGCGCCCCAACAACGTCGAAATGCACTTGAATGAAGTCTATTGGAACTGGCATAACCGCTCCAAGAAAATGGGTGAAAAGCAGTTCCATAAAGTGTTGGTCGGTGAGCGTGAGTTTACGGAAATGCTGTCCGAGAGTGGACTTATCGTCGATGAAGTTCACCGAGCGCGCAACGTATCGCTTCTGTATCGGTTGCCATTTCTGCGCAGCCGCGAATCCGTCGAGGGTAGCGAAGCGGTGCGCCGCTCCAAAGGTTATCGTCTTAATGCCGCTGGTCGATATATTGATCGCGTTTTGCGCGCCTTGTTTCCCTATCATACGGCGAACGTCCTCGTGTTCGTTGGGCATAAGGATTAGAAGGAGAGGTTCCGTTATGGTGATCTGGATGATAGGTCTGGCCGGATCAGGAAAGACGACGGTCGGCCGAGCTCTTTACGAGCGGATGAAGATGAAAAATCCGGCAACGGTTTTTCTCGATGGAGATCATGTGCGGGAGATTATGGGTGACGATCTGGGTCACACTATCGAAGACCGCGAGCGCAACGGGCGGCGTATCTGCAATCTGTGTCATTACTTTGACAGTCAAGGCATTGACGTGGTGGCTTGTGTCTTATCATTGTTTCACGAGCAGCAGGATTGGAACCGCGAACATCTAACAGAGTATTTCGAGGTCTTCATCGATGTTCCCATGGCGGTGTTGGAAGAGCGTGATCAAAAACAGCTCTATAGCGGTGCGCGCGCAGGACAGATTAAGAATGTGGCTGGTATAGACATCCCCTTCACCCCGCCCAAACAGCCGAATTTAGTTATCGAAAATGGTGCGTTTTGCGATGACTTTTCTTCCCATGTTAACAAGGTCTTGTCAGCCATAAGTGCTAGAAGGGGGGAGACTTCATGAGCCACACATATCGTTACACGGAAAAGGACTTGTTGGCAGGGGAAGCTTATCACTACCACTATGCACAATACGAAGGGGAGGCGTTGTTGCAGGGGTATGCTGAGGATCGTGCGCGGGTTTTGGCAACGTTGGAACATAAGTTGGCGCAAGGGGGCTACGAAAAGGGGGGGGACGTAAATGTCGTCCAAGCCTTAGCGGCTTGGCCTGTGCCCTTAAGAGATGCGGGGAATGCGCCATTTCGTGGAATTTTTGACCGCCCGGTCAATACGGCTAATGAATTGTCGGCTGCTGTGGCCTGGGTGGCGTGCGGAGGGGATTACCAAAATGACACCTTGGTTCGTTTGGTCGATGTCTTGGTGAAAAAATTTGAGGTGTCAAAACGTTTGCGCAGTCGCTATGCGCCGGGCGTGCGTTTGGATGTCCGCGACAGTGCGCCACTTGGTGCGTATTGTTGTTTAGCGTTTCTGATTGCCCTTTGCCCAGAGAGCTCTGCACAGCTTTGGCGTTTAAATGCGTTGTTGAAAATTAATGATCTCGTCGTGTCTGCAGACTGGTCTTCACTTGATGCATATTCTTACGCGGCGTTTCTGGCGGCACTTAGGATAGAACGCGATATGGTCAATGCTTTATTGAAAGACAAACGGTTAGAGGCATTATGACGGCACGAATTTTGGAAGATGTAGTCTTGTTTGGTGCGGACACAGCACGTTCGCGTGCCTATCTCAGCTTACTTTTACAAAATGGCTTGTCCCCAGCGTACTGTGTTTTGTTGATGCCGCACGGCGCGCCAAAGCCTTCCACACCAATTGAGACGGAACTTTTCGACAACATCACTCCCTTAAGCGACAGCGCACGTATGGCGGGCATTGCGGTGATCGAGGTTGACAGTGATGACATTAACGCTCCTGAAGTCGTGAACGCGTTGGCGGGGTGTCCGCAAAACGTCGTCATTTTTTCCGCTCCAGCTGGTGCCTTAGTCAAGGAGCCGTTGTTCGCCACAGGAAAATGTTTTTTACATGTCCATCCGGGCAAGCTTCCGCAATACCGGGGGAGTACGACGATGTATTACAGTTTGCTGGCCGAGGATAAAATTTGTGTTTCGGCTCTGATCTTGAATGCGCAAATCGACCAAGGACCGGTAGTGGGCATGATGGAGGCTGAGGTGCCTGCCGACCGGGCCCTTCTTGACCTTGTGTTCGATCCTGTGATTCGTGCACGCTTGTTGGTTCGCGTGTTGGCGCGCTATTGGGAGGTTGGGAATTTTCAAAATTTACCGCAGATAGAAAATGATGCGCGAACGTACTTTATTGTACACCCTGTCTTAAAGCACATAGCAATACTGTCTAGGCCTAGGGACTCCTAAATTTGTGTCAAATGGGCATCGCGGCGCAATTCAGAGATTGCAAAATAAGTTGCCTCGGTAATACCCCCATTTTTAGGGGCCTCAATAAGTAGAACGGTTATGCGGCCTCAGATATCATCAAGGCCAGTTTCTGTTTCGGCGTGATGCCGCCGATGGCCATATTGGGTCGGTCATTGTTGTATGTCCACAACCAAGCTGTCGCGGCCTCTTGCACCTCTTCGATGGTTTCAAAGATATATTGGTTTAGCCAGTCATACCGGACCGTTCGATTGAACCGTTCGACATAGGCATTTTGTTGTGGCTTTCCTGGCTGGATAAACTGAAGAGCAATGCCTCGTTTTCCCGCCCACTCCGCCAACAAAGCACTCACATATTCCGGGCCATAGCATATCTGGAAGCCAGCGTATGAAGTGCGGTTGTAGCCTTATTTATCCGCAGTGAGCGTTAGCGAACGAAGGATAAATAAGGCGGCCATGACCGACCTTTAGGTCTCTAAAGTAAAGCCGTTTAACACCACTTTGGAGACGACCGATCATGACCAATTTTCATCCTACGCCTTCTGGCGCTGTCTTGGTAGCCATCGACATAGCCAAGGTTCGCAACGAAGTTCTTATCGAGTTTCCAGATCGCAAACGCCGCAAACGGCTGAGTGTTCTCAACACCCGTGACGACCATGACCGTTTGATTGCGCAATTGGGGGCTTTTGAGTGCCCTGTGATGGTTGGTTTCGAAGCAACCGGGAACTACCACCGCGCCATTGCATGGCGGCTTGATTCGTCAACGTGACGAGATCGAGAAGCACGCCGAACACATGTTGGGCCAACATCCAGATTATCTTCGCCTCAGACAAATCCCGGGAATTGGTCCAATCAATGCCCTGACAATCCTCGCTGAGGCCGGTGATGTTCGACGATTTAAACATCATCGCCAGTTTCTGAAGTTTTGCGGACTTGATCTCGCCACCTATCAATCCGGCCAATTCCGAGGTCTGAGTAAATTGTCGAAGTTTGGTAACGCTCGGCTTCGGCGGACTTTCTGGATGGCGGGGCAGATTGCCATTCGGCAACGTGAAAATGCATTTCGTGACAAGTATGAGCGCTATATCGCTAAAGATCGGAACGATCCGCACCTCAAGCGTAAAGCGCTCTCAGCAATCGCCGCCAAGATGGCCCGCGTGACGCACGCTGTCATCAAAAGCGGTGCAGACTATCGCCCCTTCTTTGAAAGGGCGATGCCAGGTGGAAGGACCTCTCTCTGTATGGGCCGTGGAGGCGCGCCGGATCAAACTGGGGCGACCTCGTAGATAATGTTTGGGTCTTCCGCTTGGATTTGTATCTCATATTGAGAACGGTGAGGGACGCATGGACGTACCCTGTATTTGCTATGGTTGAGAGCTCTTTCCATTGACCGCGGAAGCCACTTGGTTCAATATTTTTGCATCACTGAACAACTTCAGTGAATATGGGCCTATTCGCCAAATCCTGTTTTGCTTCGCTATATAGAACGTTATCACACCGAAGGGTGCGTGGAAGCCCCCGCCATTCGATGATCTGCTCAAGGGCGCGGATCACGCGAATTGCGGGCAAAGAGAAGTCGACCTCAATGCCCAGACCTTCGCGATTGTAATCATCAATCACGTTGAAGGCGCGAAAGCTGCGGCCATCGCCAAGTTGGTCATGCATAAAATCCATCGACCAAATGGTATTGATGGTATCGGGCACGGCCAAAGGTTCAGGCTTCTCCCGGTACAGCCGTTTTTTTGGTTGAATGCGAAGGTTCAACTCAAGTTCCTTATAAATTCTGTGGACCCGCTTATGGTTCCAGCCAAAGCTTTTCACGTTGCGCAGATACAGAAAACACAGCATGAAGCCCCAGTTGCGGTGACGGTTGGTCAAAACTTGAAGCCAATCCGCGATCTCCGCATTCTCGTCGCTGAGCTTGGGCTGATAACGGTAGCAAGTCTCACTGATTGTGAATGCCTGGCAGGCTGAACGAATGCTCAGTCGTCCCTTACAGACAAATTCTTTGGCCATCTCACGGCGACGGGATGGCCTCACCACTTTTTTGCCATGGCTTCCTTGATCACATCGTTTTGCAGTTGGACATCCGCATACATCTTTTTGAGGCGGTTGTTCTCAGCTTCAAGTTCCTTCATGCGGGTCATCAAAGAGGCATCCATACCGCCATACTTCGAACGCCATTTGTAAAAGCTGGCGCTGCTCATGCCGTGCTCGCGGCAAAGTTCGGGAACCGGCGTGCCAGCCTCGGCCTGTTTCAAAATATTGATGATCTGGCTGTCTGAATAACGGGAATTTTTCATCGTGAATCTCCTGCGTTTACGTTACGAGAAAATTCTACTCATGAAGACCACTAATTTTCGGGGGTATTACCCCTCCACCCCATTCGATCAGGTCGGAATAAATACTGGTTATGGACCTTTATAGTTCACGTTATGAATTCCAGAATGCCAGCTCTGATCTAAGTTATATTTATCGAAGTCACATTTATAATAGCTATATAATTTTTGACGGTGGCTTTCCGTCAAAATGGGCCTTTTTCTTTTAAAGAGAGGGTATTTAATTTGTCTCGTGTACTCAGGTCCAAGGCTTGCTTCTTTTTTCAACCTTATAATTTCGTCATCATAGTGTTCATACAATCCGAGGAAATCAACACAATCACCTATCGTGAGCGCCTGACGCTTTAGGTGAGGGTCAATCATCGTTTCACCTATGTTAAAATATATATCGATGAAATCATCAATTGTGATTTCATCTATATTCATTCCTAGAGATTTCAGTAATGGCAAAACATTTAGATATGGTGCGCCGCCCAAGTGGATATAGTTTTCAGGATTTTCTTTTGGCATTATGAAAAAGTTGTCATACATACTCAAAAATCGGTCAAACGGATTTCGTACAAAAGAAAATTTAAAATAGTCTTTGTATTTAGGGTCTTTCATGTCCACAAATCGTGCAGAGCAAGGGTGGACTTCCATCATTTGTGTGGTGGAACCTGATGCGCTATGTGAATTACGCACAAACAACAGCTTGTTTGCATCATCAACCACACTTAATTTGTAGCGCTCTTGAAAAGGGGTAAAGGTAACGCATTCGTTGGCTGGATTTATATAATTAACAATTGCAATCCAATGCATAGATGTCGCAACGATGTAATCTAAATCATAAACCTTTTGGGGGTCATAGATTTCTACTTCATATCCACGATATTGGCTTTTTTCATATGTGTTAAAGACATGAGTGATGGTTATGTCGGGGCGTTCTTTCAGGCAATCTAAGAAAAGGTCACTAATGAGACCCGCGCCATAAACGGCAATACGACTTCCTTGTGGGAAGTCTTCAACTTGCCAGTGCCTAAAAAATTTATATGCTGGAGTTGTCATTTCTATCGCTCTCTAATCTAGATTTTCTATCCAATATGAAAGTCATTTGTCTTAATAGAATTTTTGAAACTGTGTGAACCGTTTACTTTCAAATTATATTAAAATGTATAAAGTAAGATATGCTCTGGCAAGCCCCTATTTTTATAAACACTTCACGTATAAATTTTAGAAGTAATGAAAATGTAAATAGTTTGACATGCGTCATTATCAATATTTATTTTTGTTGGTTAGTATTATATTGTTATCTATATACGTCCCATAATTATTATTTATTTTTCTAAAATAGATTTATTTTTAACAATTCTCTCATGACTTCAATAGAAGCGAATGCTTGATTTTCATCAACCCCGTCATCATAGCCCGCTGCAAAAAATATGAATGGGATGTTCGCTGACTGCGCCGCGCGTTGATCGGCCGTGCTATCACCAACCAATACGGTCGTGGTCGTGTCTGCGTCCATATCGGACATAGCGAGGCTGATTGATTCATGATGAGGTTTGGGCTGCAATTGAGCCCTGCCGGCAATGACGTAACTGAAGAAGCGTTCCAACTCGGTATCTCGCAGCACGTTGTCACATAGGTTTTGCGGTTTATTGGTGCAGATCCCTAATTGAATGCCACGGTCCTTCAAAACAGATAATGTTTCGACAACGGTGGGGTAGATAGACGTTTTGGGTATTGTGAGAGCAGTATACCGCTCTCGAAATTCATTTATAAGGATTTGGGGGGATTCTTTTGTGGGGGGCAGGCTGCATTTCACAATTTCGCCCGCCCCATAGCTAATCTTCTGGCGGAAATGGGTATCTGCAAGAGCAGATAGCCCTCTTTCTTTTCGCATTGCATTCAAGATCACGCTGATTTCATTGGCGCTATCAACCAGCGTTCCATCGAGATCAAACAAAATGGTGTTTGTGGCCATTTTGGTGCGCCCTATCTTTTGGACTACATCCAACGTGATTTTAGCATTTTTATGCGGGCGTCATCTTCGTTAGAGATGGCCGTGTAATAGTCTTGTTTGTTTTGGAGCCATAGAATTTCAAAGTGAACGGCTGCCAATAAGGACTTTTCAATATTTTTTTCAGAAAGTTGCGCAGCATTGAAGATGATTTTTCGAGTTTCGAAGCGGTCAAGACGAATGGCCTTGATCTTCTTTAATCCAGGTATGGCTTCATTGGACACGCCACCGCCGACAACAAGGTTTAAATCTTGATCCTTACATTTTTGCGCAACAGTACACACGTAATCTTGAACTTCGTCCGTATTGATTTTCGCGCGGCCAAAATCGTTTGATAATGAGAAATCGACGCGTCCAAAAACAACACCAGGTTTTACTTTCGACTGACCGGCGAGAGAGGTCAGTTCATCAAGATTGTTGAAGGCTGTGATGGTTTCAATGTTGAAAAGAAAGTCTGTCTCAAAGATACCTTCGGTGCCATAGGTCCGCTCTACCGCTTCGATGTATTTTCTCAAGGCGTAGGGTGTTTCGATCATGGGGGCAATGATGTAATCAACGCCGAATTGCTGAGCTTCATACAGATCTCGAATAGCTTCACAGCCACCAATTTTCAAACCTACGTTAAGATCAGCGCGTCGTGTAATTTCTAGTAATCGCAAAAACTCATCAACTCTCGTGCCCTCGGCTTCAAATTCTGATTTAACGCCAAGATATCCAAACTCTTCTTTGCCTTGGCGCAATATTGCGAGCATTTCTTTTTCGATTTTATTCATAAGGTCCTGCCGAAAATGGGTTGCTTACTTCGTTGAGTGTTCTGGATTTTTATGAGTGCCATGGGCTTCTGGCTTCAAGGCTTGTGCACTTCTGATGGTTTTGAATATGTCAGATGCGTAATGGAGAAAGGGCAATGACAGAGGGGAGCCGCATACGGTTTAGGAAATGTCATCGACAACAGTGTCACTGTCGATTGAGTTTGTTTCATCCTGCTCGTTTTCCGCCAGGAAGGCTTTAAGCTGTTTGCTGAACTGGGCTAGCACGTTAGATTCGTACTTGATCAAATTTTGCGCTTCTTTCAGGCCCTTATATACACGCTCATTTTGCACATGGTCGCGGACCTTGAGGGCGATATCAAGCGCATTGGGGCACGCCGCGATAAATTCATTCAGGCGCTGATCAAAGCGTTTTAGGCTTTCATCGCGTTCAGTGGGGTCTAGCAAAATGTACGCATTTTGCAGTTCATAATAAACCCGAGATGCCGGGGTCTGTGCATCTTCGTGTGAAAGGACTTCCTTCTCGCGCAGGATAGCCGAGTTGTTGTGCACCAAAATTTTAGTGTTGCCGCCGATGTTTTCAAGGACGGAACCGTTGATGATCAGCTTGTCACCGGATTTGAAGTCGATAAGAAGAGGCACGTCTGATCCTAAAAAATGGGGTAGGGGTGGGGATGTTGGGAATGTCCGTTTGGCGTCATAAATTTATGCAAATAAATTCATAATGGAACCCGGTTGAATATCCCAACCCTGAAGGGCTTCATTAGATTTTTCCATGGCGCTGATGCGCGCTTCGAACGACACGGAGATCACGCGTAAAATATTACCGTATGTCGACTTGATGGCGTTAATTTCATCCTCACGGCGGGCCAACTCGACATTCGACAATTGGGTCATGTCCGATACCTTGGCGGCCATTGTGGCGGCAAGATTTAAGGTGATGTCCGTTGCATTATCTGATGTGGTGGTCGTCACCTCATAAGCGGTTTCGATCAACGTACTAAGAGACGTCAGGTCATCAAGGATTTGCCGATTGTTGTTGGTTGGCGTGGTGGTACCAGAGGCATCCACAACGCCGGCCACGGGGTCCATCGCCTTGAGCGTATCATACATATTCTTGACATCGCGAATGACGAAGGGGGTCGAGATGTCGGGGTGGATGGATAGTTTCAACGCAGAAACATTTTTGATCAGTTCGTCGCGTTTGGCCGTAAGTGTGGCGACCTCGTCTGCCGTCAGGTTGGTGTCGTCATCCGCAGCGGAAAAGGCGGCAATGGCGTCGGCGACCTGGGTTTGCATGTCGCCTAGACGCAATTGGTTGGACCGCATGTCGAAACCGAAGTTATCGATCAGCGCTTTGTTTTTTTCCAGTTTGCCATACTCACGTTCCAACGCAGCAAGACGCCGCGGCGTCGTGTCGTTTTTGGCGACGGTGTCAATTTCACTGTTGATGCGTTTGATTGTTGTGTTCTGAATTTGGTTGAACTGTTGTTCAAAACCAAAACGGAAATTTGACGAAGCAAGGCGCGTCAGAGTATTTCCGATATTTACGTCGTTAAAGCTTGGTATGGGCATTCTTCCCGGCCTCCACTACGAGCATCTCACCTGATGCTCATGGTACCCTTCTGGGCGATCCTAACACAACTGGGGAATTCTAGCATTTTAAAGCTAAAAAGGCAAGCGTGAGTGCCAAGTGCGGAGGCAAGGGAGCGGGGATCAGGCGTTTGTGTTCAAAGTCCCACCACTGATGGGGTCTGCAACCTTTTTAGACGGGTCTTTCGACGTTTGCTCAGTACTTTTTTCCAAGGCATTGTTGAGCCCTTCCAGCAAGCCTTGAGCGATGTTCCGATTGATGTCGATCAGGGTTTTAATCTTCTCAGGATTCAACTCGCCCATGCATAAAATTGTATGATTATCAACGAATTGGCAAAGTGTCAGCATGTTGCGACGCATATCCATTGGGATCGGGTTGGTTTCAAGCGTCAATTCGGCCTGGAAAATAGTCCACAATCGCCAATTTAGGCGTATGGCATCACGTAATTCACGGTTGGCGGCGGGCAAGCTCAAGTCATCGGTGCTGGAAGCCTTTTCCAACGCCCCGGCAATGCGCCGCGCTGCTTCGATGAGGGCCCAAGCTTCAGAATGACTGGGGGAACCTGCAGCTGGTATGGATGAATAGCTCGAAGTGGACATGGTCGCTCCGCTTTAAAATGGTCAATGACATCTAAATTTGTATCAGATGCACACTACAACGATAAAGTTCCTTAAGATATGTGTCCAGGGACAAATACATTTTTGATTTGCATCACAGCTCAAGGCTTAACGCAAGAAGTTCACAAGGCTGAGCTCACGAACGCGGGCAATTGTTTCGTACGAGGCTTCTAAGGCGTTCTTTTCGTCCAACAATTTTGTGATGGTTTCCAACGGATCGGCAACTTTGATGTTGGCAATCTGTGTTTCTAAGAACCCTGAGTACGTGACATGGCTTGAGGTGGACTGTTCGATGAGGACGTTTTGATAGCCCGAGGTGACCAGCAGGCTGCGGATGTTGCTGGTCATCTCCGCGCCATAAGGTGGTGTGCCGCTGACGGTGCCCGTATAGGCGCTGTCCAACAGATAAATAGCATTTTCAATGCGCTCTAAGTTTTGATCCAAACCGCCTTCCGATCCAAATGATCCTTGGGCGATGATGCCCATGGCTCGGATTGCTTTTTCAAAGGCGGGATCGATTCCATTGATGTCGTATTCAAAACTGCGGTGTTCATCAATGCGATGTGTCAAAGGAAGTTCATCGCCAAAATAGAGCTTTTGCGAGGCAATCGTGCCGTCTGCGGTGACGATGTCGGCATCGCTGACAACGGCGGCTTCAGCCGTTAGGGTTTCGCGGACATTTACAGACGACCCGTCCGAAGCAACGGAAGTCACCGTAAAGGTACCGTTGTTGGAGGCCGTGCCCGCGACAACGATTTTCATGCCGGCTTTCACGCTTGAGTATGTGCCTGCTGCGGCCGAGATGGTGTCGTC
>NZ_MCGG01000002.1 GCF_001746755.1 Magnetovibrio blakemorei | reverse complement strand
GCGCTTCGGTGTGGGGCGGAAATCCGCGTGTACGGGTGGCTTATAGCATATTTTGCGCGGGGGAAAAGATCATCCGGGCGGCTTGGGCGATTATTTTGCGGCGCTCAACAAGCCTAAAAGCTTTGTTTGATTTCGACGAATATGCGGTCGTTGTCGCCGAGCCCCTTAAAGGGTGCGCGGGTGCCGTCGTGATAGAGCGTTATGCCGCCCGTGATGCTGAGCGCGTCTTGCACATCATATTCGATGGAGGCCCGTGAAAATCCACCGCCTTTGGTGAGTGGCGAAATGCGGGTGGTGAGCGCCGTTAAGTGGACACGGTCGTGCATATAGTCGCCGGAATAGCGCAGCGCGTATTCTTGCGAATTCCTCTTTAAACCTTCCCCAATCAGCGCCGGGCTCCAATCAACAAGGTGGCGGTTCACGACTTCGAAGCTCATGGAGGCGTCAGATAGGCCCGTGTAGTCGACACCGGCCAAGATATCGTGGCGGGTAAAATCCTGGCCCGGAACGCCCAAGGTTTGCAGGCCGGAAAAGCTGGCGGCTTCGCCCCTCACCAACCAGTTTCCCAACGCAATGTCCCCCGAGATGCCCACCATATTTACCCGCTCATGGCGGATGCGGGTGGCGCCGTTCACCGTTTCTTTGTGGCCGTTGTCGTCATAGAGGTTGGCCGCGTGCAGGGACAAGTCCCAGCCCGAAAAGGTGCCCTTGAGGCGGGCGGCCAACTCAGTATTGTTGAGGCCACCCGAAGGCACATCGTTTTGTGGAGCTGCCCCATTGGCGGTGTCGTAAGGGCTGTAAGACGGTGCGGTTTTGTTAAAGCGGATGTGGGGGATGACCAAGGCGCTGGCGCTCCACGGTCCGGCGGTATAATCGGCGCGCACCATCGCCAACGGCAGACGGACGTCTTCGATATCGACCATACCCAGTTCGCGTCGATCCAAAGGATTGATGACGTCCACCACACGCAGATTTTCAGACGTGCCCCAGACGATGGTTTGACGCCCGGCGGTGATTTCGAACCCGTTTCCCAATTGAGCGCTGGCGTAGAGTTCTCCAAGATTGATATCGCGCTCGAAGGAATTGAGAACCGTCGCGTTATAATCCCCACGGCCATGCACGGCGTACACAAAATCGTGGGCGACGGACGCTTCGCCCAACACGCGCACCGGAAGGGAAAATTGGTCGGGCAGGTTACCTTTGATTTTAAGGTTGGCTTTGGGACGCGCGCGGCTCAGTCCGCGTTTGTCGGAGCTGCCCGCCGTTGGTGTATTTTGGGTGTAATCATAGGCCGCCGAAAATAACATGCTGCCCGACACAGACCACGGCGACGCGACAGAATGTTCCGTCGCCGATGTTGACGAAGACGGTTCATCAAAACCTTCCAAAGGGTCGTCCGTCGGGACAGTTTTGGGGGCCTTGTCAAAACCATCAAGCACATCGTCAAGCACATCTTGAGCCCAGGCGTTTGCGGGCAACGCGAGCGCCATGCACAGCAGCACAAGAAGATGAGAAAATGGCTTTTGCAAAACTTACAGACCTTTTTCGAGGCGGCGTAAATTGAACATGGCGTCGTCCAAGCCCTGGTTGTAAAGAATGTTGTAAAAGGTCAATTCGGTTTTGTGTTCGGTGAGTTTGTTTTTCTTGGTGGTCATGGTCATGGCTGTGGTGGTCCACACACCGTCCATCAATTCCAATCCGGTCACGTCCAAGTATTTGAGCTTATCGCCGATATCGGTCCAGTGCACGGCACGCACGACGACAAAATTATCTTGGCGCACGAACACAACCGATTTTTTGTAACCGCTTTGATCGATCTCTTCTTGGGTTTTGGGCTGGGCTTCGATCACCCAAGTTTTGGCACCGCGCACTTCGTCTTCTTTGAGAATCTTATACTCATAGGCATCGAGATTTTTGCGCGTCATGTCGGAATAGTTGAAGTCAGATCCCATGAAGCTGCCGGATTTATCGGTGCTGGCAATGCGTTTGGTTTTTTTCAGCGCGGGTAAGAACAGCCATTGATCATCGTCTTTGTCATACGCGTCAAAATCATAAGTCAGAAAGCCGGTGTCCTTGACGTCGGCAGGTTCCAAAAAGAACATGATGGTGCGGCGGTCTTCTTCGCCCTTGTCGGTGATCAGATCTTTGGCAAAGGTTTTGATTTTGCGCGTGCGGGTGTCCCCGTTTTTATCGATCAGTACCATTTTCATTTCAGAAATGCGATTGTCACCATCGTCGCGGTCATCCACTTTTTGCATGATTTCGCGGGCCGTGAGGTCAGCGGCCCCTGAATCAAACGCATAAAAGCTAAACACCAAGGCGCTGAAAAGAACTGTTGCGGTTTTCATCAAACTCTCTCCGTTCCTAAAAATCTTTGTCGTCGGGAATCATGTGGGCTTTGTCCAAAACCTTCATCAGGGCGGGTGCCAAGAAGATGTCCGCCAGCAGCGCCAAGATGATGGTCGTGCCGGTCAGCCAGCCGAAGTTGATGAGGTTTTGTAAAGTGGACAGCAAGTAGATGAAAAAGCCTGTCGACAATACGATTGATGTCACCAACATGGCGCGTCCGGCCCCCAACAAGGTTTCGCGTACAGCGGTATTCACGCTGCCGGTGTCGTGGTGGATACGTCGATAATTGTGCATGAAGTGAATGGTGTCATCGACCGCCAGACCGATTGCGATGGACCCGATCAGCATGGTGAATAAATCCAGCGGCACGCCCACCCAGCCCATGATGCCCAAGGTGATCACGATGGGGGCCAAGTTGGGGATCATGCTCACCAAGCCAAGGCGGATGCTGCCGAGAAAAGCAATCATCATCAACGTGATCACGCCTCCCGCAATGATGTAACTTTGGCCCATGGAATAGATGGTCGCTTGCATGGTGCGGCCCAACAGAGCGTTCATGCCGGTGACCGTAATGTCCACGTCATCGCCCAACACTTCCCTAAATTTTGCGGTCACGGTGTCGTTGATGTCTTGCAGATAAACGGAATCGGCCCATGGCATTTTGGCGGTGAAGCGGGCCATTTGAAATTGGCTGTCGACGAAATCTTCCATATCGTCTGAGCCTGAATTTTCAAACAAGAACAGTTCTTGTGCGATCAAATCACGGTCATCCGGAATGCTGTAAAAAGCCTCATCATTGGCATGCAAGGCGCGGTTTGATTCTTTTAAAATGTCAGCCAACGACAGGGTCTTGCCAACGGAAATAAAATCCGTTTTGAGCGCTTCGATGACACCACTCAGCTTGTCCAATCCGGCCATGATTGTTGGATCATAGAGGCCGTTGACCTGCTTGGTGTCGACGATCACTTCAAGGGAGCTGGCCCCTTTCAAACGCTCGTCAATCAGGTCAAGGGCCAAGCGCGAAGGTTCAGACATCGGCAGCCATTTGAAGGGTTGATGGGAAAAATGAAGCTGCGTGATGCCCGCGATTGAAATCAGCAATAGCACACCACTGACGATGATGACCGGCCACGCCCGAGCCGTGGAAAAATCGGCGATGGTGCGCAGCAGCGCATCCATGCGGTCATGACGCTTATGCGCCCGTGTGCTGGATTTGGCCTTAAGCGGCAAGAGACTGAGGGCGGCCGGCAATAGCGTCAGGTTCAAAAGCAACGACAGCAAAATACCCAAAGAGGCGATGACGCCCAGATCGGCAATGGGAGCAACTTCTGCGCCGGCAAATGATGCCAGACCTGCGGCAGTTGTCAGCGATGTCATAACGATGGGCAGCCCCGAGTGGCCCAGGGCATAGACCACGCTGTCATGTTTGGCGTTGCCGTGCTGAACATGGCGAAAGAAGATCGCCAACAAATGCACCGATGCCCCCACACCCACCGCCAACAAAAAGGACGGTAAAATTTGCATTGGCAAGGTGAAGGCGCGCCCGCTCAGCGGCAGCATCCCCAAGGTGCCGATGACCGATAAAATGACCACGATCAACGGCAGCACAACACCCGACACACGGCGGAACATCAGCAACAATACGGCTGCGATGATCAGCAGACCCATCAGGGTAAAACGCTTCATATTGGTTTGCATGGATTTTTTCAAAGCATCCGCCACCACGGGCGATCCGGACACGTAAACCTTGAAGTTCGGCGCGTCATAGCTGTAAGCGATCTGTTCGACTTTTAACACCAGTTCGGAGTTTTCAGCATCCGACAAAAAGGCGCGTTTCGTTTTGGGCGTGTCTGTCGGCGCATCTGCATCGTCGAAACCGCCCAACGCGTCTTCCTTGATGCCTGCGCTGGTGTAGGCATCGGTACGAATGATGATGGAGGTGATGTGGTGGTCTTCGGACAGCAGCGTGTTTTTAAACAAGGGGTTGCTGTATGCACGTTGGCGCTTGGCTTCAAAGGCTGTCTGGTCCTGGGGCCAATCTTCGAACAAGTCTTCGACGATCAAGTCTTCGCCGCGTCCGTAGGTGTTGCGGGCGTTGACAAGACTGGTGATGTCGTCCAGGTGTGGGGTGTTGTTTTTCAACTCGGTGTGGAGCTTTTTCAATTTGTCCATAAACACAGGCGTGAACACATCATCGGTTTCGATGGCGACGATCACCAACTCGTCCCGGCCAAACTGATCGCGAAAGGCGTTGTAGGTCAGCAGGGCCGGGTCCGTCTTGTGCAAAAAACTATCCGTTGCCGTGTCCATGACGATTTTGGGAATGTTGGAGCCCAGCCCCCCCACCAGCGCCAATGTCACAACCAACACGATCCATGCGCGGCGTGTGATGAAGTGGCCGTAGGCGGCAAAACCCTTTTCGATCCGTAGGCGGATGGTCTGAACCATGGGAATGTCTTTCGTGTTGAGCGTTAAGATGATCGGATGCCGCCCAGCAGCATCTCGGCGATGGCACGGGCAACTTGGGAAATGGGCAGTTCGGCGTTCAGCCATGAGTCATGCGCCGTTATTTTGGCAACCCGGCGGCGGATGGGGCCGTTGGTCGCGTATAGCGTGCACGCCCCCACCAAAATCATATGGATCATAAACGGATTGACCGGCTTAAACCGACCTTGGGCAACGCCATCGGCCAAGGTCTGTTCCAACACGCCGATCAAGCGGCTCATGAAAGGCAGGATGCTGTCGGGCAAATTGCGCCCGCCGTTGGCGATTTCACGCAACATGATGGCGCTAAAGTGTTCTGGATGTTCGTCATCGACCAATACGGCAGCAAAGGCGCGGACTCGATCTTCGGCGTCATCAAAGGTCTTGAGCATGTGTTCCATGTTCGCGACTTTGGCGGCGAACATGCGTTTTAAGATCGCTTCATAAAGCGCGTCCTTGTCACCGATGCGATAATACAAGGTCGCCTTGTTGACGTTCGCGGCCTTGGCGATTTCATCAACGCGCGCCCCGGCATAGCCCATTTCGGCGAATACGGCGGCGGCGACGTCCAAGATGTCGTCGGTGGACGGCATGGTGCGGGAAGGTTTTGTGAGCATGTTTTAACCATTTGGTTTAACTGAACGGTTGAAAGATGCCCGGGCACACGGAAACAGTCAAGCGCAACTTATGCGCAAGGGGTTTTCGGGCGAAAAAAGCTGACTTAAAGGATCAATGGAAGAAATCGACGGGGATGGAATAATACAGCAAAGCCGATTCCGTGCCCGGGTTGGTTTTCCCCAACGAGGCATTGGAATAGTGCGATACGGATATGCCAAGGCGTGAACGATCGTCAAAGCGATACGCGGCTTCGATCTGGGAGCGGAATTCCAAGGGGTAGTCCAGATCCAGTTTTGCATTGCCGCCGTTGTAATAATGCGGGGCAAAACTGGGGGTGATGACAATGCGCTTACCCAGATAAACATCCATCAAAATGCCTGCACCAATAAACGTTTGGGTGCTGTCATTCTTGGAAACCGCCAAAGCGGCAAACGGTTTGAACAAGCCGAGCAGCTTTTTGTCATGGCGGTATTCCATGCGCACTTCAACGCCTTGATCTTTTTGCCGGTTCCAATCGTAACTACCTGCACCAAAAGATAAAAAGGCGGGATCGTCGGCGGCCTGGGCCGGGGCTGTGAAGGCTGGAATGGCGAAAAAGGATACACCCAGGGTGACGCTCAGCGTCAGCAGTGTGGCGACGGATTTTTTAACGGCAGTCATGAGTTTGTCCCTTCCCGAGTTCGAGGCCGCATTTAACGGGAAATAAGCGCAAAAATCAATGCGTTTGAATCGATGGTCCTTAAGCCAAATTCACGGCCATGGTGTCTGCGGCTTGAACAAGGGCGCGGGCGATACCGGGCTCCATGCCGGAATGCCCGGCGTCCGGGACCACGGCAAGTTCTGAATTGGGCCACGCCAGATGCAGGGCATGGGCGGTTTTGATGGGGCAAACCACGTCATATCGACCTTGCACGATGATGGCGGGCAGATGGGCGATGGCATTGACCCGCGCCAACAGTTCGCCTTCACGCAAGAACATGTTGTGCTTAAAATAATGCGCCTCAATGCGCGCCAAGGTCAGGGCATAATGATTAAATGCAGGGCTGCTTTGAAATACGCCACCGGAACGTGCTTGAGGCAGCAACGTTGAGCACAGGCTTTCATAACGTGCCCACGCCCGGGCGGCGGGCAAATGGATGTTGGGCTCAGGGCTGAACAGGCGCTCGCAATAGGTCTCGAACAAGTCTGTCCCTGTGCGCCCCCCCACTTGGTCTGAAAAAGCCGCAAAATGTTCGGGAAAAAAAGTTCCCATGCCGCCCAAAAACCAATCGACTTCGTTTTGAGTGCCCAAAAAAATGCCCCGTAAAATAAACCCTAAACACGACTTGGGATGGCGGGTGCCATAGGCCAGCGCCAAGGTCGCCCCCCACGACCCACCGGCCACCAGCCATTGATCAATGTTTAAGTGCCCGCGCAGCATTTCCATATCTTCGACCAAATGATCGGTGGTGTTATGGGAAATGCTGGCATAAGGAATTGACCGTCCGGCGCCGCGCTGATCAAACAGCACGATGCAGTATTTTTCGGGGTTAAAATATTGCCGTTGGGTCGCCACGCTGCCGGCTCCCGGTCCGCCGTGAACAAAAACGACCGGAATCCCTAACGGGTTGCCGGACACTTCGTAATATACGCTGTGGCCGTTACCCACATCCAGCATGGCCGTCGTGTGCGGTTGGATAGGCGGATAAAGACCAAAATTGGGGGCGCTGTCCATGGGCGAAGTATCCAGTTTAGGGCAGTGTTGGGGCGTTGTTGTTGGCGATGGGTCCGTTTAGTATACGGCTTAACCGCTTTTGGGAACATATGAACACACAGCTAATGCGAGATGAAGGACTGTTTATGGTTCCTGTGTTGAGATTGATCGTCCTCTTCGCCGTCCTGTGCTCGGCAAGCGCTTGGGCCTTGGGCCCCGAAACGCTTCAAGACGGTGGACTGGCGCGGGTGAGCCGCGTTGTGGATGGCGACACGGTGGTCTTAACAGACGGTCGACAAGTCCGCTTGGTGGGCATTCAGGCTCCAAAACTGGCGTTGGGTCGCGCCAATTTTAAAGACTGGCCGTTGGCCATTGAGGCCAAGCGTGGCGCCGAAGACTTGGTGTTGGACCAAGATGTCCACCTGTATTTTGCGCCTGCCCCCCAAGACCGTCACGGCCGGGTGCTGGCCCATGTAACGCGCCAAACGGATAGCGTCTGGCTGCAAGGCGAACTGCTCAAGCGCGGCTTGGCGCGGGTGTACACCTTTCCCGACAATCGGGTGTTAGCGGCTGAATTGCTGGCCTTTGAGCGCCAAGCCCGAAGCGCTCAAGTGGGCATATGGGCGCTGGTGCATTATATGGTGCGCACGCCCTACACCTTAGCAGCGGACATGGGCACGTTTCAAATTGTCGAAGGCCGGGTTCTGGATACGGCCCAGGTGAAAAACACCGTTTACGTCAATTTTGGCAAAAATTGGCGCAGCGACTTTACCGTTAAAGTGAGTGCGCGCGACGCCAAGTTGTTTGCCGAGGCGGGCATTGAGCTGTTGGCTTTAAAGGGCAAACGGGTGCGGGTTCGCGGTTGGATCAAATCGCAAAATGGTCCGATGATAGAGTTGGACCACCCCGAACGCCTGGAAATTCTGGAAGACAAGAAGGACCCCATCGCAAGGTGACAGCCGAATACATTGCGCTTATATTTTGACGATGAAAAACAAAACCCTCCTGTCCGCCTGCAAATGGCTGCCGCTTGTGCCCGCCCTGTTGATGTTGGGGGCGTGCTCGGTCAATCCCGCCACCGGCAAACAAAGCTTTACGGGGCTGATGTCGCCGCAAAAAGAAGCTCAAGTGGGTGCCGATGAGCATCCAAAAATGCTGGAACAATTTGGCGGGGCGTATACCCAAGACGATTGGCAGGCGTATGTGAACGAGGTCGGGCAAAAGCTTGCGGCCTTATCTGAGCGCCCGGATCTGACGTGGACGTTTACGGTGGTGAACGATACGGATGTCAACGCCTTTGCCTTGCCGGGGGGGTATGTGTACGTCACCCGCGGGTTGTTGGCCTTGGCCAGTGACGAAGCCGAATTGGCGGGGGTTTTAAGTCACGAGATCGGCCACGTTACGGCGCGCCACACCGCGCAACGTTACAGCGCCACTGCCGCCACCAACATCGGCATTCAAGTGCTCGGCGTGTTGAGCAGCGTGGCCGGCGTGGGCGGCATTGAAAACATTGCCGCCGTCGGCGCCGAATTGGCCTTAAAAAGTTATTCACGCGATCAAGAATTGGAAAGTGATATGCTGGGCGTGCGCTACCTGACGCGTGCGGGCTATGATCCTCAAGCGATGGTCAGCTTTTTTGAAAAGCTGCGCGCCCAACAGCGCATTGAAGGCTTGAAGGCCGGGGATGCCAATGCGGCGGAAAAGAACAATCTTCTCGCCACCCACCCGCGCACCGCAGATCGCATTGAGCAAGCCATCAAGTTGGCGGACAAAAACGGGATCGTAAAGGGGGCCGCAGCACCCGCCCGACGCGATGCCGCGCGCTATCTGGCTCAAGTCGACGGTTTGGTGTTTGGTCAAGATGTTGACGAAGGGGTTGTGCAGGGCAATGCCTTTATCCACCCCAAAATGCGCTTTCGGTTTGATGTGCCCGATGGGTTCACGATTAAAAACACCCCTGATTTGGTGCTGGCCACGGACAAGGACGGAAATTCGATTAAGTTTGCCCATGCTTCGGCCAAAGAGGTGCGCGACACGGGCGGAATGGCGGGGTATTTGACCAAAGCCTGGAGTACCGATGTCACCATGGGGGACGTCCATGCCATCACCGTCAATGGCATGAGCGCCGAGAGCGGCTCGGCCAGGGTCAGCACCAATGCAGGCATCCTGGACGTTCAACGCATCCTCATCGAACAAGATGCAACGCGCTATTGGCGGTTTCAGTTTGTGTCGAAAAGCGCCGATACGCCGCGCCTCAACGTGCCGTATCGTTTGACCACTTATAGCTTCCGCCCGCTCAGCCGTGCAGAGGCCAACGCCGTGCAGCCCAAATACATCCGGGTGGTCGAAGTGGGTAAAGGCCAGACGTTTAAAGATTTAAGCGCGTCCATGGCGGTGGATGCGTATAAAAGTGAATGGTTTGAAGCGCTCAACGGCATCGGCCCCAACGACCCGCTGGTGGCGGGCACGCGGGTTAAGGTGGTGAAATAGGCTGCACCGACAACAAGAAAACCGGAGCAATCTGATCGATTGCTCCGGTTTTCTGTTTTGTTTGGGCTTGGACTATGCGCCTGGGATTAAGCAGCCGTGAGCAGCTTTTCCAGTTTCAACTGGGCTTTGTCCATGTCGATCTTTTCGACCGCCGCCACTTCACTGGCCAGACGTTCGAGCGCTTGCTCGTAGATCTGGCGTTCAGAGAACGACTGGTCCGGTTGATCGGCGTTGCGGTGCAGGTCGCGCACCACTTCGGCGATGGAAATCGGATCGCCGGAATTGATCTTGGCTTCGTATTCTTGGGCGCGACGGCTCCACATGGTGCGTTTGACCCGGGCGCGACCCTTCAACGTGCTCAAAGCGCCGTCCATAATCTTTTTGGAGCTCAGCTTGCGCAGGCCCGCTTCATTTACTTTCCCAACGGGTACACGCAGGGTCATGCGTTCGCTTTCAAAAGAAATCACGAACAGCTTCAGCGGGTGACCCGCAATTTCCTGTTTTTCCACGCCGAGAACCTTGCCAACGCCGTGAGTCGGGTAGACCACGAAGTCGCCGGTATTAAACATCAATTTATCTGCCATTTGTCGCCTTCTGGATCGATCGTGTTTAAGCGCGTGACGCGCATATGTTTGTGCCCAAGGGCTGGAGCCGTAAAACAAACCGTAAAAAGAAGACCCACAGCCGATGCCGTGCGTCCATCATGCGGTTGGTTTAGGGGTGTGGGGCTATCGCGCCACATTGGTCCTCATCAGGTCCAAAATCGGGTCCAAACTCTTGTGCCGCTGCTCATTCGGACCTCGACGCGTCAGGGCGTGTCGATTCGAACAAAGTAAAACTGGCCCAGGGGACCAGCTCTGCGCAAGCATAACACAAAATTAACGAAAATTACACCCTTTTCGGCAGGTTTTACCGAAAAGGGTGCTGATTTTGGGCTTAAAAAGCTAAAATTTTGCTCAGTTGCCTTCGCCGGGCTTTTCGCTCAGCATCGCCAGCTTACCGGGCTTACCGTCCCAGTCTTTGGCATCGGCAAGTGCATCGCCCTTGCGGGTGATGTTCGGCCACAGTTCGGCATACTTGGTGTTAAGCTCAATCCATTTTTCGAGATTGGGCTCGGTATCGGGCAAAATGGCTTCGGCCGGGCATTCCGGTTCGCAGACACCACAATCGATACATTCGTCGGGATTGATGACGAGGAAATTTTCCCCTTCGTAGAAGCAATCCACGGGGCAGACTTCAACACAATCTTGGTATTTGCACTTGATGCAATTTTCGACGACAACGTAGGTCATTTTAAGACTCCGGGTCTAAATCAATATTTTGCGCATTGTTTACGCGATTTGGGGGACGTGCTCAAGGTTAATAAAACCCTTATTCTTTTAGGGCTATTTTGTCCAAGATTCGTTTTCGCGCCTCGCCGCTTTCTCGGTCTGACACGTACAGCAATCCGGCCAGTCGGCGCACCAGGTTGGATTCATAGTCGTCGAGCTTGCCGTCGGCATAGACGACCTCCCACAGCATTTCAATCAGACCGATGCGTTCAGGATGTTCAAAGTTGTCTTTAACGGTGCGGGTCAGGGTATAGAGCTCATTTGCGTTGGCGATGGTCGCTTCGGCTTGGCTGAGCAGCTCTTGGACCTCTTCGGCGTCAAGCGCGAAGCGTTCCGTGAGCAACCGCGTGACGACCGTGCGTTCCGCATCATCGAAGGTACCGTCCATGACGGCTGCTTCGACCAGCAGCGCCGCCGCCGCCAGTTTCAGCTCGTCTTGCGCCAAAGGCTGTTGGGATTGGGCGCTGGTGAACAATTTTTTCAGGCGGTTCATCATGGGGTGGGTCCTTTATTCATTTGGTGTTTGCCGAGCGCGTTTGCGGCGATTGGAGACCGTGATGTTGAGCGCTTCGACTGAAATGGAAAACCCCATGGCAAAGTAGAGGTAGCCCTTGGGGATGTGCAGGCCGAAGCCGTCGGCGATCAAGGTCATGCCCACCAGCAACAAAAAGCTCATCGCCAGCATTTTCACCGTCGGGTGCTCAGAGACAAACGCCGACAGCGGCCCCGACGCCCACAACATGATCATCACAGCGATGATGATGGCAGACGCCATGATGGCCACTTCATCAACCATACCCACGGCGGTGACCACGCTGTCGAGTGAAAATATAATGTCGATGAGGGCGATTTGCACCACCACGGCCAACAGCGAATGCACAGCCTTGATGGTCGGTTCGTGTTCGCCGGCGTCTTCAATGTTGTCGTGAATTTCACGGGTTGCCTTGGTCAGCAAAAACAGTCCGCCAGCGATCAAGATAATGTCGCGCCATGAAATGTCTTGGCCGAATGCTGTGAACAGCGGGGCGGTGAGGCCTGCAATCCACGCCAGTGTAAACAGCAGCAAAAGCCGCGTGATCAACGCCATGGCGATGCCCAGGCGGCGCGCCACAACTTGCTTTGATTTTTCTACACGGTCGACCAAAAGGGCAATGAACACCAAATTATCAATGCCGAGTACGGCTTCCAGCGCCACCAGCGTCAACAGGCTGATCCAGGTTTCGGAGTTGAGCAACAGTTCCATCGGGCGGATTCCTTAAGGACGTTCAGTCCAGGTTTTGCAGGCGGTCAATGGCGCGGCGTTGCGCCTTGGTTGGGCGACCCGATCCAGCGTCACGCAGAGCGGGCCTGGCGGGGGCAAAGGGCCGCGCGGTTTTTTCAGGGGGCGGCGGACTTAAGTCTGAATAGAGCGTCCGGGCCTCGGGTGCCGGGCCGCGGCGGGTGCCGACAGACTTGATTTGCACGACCTTGACCAGATGTTCCTTGGCAAACGTCAACACGTCACCCGGTCCCACCATCACGTGGGCCTTGGAAATCAGCTTGTCATTGAGGCGCACATGCGCGCCTTGGCAAAACTTGCCCGCCAGCGTGCGGCTTTTGAAAAACCGTGCATGCCAGAGCCATTTGTCGATGCGGATCGGTCCTTCCGCTATAGTGTCTGTCATATCCGCAACAACTTGATCCGTTATGACTTGAATTTAAGTTCCATCAGCTTTGCGAACGGATTGTCTGGGTCGATGCCCGCTGCGCGGGGGCGGCCAGAATGCTGGTCTTTTTGCTTAGCAGCCTGCTGGGAGGTGTGATGAGGCGTGGTTTCGCGTTTTTTGAAGCGCTTGGGCGGGCGGCGCTTTTGCGTCGGCTTTGCACCAAGCCCCTCGGTCGGAGACAAGGGAACAGCACCAGGCGACGCAGATGCCGACAAAGCTGGCTGTGGGGCTTGCCTTTGTGGAGCCTGATTTTGCGGCGCTTGGGGCATCGCTGCAGGCTGGACTTTCTTGGCGCGATTGCCGGCGCGATTGCGCCATGATTTTGGCACCCACTTGCCATCCTTGTCGGCCTGAAAACCCAGGCTGGACAAAATACCGGCCAGATCGGCGGCACTACAGCCCGCCAGAGACAAAAACTCTTCATTGCCTTCAAACGGTCCCTTTGCGGCTTCAAGACGTTTCCACGCCATTTCGGCTAAGCGTTCGAGCATGTCGGCACGGACAAACAAGGTGCCCGCCGGACGAAAGCCCGCCGCGCGTAGCCAGCCTTCGGGCTCGTGCTTTTCGCGGCGCAAGGACACCCGGCCCGCAGGCGGCGGGGGCAGCAAGGGATCGCTGTCTTCAAACACACCCCACAACAACACCGACAATTCCGCCGCAGCCGGGCGCAACAGGGTGGGGATATAGATCAGGTGCCGGCCGATGCGAATGCCGAAGCGGCGCAGCTCGTGGCGGTCTTCTTTGGTGAGCGCTTTGATCTCGCTCTCGGCCTCATGGCGGGGCAGGGCACCCAAGCATTCGGTGAGTTGAAACACCAAACCGCGTGCCACCCCTTGCAGGGGCGCTTCGCGGGCTGCCAACAACAGGCCCAAACGATCGCGGACCAAATCATTGGCCCAGGTTTGCAGGCGCGCTTCGATGCGTTCTTTTTGTTCAAACTCCAACAAGTCGCTGGTCAGCACGCTGATGCGCGGGTGGAGCATTTCAGCACCTTTGACGAAGCGTGCTACGGGCTCGCCGCGCCAGTTGATGCGCCCGTCCGCGCTGAACGTGAAGGCGCCGTCGGCGTCCGCTTCAAACATGGAAATACGATCCGCAATTTTGCCCCGGAGCGCCTTTCCGGCGGCGGAATCGAGCACTTTGGCCGCCAGCGAGGTGTCGCTTTCGGTGGCGACAAAGCGGAACCCGCTGAGCTGGCCCAGATGATGGCCTTCGACTTCAAGCGCGCCGTCGTCGTGTAGCGCGGTGGCCAAGGGCACGTCGTCCTTCAACGTTTTCACCAGTTGGCTGGTGCGTTTGTCGACAAAGCGTTGGGTGAGGCGTTCGTGCAGGGCATCCGACAGGCCGTCTTCGATGGCGCGGGTTTGTTCTTGCCAATGCTGTGGTTCACCCAGCCAGCCGCTTTGATGGGCGACGAAGGTCCAGGTGCGGATGGCGGCGATGCGCGCCATCAAGGTATCGATGTCGCCGTCCAGATTGTGAATGCGTTTGACCCGTTCAGATATCCAATCGGACGAAATGCGCGCCTCAGAGCTGGTCAATTGTTCATAGATGCGGGCCAGCAATTGGGGATGCTCGTCGGTTTGAATTTGCCGGAAATCGGGAATTCGCGCCACTTCCCACAGCAACTTCACGGAATCAGCCGTGGTGGCCGTCGCCATCACGGCGTCGTTGGTCATCAAGGTGTCGAGCATACGTTCGTCATCGGCTTCGCGTGCACGGCGCAAGGCGGCGTGTTCGGGGCGTTCCGCCAAAGACGATTTAAGTTTTTTGAGCGAGCCAAAAGCCAAATCGCTGTTGCGCCAATAGACAAACGGCAATGGCGCGAAGGTATGGTTTTCAACGGCTTCAACGGCGCTGGCGCCCAATCCGGTGACTTCGCCGGTGGTGCCAAAGCTGCCGTCGTTCATGTGCCGCCCGGCGCGCCCGGCGATTTGCGCCAGTTCGGAGGGCTGCAAATCACGCATGATGCGGCCGTCAAATTTGCGCGTCGCCGCCAGCGCCACGTGATCGACGTCCATATTCAGGCCCATGCCCACCGCATCGGTGGCGACCAGAAAATCGACTTCGCCCGATTGGAACATGTCGACCTGGGCATTGCGGGTGCGGGGGCTGAGCGCCCCCATAACAATGGCGGCACCGCCCGATTGGCGACGGATCAGCTCGGCGATGGAATACACGTCGTTTGCGGAAAACGCGACGATGCAGCTGCGCGGTTTCAGACGCGTGAGCTTTTTGTAACCCGTATAGCGCAATGTGGATAACCGTGGGCGGGTGTGAAATTCCGTTTCCGGGACCAGCGCCTGGATCACCCCGCGGATGGTTTCCGCGCCCAAAAACATGGTTTCCTGGGTGCCGCGGTAGTTCAGCAAGCGGTCCGTGAAGATGTGCCCGCGATCCGCATCGGCACACATTTGAATTTCGTCAATGGCGACGAAGTCAAAGGTCCGGTCGGTAGGCATGCTTTCGACGGTGGTGAGATAATAGCGCGCATGGGCGGGAACGATTTTTTCCTCGCCAGTGACCAAGGCAACTTGGCTTACGCCCTTTTCCTTGACCGCACGGTCATAATTTTCCCGCGCCAGCAAGCGCAAGGGAAAGCCAATGACGCCCGAGCCATGAGCGAGCATACGCTCCATCGCTAGGTGGGTCTTGCCGGTATTGGTGGGACCCAATACAGCGCTGAGTGGCGCGCGCGCGCGGGACGTATCTATTTGCATGGGCGCAGTCTTAGCCTACTTTTTCCACGTTTTCCAGCGGGTAAAGTAGAGCTTTCACCGTCGCCCACAAAAAGGATGGGCCACGCGAAAGGGTCATGAGCGTCATGACACGGCTTTGCGCTGTTCGTCACGGCGTTTTGTGAGCACCTTATCCAATTGGTTTTCGACCGCGCCAAAGGCATCGCGCAACGCCACGTGGACGTCTTCATGCGCTGGGTTTTGGCCACGGTCATGGTGCACGATATCGCCGGAACCGGGTACGCCCATATCGATGTTGATATGGAACAACTTGCCCTGCGTCGGGGATTTGTGGGGCAATTCCACAACCACACGGCAATGGGTGAAACGGCCGTATTTGGCCTCAATTTTATCGATTCTGTCTAAAATCAAGCTCTGGATGGCGTCGGAATGATCGCATCCATGAAAACTGACTTGAACGGGTACTTGCATAATCGCTCTCCCCATGTGTGTTGGAATTTGGGGTCTGGGACAAACGTTTCAGACCTCACCATTCAGTATACTGCCAGGCGACGCTCACTGCGAGTCCGAAGCTGTAAATTTTTGCCAAAATTAACCCCTATAGGGTTGCGCCCGGGGCGCATTTCGACCATATCACGCGGGTCTAAGGGCGCATCTTTTGTGCATAACTTTGAGGGAACCGATATACGTCATGAGCAAGGAAACATTCACTTTTCAAACTGAAGTCAGCCGTTTGCTGGATATCGTCGCAGGCTCGCTTTATTCCAATCGCGAAATTTTCTTGCGCGAACTCATTTCAAACGCCTCGGACGCCTGCGACAAGCTGCGACACATGGCGTTGACGTCGCCGTCGCTCATCGAAGGCGACCAGGACTTTAAAATCAGCCTCGCCATCGATGAAAAAGCCAAAACCATTACGGTTTCGGACAACGGCATCGGCATGAATCACGACGATTTGCTGGCCACGCTGGGCACCATCGCCAGTTCGGGCACCGGGGCGTTTATCGAACAGCTGGGCAAAGACGACAAAAAGAATATGGGCCTTATCGGCCAGTTCGGGGTCGGCTTTTATTCCGCGTTCATGGTTTCGGATAAAGTCGAAGTCACCACCCGCAAAGCTGGAGAGAAAGAAAGCTGGCTATGGGTGTCCGACGGCAAGGGTGAATACACCATCGAAAGCGCGGAACGCAGTGAGCGCGGCACCCAGGTGGTGTTGCACCTGAAAAAGGACGCCAAGGAATTTTTGGACGCGTCGCGCGTCACCCACGTGGTGAAAACCTATTCCGACCACATTGGTTTTCCGGTGACCCTTACTGATAGTGAAGGCGGCAAAACGCTCAATGAAGCCTCGGCCATCTGGACCCGTCCGGTCAAGGATGTGACGGCGGAGCAGTACAAAGAATTTTACCACCATTCCGCCCATGCCTTTGACGATCCGTGGATCACCATGCACAACCGCATCGAAGGCGTGGTCAGCTACACGAACCTGTTGTTCATTCCGTCCATGCGGCCTTTTGATTTGTTCGACCCAGAACGCAAAGGCCACGTGAAATTGTATGTGAACCGGGTGTTCATCACCGAACAAGCCGAAGGCTTGTTGCCACCGTATCTGCGGTTTTTACGGGGCGTGGTGGATTCCGAAGACCTGTCGCTGAACATTTCGCGCGAAATGCTGCAAACGGACCCGAAGCTGGCCAAAATTCGCAACGGTTTGGTGAAGAAGGTTTTGGCCGAGCTGGCGAAAAAAGCCGAAAAAGCCCCCGAAGATTACGCCCAGTTTTGGGAAAACTTCGGCGTGGTGCTGAAAGAAGGCTTGGTCGATGACTTCACCATGCGCGACAAACTGTTGGCGTTGGCGCGGTTCCACTCGACAAAAGCCGAAGAACTCACCAGCCTCAGCGCCTATGTGGAGCGCATGAAAGAAGGCCAGGAAGCCATTTATTACATCACCGGTGAAGACGCCTCGCAAATCGCCACCTCTCCGCATTTGGAGGGGTTCAAGGCCAAAGGTGTTGAAGTGTTGATGTTGACCGATCCGGTCGATGAATTCTGGATGCAGCACATCACCCAGTTCGAAGACAAACCCTTTAAGTCCGTGACCCGCGGTTCCGCGGATTTGGACGGTGTGAAGTCTGATGACAGTGCGGATGCGGACGCGGATAAAAAAGCCGAAGATGCTCCCGCGCTCGATACCTTGATCGCGGCGTTTAAGCTGGAGCTGGGCGCGAGCGTGAAAGATATTCGTCCGTCCAAGCGTTTGACCGAAAGTCCTGTTTGCCTGGTCGCGGACGAAGGCGATATCGACGTGAACATGGAACGCTTGTTGCGGCGTCATGGTCAAATGCAAGGCGGTTTGCCCCGGGTTTTGGAGCTGAACCCCACCCACGCCATTGTCAAAAAATTAGCCGAACGGGCCAGCAGTGATGCCGACGATGGTTTGCTGAAGGACGCGGCCCATTTGCTGTTGGATCAAGCCCGCATTGCCGAAGGTGAAGTGCCTTCCGACCCCGCTGCATTTGCCAAACGGCTTGCATCTGTCATGGAACGTGCCCTTTAATGAATTTTGAAACGGGACGTTAGGTAACGAGTTTTGATCCTTTGAGGAGACACGTATGACCAAGATGAAACAAATTGCTGCCCTGGGTTTTGTGGCCCTGTTTGCTTTGGGTGTTGCGGCGTGTTCGCCGGACGTTGGTTCGCCCGAATGGTGCACCCAGATGAAAGAAAAGCCCAAAGGCGATTGGAGCACAAACGAAGCCGCAGACTTCACCAAAAACTGCATCATGTAAGGGCTGAATTTAAGCACTGCAAAACAAAGGCGCGCCTCCGATTGGGGGTGCGCCTTATTACTTTTGGGCCTTTAATAGGGCCAATTTTTCGATTGCCGGCGCATAGTCCAATGCGGCTGCTTTGTTATACCATTTCAGGGATTTTGGGGTGTCGCGCGGGACCAAGATGCCCTGTTCGTAGATTTCAGCGATGCGAAAGTAGCCCTGGGCGTATTGATTGTCGCCGGCAACTTCGTACCAGTGCAGGGCTTCGGGCACGTTGACGACAGCGCCGCCGCGACCTTCCTCATGCAATGTGCCAAGGTGGTAATAGCCGAGCTTAAAGCCCTCGTCTCCCGCCAATTGGTAAAAGTTGATGGCTTGTTCCGGATCGGCTTCCACGCCCCAGCCATTTTCAAAACACCGTCCCATATTATCCTTGGATTGGGCGTGATCGGCGGCGGCGCGGGAAAAGAGGGCGAACGCGACGTCGTAGTTTCGATCCACGTATTCGCCGTTCAAATACATCATGCCGATGTTGTTGAGGGCCGGGGGGTGGTCTTGGAGCATGGATTTTTTGTAAAGCTCATAAGCTTTTTTCAGGTCCTTAGGTACACCGCGACCCAAGTGGTAAATCAGACCCAAACTGAATTGCGATTGTGCATGTCCCGTTTCGGCTTGTTCGGTAAACTCTCGGATGGCCTTGGCCCATTTGCCTTGGCGCACCAAAATCAGGCCGTCTTTGTAGCCTGCATAGGCGGATGTCGCGCCAAGGCTCAGCGCGCCGACAATCAGAGCTGTCAAATGGGTTTTAAAGCGTTTCATGGCACCACCATAGCAAAACCCCCGGCCTGGGAAAAGGCCGAGGGGTGCCGATTTGAACTTTGTTCAGCGACTTAAGACTTGTTCAAGTTGCGCAGCACATAGCTGAGGATGCCGCCGTGCCTGTGGTATTCGACTTCATCCAAAGTGTCGATGCGGCATTTCGCAGTGACGTCTTGGGTGGAACCGTCAGCACGGGTGATTTTCAGGGCGACGTCTTGGCCCGGTTTGATGCCGCCAGAGATGCCGGTGATGTCGAACGTTTCCGAACCGTCCAGCTTTAAGTCGGCGCGGGTTTGGCCATTTTTGAATTCAAGCGGCAAAATTCCCATGCCCACCAAGTTGGAACGGTGGATGCGTTCATAGCTTTCCACCAGCACGGCTTTCACGCCCAACAGCTTGGTGCCCTTGGCGGCCCAATCGCGGCTGGAGCCGTTGCCGTACAGTTTGCCGCCCACAACCACCAACGGCGTACCGTCGTCCATGTGCTTCATGGCGGCGTCGTACATGGAGGTCTGTTTGCCGTTGTAGACGGAAAAACCGCCTTCGGTGCCGGGCGCCAATTCGTTTTTGATGCGGATGTTGGCAAACGTGCCGCGCATCATGACCTCATGGTTGCCACGCCTTGATCCGTAAGAGTTAAAATCTTGGGGACGGACTTGGTGTTGGGTCAGATACTGTCCAGCGGGTGTTTCCGGTTTGAAACTGCCCGCAGGCGAGATGTGGTCGGTGGTGATGGAATCACCCAACACCGCCAACAGCTTGGCGCCGTGAATGTCGGTGACATCGTCGGGTTCCGGGGCCAGATCGGTGAAGAACGGCGGGTTTTGGATGTAGGTCGAACTGGCGTCCCACGCAAACGTTTCCCCGGTTGCGGATTGGACGTTTTGCCACGCTTTGGTGCCCTTGAAGACATCAGCATAACGTGTGGCGAACAGTTGGGCGGTGACGACTTTTGCGACCACCGCTGCAATTTCTGCGTTGGTCGGCCAGATGTCTTTGAGATAGACCGGGTTGCCGTCTTTGTCTTTGGCCAGCGGATCGTTGATGATGTCGCGGGTCATGGAACCGGCAATGGCGTAAGCCACCACCAACGGCGGCGAGGCCAGGTAGTTGGCCTTCACGTGCGGGCTGATGCGGCCTTCGAAGTTGCGGTTGCCCGACAACACGGCGGTGGCGACCAAATCGCCTTCGGCAATGGCCGCGGCAATCGGTTCCGCCAAGGGGCCGGAATTGCCGATACACGTGGTGCAGCCAAAGCCGGCAATGTTGAAGCCCATGGCGTCGAGGCTGTCTTGCAGGCCTGCATCGCGGAGATAATCGCCAACCACCTGAGACCCCGGGGCCAGAGACGTTTTCACCCACGGTTTGGACTGAAGGCCCAAAGCACGGGCTTTTTGCGCCACCAGACCGGCGGCGATCAGCACGTCGGGGTTCGAGGTGTTGGTGCAGCTGGTGATGGCGGCAATGACCACGTCGCCGTCGCGCAGTTTGTAATCGGTGCCGGCGACGGGGATTTCCCGCGGGGCATCCGCATCGGCCATGGTTTTCAGGGTTTTGACAAAATCCGGTGCGGCATTTTTCAGATCAATGCGGTCTTGTGGGCGTTTGGGCCCGGAAATGGCCGGCTCGACGGTGGTGATGTCAAGCTCCAGCGTGGATGTGAACACCGGGTCGGGGGTGGAGCCGTCGCGCCACATGCCTTGGACTTTTGCATAGGCTTCGACCAAAGCGACCCGATTCGCATCGCGTGCGGTGAGCTTTAAGTATTTGATGGTTTCCGCGTCGATCGGGAAGATGCCGCAGGTGGCACCGTATTCCGGGGCCATGTTGGCGATGGTGGCGCGGTTGGGCAGACTCAGATGATCCAGTGCCGGGCCATAAAATTCGACGAATTTGCCGACCACACCTTTTTCACGCAGCATTTGCACGATGCGCAGCACCAAATCGGTGGCAGTAACGCCCTCGTTCATTTCGCCCGTCAGTTTAAAGCCGACCACTTCGGGGATCAGCATGGATACCGGCTGGCCCAACATGGCCGCTTCGGCTTCGATGCCGCCCACGCCCCAGCCCAAAACAGCCAAGCCGTTGACCATGGTGGTGTGGCTGTCGGTGCCGACCAAGGTGTCGGGATAGGCGACCGTCTTTCCGTCTTCGTCTTTGGTCCACACGACTTGGGCCAAATGCTCAAGGTTGACCTGATGGCAGATGCCGGTGGACGGCGGCACCACGCGGAAGTTGTTGAAGGCTTGCTGGCCCCAACGCAGGAACTCATAGCGTTCTTTATTGCGCTCAAATTCCAGCGCTTCGTTCTTTTCCAAAGCGTTGCCGGTGCCGGAATAATCAATCATGACCGAATGATCGATGACCAGATCGACCGGGCTCAGCGGGTTGATTTTTTTCGGATCGCCTTTAACTGACACAATCGCGTCGCGCATGGCGGCCAAATCGACCACGGCCGGAACACCGGTGAAATCTTGCATCAAAACGCGCGCCGGGCGATAGGCGATTTCATGCCCGCCTTTGGCGTCTGAAGCCCACGCGGCGGCGGCTTTGACATCGTCCGTGGAAACCGTGCGACCGTCTTCGAAACGCAGCAGGTTTTCAACAAGGACCTTGATGGAATAGGGGAGTTTGGAGACGTCACCCAGACCAGCCTGTTGGGCGGCGCTGAGGCTGAAATAGTCATAAGATTTGCCGTTCACTTCAAGCGTGCGGCGGGTTTTAAGTGTATCTTGTCCAGCCATATGTGGGACTCCTCAACGTATTAAGTCGTTTATCAAAGAGGCTGCGGTTTACCGCATATATTGCGGTGCAGCATGGAGCGCCCTTATACACGGTTTTCCAAATGCGCGACAGCCATATAACACTTATGGGTAGGTTTTTGTGATTTTACCACCCAATTTTGCGCGTATCTTAATTGAAATACAGGGTTTGTGAATGGGGAGAAATCATCACATTTCCCTGATTGTGACATAATCCGACCACATTCAGAGGCTTAAATACTCTCATCGGACGGCTCATCCCCCCTCCCCCCAGAGCGAGTCGTCCGTAGTCAAGTGATACAGCTCCTATAAAGACTGAAGACAGGTGCCAACGAAACGTAAAATGTATTACTCCTCATACAAGGCTCCCCTCCCAACCGCCCTTGTTTTGAGGAACACCAAATGACTTGCAGTGCTGACCAACTGGCCGGGTTCTTAGGAACCCGGCCTTTTTTCTGATTTTTTTGCAGATGCAGACAAGGGCTTCGCTTGTAATTGAGAAAGGATGCTTTAAGGTCCAAAATCGATCTTCAGGGAACAAAAACATTCGACTATGAGCCAATTTCTCGATTTTCATTTCAACGGCGACAATTTG
Source organism: Magnetovibrio blakemorei (assembly GCF_001746755.1). GTDB lineage: Bacteria > Pseudomonadota > Alphaproteobacteria > Rhodospirillales > Magnetovibrionaceae > Magnetovibrio > Magnetovibrio blakemorei. Next base: position 126,878 of record NZ_MCGG01000002.1, on the reverse strand, counting down.
GTATGCGTGCGTTCCGAGCGCACCGTATTTCGTGGCTTGACCTTCACCGTGCCTGCGGGCGGGGCATTGACGTTGGTTGGACCCAACGGGTCGGGCAAGTCTTCGTTGTTGCGCATGATGGCGGGATTGCTGCAACCGGCGTCGGGATCCATGACGTGGGACGGTGAAGATGCTCTGAATGACATGGACGTTCACGGCGCGCGCCTGCATTACGTAGGCCATCATGACGCGGTGAAGCCGGTGTTGACGGCGGCGGAAAACATCGGTTTTTGGGCGCGTTTGCGTGGTGGCGGCGACGACACCATTCAGGGTGCGCTGGACGTCTTCGACATCAAACACCTTTATGACGTGCCGGGGCGGTTTTTGTCCGCCGGGCAAAAACGCCGGGTCAATTTGGCACGCATTATTGCCGCACCAGCCCCGTTGTGGCTTTTGGATGAACCGACCACGGCGCTGGATAAGGCCACCATCAAACGCTTGGAGGCAGCCATCCAACGCCACCGGGACGGGGGCGGCATGGTGGTGTTGTCGACCCACGCCGATGTGGATACCCCTGGTTCGCAAACCCTCAATCTGGCGAATTTTGCGTGTTCTGCGCCGCTTGACGAACATGTGATGGTATAGGGCGCAACGGCCATGGGAAAATTTATAGAACTCGTCAAACGCGATCTGGCGCTGGCCTTCCGTCAAGGCATGGACAGCCTCATGGTGGTGGCCTTTTTCATCATCGCGGTGGTGTTGTTTCCGTTTGGCGTCGGTCCCGAACCCAGCACCTTGGCGAAAATCGCCGGGGGCACCATCTGGGTGGCGGCCCTGTTGTCGAGCATGTTGTCGTTGGAACGCCTGTTTCAAACCGATCATGACGACGGATCGTTGGAGCTTTTGGCGCTGGCCCCGGTGCCGTTGGAAATCACCGTTTTGGCCAAGGTGGTCGCACACTGGCTGACGACGGGCTTGCCGTTGATCGTTACGGCGCCGCTGTTGGCGGTGTTGATGCAGTTGCCGTCTGAAGGTTTTTTGGTGCTGATCGCAGCCTTGTTGCTGGGCACGCCGACGTTGAGCTTGATCGGGGCCGTGGGGGCGGCGTTGATTTTGGGCTCCAGACGTGGCGGTGTGCTGTTGTCGTTGCTGGTGTTGCCGCTGTACATTCCCATCTTGATTTTTGGCGTTTCCGCGGTGGATGCGGCCATTTTTGATCAGAGCGTGCGCCCGCACCTGGTGTTTTTGGCCGCACTTTTGGTGGGCGCTCTTGCGCTGACGCCGTGGGCGGCGGCAGCGGGGCTGAGACAGGCCCTAGAATAAGACCAAAACGTGCAACATTCGCCACAATTGCGCCATCACTTGGGGGCAAAGTCTGGCACTTGTGAAGGAAAACGGCTAGAACCGACCGCGTCAGATTAAGCGAAAACAAAAAAACGTATACCGTTTGTCAGATTATCAGGGGACTTATGCATCGCTTCGCCAACCCAACGCGATTTTTAAAAATCGCCGCCGCCGTCCAACCGTGGATGGCGGGCCTCACCATCATTTTGTTTGGCACAGGCCTTTATATGGCGTTCTTCACAGCGCCACCGGATTACCAACAAGGGGAAAGCATCCGCATCATGTATGTGCATGTGCCCGCCGCGTGGATGGGCATGTTTTGTTATGCGGCGATGGCCGTTGCGTCTGCGGTGGCGTTGATTTGGAAGCACCCGCTGGCCGATGTGGCCGCCAAGGCCACAGCCCCGGTCGGCGCGGCGTTCACGTTTTTGTCACTGGCCACAGGCTCCCTATGGGGTAAACCTATGTGGGGCACATGGTGGGTGTGGGATGCGCGCCTCACCTCCATGTTGATTTTGCTGTTTTTGTACATCGGTTATATGGCGCTGCAAGGCGCATTTGATGATCGCACCCGCGGGGCCAAAGCCTCTGCCGTGCTCGCCCTGGTGGGGGCGGTGAATTTGCCGATCATTAAGTTTTCGGTCGATTGGTGGAACACGTTGCACCAGACGTCCTCGTTTATGAAACAAGGTGGTCCTTCGATGCCGCCCGAGATGTGGATTCCCGCCGTCGTCATGGCGGTGGCGTTTAAGACATATTATGTGTGGGTTCTGTTGGTGCGCATTCGCCAAGAACTGACCGCCAACAAAGTCCGGATCTTGCGCTTGAAGCAAGTTCACGGCGGTTAAGGAGACCCAGACATGGCTGAATTTTTTTCCATGGGCGGATACGGTACCTACGTGTGGACCTCATACGGTTTGACGGCGGTGGTTCTGGTGGTGTTGCTGGTTGTCAGTCTCAAAAGCCTGAAATCCACCGAAACCACATTTGACCGCCTGAGAGCGGCAGTCGGCCCCAAAGAAATGAAAAGAATGGAGACCGCCAATGGCGATGAAGCGTAAGCACAAACGTCTCACTTTTGTTATCGTGGCGATGGCCTTGGTCGGCGTTGCCACGGGTTTGGTGCTGTACGCGCTGGGCGACGGGGTGTCGTTGTTCCATAGTCCCACCGATATCGTGACCAAAGCCCCCGACCCTAACCAGAGTTTGCGCTTGGGCGGCTTGGTTGAAGAGGGCTCGGTACAGCGCGCCGAAGGCTCTTCCTCCGTGCATTTTCGTGTCACCGATTTGGAAAATTCGGTCGATGTCGTCTATGAGGGCCTGCTTCCTGATTTGTTCCGCGAAGGCCAGGGCATCGTCACCACCGGTAAAGTCGTGAACGGTACATTTATCGCCGAAGAAGTGCTGGCCAAGCATGATGAAAATTACATGCCGCCCGAAGCGGTCGATGCTTTGAAAAAATCCGGCCAATGGCAAGGTGATGCGCAAAACGCAAACACGGGAGCTGCAAAATGATCGTCGAGCTTGGACACTTCGCCTTGGTATTGGCCCTGATGGTGGCTGTTTTTCAGACCATTGTTCCCCTTGTGGGTGCGGCGCGCGGCGATGTGCAATGGATGAACTTCGCCAAGCCCGCGGCGGTGGTTCAATCCTTGTTCGTCATCTTGTCTTTTGCGGCGCTGACCTATGCTTATGTTGTGTCGGATTTTTCCGTTCTGAACGTCGCGTCGAATTCACATTCCGATAAGCCGATGCTGTACAAAATTTCGGGCGTGTGGGGCAACCACGAAGGCTCGATGATGTTGTGGGTGTTGATCCTGGCCATTTATGGTCTGGCCGTGGCGGTCTTTGGCCGCAACCTGCCGCCCAGCTTGCGCGCCCGTGTGTTGGGTATCCAGGCGTTGATCGCGCTGGGCTTTTATCTGTTTATTTTGCTGACCTCAAATCCGTTTGCGCGCGTGTTTCCCGCACCGGCGAACGGTCAGGGCTTGAACCCGTTGTTGCAAGATCCCGGTCTCGCGTTTCACCCGCCGCTGCTGTATCTCGGTTATGTGGGTTTCTCCATTGCTTTTTCGTTTGCCATCGCCGCCTTGATCGAAGGCCGCGTGGACGCGGCGTGGGCGCGGTGGGTGCGCCCGTGGACGTTGGCGGCGTGGTCGTTTCTCACCGCTGGCATCGTGCTGGGTTCGTGGTGGGCGTATTATGAGCTGGGTTGGGGCGGCTGGTGGTTCTGGGACCCGGTGGAAAATGCCTCGTTCATGCCATGGTTGGTGGGCACGGCATTGCTGCACAGCTCCGTGGTGGTGGAAAAGCGCAACACCTTGAAGGGTTGGACCATCTTTTTGTCCATCGTAGCTTTTTCCTTTTCTCTGTTGGGCACGTTTATTGTCCGCTCCGGGGTGTTGTCGTCAGTGCATTCGTTTGCCTCTGACCCAGCGCGTGGTGTGTTTATCTTAGGCTTGTTGCTGGCTGTGGTGGGCGGTTCGTTCGCCTTGTTCGCGGTGCGAGGTCCGCAGCTGAAATCGGGTGGTTTGTTCCAGCCGGTGTCGCGTGAAGGGTCCTTGTTGCTGAACAATTTGTTGATGACGGTGGCGGCGGCGGCGGTGTTGCTGGGCACGTTGTATCCGTTGTTTTTGGATGCGTTGAGTGGCGACAAAGTGTCCGTTGGCCCACCGTTCTTCAATGCGGTGTTCATCCCTTTGATGGTGCCGATGATCATGGTCATGGCCTTTGGTCCGTTGATGTCGTGGAAACGCGGTGATGCGATGCGGGCGTTCAGACAACTGTTCGTCGCCCTTGGTGTGGCGGCGGTGACGGTTGGTGTGAACTTCGTGTTGCTTAAAGACGCCAGCTTCTTGTCGGTGTTGGGCACCGGGTTATCAGCTTGGCTGGTATTCGGGACCTTGACGGAAGTCGCGGTTCGGGCGCGGTTGTTTAAAACCGATTTGGGCACAAGCGTTCGGCGTCTGCTCGCCATGCCGCGATCATCGTGGGGCATGACGTTTGCCCACGCCGGATTGGGCATCGCCATTGCAGGCATGATTGGTTCGACGGTGTGGAAGCAAGAAAGCATCCAGGTGATGAAGTTGGACGATTCCGTTGAACTGGCGGGCTACACCTATACCTTAAAAGGGGTTCGTGAAGAGCAAGGTCCGAACTGGATTGCGCAAGTTGGTACCATTGAGGTCAGCCACGGCGGTGAACTTTACACCGTGCTGTATCCTGAAAACCGCATCTATCCGGTGCAAGGGCGTCCCACCACCGAGGCCGCCATCGAAACCACGTTTTGGGCCGACTTGTATGTTGCGCTCGGCAACAAAGAACAAAACGGTTCCGGTTACGTGATGCGCATCTATCACAATCCCCTGGTGGCGTGGTTGTGGGGCGGTGCGTTGTTGATGGTTTTGGGCTCCCTGATTAGCTTGACGGATCGACGCCATCGCATCGGTGCGCCGACCCGTGCCCATCCTCAGGGCTCAACCCAAGCCACGCCGGTACCGGCCGAATAGGGCCAATGTGAAAAGCCACGGAAAGAACGTGAAATGAATCGCCTTTTGTATGTTATCCCTCTGCTGGTGCTGGTCGTTGTTGGGGGATTTTCCATTGCCCAGTTGAAGCAAGTGAGCGACGGCAAGGCGGTGAATATTTTGCCGTCGGTGTTGCTCAATCGGGAAGTTCCGCCGTTTGAGTTAGAGCCCATTCAGGGCTTTTCCCAGGGCTTTGGTTCCAAAGATTTGATGGGTCAAGTTACGATCGTGAACTTGTTTGGATCGTGGTGTGTGGCGTGTCAGGCCGAACATCCGTTTTTGATGACCGTGAAGGAAAAAAATCTGGTGCCGATTTACGGTCTGGATTGGCGGGAAAAAACCCCTGATGCGGGACCGAAGTGGCTGGCAAAATATGGCAATCCCTACACCTTGATCGGTGACGACCCCAACTCCAAAGCCGCCATTGCATTTGGTGTGACGGGGGCGCCGGAAAGCTTCATCGTCGATCAAAAGGGCATCATTCGCTACAAGCAAATCGGTCCGATTACGCCGGCTGTGTGGAGAGACACATTATGGCCCTTAATTCAGGAGCTTCGCAAACCATGAACCGCTTTTTTGCCGTGGCCTTGATGTTGGCGGTGCTTGTGCCCCAATTTGCGGGTGCCGTCGAACCCGATGAAATTCTCAAAGACCCGGCGCTGGAAATGCGCGCTCGCGAAGTGGGCAAGCAGCTGCGCTGTGTGGTGTGTCAAAACCAATCCATTGATGATTCCAACGCAGAACTGGCGGGCGACATGCGGGTGCTGGTCCGCGACCGCATTACGGCGGGCGATTCAAATCAGCAAGTCATCGACTATATGGTAGACCGTTACGGCGACTATGTGTTGTTGGACCCACCGTTTAAGGCCGCCACGTTGGTGTTGTGGGTCGGCCCTGCGGCGATTGCGGGCCTGGGCCTGTTGTGGGTGGTGCTGTTGTTTCGGCGGCGCAAAACCGCCAGCGGCGAAATGGAACTGTCCACATCCGGTGTGCAAGCGGAACCCTTAAGCGATGATGAACGTCGTCGTCTCGAAAATTTATTGAAGGAAAATGACGCATGATCGCGTTTTGGAGTGTTGTTGCCGCGTTGATCGTTGTCGCGCTGGTGTTTCTCATTGTGCCCTTGGCGCGCAAGACCAAATCGACGGCCCAAGGTCCCTCGCGCGCCGAATATGATTTGACGGTTTATAAAGATCAGCTCAGCGAAATTGATCGCGATTTGGATCGCGGCGTCTTGAACCCAGACCAAGCTTTGGCGGCGCGGACCGAAATTGAACGGCGCATGTTGAATGCCTCCGACACCGATGGGGGCAGTGCCAGCGGTCTTGAAGTGGCAGAAACCAGCAACCGCAAAACCGCCATGGCGCTGATCATCGCGCTGTTGATTGTCGTGCCTTTGGGGGCCGTGGGCTTTTACATGTATCTGGGGCAGCCTCAGTTGCCCGATCAGCCGTTGGCCGCCCGCAATTTAGAGGCGGAACAGCAATCTGCGCAGCATGCGGGCATCAGCGAAGCGGATCGCGACCGCGCGCGTAAAATGCTGGCTGAGTTGGAACAGCGCTTAGAGCAAAATCCCAAAGACATCGAAGGTTGGTTGGTGCTGGCGCAAGTCTATGAAGCCATGAACCGCTACGCCGATGCGGCGGGGGTCTATGAAAAGGTCGTGGCCTTGACCGACCGTCATGTGGAAGTGCTGACGGCGTGGGCGGAGGCGCAGATCGTTGCCAACGACACCGTCGTGTTGCCAGCTGTGACGGAGCTTCTCAAAGAGGTCAAAGCCAAAGACCCGTCCGAGCCGCGCGCGTATTTTTACTTGGCGCTGGAACGTTTACAGCACCAAGACCAAGAAGGCGCGATGGCTGAATATGTGGCGCTGTTGAAGGCGTCCCCGTCCAACGCCGAATGGGTCGAACAAATTCAAACCCGTATGCAAGACTTGGCGACGGAAATGGGGCAACCCGTTCCAGTGGTAGAGATGTTGCCGCCGATGGGTCCTGTGTCTTCTGGTTTGGCGACCGGCCCCGGCGCGCTTGCCAATCCTGAAGGTGGAGCAAACGCGGCACCGGGACCAACCCAAGAGCAAATGCGTGATGCCCAGGAAATGACCGCGGAAGATCAAAAAGCAATGATCGAATCCATGGTCCAACGCTTGGCCGATAAGCTGAAGGAAAACCCTGACGACGTCGCAGGGTGGAAACGCCTTGCCCAGGCTTATCGGGTGTTGGGCAATGCCGACAAGGCGGCCGAAGCCGAGGCTCAGGTTCAGCGTCTGTCGACTCAATAAAGGCCAGGCCAGGTAAATTTCGCATACCACCCGGTGTGTGACGGGGCGTCGTCAACCGGCATAAAACAAGCCGGTTTGCTTTGGTGTTTGCATGCCCGCAATTTGACAACCGTCACGAAACCTTTATTCTTTGAGTTGATGTTTTTAAGTAACCTTGACACTGGCAAGACCCCGGCAATTCTCATCTCCGAAGATGAGGTGGGGCGCTTGCGTGAGCGGGTTTGGGACATTCCCAACTGCCTTCGCGGCAACGAAGAACCAACTTGGATGTTTGTTGGCAAGTGTGCCATGCCAAACTCCGAACATCTCATTCCCTCGCTCACCTAATTTTTTAAGGCGGAATCTCGCTTTTCGAGACCCTTAACCCGAATGCGGGTTTGGGTCCATGTATGCATATGCTGCACACATTCACCAGTTTTTAAGCCATCGTGAAATGAGTGAGCCATCGTGTAATGACGGATTTAAATTCATCACAAACAGATAGAGCGCCCGATAAGATCGTGCTGAAAAACCTTTATAAGGTTTTCGGTGATAACCCTGCGAAAGCGATGAAGCTTTTGAAGCAAGGCGTTGACAAGGCGGATATCTTTGAAAAAACAGGGAATGCCGTCGGCGTATGTGACGCCAGCTTTACGATCCGGGAAGGCGAAATTTTTGTTGTCATGGGCTTGTCTGGCTCTGGAAAGTCGACGCTCGTTCGCTTGCTGAACCGATTGATTGAACCCACGGCGGGGCAAGTTCTTTTTGACGGCCGCGACATTGCTTCCATGCCCGACAAAGAGCTGATGGCGCTTCGACGGAACGATATGAGCATGGTGTTTCAATCGTTTGCTCTGATGCCACACTTAAATGTCATCGACAATACGGCGTTTGGGCTGGAGCTTTCCGGCATTGGGGTAGACGAGCGGCATCTCCGGGCAATGGAGGCGTTAAAGCAAGTCGGCCTGGAAACCTTTGCGCACAGCTTTCCCGATGAGCTTTCTGGCGGTATGCAGCAGCGGGTTGGTTTGGCGCGGGCACTTGCCAATGATCCGGCCGTCATGTTGATGGATGAAGCTTTTTCTGCCCTTGATCCGTTGATTCGCTCGGAAATGCAGGATGAATTGCTCAAGCTTCAGGAAGAAAACAAACGTACCATTATATTCATTTCTCACGATCTTGATGAAGCGATGCGCATCGGCGATCGGATTGCCATTATGGAGGGCGGGCGTGTCGTCCAGGTGGGAACGCCTGAAGATATTCTCAACAATCCGGAAGATGAGTACGTCGCTTCGTTCTTCCGCGGTGTCAACGTCTCGACGGTGTTGAGCGCCAAGGACATCGCACGCAAGTCGCAAGTCACCGTTATCAAACGTATCGGCGTTGGGCTGCGTACGGGGTTGGAGGAGTTGCGCCAGGAAGACCGGTCTTATGCCTATGTCTTGGGGAAAAATCAGGAATTCGCCGGAGTGGTGTCGGAAGATACGATCCGTGCGGCGATGAAGGGCGGCGCAGGGCAAGATTTGTCCTCTGCCTTTATCCCCGGCATTGAAGTTTTACCCGCAGATATGGTGCTTTCGGACTTGATCGGCATTGTCGCCAACGCGCCGTGCGGATTGCCAGTGGTGGGCCCCAATAATAAGTACCTGGGGGTCGTCACCAAAACGTGTTTGCTGGAAGCTCTTGATCAGGAAATGGACCAATACGATGGCTGATCAGGCAACAACCAGCCCTTGGGAAACACCTGCGGCCCCTGTGAAACAGCCGACCGTAACCGGTAACGAAGGCACCGCATGGGGCGTCTCGGAACAATCTGATCAGGGAGCAAATACCAACTGGCTTTCGTCGTCAAAGGCGGAAGAGACATCTTTCGACATATTCGACCCATTCGCGCATTCAAGCATTCCCTTAGATGAGTGGACCGAACTTGGTTTGGAATGGTTGGTGACCAATTTTCGTCCGGCGTTTCAGGCCATTCGTGTCCCCATCGACACCACGTTGTCGGCCGTAGAAACCGGACTGCTGACAACGCCGTCCATGATTATCATCGCCATATTCGGATTGATCGCATGGCAAATGGCCAATGTTCGTTTGGCCATTGGTTCGGTTGTATCTTTGATCTGCATCGGATTGATTGGGGCCTGGCCGGAGGCCATGGTGACACTGTCGTTGGTTCTGACGTCTGTATTTTTTAGTCTCCTTATCGGTTTGCCAATGGGCATATGGTTGTCGCGTTCGGACAGAGTTTCTGTGACGGTCCGTCCGATTTTGGACGCCATGCAGACCACGCCGGCGTTTGTTTATCTGGTGCCCATCGTGATGCTATTCGGTATTGGCAATGTCCCCGGTGTTGTGGTGACGATCATCTTCGCGCTTCCGCCGTTGATCCGCCTGACCAATCTGGGCATACGTCAGGTTCCTGCGGATTTGGTGGAAGCATCGCGATCCTTTGGCGCCAGCCCTTCGCAATTGCTGTTCAAAGTTCAATTGCCACTGGCCATGCCGACGATCATGGCGGGCGTCAACCAAACCTTGATGCTGTGCCTGTCCATGGTCGTCATCGCCTCGATGATTGCGGTCGGTGGCCTTGGGCAAATGGTGCTGCGTGGCATCGGACGTCTCGACATGGGGCTGGCGACCGTTGGCGGTGTCGGCATCGTTTTACTGGCGATTGTTTTGGACCGGATCACTCAGGCGATGGGACAGGAAAAGCGCAGTAAAGGCATTCGCCATTGGTATGAAGCGGGACCGATCGGTCTGTTTCGCTCGGTGGTGTTGAAAAAGGGATAACCGCAAGCAAAGTCCCCTTTGGGGCATGACGCTTAAGCACAGGAAAAGAGGTTAGGACTGATGATTACAAAACTTATTCGTGGCGTGGTTGCGACCGCAGCTCTGGCGATGGGCGTGACGACATTTTGTGGAACGGCGCAGGCAGATCACCACATGCCCGGCAAAGGGGTCGTGATCCAACCCGGCCAAGATAACGTCGATGGCGAAAACTTTCAGACGATCCTCGTCATCAAAGCGCTGAAGGAACTGGGGTATGAGGTCAAGAGTGTGCAAAACGCCAAGTATCCCACGCTGCATATTGCGATCGCCAATGGCGATGTCACCTTCATGGCCGATCACTGGAATCCGTTGCACCAAGCGTTTTACGACGCCGCTGGTGGGGAGGCCAAATTATCTCGCACCGGCAATTATCTGCCGGGCTGTGCGCAGGGTTATCTGATTGATAAAAAAACGGCGGATAAGTACGGCATCTCCAACATCGGTCAATTGAAAGATCCCAAAATAGCCAAATTGTTCGATGCGAACGACGACGGCAAAGCGGATTTGGCGGGTTGCGTGCCCGGTTGGGGGTGCGAGCGTGTGATTGAACATCAGATGGATGCGTTTGGGCTTCGCGACACGGTCAAGCATAACCAAGGCGAATATTCCGCTATCATCGCGGAAACCATTGCCCGTTATAAAGAAGGCAAACCTATTTTATATTACACGTGGACCCCGTATTGGGTTTCCGGCGTTCTTGTACCGGGCGATGACGTGACGTGGATTGAAGTGCCGCATTCGGCGCACCCCAACAATGTCGACACGAAGTTGCCGAACGGCAAGAACTACGGCTTTGAGGTGAATACGCAAATGATCGTTGCGAATACGGACTTCGTGGCCAACAACCCGGCGGCGGCGAAGCTGTTTGAGGTGATGAACGTATCTGTTAACGACGTTTCTGCGCAAAACCTAAAAATGAAAGAAAAGGGCGAGGGTGGATGGAAAGCTGCCGAGCGTCACGCGGACGCGTGGATCGCGGCCAATCGCAAAACTTTCGATTCCTGGCTTGAGGCTGCTCGCGCTGCCGCTCAGTAACCCCCTTTGATCTAAGCACCCCCCAGTGCGCTATGCATCGGGGGTGCTTGGACCTTTGTTTGCCGGGTATTGGCAGAGCGCATATAGCGCATATCATGACTCGTCACGTCTTGGCGTAAATATTGCAAAGACCTCCTCGCGGTTTTCAGCGGGTTGGGGTGGATGACGGACGAAATTAAAATTCTGGTGATTGACGAAAACCCCGTGCGCGCGGCCATCTTGAAAGAGGGCTTGAGCGACGCGGGGCTTTTGCGTGTGGAATGGATTGCCGACACATCGAACCTGTATATGCGCATTTCGGCGCTGGACCCGGACGTTGTGCTGATCGATCTGGAAAGCCCCAATCGTGATGTATTGGAGCAAATGTTTCAGGTCAGCCGCGAGGTCCGACGCCCCATCGCCATGTTCGTCGATCAATCCGACAGCGCCATGATCACCGCGTCGGTGGATGCCGGGGTCAGCGCCTACATCGTGGATGGCCTGAAGAAAGAACGCATCAAACCCATTCTTGATATGACCATCAGTCGATTCAACGCCTTTTCCCGGCTGCAACGCGAGCTTGACGACACCAAAACCAAGTTGGAAGAGCGCATCATCATTGACCGCGCCAAGGGCATTTTGATGAAACAAAAGTGCATCGGTGAAGACGAGGCCTATACCCTGCTGCGGCGCAACGCCATGAACCAAAAGAAAAAAATTGCGGAGGTCGCGGCCAGTGTCGTGATGGCCGCCGATTTACTGAGTTGAGGAAAAGCGATCATGACGAGCCCTGAAAACCTCACTGTTGTTCGCGCCGGATTTATTGCGTTGGTTGATTGCGCGGTGCTGGTGGCTGCGCGCGAATTGGGCTTTGCCCAAGCCCACGGCCTGGACTTGCATCTGACCAAAGAGGTGTCCTGGGCCAACATCCGCGACCGCGTGAACATCGGGCAGTTTGACGTGGCGCACATGCTGGCGGGCATGCCGATTGCGCAAAGTTTAGGCATCAACCACATCAAAATTCCGACCATTGCCCCCTTGGCCCTGGGGGTGGGCGGCAATGCCATTACCGTGAGCCATGCGCTTTATCAAGCCCTTCAAGACACGGGCCGCGATTTGAGTCAGCCTTTGACGGCGGCGCGCGCCCTTGGCCAAGTGGTGGCGGCGCGCCAGGCCCAAGGCCAGGAACCGTTATCGTTCGGCCAGGTGTTTCCGTTTTCGTGCCACAACTACCAACTGCGCTACTGGATGGCGGCGGGTGGCGTTGATCCCGAGCGCGATGTGCGTTTGGTCGTTATCCCCCCGCCTTATATGGTCAACAGTCTTAAAGCCGGGCAAGTCGATGGCTTTTGCGTTGGCGAGCCCTGGAATATCCAGGCGGCGGCAGAGGGTGTGGGCGTCATTCTCACCCACACTTCGGCGTTCTGGCCATCCGGTCCGGAAAAGGTTTTGGGCCTTCAACAACGTTGGGCGGAGGCTCATCCGCAAACGCTGAAGGCGTTGCTTCAAGCCCTTGATGAGGCGGCGCAATGGGTCGATGATCCGGACCACCATGCACAATTGGCTCATATTCTGGCCCAGCCCGCTTATTTGGATGTGGTGGAAAGCCTGGTGTTGAGCGCCTTAGAAGGCGATCTCAAGTTCCATCGCGACGGGGCCGAATGGGCCGAATGCGAAGACGCCCTGTGGCTGTACGCGCAGATGGTGCGGTGGGGGCAGACTCCGCCCTCTGCACAGGCCGAACAGGCGGTTTGCCGCACCTTCCGCCCGGATCTGTTGGTGGACGTTATTGCGCCCCGTGCCGCACACGAAGCCAGTCCATCGCCGCTGCCGTTGGATGGAATCACCTTTGATGCGACAGATGTCACGGGATATATCGCCCAACTCGCGATCAAAAACTGTTCAAAATAGAGGCATTGTTTATTAAATAAGCATAATATGCTTAAAAACAGTGCAGTTGTGAAAGCGGCTTCCCCAAAAGCCTAAGCCGGGGTGCTCGCGCTATTACAAGAAAATCAACGGGTTAAAGCGTTAGGGGCCGATTGGCACGCATCTTGTATTTGTAAGTTTGTTATTTGGCACCGCTGCCATCCCAATTTCATATTCACCCACCGCCGGGTGAGAGCTGCAACGCCGCAGAGTCCGGGACCTTAGAGGTTCAGGTTTCTTTGCGGCCTTTTTTTTGTGTTGAACCCAGTCCCCCAATGTGGGCGGGGGCGAACAGGAGCAAACCAGATGAATAACCCCCGAATGCAAAAGCATTCCCATTCGATTAAATCCATCATCCGCCAAGCGGCCTATGGCGTGGGTTGCCTCGCCTTGGGCCTCGGCCTGTTTAGCCTGCCGGTTCAGGCCGAGCCGCAGGCGGTGGAAAAGGAAGAGTTAAAGTTCGGCTTCATCAAGCTCACCGACATGGCACCGCTGGCCGTGGCCTACGAGCAGGGCTTTTTCGAAGACGAAGGTTTGTTCGTCACCTTGGAACCCCAAGCCAACTGGAAGGTTCTGTTGGACCGGGTGATTTCCGGTGAGCTGGATGGCGCGCACATGCTGGCCGGCCAACCGTTGGGCGCCACCATCGGCTTTGGCACACAAGCGCATGTCATCACCGCGTTCTCGATGGATTTGAACGGTAACGCCATTACGGTATCCAATGACATTTGGGACCAGATGAAACCGAACGTTCCGGTTGGCAGTGACGGCAAATTGGTCCACCCGATCAAGGCCGATGCCTTGAAACCGGTGGTCGATAAATACCGCAGCGAAGGCAAGCCGTTCAAGATGGGCATGGTGTTCCCGGTGTCCACCCACAATTACGAACTGCGCTATTGGTTGGCCGCCGGCGGCATCCATCCGGGCTTTTATTCCAAGACCGATACGTCGGGTCAAATCGGCGCCGATGCTTTGTTGTCGGTGACGCCCCCGCCGCAGATGCCGGCCACCATGGAAGCCGGGACGATTTTCGGCTACTGCGTGGGCGAACCGTGGAACCAACAGGCGGTGTTCAAAGGCATCGGCGTTCCGGTGGTGACCGATTATGAAATCTGGAAGAACAACCCGGAAAAGGTTTTTGGCGTCAGCAACGCATGGGCCGAGAAAAATCCCAAGACCCACTTGGCCGTGGTTAAGGCTTTGATCCGTGCGGCGCAGTGGTTGGACGAAAACAACAACGCCAATCGTCCCGCAGCCGTCGAAATTCTTGCCCGTTCACAATACGTGGGTGCCGATGCCGACGTGATCGCCAACTCCATGACGGGCACGTTTGAATACGAAAAAGGCGACAAGCGCGATGTGCCCGATTTCAACGTGTTCTTCCGTCACTTTGCGACCTATCCCTACTATTCGGACGCCATCTGGTATCTCAGCCAAATGCGTCGCTGGGGTCAGATCACCGAAGAGAAATCTGATGCTTGGTACAAAGAAACCGCCGCGAAAGTTTACCGTCCCGACATCTATATGGAAGCTGTCAAGTTGTTGGTCGCGGAAGGCAAGGTGAAGAAAGAAGACTTTCCTTGGGACACGGATGGTTATCGCGCCCCGCAAAAACACTTCATCGACAACTTCGTCTATGACGGCACCCAGCCCAACGCCTATCTCGCCCAGTTTCCCATCGGTTTAAAGGGTAAAGAGATCGTCGTGGGGAACGAGGTGATGGCAGCAAAATAAGGCCAATCGGGAGGGTGCCGGGTGGCATCCTCCCCCTCACCAAAAGACACAAATTGAGGAACAGTTTCATGAACACCGCAACAACCGCAAATGACGTGAATGCACAAGACGCTGAGCAGGCTTTCAAAGCTGCCCAGAAAGCAAAACGCCAAGAGCGTCTCCACACGCGAATCAACAAGGCGGCAAAATATTTCAACGTCGTCGGCCTGGGTTGGGTCACGCCGATCCTCAAAATGATCGCTGGCGAAGATGTGAAAGCGCAGAGCAAAGAGCTGTGGCGTTTGTTGGGTGTGCCGTTGGTGGCCATCGGCGTGTTCTTGGTGGTGTGGGCTGAAACCGCACCGATGGTGCAGACCTCGCTGGGCAACATTCCCGGACCGGCCCAAGTGTGGGAACAGGCTGGTAATCTCTATGCCGACCATGTGCGTGAACGCGAAAAAGCCGCTGCTTTTTATGATCGTCAAGACAAACGTAACGCCGACAGACTGGCAAAAAATCCCGAGGCAGAAGTCAAAGATCGTCAATACACCGGCAAGCCGACCTACATAGATCAAATCTTCACCAGCTTGAAGACGGTGTTCATGGGCTTTTTCATCGGCTCGGTCATCGCTGTGCCGTTGGGGGTGTTCTGTGGATTGTCACCGACGGTCAATGCAGCGTTAAACCCGCTCATTCAAATCTTCAAACCCGTTTCGCCATTGGCGTGGTTGCCGCTGGTGACCATGGTGGTCAGTGCGCTTTACGTCAGTGATGATCCGATGTTTGACAAAGCCTTTGTCACCTCCGCCATCACCGTAACATTGTGTTCGTTGTGGCCGACCTTGATCAACACCGCGGTGGGCGTTGCCTCCATCGACAAAGACCTGATGAACGTTGGGCGGGTGCTGCGTTTGAAGTGGGACACCACCTTGACGAAGTTGGTTCTGCCCAGTTCCTTGCCCTACATCTTCACAGGTTTGCGGTTGTCCTTGGGCGTGGGCTGGATGGTTTTGATCGCCGCTGAAATGCTGGCGCAGAACCCCGGCCTGGGCAAATTCGTGTGGGATGAATTCCAGAACGGATCCTCGCAATCGTTGGCCAAAATCATGGTCGCCGTGTTCACCATCGGCATCTTAGGATTTGCATTGGATCGCGTGATGTCTGCGCTGCAGGCGATGTTCACCCACGGCGACGTGCGCTAAGAGCAAAAAGAGAGACCCATCATGACACCGATCCTAGAGCTCAAAAACGTCACCAAAAGCTTCGGTCAAGGCAAAGAAAAAACCGACGTCTTGGGAGGCATTGATCTCACCATCGAAGACGGAGAGTTTGTCGCCATCGTGGGCTTCTCCGGGTCTGGCAAAACCACATTGATCAACTTGATTGCTGGCTTGGAAAAACCCGACCAAGGCGAAGTGTTGTTGAAGGGCAAGCCCGTCACCGGGCCGGGGCCGGATCGTGGCTTGGTGTTTCAAAGCTACTCTTTGTTTCCATGGTTGACCGTGTTGGACAACATCAAGCTGGCGGTGGAAAGCGTATTTGGCGAACTCAGCAAGGCCGAACATCTGGCCAAAGCCCAGCACTACATAGATATGGTGGGGCTTGGACATGCCGCCGATCGGCGTCCTGCGGAACTGTCCGGCGGCATGCGCCAGCGGGTGTCGGTGGCACGCGCCTTGGCCATGAACCCCGATATCTTGTTGTTGGATGAACCCTTGTCGGCGTTGGATGCGTTGACCCGCGCCAAGCTGCAAGACGAGATTGAACAGATCTGGTCGCAAGACAAAAAGACCGTCATCTTGATCACCAATGATGTGGACGAAGCCTTGTTGTTGGCCGATCGCATCATTCCCTTGAACCCCGGACCCAACGCAACACTTGGTCCGGACTTTAAGGTTGAATTGTCGCGCCCACGTGAGCGCACGCAGATGAACTCAAGCCCGGTGTTCAAAAAACTCCGCGCCGACGTGACCTCGTATTTGATGGACGCAGGCAAAGCTGCCCAGCAAGCGGCGCAAAAAGCCGGTGGTGATGAAGATGGGGCGCTGCCCAATGTCACCCCGGTGTTTCCCAACGCCAAAAAGCCTCCCAAAGCGTTCCGCGATGCGATGATCAGTCATCACGATGAACGCTATCTGGAATTTTTTAACCTCACCAAAACCTATCCGACGGCGAAGGGTCCGTTGACCGTGGTCGATGGCTTTGAAACCATCTTGAAAAAAGGCGAATTTATTTCCCTGATCGGACATTCGGGATGCGGCAAGTCTACGGTGCTGTCGATGGCGGCGGGGCTGAATTCCATCAGCGACGGCGGCATTGTTTTGGATGGTCATGAAGTGACGGGCGCAAACCCGGAACGTGCCGTGGTGTTTCAGTCCCCCAATCTGTACACCTGGTTGACGGCCAAAGAAAACGTGATGCTTGGTGTGGATCGGGTATTCCCTCACGCGACGGCGGCCGAGCGCAACGACATCGTTGAATATTATCTTTCGCGTGTGGGCCTGAAAGATGCCATGAACCGGCC
This sequence comes from Magnetovibrio blakemorei, assembly GCF_001746755.1. Taxonomy (GTDB): domain Bacteria; phylum Pseudomonadota; class Alphaproteobacteria; order Rhodospirillales; family Magnetovibrionaceae; genus Magnetovibrio; species Magnetovibrio blakemorei. Next base: position 109,756 of record NZ_MCGG01000002.1, on the reverse strand, counting down.
CACCGCCGACATGTCCAACGGCATGAAACAACGTGTCGGCATTGCCCGCGCCTTTGCCTTGTCGCCCAAACTTTTGCTGCTCGATGAACCGTTCGGCATGCTCGACAGCTTAACCCGCTGGGAACTGCAAGAGGTTCTCATGGAAGTTTGGGACCGCACCAAAGTCACCACGGTGTGTGTCACCCACGACGTCGATGAGGCCATCTTGCTGGCGGATCGGGTGGTGATGATGACCAACGGACCGCACGCACGGATCGGCAAAATCATGGATGTCGACCTGCCCCGCCCACGCACTCGCAAGGCGTTGTTGGAACACCCCCGCTATTACGAATTGCGCGCGCAACTGCTCGGGTTCCTGGAAGAATATGAACACGGCAATCAAAGCAAGTCTGAACGCCAAGAAGATGAAAAAGCTGTCGCATAAGTCGGTCGCTAGGAGAAGTCACATGAAACAGAAACTGATCGTAATCGGCAACGGCATGGCCGGCATGCGCACGGTGGAAGAAATTCTCAAGCGTGATGCGGGTCTCTATGACATCACCGTGTTTGGTGCCGAGGCGCGGGAGAATTATAACCGCATCATGCTGTCCCCCGTTCTCAGCGGTGAAAAATGTTTTGAAGATATCATCATCAACAGCCGCGAATGGTACGTCGAAAACGACATCACCTTGTTCGCCGGAGATGCCGTCACCGCCATTGACACCACCACCAAGACCGTCACCTCCCAACGCGGCCTGACGTTGGGTTACGACAAGCTGTTGCTGGCGACGGGGTCCGATCCGTTCATCATTCCGGTGCCGGGCAAAGACTTGGACGGCGTGGTAACGTTCCGCGATTTGGACGATGTCAATCGCATGTTGGCCGCCGCCAAGTTGGGTGGACGCGCCATCGTCATCGGTGGTGGCTTGCTGGGCTTGGAAGCCGCAGTGGGTCTGAAGGCCAACGGCATGGATGTCACGGTGGTGCACTTGATGGACACCTTGATGGAACGCCAATTAGATGAAGCGGCGGGTTATCTGTTGGTTTCAGAATTGGAAGGGCGCGGCTTGAAGGTTTTGACCGGGGCCAACACCAAAGCGATTTTAGGCGACACCAAAGTGACAGGGCTTGAACTTGTCGATGGCACCCAGTTAAAAGCCGATCTGGTGGTCATGGCAGTGGGCATCAAACCCAACGTCGCCTTGGCGCGTGAAGCCGGCATTGAAATTGGTCGGGGCGTGATGGTCAACGACCAAATGCAAACCTCAACGGCTGATGTATACGCAGTCGGCGAATGCGTTGAACACCGGGGCCTGACCTATGGATTGGTCGCGCCGCTGTTTGAAATGGGCAAGGTCTTGGCGGCGCATCTGACGGGCGGCGAAGGCGTTGGCTATGAAGGCTCCGTCACCTCGACCAAGTTGAAAGTTACCGGCGTTGACGTGTTTTCAGCCGGAGATTTTTCCGGCGGAGACGGCGCAGAAGACATCGTGTTTCGCGATGCCGCCCGCGGTGTCTACAAGCGCATCGTGGTTCGCGATGACAAAGTCGAAGGCGCGGTTCTCTATGGCGATGCCAAGGACGGTGCCTGGTACTTCCAATTGATGAAAGACGGTGCAGACATATCTGAGCTGCGCGACACCATTGTGTTTGGTCAGGCCTATGCGGGGGGAGGGGCCCAAGCGGACCCTAGCGCCGCCGTTGCCGCCCTTGCAGATGACGCTGAAATCTGTGGCTGCAACGGCGTGTGCAAAGGCGACATCGTCACCGCCATTACCAAAAACGACTTGACGACTTTGGATCAAGTCAAAGCCCACACCAAAGCCTCGGCATCGTGCTGCGGGTGTTCCGGTTTGGTCGAACAAGTCCTGTCTCTCACGTTGGGTGACGCGTACCAAATGCAAACCGTCAAACCCATGTGTGGCTGCACCGTTCATAGCCATGACGACGTGCGTCGATTGATTGTGGCAAAAGACATGAAGTCAATTCCCGAAGTCATGCAACAGTTGGAATGGAGCACGCCGGACGGGTGTTCCAGTTGCCGCCCGGCGCTGAACTATTATTTGTTGTGCGCCCTGCCTGAAACGTACATTGATGACAACCAGTCGCGTTTCATCAACGAACGCGTTCATGCCAACATTCAAAAGGACGGCACCTTTTCCGTTGTGCCGCGCATGTGGGGCGGCATGACGTCGGCTAAGGAACTGCGCGCCATCGCCGATGTGGTGGACAAGTTCGAAATCCCGGCCGTCAAAGTCACCGGTGGTCAACGTCTTGATTTATTCGGCGTGCAGAAAAAAGACCTGCCTGCGGTGTGGGCGGATTTGAACGCAGCGGGCATGGTGTCGGGTCATGCGTATGGCAAATCTTTGCGCACGGTTAAAACCTGCGCGGGCAATCAATGGTGTCGCTTCGGCACCCAAGACGCCATTGAAATGGGCATTGCGCTGGAACAAATGACTTGGGGGTCGTGGACGCCGCACAAGTTTAAAATGGCCGTGTCCGGGTGTCCGCGCAATTGCGCCGAAGCCACCATCAAGGACTTTGGTGTGGTTGCGGTCGACAGCGGCTATGCCCTGCACGTGGGCGGCAATGGCGGCATTGATGTACGGGTGACGGATTATCTCACCACCGTCGAAACGGAACAAGACGTGTTGGAATACGCCGGGGCCTACATGCAAATTTATCGCGAAGAAGCGCGCTATCTGGAACGCACCGCCCCGTGGGTGGAACGGGTCGGATTGGATCACATCAAAGCCAACTTGGTTGATGATGATGAAAAGCGCAAAGCCCTGTTCGCCCGTTTTATGGTTTCGCAAAAAGCCTTGCAGGAAGACCCCTGGGCCAAACGGGCCGAGGGCGTCAAGGACGCACACGAATTCACCCCGCTCAAAATTGTCGCCTAAATGTTGAAGGAGAAAACGATCATGTGGATGGAAATTGGAACCGTCAACGATATCCCCAAGTTGGGGGCGCGGGTGGTGCAAAGCGGGCAAGGTGACATCGCGATTTTTCGCACCGCCGATGACGAGATCTTCGCGCTGTTCGACCGTTGTCCGCACAAAGGCGGCGCGCTCAGCCAGGGCATCGTCCATGGCAAAGCGGTGGCCTGTCCTCTGCACAATTGGAACATCGATTTGGTCACGGGCGAAGTGAAAGGCCCCGACAACGGCTGTTCACGTACGGTGCCGGTATCCGTGAGTGGCGACATTATCCGTCTGCAAATGCCGGACGTGAAAGCTACGGGAACGCATGGCTGAAGCGGTCCACACCACCTGTCCCTATTGCGGCGTCGGCTGCGGCGTGCTGGTCACGGACTTGGGTGACGGCGATTATCAGGTCAAGGGTGATCCGGATCATCCAGCCAACTTTGGACGGTTGTGTTCAAAGGGGTCGGCGCTGGCGGAAACGCTCAGCGATCAAAGCCGTTTGCTTTATCCTGAGGTGAATGGGGAGCACACAGATTGGGACACGGCGCTGGACCGGGTGGCGGATGAGTTCAAAGCCGTCATTCAGGAGCACGGTCCCGACGCCGTCGCGTTTTATGTGTCCGGGCAATTGATGACGGAAGCCTATTATGTGGCCAACAAGCTGATGAAAGGTTTCATCGGTTCGGCCAACATCGACACCAATTCGCGCCTGTGTATGGCGTCCAGTGTCGCCGGGCACAAACGCGCATTTGGCTCTGATACGGTTCCCGGCAATTACGAAGATTTAGACCATGCCGACACGGTGGTGTTGGTGGGTTCAAACTTGGCATGGTGCCACCCGGTGCTGTACCAGCGTTTGGCGCTGGCAAAAAAAGAACACGGCACCCACGTAATCGTTATTGATCCGCGTCGCACCGCCACGTGCGACATCGCCGATCAGCACTTGGCCATCAAACCCGGAACCGATGTGCGCCTGTTCAATGGCTTGTTGGCGCACTTGGATGGGCGTGGATGCGTCGATGACGATTTTGTTCAGCGCCACACCAAGGACTTTGGCATTGCGCTGGACGCGGCGCACCTTGGAGGGGCGGAGATCGCGACGCTTGCCCGCGATTGCGGTGTGGGGACCGCCGACGTATCGGCATTTTATGCGGCCTTTGAACGCAGCGAAAAAATTGTCACCGTCTACAGCCAAGGCGTCAACCAGTCGTCTCAAGGCACCGACAAAGTCAACGCGATCATCAATTGCCACTTGCTCACGGGGCGCATCGGCAAACCCGGCTGCGGGCCGTTATCGGTCACCGGGCAGCCCAATGCCATGGGCGGGCGCGAAGTCGGCGGACTTGCCAACACCCTGGCCGCGCATATGGATTTTGATCCGGTCTCGGTCGATATCGTTGAGAGGTTCTGGGACGCGCCCGCCATCGCGCGGGCACCGGGACTTAAGGCCGTTGAGATGTTCGAAGCCATCCATGACGGGCGCATCAAGGCGCTGTGGGTGATGGCCACCAATCCGGCTGTCAGCTTGCCCGATGCCAATCGGGTGCGTGAAGCTTTGGCAATCTGTCCCTTTGTCGCCGTGTCCGATTGCGTTCCCACCAACGACACCATGGCGTTTGCCGATGTGGTTCTGCCCAGCACCACATGGGGCGATCGCGACGGCACCGTCACCAATTCGGAACGGTGTATTTCCCGCCAGCGTCCATTTCGCACAGCGCCTGGGGAAGCGCGTGAAGATTGGCGTATCATCTGCGATGTGGCGGCGCGCATGGGTCATGGCGCGGCCTTCGCTTTTGCGGGGCCCGCCATGATCTTTGCCGAACATGCCGGGTTGTCCGCATTTGAAAATGACGGGTCGCGTGATTTCGACTTAAGCGGTTTAACGCAACTCGATCCATCATCTTATGATGCCCTGATGCCGGTGCAGTGGCCGGTCCTCAGTTCCGACGCAGATGGCTGTGCGCGTCTGTTTGGCGCGGGCGGGTTTTTTCACGTCGATGGACGCGCGCGTTTTGTCGCTGTGCACCACAAGTCACCAACTCACGACCTCAGTGCGGCCTATCCATTGGTGTTGAACACCGGACGGGTGCGCGATCAGTGGCACACCATGACCCGAACCGGATTAAGCCCGCGCTTGGCCCAACACAGAACCGAACCATTTGTTGAAGTCCACCCCGGCGACGCTGCCGCATATGGTTTGACAGATGGGGGATTTGCGACGCTCACCAGCCGTTGGGGGGAAGCGTTGTTGCGGGTTCGTCTCGACGACAGCCAACGTCCAGGCTCGATCTTTGTTCCCATTCATTGGAGCGACACCAACAGCGCCAACGCGGTGATCGGCCGCTTGGTGAGTCCGTCCACGGATGCGCTATCGGGGCAACCTGAATCAAAATTTACGCCGGTCAGACTCTGCGCCTTTCACCCCAAATGGCATGCGCTTTTGGTGACGCGTGAAGACGTGGATGTGGGTGAGGCGGACTATTGGACCACCATCACCGGAACCGCCTGTTCAATCACGACCATGGCGGGGACGGGGGAAATTTCCGATTGGGAATCTTGGGCGCGGCAACGCCTGGGCGGACACAATTCAGAATGGCTGAGCTTCTGTGACCCATCGGGTGGGCGGCACCGTTTTGCGGCCCTGCGCGACGGACTGCTCACCGCTGCCGTGTTCATATCGCCGCGGGCCGATTTGCCGAGTCTCGATTGGGTGCAAACGCAATTCGGCCTTGATGCCTTGGACGACCTGGCCCGTGCAGGACTTCTGGCCGGGCGTGCGGCGGGTGATGCGTTTGATCCAGGCCCCATGGTGTGTTCGTGTTTCAGTGTCGGTATCAACGACCTGCGCCGCGCCATCACGCAAGATCAAATCCTCACCGTCGACGCCATTGGTGAAGCCCTGAAAGCCGGGACCAACTGCGGATCGTGCCGTTCGGAAATCCAGGCCATCCTGGACGCAGAATTGCCTCCGGTGATCTGCGACAGTCCTCATCAGGCGGTTGCCTGACGGGGCCGCAAATTCATCCCCCCGTTCAGACCTGCATTCTTGTCGGCTGGTTGTCTATGGTCACGCCACAAACGCTAAAGGCCGACCTGATCGCCGGCATCACCGGCGGGATCGTTGTCCTGCCACAGGGCATTGTCTTCGCCACCATCCTGGCATGCCGCTTGCCTGGGTGATGATGAAAATGTTGCGGCGAACCACTGGAAGATCGAAGGGAAGAAGGATATCATCGGTCATCGCGGGCGTGGCATTTTCGGGGGTTGTTAAGAAAGGCTGCTTAACAACAATTTTCTAAACGATTACAAGGAATGATGTTATGCCCACCAACTCGAAACCGAGCCTTCGATGAATAATCCAGGTTAACTCCATGGCGCGTGGTGTGAAGCTGACAGAAACCTTCGTTGCCATTTTAGACAGCGGACTTTATTCGCGTTGCGCAGCTGACCTTGTTCCCAACATTGGCGCTGTGGCTACCGCATATGCTCAAATAACGGCACGAGGGGAATCCTAAAATGAAGTCCAACCGTTATGACATGACCGTGCCGTGGGGCGATTGCGATCCTGCCGACATTGTTTTCTACCCCAACTATTTTCGCTGGTTCGAAAACGGAACCACCGAACTTTTTGCGTCGGTGGGGTTGGAGCTTCCGCAGATGTTCAAGGATCATGGCATCCTCGGCATTCCCATCTTGGACGCACATGCGAAGTTTATGCGGCCATCACGTTTTCGCAATGTGATTACCGTGGAAAGCGCCATCGAAAGCTGGGGAAACTCTTCCTTTAAAGTCATCCATAAGATTTACAACGGCGGCGTGGAAGCGGTGATTGGTCATGAGGTGCGGGGTTGGGTGGTGATCGATGAGACCCACGTCAGCGGTATTCGGGCGGTCTGCGTTCCCGATGACATCCGCGCCCGTTTCGACTGACGGCGCTGTCTGTCTCGTTTATGGATTTCTAGTTTCATCTTCATTCGCTTTCACTCTCTACGACGAGCCAAAAATCTTCCGTTACGCATTGGTCTCCGTGTGTCCCAGGGATGCTGACGTCAGACATGGTCGCCTGCGCCGCAACGGCGGGGCTAAGGGCGAGGCCTTTGTTTCGCTCAAGGGCGTTGTGCAGGAGCCCCTTTCGCATACGGTGAGGGTGTGCTTAATTGGCTCAACCATCCTGCCCGGCGACAGTTTCGCCTTCGCTCTGTCTAGTCGTGATTCTATGAACAACAGCAACGCCATCGCCTTGATCCATAGCGGACGAGCCGTATCCTACGCCACTCTGCACGCCCGGGGGCGGGAGGTGATGGCGTCCTATGGCGATGCGCAGGTGGTCGTCGGCGAAACGAATCGTCTCGATATGGTCAGCCTGGTCCATGGGGCGTGGGCCGCGAAACGCGCGCTGTTTGCCCTTGACCCGACCCTGCCCAGGCCCCTCCGTGAGGCTTTGCTCGCCCCCGTCGCGACCACCACGGCGGCGACAGACGTACGCCTGATCGTTGCCACCACGGGCAGCACCGGCACGCCCAAGGCGGTGATGCTCAGTGAAGCCAACATCAGCGCCGCCGTCGCTGCCTCGAACGTACGGATTCCCCTGCATCCCGGCGATATCTGGCTCAACCCCTTGCCGCTCAGTCATATCGGCGGCTTGTCGATTCTTTATCGGGCCGCCGCCGCCGGGGCGACGGTCCTGCTCGCCGAGCGATTCGAAGCCGATCATGTGTGGGCCGAGATCAACGCCCACCCGGTCAGCCACATCTCGGTCGTTCCGGCGATGCTGGCGCAGCTCCTCGATGCCGCCGGGGATCGTCCGCCGCCACCCGCCTTGCGCGTGGTTTTGACCGGCGGGGCGGCGCTGTCCCCGGCCCTAGCAGGGCGCGCCTTGGCCGCCGGATGGCCGCTCGCGCCAACCTACGGGATGAGCGAGACCGGTTCTCAGTTGGCGACTCTGATGACCATCGACGATACCTGGCGGCCCGGTCAAGTTGGCCGCCCGCTCGACTCTTTTGAGGTCGCCCTTGTTGGGGATGGACGCCTCGCCGTGCGCGGCCCCGCAGTGATGTGTGGCTACCTCAACGCTGATTTACGACCCGGCGATGGACTGGACGAAAACGGCTGGTTCAAGACCGGCGATGTGGCCCGCGTGGAGGCCGACGGCACGCTGAGCATCCTCGGGCGGGCCGATGACGTGTTGATCAGTGGTGGCGTAACCCTGCACCCCACCGCCATTGAGGCGGCCCTGTCGAATTGCCCCGGAGTCGAGGGGGTGGCGGTCACGGCAACGCAGGACCCGACGTGGGGTGACGTGGTGGTTGCGCTCTATGTGGGGACGATTGCGCCCGCCCAGGTGCTCGCCTGGGCGCGCGAAAATCTGGCCGGGTCTTACCGTCCTCGCCAAGCAGTTCAGGTCGACGAACTGCCCTTAAATCGGCTTGGCAAGTCTGATCGCAGGGCTCTGAAGAAACTCATCGAAGGGCACAAACCCGCCCCCTAAGGCGATGCGACCCCGTACGATTGGCGGCGGTTGGCCGGTGTCTTCGCACAGCCAACGTGACGTATCCAATCCGTGGGTCTGCTCTGCGCTGGGGTCGATCTCCGCCGCCGTGCGCGCGGCCAGCCACACGCCGCAGGCGCTTTCGACGACCGTCGTCACGATGCAAGCGATGCCCTCGGCCTTGGCCCGTGCGGCGATGGCCACGCAACGGTCGGGGCCGCCCTGGACCATCGGCTTGAGGATCAACCGTCGAACCGCCTTGGCGGCGATCAGGGCATCGACACCAAGTCTGCTCAGGCAGGCATCTGCGGCGAGGGGAATCGACGTTTGCGCCTGGAGGGCGGCGAGGGCGTCGCATGATGGGTCGGTCAAGGGGTCTTCGATACAGTCGATGGCGAGGGGGCGCAGGCGCTGAACGGCGTCGCTTGCCTGAGCCATGGTCCAGGCCTCGTTGACATCGAGGCGCAAAGACATCCCCTCGGGCAGACTCAGGGCCTCCAGCGCGGTCAGTTCCTCGGCCCATGGGCGGACGCCGAGTTTGAGTTTGACGATCTGGAAGCCTGCGTCGGCGGCGTCGGCAATCGAGGCGGCCAGGGCGTCGTCGATGGCCCCGAGGGCGGCGTTGACGCGGACCGTTCCCGCACCACCGAAACGATGCGGCAGGCGGACGCTTTCGATGGCGCAGCGGGCGGCGGCGGGTAGTTCCTCGGTGGTGCCGCCGTCCCAAGAGGTCAAGGCCGCCCAGGCCTGAGCGTGGGACTCGGTTCCGGCCTCGACCATGGGCGCGCAGTCGCCCCATGCATCACCGACCCGCACCAGCCAGCCCTGGCGGGTGTGCAGCACGCCCCGCGCCGTCGTCCACGGACGCAACAGGGGCAGGCTGTAGGGGATTACGGTGAGCATGACGGATGGTTTGATCTATGGTCGACGGGGGAAGCTTGAAAAATCGGGGGCGCGCTTTTCGACATAGGCGTTGCGGCCTTCCTGTCCTTCCTCGGTCATGTAAAACAGCCCGGTGGTGTTGCCAGCCAGTTCTTGTAGACCGGCGACGCCATCGGTGTCGGCGTTGAACGAGGCCTTCATGCAGCGCAAGGCGGTGGGTGACAGTTTAAGCATATCGCGGCACCAGGCGACGGTTTCGGCCTCCAGATCCTCGACGGCGACCACGGTGTTGACCAAGCCCATTTCATAGGCCTGCCGGGCGTCGTACTGACGGCACAGGAACCAGATTTCCTTGGCCCGGCGCAGGCCGACCATACGCGCCAGCAAGCCGACGCCGAGACCCGCATCGAAGCTGCCGACGCGGGGGCCGGTTTGGCCGAAGCGGGCGTTGTCGGCAGCAATCGCCAGATCGCAACACAGGTGCAAGACATGACCGCCGCCGATGGCGTACCCGGCGATCATGGCAACGACGGGCTTGGGCAGGGTGCGGATTTGCCGCTGCAATTCGAGAACGTCGAGGCCTTCCTCGCCGCTTTCATCGCGATAGCCGCTATCGCCGCGCACTTTCTGATCGCCGCCCGAACAAAAAGCCAGTTCGCCCGCGCCAGTCAGAATGATAACGCCAATGTCTTTGTCGAGATGGGCGTGGCGGAAGGCCGCCATCATGCCGCGCACGGTCTCCGGACGGAAGGCGTTGCGAACGTGTGGGCGATTGATGGTGATCTTGGCGATGCCCTCGGCTTGATGATAGGTGATGTCGGTGAAGGTGGGTTTTTCGATGGCCTGCCAGGCAATGCTCACGGGGTGTCTCCTTGAAAGGGGTCGATACAAGCCTGCCAGTGGTCCTGGTGGCGTTTGTTGCTGGCCCGGCGGTCGAGGACGACGCGGATCACCTGCGTCGTTTTGGAGCGCAAGGCCGCGCTTAAGGCATGCTGCAAACTTGCCTCGTCAATGGCGTGATGACAGACAATCTCATAGGCGGCACAGACTTTGGCGATGTCGGGGGCGTCGTCGGTCAGCCAGTAGCGGGCGAACAGTGCCGCATCCAGGCCCGCTTGCGGCAAGTATTCAAAAATGCCGCCACCGCCGTTGTCGAGGACGACGATCAGCACCGGGATGTCTTGGGCCGCGCGCAGGCTGGCGCTATCGTGGGCGAAGGTCAGATCGCCGATCAGGCCGACCGCGGGCGCGCCTGCGGGGTCGGCAGCGGCCAGTCCCAGGAGGGTGGCGATATTGCCGTCGATCCCGGATACGCCGCGGTTGCCGGTCATGCGCAAGGGTTTGTGCTCGACGCTGAGGAAGCTGTCCAACTCGCGCACGGGCATCGAGTTCCCGGCGAACAGCAAGCTATCGGCGGGCAGGTGGTGGGCGAGCAGGGTGACCACGCGATCCTCGAACAGACCCGTCGCGGAGGGGGGGGGAAGGGCCGCGCGAACCTGCGCATCGGCCGCTTGGAAGGCCTTCAGCCAGTGCAGGTCTGCCCCCGTGGCGATGGCCTTGGTGAGCGATTCGGCAACCCTGCGGGGGTCGGCGTGGATCATGTGCGTGGCGTGTCCGGCGGGGTCGGGCCATTGATCATATTCGGCAACGACAATGTGCTGGCTGGTAGCGCACATGCGCATGTACTGACCGAGGCCCTTGGACACCGGATAGGCGCCGAAACGCAGTACCCAGTCCGGTTGGTGAGCCTCTGTGAAATGAGGGCTGCGCAAAAAGCCGTCGTAGCCGCCAATAACGGTGTCGTCGACCCATGGGCCGCGCCGCAGGCCGGACAGGGGATCGGCCAGGATCGGCGCGTTGACGCGGTTGGCCAAGCGGACCGCGGCGTGGGCAAAGGGTACGTCGAGACGATCCGGACCGCAGACGATCACCCCCTTGCCACTCGACAGGACAGCGGCGAGGGTGGTGATGGTGTCGGCGCTGGGCAGGGTGACGCCGCGATGGATGGTTATGGCCCGCCCACCGCGCCTATTCGCTGGCGGGAGGTCATTTTTGGGCAGCAGCGGTTCGCGAAACGGCACGTTGATGTGGACCGGGCCGGGGCGGGACGACAGCGCCGCATCGACGATGCGGGCGGTGAGGCCGGGCAAGGTGTCGATCTCGTCTTCGGCGGGCGGCGGCAATTCATGAAAGGCGCGCACCAGATCACCGAACAGTTTGATTTGGTCGGTGGTTTGATTGGCACCGATTGCCCGCGCTTCGGGCGGGCGGTCGGCGCTGATCAGGATTAACGGCACATTGGCAGCCGAGGCCTCCATGATGGCGGGCAGCCAATTGGCGACGGCGGTGCCGGAGGTGCAAATCACGGCCGCTGGCGTGCCCGACAACTTGCTTAGGCCGAGGGCGAAATAGGCGGCGCTACGTTCGTCGCCGATGACCCAATCTCGGGTTGACGGATGGCGCGCAACGGCGAGGACCAACGGCGTCGAGCGCGAGCCAGGCGAGATGACGACGCGCCGGACCCCGGCCTGGACCAAGCCGTTAATCAGGGCGTCGGCCCAGATCAGGTTCAAGTGTCCCTGGTCCAGCATCATGCCTCCTCCAGGGCGTCGAGCATGGCGGCGAGTTTGAGCTCGGTTTCGGCCAGTTCCTCTATGGGGTCGGAGGAACCGACAATTCCCGCCCCCGCCGATAGATGGGCGTGATTGTCTTTGAGCACGGCGCAGCGCAAAACCACGGACAAATCGCCATCGCCGCCGGGGGTCATCCAGCCGAACACACCGGTATAAAGGCCGTCGCGGGTTTCACCATGACGGGCTAGCCAATCAAGGGCCGCTGCGGAGGGCGCGCCGCCGACCGCAGGGGTCGGGTGCAGGCGTTCGGCGAGGTCGAGCAAGCCGATTTCACGGGCGGGTTTGCCTTCAATCGGGGTCCACAAGTGATGCAGGCCGCGCAACCGCATCAGCAGGGGCTCTTCTGGATAGGTGAGGTCTGAGCTGACTGGGGCGAGCCGACGCAAGATGGCATCGACGACCAGTTGGTGTTCGTGCAGGGCTTTGTCGCTGTGTTGCAGATCGAAGCCGAGCAGGGCGTCGCGGCCTTCGTCGGGATCGCGGCGCCAGGTCCCGGCCAGGGCGTCACTGTGCAGTCGTCCGTGTTTCAGGCGAATCAGCCGTTCCGGGGTTGCCGCCGCCAACACGCCGAAGTCTCCGGTCATGGCGATCTGAACGCAACTGGGAAAGCGTTGGGCGAGGTTGATCAACAGCCGCGCCGGTTCGAAGCGGCGCGGGGCGACAACGTGGATGTGGCGGCTCAGGACGACCTTTTTTAAGAGTCCTTGGTGGATGTCTTGGGTGGCTTGGCCGACGCGGGCAAGCCAGGTGGCGTCGTTGGGCGTGGCCGAGACGCGGCGCAGGGGATTGGCGCAGGGGGCGGCGTCAATCGGTGAGGAAACGGCGATCAGAAGCCGCTGCAGGGCGTGCAGCCAGGCGGCCTTGGCGGCCTCGCCGTCGCCCTTGTCGCGGTGCCAGTTGAGGGTCAGGCTGCACACCGCCCGTTGGCGCTGGAGGGTGATCAGGGGCAAGCGCAGGAAGGCGCTTAGCCCTGCCGTGGTGTGCTCGGTTGCGTCGTTGGCACTTGCCGCGGCAAAGGGGAAACCAGTGAACAGGGCTGGGGATTGGCCCAGGTCGTCGAGGTCAAACTGCCGCCAATTGGTCTGCATCGACTGCAAGGCGGCGGCCAGCGCACCAATGTGCCGCTGGCCCGTGGTCTCGACCGAAACCACCTGTTCGCAGCCGAGCAGGAAGTGGCGATCTTCGGGGCTCGCCCAGTAGATGAAATCGGTCAATCCTTGGGGTAGGCCCTGTGGCAATCCGTCAAACCCAACGTCGGGCAGGGCCATGGTGACGCTGGTAATCCCCGAGCCTATTAACGCCGCAGCGGCATCCGAACGGGCCAGCAGCGCGCTCAACAATGGGTGAAAACTATCCATGAGAAACCTATGCCATCTTGATGCAGAGTTGTCGACGATAAAGGACGGGACCTTGTCATGCGTCGACTTCATTTATGACCGGGAATGTAATCTAATGAGTTTGGTGATTTTTAGTCATTTAATTCGCTCCAACCGTTATCCGACGAAAACTCTCAATTGTGAAAACGGTCAATTTTTGATCTGTAAATAAAATACGGCCAACACCCTGATTTATCAGGATACTGGCCAAATCTTGCGACAGACTAAGTTATGAAAACGACAAACTAAGCTGTGAAATGACAAATTAAACTGGAAATGACAAAAGGCTCCCGCTCGGGAGCCTTTTGCTGATTTTGGCTGGGGCGGTAGGAGTCGAACCTACGGTGCACGGCATCAAAAGCCGCTGCCTTACCACTTGGCTACGCCCCATTCGTGGTGTCCCCTTTGGACAACGTGTCACAAGGGGTGCGGGGGGGAAAATAAGGGGTAATGGCCGGGTTCGCAAGCGGGTAATGGGAAAAACTTTAGCTAATGTGCAAAACGGCTTTTGTTTTGCATATTTATCGCGGAAATCAGCCCTTTTTGTGGTTACATTGGCAGCGGTTCGTCGAGCATTTGTGTCGCTTTGACCCACCATTGGGGATGGGCTTGGGCTAAAGACTGGGCGGCGGCTTGGGCTTCGCTTTCGTGGGCGAACAAGGCGAAGCAGGTGGCGCCGGAGCCGCTCATGCGGGCGAGCAGGACGCCCTCTGAGGATTCGAGCGCGTTTAAGACGTCCCCAATGGTGGGGCTAAGCGCAATGGCTGGGGCCATCAAGTCGTTGTGGCGTTCGCTCAGTTGGCGGGCAAAATGGGCGACGTCGAGCGGATGGTGGTGAAAACGCGCAGGGGGGGAGAATGTGTCCTCTTGCGCTTCGGTCATATCTCTGCGGGCCTGAAAAACGGCGGGGGTGGAAACGCAGACGCCGGGATTGACCAGCACCAGCCACGTTACGGGCAGGTGCGGGGCCAATTCAAGCAGCTCGCCAATACCGCCCATGTACACCGGGCGACCTTCCAGGCACACCGGAACATCCGCGCCCAGTTGCAGGCCAAGGGTGAACAGCATGTCGGAGCCCAAATCGTCGCGCCACACTTTAAACAGGGTCGATAAGGCCCGCGCGGTGTCGATGGTGTCGGCGATGTCCCGAGCAACGCCGTGAATGGCGCTGTCGGACAGTTCAATATCCCACAACACGACCAAAGCTTTGAGGGTCGCCGCCGCGTCTGCGGATCCGCCACCGATTCCCGATGCAACCGGTAAATTCTTTTCCAACTGGATGTGCGCGTCGGCGGGAACGCCGGTGTGCGCCGCCAACAGCCGGGCGGCGCGCATCACCAGATTGTCATCATCGGGCGAAAGGGCGTCGGCAAACGGGCCGCTGATGTCGAGACTTAAGCCCGCACCCGCTTCAACGGCGCTGACGGTAATGACATCGCCGATGTCAGCAAACACGGCCAAGCTGTCGAGTTCATGATAGCCGTCGCTGCGCCGCCCCGTGACGTGCAGGTACAAGTTGATCTTCGCCGGCGCGAAACGGGTGACTTGCGCGAAGCGGGTGAAGCGGGTTGTGGGCGCAAAGCTGCTGGCGGGTTCGGATTTGGGCATGGTTCTCACCTCTTACTGAGAGGATACGGCGTCCAGGCCACTTTTGAGTTTTTGCTCAATGAGCTTGAGGAGCTTTTCATCGGGCTCCAAGCCTTTGGCGCGTTGCCACTGAAAGCGCGCTTCGCGGGTGCGGCCCACTTTCCACAGGGCATCGCCCAAATGATCGTTGATAACAGGGTCGTCGGGGCGCAGCATGACGGCGCGTTCCAGTTTTTTGGTGGCCATGTCAAATTGACCCAGGCGATAGAGCCCCCAGCCCAGGCTGTCGACGATGTAGCCGTCGCGGGGCCGTAAATCGACGGCTTTTTCAATCATTTTTAAGGCCTGATCCAGATGCTGGCCTTTATCAATCCACAAATAGCCCAGATAGTTCAAAGTGGTGGGCTGTTCGGAATCAAATTCCAATGCTTTGAGGAAATCCGCTTCGGCTTCGGGCCAGTGATCGGTTTGCTCATAAGACACGCCGCGCGCGTAATAGACGACCCAATGGCGGGGCTCAATTTTATCGATCCGTTTCAGGGCGTCCGTATAGGCTTCTACCGCTTCTTTAAAACGTTCATGACGGCGCAAAACACCGCCCAATTCGATCAGGGGGGCTTCCCGGTTCGGCCGTTCACGGGCCAAGGTGCGCAACAAGCTCACAGCCGCGTCGGTTTGGTCCAGGCGGTCCAAGTTGTCGGCGGTGTGCATGCGGGCATTCCAGCTCAGCGGTGAATCTTTGGGGATGTTGGCATAAATGGCGTTGGCGTCCGCATAGCGCTGGCTGGTTTCCAGCGCTGCGGCGATCACCACTTTGGCGCCGTCCATATCGGGGCGCAGATAGAGCGCCAAGCGCGCCAAAACCAAAACCCGGCTGTCACTTGCTTGCTTTTGCAGCACGCTGGCGATGTTGTACAAAATCTCAGCGGCACCGTCTTGGGGGGTGGCGACGTCAAGGGTCAAGCGCTTGCCGGCCTTGCGACGACCTTGCGCGAGCACCAGCATAGCCTCGCCTTCGCCGTCATCCTTGAACTTTTCGTACAGTTCAAAGGCTTTGTCGTATTGGTCCAAGCGTTCGAAATGGCCTCCCAAAAGCTGCGCCACACGGATGGACAGACCGGCAGATTTCAAGACCTCCAAGAAAGAGGCTTCCGCCGCCGCAGAGTTGCCAGCGTGCTCTTCGATCAAGGCGGCATGAAGGTCATGCAAAGCATTGAGGGCTTTTTGCTCTTTCATAGCGCCAAGCGCTTCCAGCGCACCCTTGGTGTCGTTCTGGCCAACCTTGGCCCACGCGTTAAGGGCCGGAGCCAGCAAGCGGATCAGGCCAACCTTTTCCGCTTTCAACACCAGTTCGACAGCGGCGTAGTTGTTGGTTTTAAGTGCCAGAACGGCCCGCAGCAAATTGGCGAACGGCGCTTCTTCACCCGCCATTTCAATTTTGTTCAATGCCTCAAGGGCTTCATCAATGCGCCCTTCGGTGAGGGCCAGAATGTAAATGCGCTTTTGCAGGTCTGGCGTGGCCAGATCCCCTCGGGTCACGGCGGCGGTGTAAAAATTCAACGCCGCCAAGCTGTCGCCAACCTGTTCGGCGTGACGTCCGGCAAGGTAACTGCCGGAAGCTGCTTCACCGCTGCCGTCAATGAGATTTTCTTCGGGTTTAGCGGAGCCGTTTTCCGCGTACGCGTGCGACGCTGCAGAAAGCGTGATGGCGGCGAAACCGATGGCGACGGCGGTGCATGTCAGGTGGGTTGCAAAAGACATGGTTTTGAGGGTGCGATGCAATGTTGTCATGGCCGCAGTGTAGCTGTCTCGTGCCCGGCTCGCAATAAGACGAAGTTGTTGTTCGCAGCTATTTTTACATATTCGGATAGTTTGGCCCGCCGCTGCCTTCGGGCGTGGTCCAGATGATGTTTTGGCTGGGGTCTTTGATGTCGCAGGTTTTGCAATGTACGCAGTTTTGGGCGTTGATTTGCAGGCGTTTGGCCGATGAATCCCCCTCAACCTCGACAAATTCATAAACTCCCGCGGGGCAAAACCGTTGCTCCGGCCCATCGTACAGCGCCAAGTTCACAGACAGGGGCACGCCTTGGTCTTTGAGCTTTAAGTGGCACGGCTGGTCTTCTTCATGGTTGGTGTTGGAAATAAACACCGAGCTCAGCTTGTCGAAGGTGATTTTGCCGTCAGCCTTGGGGTAATCGATTTTGCGGGCGTTTTTGGCCGGTTTTAACTGGTCGTGATCGGTGTGGTGCTTGAATGTCCACGGCGCGCGACCGCCAAACAAATAGGTGTCCAGCGCCGAATAGGCGATACCCATCCACAGGCCGTTTTTGAACGACGGGCGAATGTTGCGCGATTTTTTCAGTTCCGCCCACAGCCACGACGCTTGCAGCTGTTCGGGGTACGTTTCCAACAAAGCCGGGGCGTTTTCGCCAAAAACCTTTACGATGGCGTCCGCGCATTCGATGGCCGACTTCATGGCGGTGTGCGAGCCTTTGATGCGCGGTACGTTCATAAAGCCCGCAGACGCGCCGATCAAAGCACCACCCGGGAAAATCAGCTTGGGGATGGATTGAAAGCCGCCTTCGTTGAGCGCGCGCGCGCCATAGGCAATGCGCCGCCCGCCTTCAAAAATGGGACGGATTTTCGGATGGGTCTTAAAACGCTGCATTTCATCGAACGGCGACAGGTAGGGGTTGGTGTAATCCAAGCCGATGATAAAGCCGACGGACACCATGTTTTCGCCAAAGTGATAGAGGAACGACCCGCCATAAACGTCGCTGGTGAGTGGCCAACCGACCGTGTGGATCACGGTGCCGGGCTTGAAGCTTTCGGGTTTGATTTCCCACAGTTCTTTGATGCCGACGCCGTAGGTTTGCGGCTGAACGCCATCGCGCAGGTTGAATTTTTCCATCAATTGCTGGGAAAGCGAGCCGCGACAGCCCTCGGCAAACAGGGTGTAGGTGGCGTGCAACTCAACACCGGGTTCAAAATTCGGGCCTTCTTCGCCCGCCTGCGTGCGGCCCATATCGCCGGTGGCGACGCCTTTGACCCGCCTATTCCCCGGGCCGTCGTCTGCAAACAGAATTTCCGCAGCGGCGAATCCGGCAAAGACTTCGATCTCCAACGCTTCGGCCTGGCCGCCCAGCCAGCGCGTCAGTTCCCCCAAGGACGCAACGAAGTTGCCGGAGTTGTGCATTTGCGGAGGGGTCGGCAATTTGAATGCGGACGTCGCCGTCATGAACAAAAACTGGTCATCAACCACGGGCGTGTTCAACGGCGCGCCCAGGTCCTTCCAATCGGGAAACAGTTCGGTTAGGGCAATGGGGTCAATGACGGCACCCGATAAAATGTGGGCGCCGATTTCCGAGCCCTTTTCCAGCACGCACACCGAAATCTCTTTGCCCGCCGCTTGGGCTTGCTGTTTGACGCGAATGGCCGCCGTCAGACCTGCCGGTCCGCCGCCCACGACAACGACGTCGAATTCCATGGCTTCACGTTCCATCCGCTGTGCTCCTGTTTTACCCTGTTTTCTGGTGGCCCCGTTTTCTGTTTTGGTATTTTAAGGGGCCTTGGCCAAATTAAACCCCAGGATTTGAATTGCTGCAACTGCGAAATCATCTTTTTGCAATGCAGCAAGACTTCCCTTGTGCGGTGGCGATGGTATGGTGGCGGTTATGTACAGGTTTGAAGACACCGCGCTGCATCCCGCCGAGGTCCTGAAATGGTATCTCGACGCCGGGGTTGATGAGGCCATGGGCGAGCAGCCCTTGGATCGCTATGCCTTGCTGCAAGAAGCTCAGGCCGAGCGCGCCCTGGCCGCAGAAGCGATGCTGAAAGAAGCCCAAACCGCCCATGACACCTCTCACGTTGCCACGCCGATGTCGTCTCCAAGCCCGGGACGGATCGGTTCGGTCCCGGTTCCGGTTCGTCCTGCGGACATGGTTGACGTGCAAAAGGCGATGAAAGAGGCCGTCGAGCGTGCGGCAGCGGCCAAAAACCTGGACCAGTTGCGTGCCGCCTTGGAAACTTTTGACGGCTGTGGATTGAAGAAAAACGCAACGAATCTGGTGTTTGGCGATGGCAATCCGGCGGCCCGCATCGTCCTGATCGGCGAAGCGCCGGGGGCTGATGAAGACCGCCAAGGTGTGCCGTTTGTCGGTGCAAGTGGCCAATTGCTGGACAAAATGTTGGCATCCATTGGCTTGGATCGTACCAACGTGTTTTTATCGAACACGGTGTTTTGGCGTCCGCCCGGCAACCGCAGCCCCAACGCAGGTGAGATTTCGGTGTGTCTGCCGTTTGTGGAGCGCATGATCGAAATCATCGATCCCGTCGTTTTGATTACGGTGGGCGGGCCGGCCACGCATTCCCTGTTGGCCCATCCCGGCAGCATATCGCGGCTGCGGGGGCAATGGTTCACCTATGAAACGCCGCAGATGTCGCACCCCATCGCTGCCACCGCCATTTACCATCCGCTGAATTTGCTGAGCACGCCGGCACATAAGCGTCAAACGTGGTTGGACCTGATTGCGATCAAGGCCAAATTGGCTGAGCACGCTTAATTTCCCCCAGGCTTGAAACGCAGAGACCCCTTTGGGGCAGGATTGCTATATCTGGTCCTATGACGTATAAGATTTGTCAATATTTTGGGTGGATACTCAGTGCGGATTCATCAGGCTGGGAATTGGGCGGAGTTGTTTAAATCATTATGTCGGTAAAGCCATTTTTTCGTGCCTTGAGCATGGCCGCATCCGTTTGGGTTTTGATGTCGGTTGTGCCATCTTTGGTTCACGCTCAAGATGCGGCCCAAGATGTCGGCGAAGACGCGAGCCCGGCCACCGTTCAACAGGTGGCGCAACTCGATTTGCCCAGCGTATTGAACGCGGAGGACACGGCGCGCTACCGGAAAATTTTCGCCTTGCAAGAAAAGGGCGACTGGGGCAAAGCCGACCGGGAAATCAAGCAGCTATCTGATCGCCTGTTGATGGGGCACGTGCTGGCGCAACGCTATTTGCACCCGACCAAATACCGCTCCAAATACAAAGAATTGAAATCCTGGCTGGACACCTACAACGACCACTTTTACGCCAAGCAGATTTATCAACTGGCCCTGAAGCGCCGTCCGGCAGGCTATAAATTTCCCACAAAGCCACAGGTGGGGCGGGCCTTATATAACAAGGCCTCCAATAGCCAAGAAGACGTCGACCAGCCCACACGCAAGCACTTGACCCGTACGCAGCGTCGCCGGGTCGCGACCTTAAAGGTCATGCTGAAAAGCTACATGCGCAAAGGCCACACCCTGTCTGCCAAGCAGTTGATTGAATCGGGCGAAGCTCAAAAATTGTTCGATGACTACAATATGGATTGGGCAAGGGCCAGTTTGGCCAAAGGCTATTTTATGGACGGGCGCGACGATTGGGCGGTCAAGTGGGCGGAAAAATCCGCGGCCAAGTCCGGAAAGTATTTGCCCAGCGCACACTGGATTGCGGGTCTGGCTTATTGGCGTCTGGGCGATGTGGAGAAATCCGCCGAACATTTTGAACTGTCGGCCAAGTACGATGCGTCTTCTTGGACGCATTCGGCCTCTGCCTTTTGGGCCGCGCGGGCCAATTTGATCGCGCGCCACCCCGAAAAAGTTATGCCCTTGTTGGAAGAAGCTGCCAAACATCCGCGCACATTCTACGGCATGCTGGCCAATAAACTTTTGGGCCGCGAGCCGGAATTCAACTGGCAAATGCCGCCCATGAATGGGGACGAAGTTCAAGCCTTGCTGGCAAACGGCGGCGGACGCCGGGCGTTGGCCTTGGTACAAGTTGGCGAAAGCGAATTGGCCGAAAAAGAAATGCGCCAAACCGCCCGCTTGGCACCCAAAGAAATGGCCCAGGGCATGCTGTCCATTGCCGCGCACACGGGCATGGCGGAATTGACCATGCGCTTGGACGCCATGCTTTACCCCGATGGCGGCGGCTTTGACGGGGCCTCTTACCCCTTGCCCGCGTGGCAACCGGACGGCGGCTTTACGGTGGACCCGGCGTTGATTTACGCCCTGGTGCGCCAAGAATCGCGCTTTAATCCCAATGCCCAGTCCGGTGCCGGTGCGCGCGGTTTGATGCAATTGATGCCCGGAACCGCCAGCTTTGTGGCCCGTGACCGAACCTTGCGCTGGAACAAAAGAGCACAGCTTTTTGATCCCGAATTCAATCTTGCCCTAGGGCAGAAATACATTTCCATTTTGCTCAACGACAACAAAATTCAGGGTGATTTGTTTTTGATGGCGGCGGCCTGGAATGGCGGGCCTGGCAATCTCAACAAGTGGCGTCGGCGCGTCAACGACATGGACGATGCGTTGTTTTTCATCGAAAGCCTGCCGTCGCGCGAAACCCGTATTTTCATTGAACGCGTGCTGACCAATTTATGGGTCTATCGCAATCGTTTGGGTCAACCCGCACCGTCTTTGGATGCCATTGCGTCCGGTGTTTGGCCCAGTTATTCAGCCCTTGACCCCTCTGGGGCTGGGGCACCAGAACAGGTTGCCGAAAATGTCTCAAATCGAAGGTGAACGTGAATTTCTGCCGGTGCGCATTGCCGTCTTGACGGTTTCAGATACCCGCAAATTGGAAAACGATAAGTCCGGTGACACTTTGGTGGCGCGCATCGAAGCGGCCAATCATATTGTCGCGGCGCGTGAAATCATCAAAGACGAAGTGCCGAAACTGGTCGAACAGCTGACCGCCTGGATCAACGACGACACCATCGACGTGGTGATCGCCACCGGTGGCACCGGGTTGACGGGGCGCGACGTGACCCCTGAAGCTTTTGCTCAGGTGTGTGAAAAAGAAATTCCCGGCTTTGGCGAATTGTTTCGCTGGATCGGATATCAAAAAATCAAAACCTCGACCATTCAATCGCGCGCCACGGCGGGGCTGGCCAATGGCACATATCTGTTTGCCCTGCCCGGTTCGACGGGGGCCTGCAAAGACGCTTGGGATGACATCTTGGTCCACCAGTTGGACGCCCGCACGCGGCCCTGCAACATGGTTGAACTGATGCCGCGTCTTAAAGAGCACTTGGTTTAGCGCTAAAATCAGCCCCATCATCCACATCGCTGAGGCTTTCGATGAAAGCGACTTTGTACCCTTTCGGCACCCGCGCGAGGGTGTCTGAAAGCGCTTGGGCGGTGGACCACTGAACCCCTTGAAAGGGGTTGAGGAGGCACGGGCGACGCTTGGCCCCGACAAGCCAATAGCCGCCGTCGGTGGCCGGACCAAACACCAAATCGTTTGCGCCCAAGGCTTGAAACGCCGCCGCAATGTGGGCAGGCGTTATGGCCGGAATGTCTGAGCCAGCGATCACCACCGGACCGGGGGGCAACGTCAACCAAGGGCGCAGCATGCGGTCCCCCAAATCCCCCGGGCCTTGGCCGATGAGCGTCCAGCCGGGGGGGAATTGCCGCGAATCATGTACCGCAACGTCCGGCGTTACACTCAACCAGCCTTGCCAACGCGGGTCACGCAATTTTCGCGCCGTGGCAAACAGCAACGTGCGGTGAAAGGCCCAGGCGCGGGCCCAGCCGATGTCTTTGGCCAAGCGCGATTTCGTCCGCCCGATGCGTGGCGCTTTGCTCATCAGCACCAGATGTTGGGGCAAATGATTCATCGATACAGTCTCAGCAATATGGATTGGGACGCACCCAGCAGATAAAGACCCAGGCACGTCAGGTTGCGCAACGGTCGTGCCCACCAGCCGCCCGTTTGGTAGCGCTGGGCTGAGGTCTGCAGGGTGGCGTTGAGGCGCCTTAAGCGCATTGGGCCGATGCGCCGCACCAAGTCGACGTCTTCCATAATCGCTTGCTCAGGCACATATCCGCCGACCTCGTCGTAAAGGCTTCGGTGGATCAGCAGGCCTTGATCGCCATACGGCAAGTTCAGCGCCTGGGCCCGCCAGTTGGCCAACAGGGCGACCCGTTTTGCGCCGCCACTGTGCGTATCGAAGTCGAGGCGAAAATAGGCGGCCAGCTGTTGGTGGCGTTCGGGGGCAGTGAAGCGGTTCACAATCGCCTCCCACCCTTTGGGCAAAATGCTATCGGCATGCAAAAACAGCATCCACGGACTTTGGGCCTCAGCCGCACCCCGGGCCAGTTGACGGCCGCGTCCGGGGGTGCAAACGATCAGCTTTGTGTCGTGCTGGGTGGCGATCCGCGCCGTGTCGTCCGTTGAGCCCCCATCGATGACCAGCACTTCGTTGATGAGGGTACTTGACGCACGAAGGCTTTGAAGCGTCCGGTCTACAGTCGCTTCGGCGTTCAAGGTGGGGATGATGATGCTCAACATGAACGGAGATTACCACGTCTTCACCGTCACCAAAGCGCCTTATGTGTTCTTGAATTGTTCTCGCTCGTTGTGTAAGGTGGAAGGATGGTTGATGCTTTTGCTTTGAGAGATCAGGTGCTGCCCAAAAAAGGCCGGGGCGCGGTGTCAAATGCGGCCGGACGGTTCGAACCGTTGGCCCGACACGCGGTCGATGACGGTTGGCATCTGGGCGAAGATGACCAAGCCCTGCCGAAGCTCAGAACCGAAGTGACGGTGGAGCGGGCAAAGTCCGCCCTGACCCGCAACAGCTCTCCCGACATTGCCTTTGATCGGTCTCTCAATCCCTATCGGGGCTGTGAGCACGGTTGCGTGTATTGCTACGCCCGCCCGTCTCATGCCTACATGAACCTGTCGCCGGGGCTCGATTTTGAAAGCAAGTTGTTCGTTAAAAAAGATCTTGCCCAGGTGTTGGAAGCGGAACTGCGAAAGCCGTCCTATAAACCTGCTCCGGTTATGCTTGGGGCGAACACCGATCCCTATCAACCCCTAGAACGTGAACATCGTGTGACGCGCGATTTGCTTGAAGTGCTGCATCGCTTTCGCCACCCGGTCATGATCGTCACCAAATCGCATGCAATCACCCGCGATGTGGATATCTTGGCAGATATGGCCAAGGACAATCTGGTGTCCGTGGGCATATCCTTGTGTACCTTGGACGGGGAGCTAGCGCGCACGCTGGAACCCCGTGCCGCAACACCGGCGCGGCGCTTGGATGCCATGCGCATTTTAGCCGAAGCGGGGGTTCCGGTGACGGTGTTGGCTGCCCCCCTGGTGCCGACGCTCAACGATCATGAATTGGAAGCCATTTTGGCGGCCAGTGCCAAAGCCGGGGCCAGCGGTGCAAAGTACATATTGCTGCGCTTGCCGCGGGAGGTCAAAGACCTGTTTAGGGAATGGTTGCAGACCCACGTTCCCCATAAAGCCAAGCGGGTGATGAGCTTGCTCCGTCAATCGCGGGGCGGGCAGCTTTATGTGTCTGATTTCAATGCACGGATGACGGGAACCGGAGTTCACGCCCAGTTGTTGGGTCGGCGATTTGATTTGGCGTGCAAAAAGAATGGCTTGATTCCTGCAAAGCTGGGGGCTTGTATATTGAGCACAAAAGCCTTCCAGCGGCCTCTCGATATGGGAGATCAATTCATTTTATTTTAATTTATCGAGATTTGTGCGATCATTGGAAAAATTTATTAAACCTTTTGATTGAATTCGATGAGTTAAAACACATGTTGCTTGACGTTCGTAAGCTGATTTTTTCCGATGAACTGCTGCAACAGGCGTTGTTGGCGCATTGCAAAACGGAAGGTAAACAGGTCCCGAATTCACCGATTCAAAAAATCCATTTTACGCCGAGGCCTGCGGGGGGCTCGACGCTGGTCGTCGATTTTATGACCTCAAACCCCAAAAAACCCTATGAGCTGCATTTGAATGAGTCCTTTGTTCTGACGGCGATGATTTTGGTGTGCAAACGACATGGCGTGCCGTTACCCCGTGATGCGGCCAAAATCATTCAAGCCACGGACCAAGGTCTTGCGATGATTGTGTCGATGAAGATCAATACGAACAGCTCCCCACAAAAAGTCGCCATATAACCGCCGACATTTTTCTTGCAAAGACACGGCTGAGGTCAACAATGGGGTCCCTGTTGCCCCTACACGATTGAGAGCGTTCCCCGTGCCTGACTTTTCCCTAGAACTTGGTCATTCGGGCCTGATCGTCGGCGTGGACGAAGCCGGGCGTGGGCCTTGGGCCGGGCCGGTGGTGGCGGGGGCGGCCATCCTCAACGCGGCGACCTTGTCTGAGTCCTTGGCAAAGGGATTGGATGATTCCAAAAAGCTCAAAGCCCCAAAGCGCGAAGCCTTGCTGGCGGTATTGGAACAAAGCGATGCGGTGTTGGGCCTGGGCATTGCCAGCGCTGAAGAAATCGATGAGCTGAACATTTTACAGGCAACCCTGTTGGCGATGGAACGGGCCGTGGCGAATTTAGGTGTCAGGCCCGACTTCGCGCTGATCGACGGCAATCGGCTGCCAAAAAATTTGCCCTGTCCGGCCGAGGCCATTGTGAAGGGCGATGGCAGATCCCTGTCAATTGCGGCGGCGTCCATCGTCGCCAAAGTCAGCCGTGACCGGATGATGGCGGATTTGGACCGGACGTATCCCGGATATGGCTGGTCGGCCAATGCCGGGTACGGCACCAAAGCCCATCAAGAGGGCCTGAAAGCCCTTGGCGTGACCCCCCAGCACCGAAAAAGTTTTGCCCCAATTCGCAAGATATTGAGTCTCGAGGAATCCTGAGACTCAACATATAGCTCTAAGAGTCTGCTGTAACATATTGATTCCATTAAATTCCTTGACGGCGATTCCCGTATCCGTCATCTTGCCTCCATGAAACATTCAGATTTGCCGCTCAATAAGGTCCTGCTTGGTGACTGTATCGAAACCATGGAAAGCCTTCCCGAAGGCTCAGTCGATATGATCTTCGCCGACCCGCCCTATAACCTTCAATTGAAGGGCGATTTACATCGTCCCAACAATACGAAGGTGGATGCGGTTGACGACGACTGGGATCAATTTGAAAGTTTTCAGGCCTATGATGAGTTTTCCAAACGCTGGCTGAAAGCCGCGCGGCGGTTGTTGAAGCCCGACGGCACCATGTGGGTGATTGGCAGCTATCACAATATTTTCCGGGTTGGTTCGATTTTGCAGGACTTGGGCTTTTGGATGCTCAACGACGTGATTTGGCGCAAAACCAACCCGATGCCCAACTTTCGCGGTCGGCGCTTTACCAATGCCCATGAAACGATGATCTGGGTGGCCAAGGACAAAGACGCGCGCTACCGCTTTAATTACGAAGCCATGAAATCCCTGAACGATGATTTGCAAATGCGTTCCGATTGGACGCTGCCGATTTGTTCGGGCGGAGAACGGCTGAAAAAAGACGGCGTCAAAGCCCACCCCACGCAAAAGCCGGAAAGCTTGTTGTACCGTGTGGTGCTGAGCTCCACCCAACCGGGCGACGTGATTTTGGACCCGTTTTTCGGTACCGGAACCACCGGGGCGGTGGCCAAAAAACTGGGCCGCAACTGGATTGGCTTGGATCAAGACAAAGATTATGCCGAGATGGCCGAGCGACGCATCCTGCGCGTCAAACCGATTGAAGACCTGGAGTTGCTGCGCACCGAAAGCAAACGATCGGCCCCGCGCATTCCGTTCGGCAGTGTGGTTGAACGCGGTATGCTCAAGCCCGGCGACGTGTTGTATGACGGGCGGCGGCGCTATTCGGCCAAGGTTCGCGCCGATGGCACCTTGGTGACGGCGGATTTTAAAGGCTCCATCCACCAAACCGGGGCCTTCGTTCAAAAGGCCCCCAGCTGTAACGGCTGGCAGTTCTGGCATGTAGAGCAAAAAGGCCAATTGGTGTGTATCGATGCCTTTCGTGAACGGCTCCGCGCCGAGTTGAATTAAACCAATTGGGGGGCAACTCCCAGGTCTTCGGGGTCATCACAGTTCCAGGTCGCACTCGAACACGGCCCCGAAGACTAAAAATTCATTTACCCAGGCCGATCCCCCTTGCGTTGAGCAATCCAGTTACCCTAGTAATGATGGACGTTTTGTTCAGTCTTGAGAGGTCGCCATGTCGCTAAAATGGGATTCCCGCTTTATTCGTCTGGCGCGCGAAATCGCGTCTTGGTCCAAAGACCGCTCAACGTGCGTCGGCGCGGTAATTGTGGCCGAAGACAAAACCCCCAGCTCATATGGCTACAACGGTTTCCCCCGTGGCATTGATGACGATGCGGCGGAACGCCATGAACGCCCCGACAAGTACGACTGGACAGAACACGCCGAGCGCAACGCCATCTACAACGCCACCCGCACGGGTCAGACGTTGTTGAACAACACCATCTATGTCACCCACGTGCCGTGCCCCGATTGCGCCCGCGCCATCTTGCAGGTGGGCATCAAGCATGTGGTGGTGGACCGCGCCTCGGTATCGGATGACGATTTTCAGGCTCGCTGGGACGAAAAGGGCAAGTTTTCCGAGCGCATGTTCAAAGAAGCCGGCGTGACCATGGATTACGCCGAGGCGCTCACGGAAGATCAAATTCGCGAATCATAAGACGTTGCTCTATTCGGCCCCGATTGCGGGGGCTGTCTGTCCGAGGCTTGTAAACGACTCTGTATCGTTTGCCGCAACATTTAAATCAAGCGTAATGGGGCCAAGGGTATCGTTGAGATGCCCGCCAACGGCTTCTTCACAGGCTTTGGCGATCATTTTACGGTCATCAAACTGGACCGCATTCAGGGGCTGGTGAAATGTGACCTCCACCTCACAACCGCGGGAACCAAAAACGTTCAGCAGATGGGGGGCCAGGGTCATATCGCCGAACCAGGTGAACTGTTCACGCTCACTTTGGCTGAGCAAGGGACCGGGGCTGAGCTGCGGGCCATTCACATGGCGGGCGTACACAAGGCTGACCGGCTGCACCCAGGGCTGGGCATTGACGTCGTCCAAGGCGGCAAACAAAGTGCTTTTAAACCGCTTGATGGAGGCGCCGTTGGTTGAGGTCCCTTCGGGGAACAGCACCAAAGCATGCCCCTTATTCATGCGCGCGGCCAATACGGTGCGCTGAAGGGCGGCGTCTTGGCCATTGCGGCTGATGAAAATGGTTCTGGAAAGGCGTGCCAGAAACCCGAACAAGGGCCAGTCGGCGACTTCGCTTTTGGCCACAAACACGCCGCCGGGAATGACGGCCCCCAACACGATGATGTCCAGGTAAGATGCATGATTGGACGCAAACATAACCGTGCGCTCGCTGGGTGCACCAGTGACGACCAGTCGCAACCCGGTGAGCGCAACACAGCCTTTGAAAAACAACTGCGCAATCTTGTGACGTTTGTGCGGTGCCAAAGCGATCATTAAGACGTACGGTCCTAACAACAGCCCTATGAGCACCAAAAACAAAAAGACGTTCAGTCCCGCACGCAGGACGGAAAACGTCATGCGGCGGTGCCTTGAGCGGCCACTTTGTCGATTTCTTGAACAGCCGCTTTGTCGTTGTCGCGGGTGTAATGGTTCAAGTACTTGGCGGTGACGTTTTCGGTTTCGACGATGATGTTTACGTCGACGGTGTTAAAATCATAATCGATCACGGCACCGTCGCCGACCACGCCGCCAACCCGCAGATAGCCTTTGATCAATGGGGGCAATTCGCGCAACGCTTGGCCCACATCGATGGTGTCTTTGGCCATCATGTTCATGTCGACAAAACGCTCTTCCAAAGCATGGGTGCGAATGGGGCGCGGCGCCAAGTGGTGGTGATAGAGGTACGACAAAGGCAGCTTCATGTCGCTGGGATTGATGCCGGGAATGGACGCGCAGCCGAACATATAGCGAATGGAATGGGCAAAAACATAATCCGCAATGCCGCGCCACAACAACTGCATGGTGCCGCGTGAGCGATAGTTGCTGTCGATACAGCTGCGGCCCAATTCCAGAACTTGGCCGGAGCGATAAATCAACGGTCCCAATTCAAATTCGCTTTCCGAATAAAAGCCCGCATAGTCGTCGGCGACTTCGCCGCGGAGCAATCGATAGGTGCCGACCACACAGGGATGTGCCGCAGAACCGCGGTCACGATCAATCACCAACAAGTGGTCGCAAAATTCATCATAGGGGTCAAAATCGCGTTCGGTCGCAAGCACGCGAGGCGTAGCTTTTGCGCCCATTTCTTCATAGAAGATGCGATAACGAAGGGCCAAAGAGGCATCGACTTCACGGTCCGTCTCAGCCAGGCGAATTTCTAGGTTATTTACGATCAGAGGCTTCACAGCGCCACATCCTTTTACGGTTCTTTCCTAAATCTGACCGTAAGGGTGGGCGATTTGCGTGATACCCGCATGACGGAGCCATGAAAGTTCTTAGTCGCTAGCGTTTCAAAAATATTGCAGTGGTGGAGCGGAAAAAAAAGACCCAGCGGTCTACAAAAACGCCAGCCAGATGCCCACGCTGATCATGAGGATGCCTGCGATGCGGTTGAGGATGCGCACGTTTCCTGAATTTTGCAAAAGCTTGCGCAAGGACCTGCCTCCGGTGGCGTAAATCATCAAACAGATGAATTCCAACACCAAGATGATCGCGATCAACACGACCAATTGGGGGACGATGGGGTCTTGCAGGTTCACGAAGGGTGGCAACAGCGCGACCATAAAGGCCCACGCCTTGGGGTTGGAGATGGCCGTAATAAACCCTTGGGTGGCGAGGCTCAAAGGGTGGGGTTGGGGCAAGTCTTCCTCCCCAATGCGGAGCGCGACTTTTCCTCTGGACAGCCACAACTGAACGCCCAAAAAGGCCAAATATGCGCCGCCGCCAAAGCGCAACACCAAGAACGCCTCAGGGTATTGCGTCACCAATGCCGCAACGCCTAACACAGCTGCCGCCGCCACGGTGCCCACGCCCAACAGTTCGCCGCTCATCATCCACAAAGCTTTGCGCACACCAATGGTCATGCCCAGGGTCAAGGCCAGCGTCATGCACAGCCCCGGGGTGATGGAGACGAAGAAAAACGTCGGAATGAAAACGCCCAGCAGGGTGAGGTCAGACATGTGAGTTTAAGAGTCCAAAACCAATAAGCCGCCCGGGTGGGGCGGCTTATGGAATAAAGAGCGAAGCGGCCTTAGCGGGTCGGCACGGGCTCGGCGCCGGAATAGTCGTAAAAACCCTTGTTGGTTTTTTTGCCCAGCCATCCGGCTTCGACGTACTTCACCAACAGCGGGCAAGGGCGATATTTGGAATCGGCCAAGCCTTCATGCAAGACATTCATCACCGCCAAGCAGGTGTCCAAACCGATGAAGTCGGCCAGTTGCAGCGGGCCCATGGGGTGATGAGCACCCATGCGCATGGCGTTATCGATGGCGGCGACGGTGCCGACGCCTTCGTACAGGGTATAGACCGCTTCGTTGATCATCGGAATCAGCATGCGGTTGACGATAAACGCCGGGAAATCTTCTGCCGGAACCGGGGTTTTGCCCATCTTGAGCGCCAGCGCGGAAACCGTTTTGAAGGTTTCTTCGCCGGTGGCGATGCCGCGGATCATTTCCACCAATTCCATGGCCGGAACCGGGTTCATGAAGTGCATGCCGACAAACTGGCTGGGGCGGTCGGTTTTGGCCGCCAGACGGGTGATGGAGATCGATGACGTATTGGACGCAATGATCGCTTCGGGTTTCAACACCGGACACAATTCGCTGAGGATCGCTTTTTTGACGGTTTCGTCTTCGGTGGCGGCTTCGATGACCAAGTCCGCGTCGGAGAAACCCGACATGTCTGAACTGACGGTGATGCGCGGCAATGCAGCGGTGACATCGGCTTGGGTGGCTTTGCCCTTTTCAACTTGGCGATCCATGTAGCTTTTGATGGTATCGAGCGCCACGGCAACCGCATCGGCGTTGGCATCCATCAGGTGCACATCATATCCGGCAAGGGCGGCGACATGCGCAATGCCGCGGCCCATTTGCCCTGCACCGATCACGCCAATCTTCTTGATGTTTTCCACAGACATATCGTTCCTCGTTTCAATGCAACGTGCCTACGGCGTAGGCCCGCTTCTTCCCTATATATAATCGCCCGTGCTGATCGCCTAGAGCTTTTCAGAGAGTTCCGGCAAGACATCAAACAAATCAGCAACCAAGCCGTAGTCGGCAACCTGGAAAATCGGGGCCTCTTCATCTTTGTTAATGGCAACGATGATCTTGCTGTCTTTCATTCCCGCCAAATGCTGAATGGCACCGGAAATCCCCACGGCGATGTACAGATCAGGGGCAACGACTTTGCCCGTTTGACCGACTTGGTAATCGTTGGGCACAAAGCCCGAATCCACTGCGGCGCGCGATGCGCCAACAGCGGCACCCAGCTTATCGGCAACCGCTTCCAGCAGATGGAAGTTTTCACCGGACGCCATGCCGCGTCCGCCGGAAATGATCACCGACGCGGCGGTCAATTCAGGGCGGGCCGATTGGGTCAAGTCGGCGCTGACAAAAGCTGAAATGGTTGGAACATCGACGGCATCCACCGTTTCGATGGGGGCCGAACCGCCGAGCGCCGGCGCGGCTTCGAAAGCCGTAGTGCGCACCGTAATGACTTTGACGGCGTCCCCGCTTTTGACCGTAGCGATGGCGTTGCCCGCATAGATGGGGCGCTTGAACGTGTCGGCATCGATGACTTTGGTTATGTCGGAAATTTGCTGCACGTCCAAAAGGGCAGCAACGCGGGGCAAAACGTTTTTGCCCGTGGTGGTGGCCGGAGCCATAATGACGCCGTGCGTTTCGGCCAACTTGACCAATAGGGGCGTCCAGGTTTCCGCCAAGGTGTGTTCGTACACAGGGGCGTCGGCCAACAAAACTTTGCTGACCCCTTCGACCTGGGCGCAGGCCTGGGCGGCGGCTTGGCAACCGTGTCCAACAACCAAAACCGTGACGTCGCCCAATTGCTTGGCCGCCGTGATGGTGTTCAGCGTTTGTGCTTTCAGCAGCGTATTGTCGTGTTCGGCAAGGACCAAAACGTTCATCAGATCACCTTTGCCTCGTTCTTGAGTTTATCAATCAGCTCTGTCACGTCGGCGACGATGATGCCGGCCTGACGGGTTGCGGGTTGCTCGACGCCCAGCGTGGTCAGACGCGGGCTGATGTCCACGCCCAGTTCGTCGGGGGTGAGCTTTTCAATCACCTTTTTCTTCGCCTTCATGATGTTGGGCAGCGACGCATAGCGCGGCATGTTGAGGCGCAAATCGGTGGTCACAACGGCCGGCATATTGAGGCTCAGCGTTTCCAGGCCGCCGTCAATTTCGCGCGTCACGTTGGCTTTGCCGTCTGTGAGCTCAAGTTTGGAAGCAAACGTGCCCTGCGGCCAGCCCAAAAGCGCGGCCAGCATTTGGCCGGTCTGGTTGCTGTCGTCGTCAATGGCTTGCTTGCCCAACACGATCAAATCGGGCTGTTCTTTATCCACAATCGCTTTGAGCAGCTTCGCCACCGCCAACGGTTCCAAGACTTGGTCCGTTTCGACATGAATGCCCTTGTCGCCACCCATCGCCAAGGCGGTGCGGATGGTTTCTTGGGCTTGGGCAACGCCCAAAGAGACAACGATAATTTCTTCAACGCCACCCGCTTCTTTGAGGCGGACGGCTTCTTCAACGGCAATTTCGTCGAAGGGGTTCATGGACATTTTTACGCCCGCAGTTTCCACACCCGTCCCATCCGTTTTGACGCGAATTTTGACGTTGTAGTCAACCACCCGTTTGACGGCGACCAAAACCTTCATAATGTCTTTTCCGGTATCTGTTTAATTCTGCCTTATGGCTTCCCTGTTGGCGGAACGTTACCCGCCAGCGAAGCAAGAGCTTAGGCAAGATTCGCCGCACCTGCAAACTCTTTTCGCATGTGCGAAGGGCGGGCATCATGTCAAGCGATGGGGCAGAGCGGAAAGATTTAAGCGTTCCCGCCCGGTTTCCACAAGACATCCGCCCTGCCCATATCATTTTCCGCCCGCGCCATCTGGAACAAAAGGTCGGATAAGCGGTTTAAATATTTGAGAATTTCGGGGTTGAGGGGGGAAGATAAATTAAGATTAATGACGGTACGCTCGGCGCGACGAACCTGGGTGCGGGCCATGTGCAGGCGGGCCGCAACCTCCCTGCCACCGGGCAAGACAAAACTGGTCAACGGGCCAAGCTGCTCTGTCAAAGCATCGATTTCAGCCTCTAAACTTTCCGCACGGCCTTCAGACAAGCGCAACGCGCCGGGAATTTCCCCCGGTGTGGCCAAATCTGCGCCCAGATCAAACAAGTCGTTTTGAATTCCGGCAAGAAACCGATCCGTGGCGGAACCCACAGTGGCCACAGCCCGTGCAAAGCCAATGGTCGCGTTGGCCTCATCGACATCACCAATGGCGGCAAAGCGGGTATGACTTTTGGAAAGGCGAGAGCCGTCCACCAGACCGCTGTCGCCGCCGTCACCGCCGCGGGTGTAGATTTTTGTGAGCTTAACCATGAGACTCCTTCCTAAAATAAGATACAAAGATGGTCCGAAATGTCTGCGTCTACAAGCTCGGATGTCATAATTTTGTCGTACAACCTCGTCCAAATGGGTGTGTTGCACCGAAGCGGTGGGAGCGTTACGTTGTGGGCTCCTTAGGATGAAACGGCCATGACATTTAACAAAAATAAAAACGGCGCGGATCAAATCGTTCAAGAGGCGCACCCAAAATCCAAAGCTGGCGCGACTGCGGCGGAGCCCTTTGGCGCGGGCGCTCATCTTGATCTGCAACATGAGTATCGCAAGTTTTTTCAGGCGGTTGAGGCCAGTCCGTCATGCGTGGTCATCACGGATCGGAGCGGCGTGATTGAATACGTCAATGACCGCTTTGTCAAAAGTACGGGTTACAGCCAAGAGCACGTCATTGGGCGAAAGCCCAATTTGCTCAAATCCGGGCAAACGCCGACACACGTTTATGACACGTTGTGGTCAACCATCTTGAAGGGAGAAATTTGGCGCGGTGAGATGTGCAACCGCAAACGTACGGGGGAGCGCTATTGGGAATCCACGGCAATCGCCCCGATTCTTGGGCCTCAAGGAGACATCACGCATTTTGTTGCCGTGAAAGAAGACATAACGGTTCGCCGCGATGCCGAAGCCGCGTTACGCTTGCGCCAAGCGCATGACACCGTCTTGGCCGATATCACCCGTGGATTGTTGGCGGATGCTTCTGGCGCGGCGATCGAAGAGGCGTTGCGCATTTTGTCCGTCAGTCTGGACGCGCAACGGGGGGCTTTGTTTCGATTATCCGCCGATAATCTTTATGCCACCAACACCCATGCCAGCACTGCCCTTGAATGGGTTGAGGGCGAAAAGGGCGCGGGTCTCAGAAAAACCGTCGGCATTCCACGAGATCGCTTTCAATGGTGTCTGGATCAGTACCGTGATGGCAAAACCGTCATGGTTGACAATGCGCTCGACCTGCCAGCCGACGCGGAGGCATTTCGCACCAGCTTGCTGCGGGCAAACATTCACGCTCACCTCAGTGCTCCCATCCAATTGGGAGAGCGGTTTATCGGTTTTGTCAGTGTTGATGTGCAAACCAGTCCGCGCAAATGGACGACGGATGATGCTCACCTCTTGGAACGCGTCGCGGAAATTATCGGTCTGGCGTTGATGCGTCTGGATGCGGAACAAGAACTGCGCACGACCCGTGACCGGGCTTCACGT
The DNA here is from genome assembly GCF_001746755.1 of Magnetovibrio blakemorei. GTDB lineage: Bacteria > Pseudomonadota > Alphaproteobacteria > Rhodospirillales > Magnetovibrionaceae > Magnetovibrio > Magnetovibrio blakemorei. The sequence continues at coordinate 75,259 of NZ_MCGG01000002.1, read as the reverse complement.
GCCGAGCAGAATTTGACCGATGCCATCAATTCCATGCCGGAAGGCTTTGTGCTCTATGATCAAGACGGCAAACTGGTGATCTGCAATTCGCGGTTTCGCAACGATTACGGCTACACTCAGGCGCAGGCCAGACCCGGTGTGCATTTTATGGATTTGGGCTTGATCGACGTGATGCAAGGCAACGTCGTTGTTCCCGAGGGTTATAAAAATGCCGATGAGTATCTCCAAATCAGGCTGAAGTATCGCATCAAATTGGAAGGTACCTTTCAGGTGATCTTGAAGGATGGGCGCCAATTGATGACCCAAGACCGTCGGACATCGTCGGGCGGACTGGTGAGCGTGCAAACGGACATCACCAAAATCAAGCAGACGGAAGATGCGCTGCGGTCTTCTGAGCGAAAGTTCTGGAGCATCTTTCACGCCAGTCCCAGCTTGATGACCATTTCCGTTCTCAAAGACGGACAGTTTTTGGACGTCAACGCCAAGTGGGTCGAGGTGATGGGGTTTGATTACACCGAAGCGATTGGCAAAACCTCCACCCAGTTGGAGGTGTGGCATTCGTCCCTGGCGCGCGAACAGATGCTGCGGGCATTTACCAAAGACGGTGTGTTGGTCAACTATGAGGCCCGCATGCAAACGCGGGCAAAAGAAATGCGCGACTTTTTGATGTCGGGGGTGCGCATGCATATTGACGGGGAAGACGCCCTGTTGCTGGTTTATCACGACATTACGGAACGCAAGCGCATGGAAGCCGCCTTGCAACAATCCGAGCGGGACGTGCGCGCCATCTTAGACAACATTGTCGAAGCGTTTTACCGCACGGACAAAAAGGGTCGCTTCACCATGTGCTCGGCAGGGGTCATAAAACTCTTGGGCTATGAGCCAGACGAATTGGTCGGTACGCCTGTCAGCGCCATATACGTTGACGCTTCGGGTCGCGATGAGTTTCTTAAACAACTGGCCGTACGGGGCGGACGTATCGAAAATTATGAAATTCAATTGCGGCGCAAAGACGGGACAACCGTGTGGGCGGCAACCAACAGCTATTATTATTATGATGATGACGGCGAAATTCTGGGCGTCGAGGGAACGAGCCGGGACGTAACCTGGCAGCGCCAAGCGGAACAAGACTTGCTGATTGCCAAAGAACTGGCCGAAAATGCCAACGCCGCCAAGTCTGATTTTCTGTCTGGTATGAGCCACGAATTGCGCACGCCGCTCAACGCCATCATCGGTTTTTCACAGATGATGGCGTATCAAGACTCCGATAGTCTGACGCCCAAACAGCGTGAATACATCGATATCATTTCACGCTCAGGCGAGCATCTGCTGACGGTTATCAATGAAGTTTTGGACCTGGCCAGCATCGAAGCGGGGCGCACAAGCGCGCACCTAGAAGCGATATCGGCCACAGCCGTGATTGATGATTGCATCGAGTTGGTACGCACGCTCAGTGCTGAAAAAGGGGTTTTGCTGGTGCGAGATTACGGCGACACGCCGGTTCCGCTCGTGTGGGTGGACCGCACCAAATTCAAGCAGGTGCTCATCAATTTATTGAGCAATGCGGTGAAATACAACGTCGATGGCGGCCGGGTGGATGTGATGGTTTCGGTTGCGCCGGGCAACTGTTTGAAAATCGATGTGACCGACACCGGTCACGGTTTGACAGAGGCAGAATGTCAAGATCTGTTCCAGCCGTTCCAACGTCTACATGCCCAAGACGGGGATGTGGAAGGCACCGGGTTGGGCCTGGTTCTGGCCAAACGCATGATCGAAGCCATGCACGGCGATATTCAGGTGTCCAGCACTCCAGGCGTCGGTTCAACCTTTACGGTGAAAGTCCCGTTGTCGTATTAAATCGCTCGCTAGATGAGAAACAGGTTGTCGAGGGCGGCGTAAAGGTCGTCACCAAAGGATGGGCCCTTGTGGATGGTGGGGATGTTTTTCGGCACCAAGCTGAGGTGTTCGTCACCCGGATCAAGGCTGGTGATCAGCGCCAAGGGAATGTTGCGGGTGGAGGGCATGGAAGACAGTCCAATGGCCAGATCTACGCCGTCGAGTTCCGGCATGATGGCTGAAATGATGACAAAATCGGGTTTGGTCTGCACGATTTGCGAAAAGGCCTCAAACACCGTGGACACCGTCGTCACCCGGTAACCGCATTGTTGCAATTCCCGCTGCACATAGTGATTGGCGGCGCCGTGGAGCATCACCAGCATGACTTCGATGTTGCGTACTTCGATGTCGGCTTGGGCAAACCCGATGTTGGCGGGCAAGGCGCGCACCACCACTGCGGCATCGCTGTCGTTCTCCAGGCGCCCTTCCAAAACATCTTCCAAACGATCGATAAAAATTTGCAGGTCGTCGAAGGCCCGGGGCGGAAGTTCCGTAATATTGGCCATGTAATCTTCAAGGCGGCGGGCAATGGTGCCGATGAGCCGCAGCCCCACGTTACCAGCCTGGACCCGCAATTTCAGGGCGGTTTTGGAAACGGCAGCGGTGAGCTCTTCGGGCTCACTGCGTTCATGGCGAACCGCGTCCAGCAAAAGATCAAGCGCCGTCACCAACTCTCTGGATTCATCGATGACCTCTTGACGCATGTCCTGGGCAATTGCATCGACGCCGTGGGCGTAGACTCCGCTTAAATCATCGGTCATGGATATTATTCTTTCCGCTCAGAGTATGGATGGTGAAATTTTTTAGATTATTATGATGAATTATACCTCTATAAAATGATTTCCCCCATGCCTAAAAAAACAAAAAAGAGCCCCAAAGGTCTGGGGCTCTTTTTTGCAAAATAGGGTATCGCAGAGATTACGGTTTGAGCAATCCGCGCGCGATCACGTGGGCTTGGATTTCGGCGGCACCTTCAAAAATATTGAGGATGCGCGCGTCCACCAAAACACGCGATATCGGGTATTCCAGCGCGTAGCCATTGCCGCCGTGCACCTGCAGGGCGTTGTCGGCGTTGGACCAGGCCACCCGTGCGGCCAACAGCTTCGCCATGCCCGCTTCGATGTCGGAGCGACGCTCTTCGTCTTTTTCACGGGCCGCAAAATAGGTGAGTTGGCGGGCTATCTGGGTTTCGACGGCCATCCATCCCAGCTTCGCCGCCACGCGCGGGAAGTTGATCAAGGGTTGGGCGAATTGCACCCGGTCGTGGGCGTAACGCAAACCCAATTCCAGCGCGTTGGTGGCGACGCCAACGGCGCGCGCTGCGGTTTGGATGCGCGCCGCTTCGAAGGTCGCCATCAATTGCTTGAAGCCTTGGCCCTCGATCCCACCCAGCAGGGCCGAAGCAGGCACTTCCAAGTTATCAAACGCCAGTTCAAACTCTTTCATGCCCCGGTAGCCGAGAACTTTAATTTCCGTTCCGGTCATGCCTTTTAAGGGGAAAGGGTTATCTTCTGTGCCGCGCGGTTTTTCGATGATGAACATCGACAAGCCTTTATAGCCGCTCTCGTCTGGGTTGGTGCGCGCCAACAAGGTCATGACGTCGGAACGCGCCGCGTGGGTGATCCAGGTTTTGTTGCCGGTGATGCGGTAAACGTCACCATCGCGCACCGCACGGGTTTTCAGGCTGGCCAGATCCGAACCGGTGTTGGGTTCGGTGAACACGGCGGTGGGCAGAATTTCCCCTGCGGCGATGGCGGGCAGGTATTTCTGCTTTTGCGCGTCGGTGCCGCCAATGCTGATGAGCTCGGCGGCGATTTCGGAGCGCGTGCCCAAGGAGCCGACGCCGATATAGCCGCGCGACAATTCTTCGGTGACCACGCACATGGCGGTTTTGCCCATGTCCAGGCCGCCAAATTCTTCGGCGATGGTCAGGCCAAAGACGCCCAATTCAGCCATGTGATTGACGATTTCATCGGGGATCAAAACGTCGCTGTCATGCCATTTGGGAGCGTTGGGGGCAACTTCTTCGGCGGCGAAACGGCGAAATTGGTCTTGCACCATTTCCAAGGTTTCGTCGTTCAGTCCGTCGTTGCCATACATGGCGGTGTGCACATCCAAAAGCTGGGCAATGCGCACCCGTGCGGCGTTGGCGTTGCCGTCTTGAATCAAGGTTTTGACGGCGTCTGAATAAAAGCCGCGCACGGTGGCGGGATCAACGCCCATATCGCGGGGGCGGACGATTTCCACCTGGCTCATGGGAATGCCGCCGGCCATTTGGGACAGGTATTCGGCGGTGCCGACTTGCAAAATCAAGCTTTCCAATTCGCCAAGCTGACCGCCTTGTTCAAGACGTTCGGCCCAACCCACCAGTTGTTCGATGGCGGTGGCGTAGGTTTTCAGCCAGGCAAAGCCATGGGCGGCGAATTGCTCTTGATCCAACAGTTGGCCGTCGATGCGGCCGTCACGAACGATTTTGTCCTGCACGGCTGTGCGGGCAGCATTCACCAAGGTGAGGCAATCGATGGCGGCTTGTTGGCAAAGCCCTAAAGCCCCGTCTAAGAGGGGGGAGGTCTCAGTGCTCATATCAGGTTCCTCAGTCTTCCAAGCAGTCTTCGATGGTGCGACGACCGGGTTGCATGGCCTGGACCAGCACGGCCATATTGCCTGGCTTGTGCTTGTTTTGGCGCATTTTCATGTGGGCTTCGGGGATGTCGTCCCAAGGGAAGACTTCGCTCATGCACGGGTCGATGCGCCGTTCACACACCAGTTTGTTCGCTTGGGCCGCTTGGCGCAAGTGGGCAAAGTGGCTGCCTTGAATGCGTTTTTGACGCATCCACACAAAGCGCGCATCAAAGGTGATGTTAAAGCCCGTTGTGCCGGCGCAAAACACCACCATGCCGCCGCGTTTGACGACAAAGGCGGACACCGGGAAGGTCTGTTCGCCGGGGTGTTCGAACACCATGTCGACGTCCACACCCTTGCCGGTGAAGTCCCACAGCGCTTTGCCGAATTTGCGACAGCGCTTCATGTAATCGCCGTAAGCTTCTTGGTCGTCGACGTCGGGCAGTTGCCCCCAGCAATCGAATTCCTTGCGGTTGACGACGCCTTTGGCCCCCAAACGCATGACAAAATCACGTTTGTCGTCTTCGGAAATCACCCCAATGGCGTTGGCGCCTGCGGTCGCGATCAATTGAATGGCCATGGACCCCAAACCGCCCGATGCCCCCCAAACCAAAACATTGTGACCGGGACGCAAGATGTGCGGACGGTGGCCGAACAGCATGCGGTACGCCGTGGCCAGGGTGAGCACGTAACACGCACTTTCTTCCCACGTCAGATGTTTGGGGCGCACCATCAGCTGTTGCGCTTGCACACGGGTGAACTGGGCAAATGAGCCGTCCGGCGTTTCATAACCCCAGATGCGCTGGGACGGTGAAAACATCGGGTCGCCGCCGTTGCATTCTTCGTCGTCGCCGTCATCTTGGTTGCAATGAACCACCACTTCGTCGCCGACTTTCCAGCGTTTGACCTTGGAACCCACGGCCCAAACGATACCCGCGGCATCGGACCCGGCAATGTGGAAGGGCTGTTTGTGTACGTCGAAAACGGAAATCGGCAAGCCCAAAGCGGCCCAGATTCCGTTGTAGTTGACGCCCGCCGCCATCACCATCACCAGCACTTCATGGCTATCGATTTCTGGGGTTTCCACCACTTCGATCTGCATGGCGGTATCGGGTTCGCCGTGACGGTCACGACGAATGACCCACGCATACATGTCTTTGGGGATATGACCCAGCGGGGGGAACTCGCCGAGTTCGTACAAATCTTTTTTCGGCTGGTTTGCCAGAGTCTCGGCAATACCACCGGTGTTTTCGTCTATTTTTACCTCAGCCATGATCGGCCTCCATTGCTGCCCTGTTCACTTGGCTTGCCCGACTTATATCCCAGAATAAGGCGCTCATTTTTGACCGCGTGGGTTTAGACCAAGTCTGTTCTGGTGGTAAGTATGGACGCATCTGAAAAAATATTGCAATGCACAATTTATTCCGCACTTGCGAAATTTTGTTTGATGAGGGACAATCTTGCCCGGAAACTGCCATTGCATAAGGCGGTCCACTTCATTTTGGGAGAGCCTCATGACGCGAAATATTGCAGATGCGAAAGACACACTTTTTGCCCCTTCGGTCCCCAAAAAGGATCGCCCGTGGCTGTTTCGCACCTATTCGGGCCATTCCTCGGCAGCCGCATCGAACGCTTTGTTTCGCACCAACCTAAGCCGCGGCCAAAGCGGTTTGTCGGTGGCGTTTGATTTGCCGACCCAGACGGCGTTGGACGCGGATGACGTGCTGGCGCGCGGTGAAGTGGGCAAAGTGGGGGTGCCGATTTCCCATCTGGGCGACATGAAACGTTTGTTTGACGGCATTCCGTTGGACCAGATGAACACGTCCATGACCATCAATGCCGCAGCGCCGTGGCAGTTGGCGTTGTTGATCGCCACCGCCGAAGACCAAGGTGTCGCGCGCAGAGATCTGGCTGGCACCACTCAAAATGACATCATCAAAGAATACCTGTCGCGCGGCACCTACATCTTCCCCCCCGCGCCTTCCATGCGCTTGCAAACAGATGTGATTTCGTTTGCAACGTTGGAAATGCCCAAGTGGAACCCAATGAACGTGTGTTCCTACCACTTGCAAGAAGCGGGCGCGGAACCGGCGGAAGAACTGGCCTTCGCCATGGCCAACGCCATCACCGTGTTGGACATGGTCAAGGCATCTGGCGACATATCGGCCGAAGATTTTCCCCAAGTGGTGGGCCGCATCAGTTTTTTCCTGAACGCCGGCATCCGCTTTGTCACCGAATTGTGCAAAGCCCGCGCGTTTGTGGAACTTTGGGACGAAATCACCCTGCAACGCTACGGCGTCGAAGACCCTAAATTGCGGCGCTTTCGCTACGGTGTGCAGGTGAACTCGTTGGGACTGACCGAAGCGCAGCCTGAAAATAACGTTTACCGCATCATGATTGAGATGTTGTCGGTGGTGTTGTCCAAAAACGCCCGCGCCCGCGCCGTGCAGCTGCCCGCGTGGAACGAAGCGCTGGGCCTGCCCAGGCCGTGGGACCAGCAGTGGTCGCTGCGATTGCAGCAGATTATGGCCTTTGAAACCGATTTGCTGGAATACGGCGACATTTTTGACGGATCGAGCGAAATCACCGCCAAGGTCGATGCGCTGAAAGCCCAGGCTCGCGATGAACTGGCCCGTTTGGAAGAGATGGGCGGTGTGGTCCGTGCGGTCGAGCAGGGCTACATGAAGCAGCGTTTGGTGGAATCCAACGCCCGGCGTTTGGCGGCCATTCAGGCGGGTGAGCAGATCGTGGTCGGCGTGAACAAGTACACCGAATGCGAATCCTCGCCGTTGGTGTCAGGTGTGGAAACCTTCTTGACGCCTGACAGCGAAGCGGAAAAAAGCCAGATTGAGAACCTCAAAGCGTGGCGTGCCCAGCGCGACAAGACGGCTGTTGCGGATGCGCTCAAGCAATTGGAAGCCACCGCGCGGGCGGGCAGCAACATCATGGAAGCCTCTATTCAGTGCGCCCGGGCCGGGGTCACCACCGGTGAATGGGGCGGCAAGTTGCGCGACGTGTTTGGCGAATACCGTGCGCCCACCGGCATTGCCGGGGCGGCGCGGGCACCGATGGTGGACGCCGATGCGCTGCGCGCGCAAATCAATGGGCTCAGCGATAAACTGGGCACCCGTCCACGTTTGCTGATGGCCAAGCCGGGCCTGGACGGTCATTCCAATGGCGCCGAGCAAGTGGCCTTGGCGGCCCGCGATGCGGGCTTTGAAGTGATTTACGAAGGCATTCGCCAAACCCCCGTGGAAATCGTTTCTGCCGCCGTGCAAGAAGGCGTGCACGCGGTGGGGCTGTCGGTGCTGTCGGGCTCACATCTGACACTGGTCGAAGACGTGCTGAAGGGGTTGAAAGAGCAAGGCGCTGCTGATATCCCCGTGATCGTCGGTGGGATCATTCCCGAACGCGATATGGCGACGTTAAAAGCCATGGGCGTGGCGCGGGTGTTCACACCCAAAGACTTCGAACTTGGAGCCATGCTCACCCAAGTCGCGGATGTCATGGCGGAAAATATAAAAGATTAGAGGCTTGGCCCTAAAGCGTTTAACGCTTTTTGGCTGACGGCGGGAGGACCGGGATCGGGTCGGTATTGTCGTTGAAATCGGTGGTGTTTTCCACCAAGGTTTTAAACGATTGGTCCAGATACTTGACCACGCCCGCACGATACGGTTCTTTCACCAGCGCCCACGCCACAAACAGGCCGCCGTTATTATCATAATAAGAGATGTCTTTGTTATTGCCCGCTTGGTGAAAGGCGCTCGCCAAATCTTTGCCGTGGCCTGCATAAACCCACTGGGGACGAACGCCACCGTGCCAAATCAAAAACACGCCGCCAACTTTGTTCAGGCCCAATTCTTCGGGGTCTAACTCTAAAAACGGTAAAAAACGTCCTTCCGGCGTGCGCACCCAATTGGGGTCGACCGGTGTGGTGATTTTTGCAGGTTTTTCATCGTCAGAACCAAACAGCGCCATTTATGTCGTCCCAGCGTATCGCCGAATAGAATTAGAAACTGCTTCAGATGACGGGTTTAGGGTGTAGAGCCAGCACAAACCTTAACCATCACGCATACATACGACCCTTATAAACGATTGGGCACTTCAAAAGTATTAACACAATTACAGTTCAGATGTTTGCTGCTCAAGCCATTTACAGGTGCTGGCGTCCAAGCCGGGGGCCAATTGTTCGGTGACCTGGGCATGATAGGCGTTGATCCAAGCGCGCTCCGTTTGGGAGAGGAGATTGGTGTCAATGAGGGTTTTGTCAATGGGGGCTAAAGTCAGTGGTTCAAAACCCAGCATCTGCAGTTCGCCACCTTTGGGGGCCGGGACATTCACCACGGTGATGAGATTTTCGATGCGAATGCCATAGGCGCCTGCTTTGTAATAGCCGGGTTCGTTGGACACCACCATGCCCGCCACCAGTTCTTCGCCTTGGCCCCGTTTGGAAATCCCCTGGGGACCTTCGTGCACACCCAAATAGGTGCCGACGCCGTGGCCGGTGCCATGAGCGTAATCCAAGCCTGCATCCCACAAGGCTTGGCGGGCCAAGACGTCCAGTTCCTGGCCCCGGGTGCCAACGGGAAAACGCTGGCTGGAAATGGCGATGTGGCCTTTGAGCACACGGGTGAAGCGGTCGCGCATTTCGGCACTCGGCTTGCCAATGGCGACGGTGCGGGTGACGTCCGTGGTGCCGTCTAAATACTGCGCGCCGGAATCGACCAAATAGAGCTCACCCGATTTTAAGGTGCGGTTCGATTTTTCCGTGACACCGTAATGGACGATGGCGCCATTCGGTCCTGATCCGGAAATGGTTGGGAAGCTGAGACCCCGAAAGTGTTCGTTTTGGGCGCGCAGGCCATCCAACTTGGCAGCGGCAGACAACTCCGTCACGCCGCCCATTGGCGCGTGTTCGCTGAGCCAGGCCAAGAACTGAACCAGCGCGCGACCATCGCGCACATGGGCGCGTTTGATGCCTTCGACTTCAGCCGGAGTCTTTTTCGCCTTGGGCAATTGACACGGATCGCTGCCCGGAATAAGCCGCGCCCCGGCTTGGGTGAGGCGTTTGACAATCCATGCCGGAGTCCCGCGAGGCGCAATACGAACGGCTTTCTTGCCCTGACCAAGCGCGTCCAGCATCGCCCCCAATTGGCTGGAATCAAGCACCTGCACGTCGGGCCCTAAGTGGGTGCGCAGGTTCTCATCCAAGCGTGCCGGATCAATAAACAAGGTGGCTTTTTCATCAGCCGTCAGTAGGGCATAAGCCAACACCAGGGGCGTGAACGGCACATCGTCGGCGCGGATGTTGAAAGCCCAGGCCAGAGAATCACCAGCCGTAATCACCGCCACATCCACGCCGGCGGCCTTTAAGTCCTTGGCGATCAGGCCTCTTTTGGCCTTGGCGCTGAGCGGCGCGAACGGCGGGGCGAGGGCTTCGACGCGGCTGAACGGCGCGGCAGGGCGATCCGGCCATAGGGTGTCAATGGGATTGGTATCGACAGAAACCAAGTGGGCATCCAGCTCGGTGCAGAGGTCTTCAAAGGGTTCCAATTGGGCTACCGTGTGTAGCCACGGATCGTAGCCAATGCGATCCCCGGCTTTGAGGTGGGTGCGCAGCCACGCTTCGGGGGGGGTGGTGGCGATGGCGTGCACGGAAAAAATCTGGGTATCGACTTGCTCAGGTGCTTGCAAGGTGTAGCGTCCATCGACAAACAGCGCTGCCGCGTCCGCCAAGACGACGGCTTGCCCGGCGGAGCCTGTAAATCCGCTGAGTCGCGCCAAGCGTTCGGCAGAGGGCGGCAGGTATTCGCTTTGATGAGCATCCGCGTGGGGCACCAAAAAGCCCTGTAAACCGTCCGCCTGAAGTTGGCCGCGCAACTTGGCGATCAATGTTGGGTCATAAGATATGGACATACGAGGTGCGCTTATCTCTTGAAATTGTGGGGTTCTTAGAAGCTAAGCGTACAAGTTGGTTCTGACAAGGGGGTGTCATGCGCCGCCAGGAATGCAAAAAACACATGTCAGGGTCGTTAAAACCGTGCTTTTGTTGCACTGCACAATGCGTATAGTGCATAGCGTACCCCGAAAAATTGGCACGACAAAAGTCGGCCACACTAAGGATAAATAAGATGTATATGACCAGCGATAGACATGAACGTGAGCTGATTGAAGCCGCTATTCGTGATGCGCATGAGATGCGTGCCATCGCGATTGCCGATGGCTTGAAGGCTTTTGCGGTATGGTTGAAACAAGAATTCATCGTGTTGATGAACCTTGTGAAACATCGCAAAGCGTCGTCTGAGCTCACACACACTCATCATGCCGTTTAAGCCTTGATGGGTTAGCGAGGTCTGAGCAGTTCAGCCACCACGGGTGCGTGATACGATTCCGGCGCGCCCGAAATGGCGGCAGGGCTTGAGACTTCGTCGTGAAGGGCCTCGTTGTGACACTCGACATGTCCCAGCCAACCCAACAGTTGGGTGGACAGTAAAATGTGATCCACCATATGCGGTTCCCCCCGGTGAATCACCGAGAAGCGTTGACTGAGCGGCAATCCGCGTTCCGCTGCGATCAGCATGCGCGGTGCCAGCCGACCGTCACCGGTATCGTCTTCATCACCTTTGATGATGCGCACCGGGGCTTGGCTGTCATCGCTGTTGAAGTCCCCCACCACCGCCACCAGGGCGTCAAAGTCCATATCGAACAAGCGATCAAGGAAGGTGCGCACTTCCAAGGCTTGACCGGCCGCTTTGATGGTGGCGAGAAAATAGCCTTCGGCCCATCCGGACATGGTTTTCCAGCTGTATTGGTCGCGCTTTTGTCCGGCCACAAAGGCTGCGCGGGGCGCGCGCAAATGCACGTTCACCACCACCAACTTGTGGCCACCACCTAAATCCAAATCGACATATAAAAACGGGCGGTCCCATTCAATGGGCATGGGGGCCTCTTGGGCGGGATCGGAGGTGGTGCAACGAAACAGCGGTGGGTCGACCAGATGGTTCCACACTTCATCCGCGCTTAAGATGGGGAACTTAGACAAGGTCACCAAATTGTGGCGGTCGCGCACGCCCCGTCCCGAAGGACTTTGGGTAACGGCGCGGTGATAGTGTTCGTAGGGGGTGCCGGACAGGACGGCGTCCAGTGCGTGCAGGGCGCGTACCGAACCATCTTCGTTCAGCTGTCCGTTGACCTCTTGCAAGCACAGCACGTCGGCGCGCAGTCTGACCAGTTGTGGGCGCAGGGCATGGATGCGCTCAATCAACGAAACGCGGGCGCGTGGGGGTTCGTCCAAACTTTCCATATTGAACGTGGCGATGCGGATGGGCGCTTTCAGAACGTCGGGCTCATGCGGGCTCATGCGCGGACCTTTTTGCCAATCTAGGTGAGCAGCCGCGCTCGGGGGAAAATCACCGAAACTGTGGTGCCTTTATCACACTCGGACTTAATCTCTAGTTTGCAATCATGCAACTCGACAAAGCTTTTGGTCAGCGGCAGACCCAAGCCTGTACCTTCAAACTTGCGGTTCATTTTACTGTCCACTTGACCAAATGGGGTCAACGCCGTGGCGATGTCGCTTTGACTCATCCCGATGCCGGTATCGGTAATGGCGATCACCAATTCGCCGGATGGCTTCAGACGTGCCTCAATGACGATTTTACCCTTTTCAGGGGTGAACTTAACGGAATTGGACAAAATGTTCAGCAGCACTTGTTTGATGCGTTGGCCGTCAACCAACAAATCAGGAAGATTTGGAGCGATTTTCGTTTTTATGCCTAAGTTGGCTTCGTTGGCACGATCACGGATCAGGCGTATCGAGGCTTCGATCAAGTCCGTGATGGAAATGCGCTCCGGGTACAATTCCATCCGTCCCGCTTCGATTCTGGAGACATCCAAGATGTCGTTGATCACCGCCAGCAAATGCGCGCCGGAATCGCGAATATTTTCAATGTATTCATGGTAACGCGGCGCAACAGTACCGAATAACCCCGACAGCATGACGTCAGAAAAGCCGATGATGGCATTTAAGGGGGTGCGCAGTTCGTGGGACATGTTGGCGAGAAATTCTGTTTTGACCCGGCTGGCAATTTCCGCGCGTTCCTTGGCATCGATCAATTGGTTTTGGAATTCAATGCGTTGGGTGATGTCGCCCACAGATCCTGCCATGCGATAGACCCAGCCGGCTTTGTCGCGCAACGCCATGCCGGAAATGCGGATCCATTTGAAGCTGCCGTCTTTGTGCATCAAGCGGCATTCTTTAAAAAAGGTCGGCGTTTCGCCTTTCAAGTGACGAATAAGGTTATATTGATAATCGCCGCGATCGTCGGCGTGGATCATGCGCACCCACGAGATGGCCTTGATCTGATGGTTTTTGTATCCGGTCAAATCGCGAATTTTGGCGGAGATGTAAAGTTGGTCGGAATGCAGGTTCCAGTCAAAAATGCCTTCCCCGGCACCGCTGATGGCCAGCTCGAATCGTTCTTTGGTTTCGTGTAGGGCCAGGGCGGCCTTTTTGCGTTCGGTGATGTCGCGCACCACTCCGATGAACAAAGATTTGCCGCTGCGCTTGAGCACACTCACCGCAAGATCGAGTGGGAATGTACTGCCGTTTTTGCGTCGACCAACAACTTCTCGACCCTGGCCAATGATAGAGGGTGTGCCGCTTTGGCTATAGCGCCGAAGGTATTCATCGTGGTGAACGGCAAAGGATTCCGGCATAAGCATTTTGATGTTTTTATCGATCACTTCACGTCGATTATAACCGAAAATTTTCTGGGCGGCGGGGTTGAAGGACTGAATAATCCCTTTTTCGTCAATGGTGATGATGCCGTCAATCACCGCTTCCATAACGCCCTGAAGTTGATTGTCGTGATTGATCAAGGCTTCGGCGGCGCGTTTGCGCTCAGACGTATCGCGGGCCACCAACATGATGGTTTTCAGGCCGCGCTCAGAAAACGGCAGCACCGACAGTTCTGCATCAATGGCGACGCCATCGCACCGGATGAGGCGGATCGGCATCCACTTTTCATCAAACAGTTGCTCAACCTCGTCGCGCAGCACTTCGCGGAAATCGGGGTGAACGTAGGTGTTGAAGCTTCTGCCGATGAACGATGACGGTTCGTCCGCGTGGAGCATTTCGGCCCCAGCCGAATTCATCAATGTGATGATGCCATCCGTCACCACACAGGTCAGATCGGGCGCCATCTCCACCAGCTTGCGGTAGCGGGTTTCGGAATCCATCAAAGTGGCTTCCATCTCTTTGATGTGGGTGATGTCCGTATGCAGGCTTAACACCTGGCCTTCGCGGGTGCGCTGCTCGTGGATGCGCCACCACCTTCCGCCGCGGAAAATTTCTTGATGTGAGGGCTGGGGATTCAGTCGTTCGGCTATTTTTTCTTCAACCCATTGCGAGGTGCGGCCCTGGGCTTCTTTGATGTTTAAGCGCCCTGCGGCCTCAGTCAAAATGTCTTTCAACGTTGCACCGGGGATGATGACGTCATCCAAAGCGGGGTACAGATTGGCATAGCCAACACTGGCCGCCATCAACTGGCCTTCTTGGTCGTAGATCACAAACGCTTCATTGGTGCCGTTAACGTTGGCCGCATAAGCCAGGGCATCAGATCGACTGACTTCGGCAATGCCCGCCTGATGGGTGAAGGACCGTCTGGCGGAGTGATATTTTTGCTGGGATTCCAGTTGTGGCGTGATGTTATGCGCAGCCCCCCGGTACCCGCGAAACATGTTATTGGTACTGTAATAGGGAACCCCTGAAAGGGTAAAGTGCAAGACCTTGTTGTCGGCGGACAACAAAGAACAGGCCACATCGTGGAAGGGTTCTCTGTGATCTAAGGTGAACACCACGGGCCGATCAAGAGGGGCCGAGCTGTCCGTGGACAAAACCACCTGTTGAATGGTTTTGCCGATGAGCACCTCGGGAACCAATCCGGTCGTTTCAAAAAACCGGTCGGAAATGAACGTGATTTCGAGGATTTCATTGGTTTCCCAAATCCAGTCGCCCACGGTCGAAACGATATCGTGCAGGCGCTGTTCAGGACTGTCCGGACGCGGCGGCATTTTGATCCGTGCGGCGCGCTTGGTGTGATCCGCAGCGAAAATGGGCTCTTTGCTTCGCGTCATTACAGTCTCTGGGGGTCGTCGCAGTTTCAGTGGGCAGGCTTTATCAAACCAGCAGGTGCGTATCGTCCGCACGCAATTGACGTTGTATCAGGGTTTGCGCGCTCCAATCAACTGATCTGGGCAACAATACGCCTGAAATGGCCTCATTATGTCATTTGGGACCAAGAGATTGGGCCAAATAGTCAACTGTGTCCGGGGAATCCCATTCCAAAACCCCCAAAACACGTCCGCTGACGTGACCATCTGCTGAGATTAAAATCGTTGTCGGCAATCCTTCTACGCCCAATTTGCGCGACAGGTTGCCTTTTTCATCATAATAGACGGCCAGATTTTCAATTTTGTTGGCGGCAAAAAACGGCGGAACTTTTTTCAGTGCCTTGCGGTCTTCGGAAACGGCGATAACATCGACGCCTTTGTCCTTCAGTTTAGCCGCCAGGCGGTCCAATGCGGGCATTTCGCGCACGCACGGTGCACACCATGTGGCCCAGAAGTTCAAAACCGCGCCCCGACCTTTCAGCGTGGAAATGGTGATTTCCTCTTGGGTGATGTTGAAAAAGGGCGTATCAAGCGCCCCTTCGTTGGTGATGGCGGGGCGCAGTTTGTTGGCCAATTCCAGAGGAATTTTGATCGGAGCGGTCTCGGCGCTTGCAACGCGCCCGGATATCACCAAAATGGCGACTGTAGCCACCATCACGGTACGCCACAGCGTGCCCCAGTGGGGCCTTGTTCCGGCGAGGGAATTTTTGCTTTTTGACTGATGCGTTTTTCGGTCCATCTTAGGTCCTGATACAATGAGTAACGACACTTCAAACAACGACAATACCACAGGCACCACCAGCACCATTTGGGGCGGTCGCTTTGAGGCGGGGCCATCGGCCATCATGGAAGAAATAAACGCTTCCATCGGCTTTGACAAACGCCTGTACGCCCAAGACATTCGGGGCTCGCGCGCGCACGCCCAGATGCTGGTTGCTCAGGGCATCTTAACCCAAGCGGACGGTAAAGCCATCACCGAAGGTTTAGAGGCCGTCGAAGCGGAAATCGTTGCGGGTACGTTTCAGTTTTCGCGCGCCCTGGAAGACATTCACATGAACGTCGAAAGTCGGCTGCGCGAAAAAATCGGTGATGCGGCGGGCCGTTTGCACACGGCGCGCTCGCGCAATGACCAAGTGGCGACGGATTTAAAGCTGTGGGTGCGGGACGCTTTGGACGGTCTTGATAACGCCTTGAAGGACCTGCAAGGCGCGCTGATCGATCGCGCGGAAGAACACGCGGGCACCGTTATGCCCGGCTTTACCCATTTGCAAGCCGCCCAGCCGGTAACTTTGGGCCATCATCTACTGGCCTATGTGGAAATGCTGGGCCGGGATCGGTCCCGGGTGCGCGATTGTCGGGTGCGGATGAACGAATGCCCCTTGGGCGCGGCGGCGCTGGCGGGCACGTCGTTTCCCATTGATCGCAATGCCACGGCGAAAGCCTTGGGTTTTGAAGGGCCGACGCAGAACTCGCTCGATTCGGTCTCGGATCGCGATTTCGCTTTGGAATATTTGAGCGTGCTGTCGATTCTCAGCGTGCATCTGTCGCGCATGGCCGAAGAAATGGTCATTTGGGCATCGCAGCAATTTGGTTTCATTCGGGTGTCGGACGATTTTTCGTCGGGCAGCTCGATCATGCCGCAAAAGCGCAATCCCGATGCGTCTGAACTGGTGCGCGGCAAGGCCGGGCGGGTGTTCGGTGCGTTGATGGGCTTGTTGACGGTGATGAAGGGGCTACCGCTGACGTACGGTAAAGACATGCAAGAAGACAAAGAACCGGTGTTCGATGCTTCTGACACGGCAGAACTGTGCGTCACCGCCATGACCGGCATGTTTAAATCAGTTACCTTTAACGTCGAACGCATGAAGGCCGATGCGGGCAAAGGCTTCACCACGGCGACGGACTTGGCTGATTGGCTGGTGCGGGTGCTGGGTAAGCCGTTTCGCGATGCCCACCATGTCACCGGGGCGTTGGTGAAAATGGCCGAAGACAAAGGCCTTAACCTGGAAGATTTGGCGTTGGCGGATATGCAAAGCGTGGATGCGGGTTTGACGGACGAAATCTTTACGGTTTTGGGCGTCGACAATTCGGTGTCCAGTCGGACCTCTTTGGGCGGCACGGCACCCGCCAATGTGTTGGCGCAGGTTGCCCAAGCGCGTGAAAGGTTTTTGAAATGATGCGGTTTATGACCCTCTTGCTGGCCCTGGTGATGCTGGCCGGTGTGCTCACGGCCTGTGGACGCAAGGGCGATCCCGAAGAGCCGCCCGGAACAACCTATCCCCGTCAATATCCCAGCCAATAAGGCCCCAAGATGGATCATTTCACATATAAAAACGGGCGCATGTTTGCAGAAGACGTCGCCCTGGCGGACATTGCCAAACAGGTCGGCACGCCGTTTTATGTCTATTCCAGTGCCACTCTGACGCGTCATTACAAGGTCTTTGCCGATGCCTTGGCGGGGTTGGACGCGCTGGTGTGTTTCGCGGTTAAGGCCAATTCCAACCAAGCTGTTATCCGCACGCTCGCAAAATTGGGTGCGGGTGCGGATGTGGTGTCGGGCGGGGAATTGACCCGCGCCCTGCAAGCGGGTGTAAAACCCGGCAACATCGTCTTTTCCGGGGTCGGCAAATCGGACGGAGAAATCCGTATGGCTTTGCGGGCTGGCATCAAACAGATCAACGTGGAATCCGAGCCCGAGTTGGACCGCATCAGCACCATCGCGACCGAGATGGGCACCGTCGCCCCGGTGGCGTTGCGGGTGAACCCCGATGTGGACGCCCACACCCACGAAAAAATCAGCACCGGAAAGCTGGAGAACAAATTTGGCATTGAATGGACGCGGGTCCATGAAGTTTACACCAAAGCTGCCAAGCTGCCGGGGATTGAAGCGCGCGGCTTAGCCATGCACATCGGTTCGCAATTGCTCGATTTGCAGCCGTTTCGCGATGCCTATGTGCGGGCGGGTGATCTGGTCGCCATGCTGCGCGCCGATGGTCTCAGCGTTGAGGTCCTCGACATCGGTGGGGGGCTCGGCATTCCTTACGGCGAAACCGACGAAACCATCGCACCTAGTCCCGATCAATACGCCCAAGTGGTGCGCGATACCCTGAGCGGCCTGGACGTGGAGCTGGTGCTGGAACCGGGGCGCATGATCGTGGGCAACGCGGGCATTTTGGTCAGCCGCGTCGTCTACGTCAAAGAAGGCGCGACGCGCACGTTCTTGATCGTCGATGCGGGCATGAACGACCTGATCCGCCCCACCTTGTACGGGGCGTATCATGCCATCGTGCCGGAACGCGAACCGGTCAAAGGGGCAACCTTGATTGACGTCGATATTGTCGGCCCGATTTGCGAAACCGGCGACACCTTCGCCAAGGGTCGCCGCTTGCCCCATGTGAACGCGGGCGATTTGTTGGTCATGCGCACAGCGGGTGCCTACGGCGCGGTGCAGTCTTCAACCTACAACACCCGCGCGTTGGTGCCCGAAGTGATGGTCAACGACAGTCAATTCGCCATCGTCCGCGAACGCTTAGAAGTCGAAGACATCATCGCCTTGGATCGATTGCCCGATTGGTTGGAATGAGGGTAACCTGATCCACTGAGCGGTTTTTCAGCGGGTCGATTCTTTTGTTTCTGCCGCGTTGACGAAGCTCAGCTTCATGGAGCGTGCGGTGCCGGGCGGGTTTTTGAATTCGATCTTGAACGTCACCTTTTCGCCCGGATGCAACTGCTCTTTGGATAGCTTTTGGGTCAGTACGCGGATTTCTTGGCGCTCGGAATTGGTCAGCGCCGCCCTCAGCATCGGTACGGCAACGGGCTGATGAACTTCGTTGACGACGTCGCCTTCGATGACCAGATAATCATTGCCGTCTCGCACGGTGCGGCGGGTCTTGATGTTTCGATGGTTGAACCCCTCACCGGGGGGCGGTTCGAGGGCCAACAGCTTTTTCGTGAGTTCTTGCGTGGTTTTAAAGACACCGGCAACGGTGTTTCTGGCATCTTCGCCATCGACCTTGAACCAGAAAACGGCACCCGCGATCAGCACAAACAACACAAGCCCCAGGGCGCGAAACAGGCCATTGGGGATTTTGAACTGGTCGGGATGACGTATGACGGGGCGAATGTTGGCGCTGGGCAGCGGCGATGACGGCGTCCTTTGTCCTGGAGCCGCGCCGCTCTGAACGCTCGGATCACTCGGAACATCGTCGTAAAAATCATCGACCTGCATCAATGAAAATTTTGCAGGATCTGTTTCCTCGGATTCATCGAAGCGGGGATCAAAAAGGGGTTCAAGCCAGGGGTCTTCGCGGGCATCATCTAAATATGATGTTAGGGGATCTTGTCTGGGGGTATCCGTTCCGTACAGGGCGTCAAGATCCTGTTCGGTGACAACCATTTGAGGCTCGAGCTCAATGAATCGAGCCGTGGGGGCATTTTTAGGCGGCTTAGTGGCCACCACCGCCTTCGCCCGGCGTGGTTCCGGCGTCGCCTCCGTCGCCGCCTTCGCCCGCCATCGCTTTGGGGTCAACGAAGCCCAGCGCCATGGACCGTGCGGTGCCGGGCGGGTTTTCGAATTCAACCTTGAAATCGACGGTTTCGCCCGGTTCCAATTGTTCTTTGGACAGCTTTTGGGTCAGCACGCGGATTTCTTTGCCTTCGGTGTTGGTCAGCGCCACCTTAAGCTCGGGCAGATGGATGATGGCCTCGGTGGTGTTGGCGACCTTGCCCTCGACTATCAGGTAATCAATGGCGTTTTTGACGTCGCGCCGCGCTTTGACATCTTGATGGGCCAAGCCCTCACCCGGTTCAGGATGATAGAGACCCGCGGCTTCGTAGTAGCCCTTGAGGACCGGCATCGCTTGGATGAGAGAATCTTTGGCCACAAAAGCGGTCACGGCGGTGCCGATGAACAGGACGGCAAACACGATGGCGATGATCATGCCGACCGGAGCCTTTTTGTCGGGCGGCGGGTTTTTAAAGCGTGGCCGTCCGACGGGAATTTCGTCGTCGTCATGCGCCAGCGGCTGGGTTAAGCCTTCGGGAATCGGTTCGATATCGTCATCTTCGACTTCGATGGTTTCCGCTTCGTCATCATCGATGTTGCCGTCAATCATCGATTCGATGGACGGCGGTGCGGCGTCGTCGGAGCCAAACAGGTTGTCGAGCTCGTCTTGCGACAGCGGCTCACCTTCGGCTTGGGATGCGGGAACGTCTTCGGGTTCCGCAACGGGTTCCGGTTCGGGTTCTGGCTCAGGAATAGGTTCTGGTTCCGGAATCGGTTCCGGCTCAGGAATTGGGGGCGGTGGTGGCGGAGCCACTGGGGCCGGAGCTGGCGGCGGGGTCGGAGCGGGCGCTGGGGCCGAAACCACCGGCGCTGGGGCCGCTGCAGGGACGGTCACTTGCTGTTCGCGCACCTCGACAGAATGAATCACCGACTGCTGCCAGGTGTAGCCGCAGTTCGAACAACGCATCATAGACCCACTCGGCCGGATGGCCTCGGGTCGGACGTCGTAGTGTGTTTCACAATTTGGACAGGTGATAATCATCGCGACACAGTATGTGTTAACCTCTTGCCTTTATAGGTGTTTGTGAGATTCAACGCAAGCGAGGCTGTTCGTCTTATTGTAGACTTCTCAGACCCGCCCGTGTCATCGTAGAAACACCGACATTAAAATGCCCCAAAGTACCTGTAGGGGCAGCCCTTAAATAACTCTGCTATAAGCACTAGCATGGCTTAAGGTCAGGACCTAGAAAATTGAGGACATCGTCGCATTGGACATCGACCAAAACACCCCCATAGCCCGGTTTGAAAACGTTGGGTTACGTTATGGCCTTGGCCCGGAAGTGTTGCAGGACGTGACTTTCGAGTTAAAACCAGGCTCTTATCATTTTTTGGTGGGACCGTCCGGGGCTGGCAAATCTTCGCTTTTAAAATTGATGTATTTGGCCCATCGACCCTCGCGGGGCCTGGTTCATTTGTTCGGTCACGACATCGCCACCGCCGCGCGTGACGCCCTTCCGGCGTTGCGCCGTTCCATCGGGGTGGTGTTTCAGGAATACCGCCTGTTGGAGCATCTTTCGACCTTCGACAACGTTGCTTTGCCGCTCAGGGTGGCGGGGATTCGCGAATCGGACATCAAACGCCATGTGGAAGAATTGCTCGTCTGGGTTGGCCTCAAAGATCATATGAGCGCGCGTCCACCGACCCTTTCGGGCGGACAAAAGCAACGCGCCTCCATCGCGCGTGCGGTGATCGCCAGACCCAGCTTGTTGATGGCCGATGAACCCACCGGCAACGTCGACGACCGCATGGGCTATCGTTTGATGCATTTGTTTGAAGAGCTCAACAAATTGGGCACCACCATTGTCGTCGCCACCCACAATGAGGCCATGGTGCGCGAATTGGGCCACCCGGTGATGCGTTTGGGGGCGGGGACGTTGCATGTTTCGCCCGGAACCAAAACAGATAGCTTTGCGCGGACCTCACCCCAGGGGCTGGAACGGGGCTTGCCTCATCGCCTAACCCGTGGTCCGGGGGCATTTGAATGATGTTTTCTCGGCGCACCGACCTGCCCTTGGACAAAGATCCCCTCAGTCGCTTTTTGCCGTGGTTGATTGCATTCATGGTTTTTTTGGCGGCTCTGGCGCAAGCGGGACTGATTGGTTTGGACGTGCTGGCGCAACGCTGGGATACCGGTATGGCGTCAACCTTGACGGTGCAAATCCCCGCCGATCCCGATGCCAGCGATGCCGCCAATGCGCGGCGCTTGCAGACCACCTTGAATATGATTTCCGAAACCCCCGGCGTGATGCACGCCCGTGTGGTCAGCGAGGCCAAGGTTCTGCAACTGCTCAGTCCGTGGCTGGGGGTGGTTCAGGCCATTGATGTGCCGTTGCCGCGTCTCATCGACGTGGAAACGGACCCCGATATTGACCTCGACGCGCGGATTTTGCAGCAAAAGCTCGCCCGCACCATTGAAGGCGCACAAGTTGACGATCACGGCGTGTGGCTGGGGCGGCTGATTGAAATGGTGCGCACCCTTGAAGCCCTGGCGGCAGGCGTTTTAGGCTTGATTTTATTGGCGGCAATGAGCACGGTGATATTCACCACCCGCACGGGTCTCACCGTGCACGCCGAAGCGATCGAAGTTTTGCATCTGACCGGGGCGCAAGACAGCTACATCGCCAAGCAATTTGCCGGTCGTGCCTGGGCGATGGGTTTTAAGGGCGGTGTGATCGGACTGGTTCTGGCAGCACTGACATTGGCGTTGCTGGGGTATGTTGCGGGTCGTTTGCAGGCGGGTATGATACCTGATATGTCTCTGCCCCTTGTGGGCTGGGTGTCGTTGGCCATTTTGCCGTTGGCGGCGGGATTGGTTGCCGGGCTGACCGCGCGTCTGACTGTGATGCGCACGCTGAGAAGGATGATTTAATGAGCCGTCCACCGCATCGCCGTTCCACGGGACGCACCATCAGTCACTTAGGCGGGGCCTTGATTCTGCTTGCCGGTGTGTGGGGCTTTGGCCTGTTTCGTTACGCCGACATGATTCCGGTGGAAGTGTCAAACCCCGGTGTTCACACCGACGCCATCGTCGTTTTGACCGGCGGCAGCGGTCGCCTGGACGAAGGGCTGAAATTGCTTGAAGAAGGCTCGGCAGATCTGTTGTTTATTTCCGGCGTTTACCAAGGCGTCGATATGCGCAACTTGCTGGAAGCCTATCGGCGCAACCCTCAAGATTTAAATTGCTGTGTCAGCATCGGTCACGCCGAAGACACCATCGCCAATGCCACCGAAACCCGCGATTGGGTGCGTGAGCACGATGTTAAAAGCGTGCGCCTGGTGACGTCGGGCTATCATATGCCGCGTTCGGTGTTGGAGTTTTCCTACGCCTTGCCGGAGGTAACCCTCATTCAGCATCCGGTGTTCCCGGCCCATGTGAAGCAACAGAACTGGTGGGCTTGGCCCGGTACCACGGGCCTGATTGTGGGGGAATACAACAAATTTATGTTGGCCTGGGTGCGTCACAAGTTTATGGGTCTGACGAAATAAGTCTCTCTGCATAAAGGTGATGCATGATCGCTGTTCGATCCCTGCTTTTAAATTTTGTGTTTTTCGTGGGCGGTTTTTTCCTCGCTCTGCTCATTTTGCCGTGCTTGTTTTTGACCCGCCGCGCCATGCAGTGGGGCCTGACCCTGTGGGCCACCAGTGTGATGAAGGCGTTGCGCGTCGTCGCGGGGCTCAGCTGGGAAATACGCGGGCTGGAAAATATACCGGATCGTCCGTGCATTTTTGCTTGCAAGCATCAAAGTGCGTGGGAAACGGGGATCTTTTATCTGCTGGTGAACGACCCGGCCTACATCTTGAAAAAAGAATTGCTCTCGGTGCCGTTTTTTGGCTGGTATGTGGCCAAATCCGGGGCCATCGCCATTGACAGAAAGGCCGGCGCGTCGGCGTTGAAGCTGATGATCAAAGGTGCTCAAGAGCGTTTGGCGCGCGGTCAAAACGTCATTATTTTCCCCGAAGGCACGCGCTCGGCTCCCGGGAAATCGGGAACCTATCACCCCGGCATCGCGGCGCTCTATAAGGGCGTCGATGCGCCCATCGTGCCGGTGGCGTTGAATTCGGGACTGTTTTGGCAGCGGCGCAGTTTTCTCAAACGTCCGGGCTGCATCGTTCTTGAGTTTTTGCCGCCCATCGCCCCGGGTCAAGACCGCAAGGCCTTTATGAAGGCGTTGCAAGGCGCCATCGAGGACACTTCCAACCGCTTGGCGATTGAGGGTCGGGCCAAATACCCCCATGCCCTGGAGCAGGACGCGAACGAGGCGCAGGACGAAAAGCCTGACGTGACATCCGAAGTCTAACGTTACGCCTTAAAGTTCTGAGAAGGCCTTAAGTCTCCATAGCAAACCATTGAAAGCAAGACGATTCCCCATGTGGGTTTAGCCTGTGGATAAATGCGTGGATTTTTTTTGCGTGGGGCTTGGTGATGTTTTCCACAGGTGCCTCTGGATATGTGCATAAGACAATGCGTGCCTTTGGGCGCGGGCCTCAGTAGGATGCGCCCTCAAGGCGGATGGGGGTGGGCTTCAATTAAAAACATAACGTGAACATTTCTTGACCAAGAACCATCAAAGGCGTACACTCTGGGGTCTCAAGTCATATAAATAGACTACTTTTCAATGACTTATGGAAATTCATCTTTTCCGTTTTTGTTCTGGCGTTACCGCCTGAACGGCACCTGAAAGACGCAGGTGCGTTTCCGTCAAAATGCCCAGCAGGCAGGAGCAATTGAGACCATGGTGCCCATGACCCCCATTTCCCAACACATCTGGGACATGAAGTACCGTCTTAAAGGTGCTGACGGGCGGCCTGTGGACAAAAGCATTGAAGACACGTGGCGGCGGGTCGCTAAAGCCTTGTCTCAAGCGGAAAAAACCCCCGATGTGTGGGAGCAACGCTTCTTTGACATGATGGCGGCGTTTCAGTTTTTGCCGGCCGGGCGGATCATCGCCGGGGCCGGGGTGGACCGCAACGTCACGCTGTTCAATTGTTTCGTCATGGGCGACATCCCGGATTCCATGGGCGGCATTTTCGACAGCCTCAAAGAAGCGGCCTTGACCATGCAGCAAGGTGGCGGCATCGGGTACGATTTTTCAACCCTGCGCCCGCGTGGCGCGGTGGTAAAAAAGATCGGTGCGGACGCCTCCGGTCCATTGAGCTTTATGGACGTTTGGGACAGCATGTGCCGCACCATCATGAGCGCGGGTTCCCGGCGCGGCGCGATGATGGGCGTGCTCAGGTGCGACCATCCCGACATCGAAGCCTTCATCGAAGCCAAACAAGAGCCTGGGCGCTTGCGCATGTTCAACCTGTCGGTTTTGGTGACGGATGATTTTATGGCCGCCGTGAAGGCAAACGACAGCTGGGATTTAACGTTTGAGGGCGAGACCTATAAAACCCTGCCTGCGCGCGATTTGTGGGAAAAGGTCATGCGCGCGACCTATGCCTATGCAGAACCCGGCGTGATCTTTATCGATCGCATCAACCGTTTGAACAATTTGGCGTACTGCGAAACCATTCACGCCACCAACCCCTGTGGCGAACAGCCGCTGCCGCCGTACGGCGCGTGTTTGTTGGGTTCGGTCAATCTGGCGCGCTTGGTGAACGATCCGTTTAGCGACAGCGCCGACATCAACATTGAAGCGCTGAGCCGTCTGGTGGGCACCGCCGTGCGCTTGATGGACAATGTCATCGACGTGTCGCGGTTTCCCTTGGAAGCGCAGAAAAACGAAGCCCAGGCCAAACGGCGCATCGGTTTGGGCGTCACCGGGTTGGCCGATGCGTTGATCATGTGCGGGGCGCGCTATGGCTCCGCAACCGCCGTGCGCCTGACCGATGCGTGGATGAAGGCGATTGAACGCGCGGCGTATTTGGCCTCCGTCGAATTGGCCCAGGAAAAGGGTGCATTCCCCCTTTATGACGCGGAGCAATACTTAAAAGGCGAAACCATCCAGCGTTTGGACCAAGACGTGCAAGACGCCATTCGCGCCCATGGCATTCGCAATGCGCTCATCACGTCCATCGCGCCCACGGGCACCATTTCGCTGTTTGCCGATAACGTGTCGAGCGGTTTGGAACCGGTGTTCAGCTTCAAATACACCCGCCATGTGTTGCAGCCCGACGGCACCCGCAAGGAAGAAGAAGTCTCCGATTATGCGTACCGCTTGTTCCGTAAGCTGCGCGGCGACGGGGCCCCGCTGACCGACGCCTTTGTCGACGCCCAGCAACTATCGCCGCGCGATCACTTGGTCATGCAGGCGGCGGTCCAGGCACACATCGACAGTTCCATTTCCAAAACCATCAATTGCCCCGAAGACATCACCTTCGAAGCTTTCAAAGACATCTATATGGAAGCCTATGACTTAGGCCTGAAGGGCTGCACCACCTATCGTCCCAACGACGTAACGGGCGCCGTATTGGAAGTGAAACCCGGCAAAAAGGCCAAGGCCCAGCCCGAACAACAGGTGTTGCCGTTCGACAAGCCGGTCGCGGTCAAGCCCAAGCGCGGCGAAAATGCACCCGGTCCGGTGCACTATTTGACCCAGCCCTTGGAACGTCCCGGCGGGCTGCACGGCCACACCTACAAGCTCCACTGGCCGCAAAGCGAGCATGCGCTCTATGTCACGGTCAACGACATCGTGGACGACAGCGGTCGGGTGCGGCCGTTTGAAATTTTCATCAATTCCAAAGACGTCGAACACTTTGCCTGGACGGTGGGCCTGTGCCGGATGATTTCGGCGGTGTTCCGTCGTGGCGGCGATGTGTCGTTTGTGGTGGAAGAGCTGAAAAACGTGTTCGATCCGCGTGGCGGCAATTGGGTCGCGGGCAAATACGTGCCGTCGCTGCTGGCGGCGCTGGGCGAAGTGATCGAACGCCACATGATCGCCACCGGATTTCTCAAAGGCGGCGAACAGTACCATGAGCCAGAACCCCAAGCCCAAGTGGTGAATCTGACGCCTCAGGGGTTGGGAACGGGTGAGGCTGACGAAGCGCCAAAACGGGATTCTCAACACGACCATGGTCATGACCACAGCGCAAAACCCGATTCGCGCCTGCGTTTCTGCCCCAAATGCAACCAACCGGGCCTGATCAAACAAGAAGGCTGCGACACCTGCCTGGAATGCGGCTATTCGAAGTGCGGGTAAGTCGGCGTGCCTTTATGCATGCCTATCCGGTTAACACAGACACCCCCTAAATAGAGTGCACCTGACACGCCTTGCCGACCCCGTTAAATGGGCCATTTTTGACCTAGAGCAGACACAGGTGAGCTGGTTCTGTATAATGGCTATCTTCCAACTAGGCGGCGGCTGCGTCCCAAGGACCGCAGGTGAAGCCACTTCTCACCCGCAGGAGATTAAGGATGAAGGACAAGCTTTTTACCGGCCTGATCTTGTACGGCATCGCTTGGTTGGTGTTTGCTAATTTCAATATTGGTAATTTCAAGTTATTTGGCAGTGACACCATTGTTGCATATCAACTTATGCCCACCCTCGTACATAAAAAGAATTTCCCAAGCATGCTGACGGCGAGCCCCATTACGTATCGAATAAGTGATCAAATTGTGGTGGGGCAGATAGGGAACTTCGAGCCAACGAAATATACCAACTGCGCCGTTGTTGACGACGAGAATTGGACATGTACGTACGATGACAAAAGCGGCAAGTTTGGTTTCCGTGACGGTGACTACTACACGGAAGTTCTGAAAGGAACGAACATCTCCCATGACTGGCAAAGTGTGTCGCGCTTCGGCTATGTCTGGAACCTCGTTGAATGGAGCCTTGCTGATGATTCATGGCTTCAAAATGCGATAGTGCTGATTATTCCATTTTTCACTTAAACAACGTGTAGTTTTCATCGTTTTTGTATGATGAAGGCTCTGCTGGAGTGTTGGCCATGAAAACACCTGATGACCCCGCCGTGCCGCCAGTCGTGTCCTCAGTAGAAGGGCCGTTCTCATCCTTGGGGTGCATGAATAATGAATCGGATCCGGATGACGCTGAAAAGCAAAGCCGTGACCTAGCGGACGGCCTACAAACTTTCGAGGCTCTCCTAACAAAAGTTAATGAACATGCGGGTCGATACTTGGTCATAGTGAATGGGGGCGGCATCATGGTGTGCCTAGGGGTGGTGACTACCCTTGTTTCAAATGGAAAGCCGGTTATCCAAGTTTTGCCGGGCGCATTATTCTTTGTTATTGGTCTTGCTCTTTGTGGTAAGTGGCTTTTGAGCATGGGAATGCGGCTCAGTGACGAGGTGCAAAAATCCTTTGTTGATGTGGGGCATTTTTCACGTAACGAAATGACGTATTCGCACGTGGTGCTAGCGGCATTGCACCGAAGGAATGCGATCGGGAAAAACCCAGGTATCGCCTTTTTCCCCATGTCATTTATTTCCTTTATCAGTGGATCTATGGCCTTGCTCATCGGGCTTGCTTGGCAAGATTTGGCAGCCTTGATAATTTGTCTTTGGGATTGATTAGGCTCGTTCATTTAGTTCGCTTCTCGTCCCAATCAACGGAGGTTAGTTGGACTGCCCTCAAGTCAGCAAATGGCTAAAAGCAGCCAAAATACGGATGTGTCTGGCTAGCCTCTATGTCGTGGGTGTCTGTGTTAACCGAATAGGCGTGCTTTTATGCCGGGGCTTGTTCTTGCGCCACATGTGCGCGGGCCAGTTCCAACACTTTGACAAGCTGCCGGTCGGAAAATCCCAATTCTTGGATGTGCGCGAGGGTGTTGGCGAGATAATCTATGGCCCGGCCCTTGAGGCCGACCCCTTGGGCCACCAGCAGGGCTTGGTGTTCCAGGCTCATCTTGCCCGCGTATTGTTCGTGTTCGCGGCGCACCACGAAGGTGTAGGCTTGAACCCATCGGCCGTCGTTTAAAAGGGTGTCGAACAGGTGTGGGCAATAGACTCGAGTCACTTGTTCGCGTTCATCCAAATAGGCGATGGTCGCTTGCACGTTTTCCGGGGCGACGCGAAAGGTCAGCCCGCTGCAATACCCGCCTTTGTCCAGCCCCATCACCAATCCGGGGCGTTCGGGGGTGCCGCGATAAATGGTGGAAAGCACCGACAAGCTGCGCTGATAGCCGTCGATCCGTCCCGCCTGGACCTCCAGGAAGGGGAAGCCCGGGTTCCACATCAAAGAACCATAGGCAAAAACCCAAAACTCTTCGGGCAGAACAACGGGTAGGCAGGGCGTATCTTTCATGACAGGTATGCTATCGTTTCTTAGCGTCCCTCACAATAGGTCCAGACCCAAAAGTGTTCTCTCAATGGTTCGCTAACGATCTGTGCGCTATAGAGAGGGTATGAACGGCATATCGGAGTTCCCCTTTGGCTAGACGTCCCAACTCATATCGGCAGGCCTTTAATCACCCTGCCATGACCTATCAAAAACCCAAGGAACTGCAAAGGTTCCAGTTGGTGGTGGCGATACTGGCCAGCGCTGCGCTGGTGTTTGGCCTGTGGTCGTTCGCGTGGTACGCGATGACGTCTTGGGCTCAAAAGGAAGTGACCGACTGGGTTCACCTGCAAAGGAGCCTGGGTGCGGTTGTCGAATATGCGAGCATGGAAACCTCTGGCTTTCCCACAGGCATCAAGTTGACGTTCGCCGAGCCGCGTTATGAGGGTGCGGCTTTGGGGCGCATGATCAAGTGGAACAGCGATTTCATTGAGGTGTCGGCAAAACCTTGGACGCCGTGGCGGCTGCACGTGAACGCCCCGGGTCACCAGCAGTTGAACTTGGACAACGGTGCACAACAGCCTTTGCAGTTTGAGGGTCAGGCCAAATCCTTGGTGGTGGACGCGGTGCTGGGCGGCGTGTGGCCGGAAACTCTGGACCTGCGCCTTGAAGATTTGCAAATGAGCGGAACCGAGTCCATCGCCATCGCTCAAATGCGCGTTCGTTTCAGCCATTCGCCAACAACCCAAGCGGGCGGCACGGGAATAAGCCTGCGTGTGGAGGGCGATGACCTCAATTTTCCGGGGCTGTTACCGCGAACTTTGGGCGATCTTATCCACACCATCGATTTGGCCCTGCGGGTGACCGGCGCGGTGGTGCCACCGAGTGAGGCTGACAAAGCCAAATCAAGCCTGGTGACCTGGCGCGACAGCGGCGGCGCGATCGAGGTTGAGCACCTTAAGTTTCGCAGCGGTCCCTTAGGGATCGCCGCAGGCGGCACCGCTGCATTGGATCAAAACTTGCAGCCTGAAGGCGCTTTTACAGCCAAAATCGAAGGCTTTTTCCAGGTCATGGAAATCTTGCGGGCGCAGGGCATCATGCGCGAAGGCGATGCGGTGATGGCGACCATGGCGCTGTCGGCGTTGAGCAAACGGCCCAAGGATGGCGGCGCACCGTTTATGAACGTGTCGGTGACGGTGCAAGACAGCGAACTCAGTGTCGGGCCGCTCAAAATCATGAAGATGCCGCAGTTCGATTGGGGCCTGCCGACAACGGCGGAGGAAACCGACACGGTCCAAGAGCCCACCCCGACCCCGCGCGATTACAAAGACGTCAAACCTATATTTTAGGTGTCCTGACCGTCTGGCTTGATGTCGGGCACGTGTTGCTTGGCGTCGATGATGGAGCGGCGAATGGCCCGGGTGCGGGTGAAGACCTCTTCCAGGGCATCGCCGTCACCTTTGCGAATGGCACGCTGCATGGCGGTCAGGTCTTCGGTGAAGCGTCCCAAGATTTCCAGCACGGCGTCGCGGTTGTTCAAAAACACATCGCGCCACATCACCGGATCAGAGGCCGCAATGCGGGTGAAATCACGAAACCCGGATGCCGAAAACTTGATGACTTCCTTTTTGGTGTCGTCTTCCAACTGGTCGGCGGTGTCGACGATGGTATAGGCAATCAGATGCGGCAAATGCGAGGTGATGCCCAAAACCCGGTCATGGTGTTCGGGGGTCATAATCTCGACCTTGGCACCGCACGCTTTCCATAGAGCGGCGACTTTGTCTACCGCCTCTGTTTGGGTGTCCGGGCCGGGGGTGAGGATGCACCAGTGATCGGGGAATAAATCGGCATACCCGGCTTCGGGGCCGGAATGTTCGGTCCCGGCGATGGGGTGGCCCGGCACCAAGTGCACCCCTTGGGGCAGGTGGGGGGCGATGTCGCGCACGGCGGACGCTTTCACGGAACCGACATCGGACACGATGGCACCTGGCTTGAGGGCGTCGTGAATGGATTTCGCCACCGCTTCATAAGCCCCCATGGGGGTGCAGATGATGACCAAGTCTGCGTCTTTGACGGCGCTGGCAGCGTCCAGGTCGTAACTGTCGCCGAGATCCAGTTTTTCGGCCGTGGCCAGGGTTTCGGCGCGGCGCGTGGAAATGGCGATGTGTCCGGCCAGTCCGTGCAGTTTGAGCGCACGGGCCAAGCTCGACCCGATCAGGCCGATGCCGATCAAGGCCACACGGTTAAACAGGGGGGCGTTCATTGAGATGCTCCCATAAAAGCGCGCATAGTGGCCAAGAAGGCCTCCATTTCGTCTGCCGTGCCCATGGAAATGCGCAGGCAGTCGGGCAAGCCGTAACTGGCCACCCGGCGCACAATGATGCCGCGTTCGCGCAAAAACGCATCGGCGCGTTCGGCGGTGCTGACTTCACCAAAACGCGCCAAAACAAAATTGCCGACGCTGGCCGTGGTTTCGATGCCGAGATCGTGCAAGGCGGCTTCGGTCTTGGCGATCCAGCTTAAATTGTGCTCAAAGCATTTTTGTTGAAACGCCACGTCTTGCATGGATGCGATGCCCGCCGCTTGGCCCATGACCGAAACGTTAAACGGTTCGCGAACGCGGTTGAGCACGTCGGCAATTTCGCTGGGGAAGTAGCCCCAACCGACCCGCAAACCGCCCAAGGCGAACAGTTTGGAAAAGGTCCGCGTCATCACCGTGTTTTGTCCCGCGTCTACCAATTCCGTGCCCGGCGTATAGTCGTTGCGACCGACAAATTCGGCGTAGGCCGCGTCGATCACCAGCAACACATCATCGGGCAGTCCGGCGCGCAATGCGGTGAGTTCCGCATGGCTCAGATAAGTGCCGGTCGGATTGTTGGGGTTGGCGATGAAGACGATGCGGGTTTTGTCCGTCACCGCGTCCAACAGCGCGTCCACATCGGTTCTCAAGTTCGTTTCCGGGGCCTTGACGGGGGTCGCCCCGGCGGCCTTGGCGGCGATGGGGTAAATCAAAAAGCCGTGTTCGGTGTACAGCACTTCGTCGCCCGGTCCGGCGTAGCTGTAGGTGAGCAGGCTCAACAGTTGATCCGATCCAGCCCCGCAGACGATCCGCTCTACATCCAAACCGAACCGCTTGGCGATGGCTTCGCGCAACGCCAAGGCCCCGCCGTCGGGATAGCGGTGCGCGGATGAGGCAGCGGTTTTCATCGCCTCGATGGCCAAGGGCGAGGGGCCAAACGGTCCTTCGTTGGAGGCCAATTTGATGATCCGGTCAACCCCGGCAATTTTTGAATCGCCGCCGACGTAGGGGCTGATGTCCAAAATACCCGGACGGGGGATGATTTGGGGGCTCATTGCGCCAACTCGTCTGCACTTATGGGGGTGGCGTAGCCGCCAATGTTGACGATGTATTCGACGGTTCCGGTGAAGGCGTCTTTCATGGCCTCTATGCGGGCGTCATCGGAGCTTAAAAAATCGTCAACTTCAATCAGGATTTGCCACATCTGTGGACGGTTTTCATCGTGACTGACCGTTGAAAACACCAGGCTGAGGCCCACTTGCTCCAAAACTTTGTTGAGCTGATTGGTGCCGAATTGTTCCGCGCTCTCAATCACCAGGTAGGTATGGTCGCGTCCGGTGGCTTCTTGGGGCACGGGCGACACAACGATGGCTTCTTGGTCCTGGCTGCGTGCATTGCCGCCGCCGACGAACGGCAGACGCGCGATCACGCGGGGCACATCGACGCCTTCAAACGCCAAACGTCGCCACCAGGGATCGTCTTCGGTGCGCGCCGGAATGGGCAAAATGCCCACGGTGACTTCTTGTTTTTGCACCGCTTCAATGATGCGCCGGGTTGATGGAAACGGCGTCATGGGGGTATAGCTGCCAAAATGATCGCGGGCCAAATCCCAAAAACCGTGGTCGTCTTCGGCCATAAACACGCCTGCGGAAAACGGGCCTTCCAGGCGCAAGGTGGCGACGATCAATTCGCGCCAGATGCGAAAAAGTTCGGCCTTGGGGAACT
The DNA here is from genome assembly GCF_001746755.1 of Magnetovibrio blakemorei. Taxonomy (GTDB): domain Bacteria; phylum Pseudomonadota; class Alphaproteobacteria; order Rhodospirillales; family Magnetovibrionaceae; genus Magnetovibrio; species Magnetovibrio blakemorei. The sequence continues at coordinate 42,802 of NZ_MCGG01000002.1, read as the reverse complement.
TGCCGTCGTGCTGGGCGAACAAACGGTAGATGATTTCCGCTTCGCGGGCGGGGCGAATTTTGACCCGCTCGTTCTTTTTGTACAGGCGAACTTCCTCAACGATTTTGGTGCGCTGCTTGAGCAAATCGTGGAGTTGGTCGTCAATCGCGTCAATCTCGCGCCGCAGTTCTGTTAAATCACGCGCCATGAAGGTGCCCCAAATTGCAATGAATCTTAAGCCGGGAAATTAAAGACAAATGGCGCGGAAATCAAAGAAAACATTGACACTTTAAAGGCGCAACCATAGCAATGGGGGCTGACGACAGCCGATAAGGATCATCTGTGCAGATGAGCGCCCACGAAGCCAATGCCTCCGGAGCCGAAAAAGCCTATGCGAACGGCCCTTGGACCTTGCCCGGACACCGCGTGTGTTTGGCCAAGGAAACGCCATTGCGTCTGGACAGCGGCGTCAAACTGCACGATGTGCACATCGCGTACGACACGTGGGGCACGCTCAATGCGGATAAATCCAACGCCATATTGGTGTGTCATGCGCTGACGGGCGATCATTACGTCGTCGATCCGCACCCCATAACCGGCAAACCGGGGTGGTGGAGCAATGTGGTCGGGCCGGGTCGGGTAATCGACACGGACCGCTATTTTGTCATTTGCTCCAACATCTTGGGCGGCTGCATGGGAACCACCGGGCCGCAAGACATCAATCCCGACACGCAAAAGCCTTGGGGGCTGGAGTTTCCGGTCATCACCATTGGCGACATGGTGCGCGCGCAGAAACTGTTGATCGAACATTTGGGCATTGAAACCTTGTTTGCGGTCGCGGGCGGGTCCATGGGCGGCATGCAGGTTTTGGAATGGGCCTATCAGTTTCCCGAAAGCGTGTTTGCGGCGATTCCCATCGCCACGGCGGCGCGTCATTCGGCGCAAAATATTGCGTTTAACGAAGTCGGCCGCCAAGCCATCATGTCCGATCCGGACTGGTGCGAGGGCGATTATCACAGCCAGGACAAGCACCCCCATCGGGGCTTGGCGGTGGCGCGCATGGCCGCGCACATCACTTATTTGTCGGAAACCGCACTGACCCGAAAATTTGGCCGCAGTCTGCAAGACAGAGATGCCGTTACCTATGGTTTTGATGCCGATTTTCAGGTGGAAAGCTATCTGCGCCACCAAGGCAGCACCTTCGTCGATCGATTTGATGCCAACTCGTATCTCTACATCACCCGCGCCATGGATTATTTCGACTTAGGCCAGCACCATGACGGTCAGTTGGCGCGCGCCTTCAAAGACACGCCGGTGCGTTTTTTGGTCATGTCGTTTACCTCGGATTGGCTGTATCCCACCCGCGAAAACCGTGAAATCGTGCATGCGCTCAACGCGGGTGCGGCCAACGTCAGCTTTGTGGAAATCGAATCGGACAAAGGCCACGACGCGTTTTTGTTGGACGAACCGGAATTTCACAAGGTCTTCGAAGGCTTCTTGGAAGGGTGTGCCGAACACCGGGGTTTGCAAAGGAAGCCGACATGATGATGGCGGCAGATGGGGGCGCGAACCCTAAATCCATTCGGATCGATCTGCAATTGATCGCCGACATGATCGAACCCGGCACCCGCGTGTTGGACGCGGGCTGCGGCAACGGCATGTTGTTGGATTATCTGTGGCGGGAAAAGCAAGTGGACGCGCGGGGCATTGAAATCAGCACCCAAGGGGTGCAGGCGTGCGTGTCGGCGGGCCTGTCGGTCGTGCAAGGCAACGTCGAAACGGATCTCAAAGATTATCCCGACGACGCCTTTGATTACGTCATCCTCAGCCAAACATTGCAAGCTATGCATGAGCCCCGCGAAGTTTTGGCGCAAATGATGCGCATCGGCAAACGGGCCATCGTGTCATTGCCGAACTTCGCTTATTGGCGGCTGCGTCTGTACATCATGTTCAAGGGCCGCATGCCGGTCAGCGATAAGCTGCCCTATGAATGGTACAACACCCCCAACATTCATTTTTGCACCATCAGCGACTTTGTCGCCCTGGCCCAAGAGATGAACCTGAGCATCGAAAAAAGCCTGTTTTTGGACGAAGAAGGCACGTCTAAAACCATCGGCAAATCCATCCTCGCCGCCAACTGGCTGGGCGAACAGGCGGTGTTTTTGCTGCGCAAATAGTGCCCGGCGGTCTGCGCGAGACTGCATTGCGGGGGGCGCGGAGATGCGCAACGGGCCCGCGTGAAGGCTTATGCTTCCACACGGACCATACGTTGCCTTTATCTATATTTGGGCCTTTGTCTATATTTGGCAGGCTTTCAGGTCGGATAAAATGGCATCCATCATTTTGAAATAGTCTTTTGCCCCCGGGGTGCCGTCAAAGCCCTCTATCTTTTGCGCCGCGTCCGGACAGGTTGGGGTAGCGAGGTTAAAGCGCCAGGCGAGATATAGCACGTCGGATTCAGGCACATTCAACGGAACACCGTGAGGCGTGCCCAGAACGTGACGGAACTGATGTTCCATGTCCGTCAGACGCTTTTTCAATGCAATTTCATTATCAAGAATCAGTTCCACATGATCGGGGTAAACACGGGTCAGGTTGGGCGCAATGCGGCTCACAGCCACTTTTGCCAAACGCGGGTCGAGCCAGAACCGCATGTCCTGAACACCATTGGAGCGGGATGGGTGTTGGGCATCCGGTGCACCAAGCAGGGGCAGGGATGAGGAAAGGGTGAGGCCCTTTAGGGTCGTTGCGGGATCAATGGAAAACAAGCCCGCCAGGGGTTTTTCGTATGTGGGACCAACCCAGACAACCATCTTTGCGGCGTGAATTTTCGACAATGCAGTGGGCATGGGGACCGTTTCTTGGTTATGCGATGGGTCTGTAAACAACAGGGCGGGCTGGTCGACCCCGGCCAGGAGATAGCTTACCAAAGAGTGAAGTGGTGGTACGCTGACGACAACGCGATCAGATGCGCGGGCCTCTGATAAAGATAAAAACAGGCTTAAGATCGCGCCCAAAAAGGGCAGTATTCGTGTTCTCAACAGTCGAGTGGTCATGTCAATCCTCTCTCAGCAGTCACAGAGATACAGACGCCACATAGACGTGGCGAAGCTCTGTGTGCTGGGTATCAAGTTAAAATGTTTGAGATTGGGGAGAGAGGATTAAGCCGGCGGCCCACGCGTCGGGTCACCATCCGTCAAATGCGCCGGAGGAACAAAACGCTGTGATGTCGGGACCGGGAAATGTGTGTTGGCTTTGACACCAAATGCCAAGAGCTGTTCGCTCGGCAAAGCCAAGGCGCTCAGCGCATGAAGCTGGCAAAACGGGCAATCGGTCGAAACGGGAACTTCTGGATCGTCTTCATCCCCGAACTGGAGATAGACAATCCCATTCGCCGTACAAATCGCATTGAATTGCTTCAGGCCAGCGTCAAGGTTGGCTGCGTTTGCTCCAGACAGCAGTAAGGGGGCGATAATCTGAAGCACCATCGCCCATAATGCGATATTTCCACTCCATTTTCGCCAACCCAGACCCTGACGTGTATGGCGATTTATGCCAGAACGCGACGTCAATCAAAGTCTCCCACATAGACCCGACAGGCAATCGCCTCGGGCGACTGCAGTCTTTTTATGGTGGGGATCATAGCGCTAAATCCAGCGACGACAAGCCCATAAAAAGCATATGGGTATTAAAGGCGTTGCCACAAAACCTTGGTCAGAAATTGATTGAGAACAGAATGTTTCGAGGGCCTTTTTGGACTCTCTGCGGATCTTTAAAAATGGCTTGTCTATGGACGCAAAGACATGAGACGCACGCAATCGCGCATAACATTGACCTCGAGCTCGCTCTCATCGAGTTGATTTCTCAGGATGTCGCCCTTGCTGATGATCCCCACGATTTTGCCGTCTGTGGCCACCAGGAGGTGTCGGGCATGGTTGAGAACCATGATCTGCGTGATCTGTTTCAGGGTGTCTTCCGGAGCGCAGTAGAAAACGGATTGGCTCATGAACTGCTCAATCGACATGTCTAAAGCATCCGGACCGTGCGCCGCGATGGCGTGCATGATATCCCGCTCGGTGATCAATCCTGTGATCGAACCTTCCGTCTCACTCACCGGCAGGGCGCTGATCTTGTGGTATTTGAGACGTCTCACAGCTTCGCCGACTGTGGCGTCCGGTTTGATGGTGAACAGGCCGCCCTTTTTTCTGAGCACTTCCGAGACATGCATCGTGTAAACTCCTGTATTTGAAAAAAGTCCGGTTGAAACAATAATACCGAAATCCACAAGTGTTAACAAGGTCCTGGCGAAGTCATTTGACCAAATCACGTTAAAGATTAACCAAAGGTTGCCTTGGCTAAAGGCCTGCCTCATCAATGGCATGAGTATAGACTGCTTTCATCCCGAAAGAGCCTGGAAAAAAGACATGGTGTGCTTTAACTTAATCGCTTTTTCGATGTGCCCGATTGGTGCCTTTGCCGGGTGGGGCGAAGGCGAAGGCGCGTCGGGTGGCGCGTTTTTCGGTGAGTTGGCCCGCATAGATTTCCTTGCCCGCTTCGACCATCACCACGCCGCCAAACGCCGGAAACAGGCGGCGACCGATTTGTTCCCACGCAGGCGCGGCGCTGAGCATCAGACGCGCGCGCGACGGCGGTACGTAGAGTCCCACCTGGGATTGAATCGGCGTAAACATGTTGTCGCGAAGCAGCCGAGAAAGCTGGGTCGGTGAATAGGGCTGACCGTGGGCGAAGGGGCTAAGCTCCAAGCGCGCCCAAAGGCCGCGGCGATTGGGCGCAACGATGATCACCCGTCCGCTGTCGGACAACACCCGCCACACTTCGCGTAACATCGAGCGTAACCGCTCAGATGATTCCACCGCATGGATCAGCAAAATCCGGTCCATGGACAAATCGGCGAACGGCAATTCCCGTTCATTGACCAGGGCCGTGAGCCCCGGTTCTCCCGGTGGCCAATGCAAAACCCCTTGGCGGGCCGGCATGGCTGCCAGGGTGCGGCTGGCTTCGGGGCGAAACAGGCCTAAGTACGGCGTGGTGTAGCCGATGCCCAACATATTCATCCCCGTTACATCGGGCCACATTTGACGCAGATTTTGACGTACGACGCGCTGCGCCACCCGCCCGGTGGGGGTGGCGTAAAATTCTCTGAGATCAACGGCGTCCATCCACATGCGCGCAGTCTAGAGCCTATCGTGCCCGGCAAAAAGTGAAAACACGGGTGCAGGCGTGCCGGGAGCGTGATACGGTCACTTTTCGCCCACGATCTGCGACAACGCGAAGAGGTAAATCCCCCATGAGCGGTCTCGAAATTCGGCAAATTCCAGTTCTCAATGACAATTATGTGTATCTGATCCACGACGGTTCTTCCGGTCAAACGGCCTGCGTCGATCCCGCGGTCGCGGCCCCGGTGATTGACGCGGCTCGCGCGGTGGGCTGGACCATCAGTCACATCTTGGTCACCCATCCGCATTTCGATCACATTGGCGGCATCGATGAAATCGTAGCGGCCTTTGGCGCCGAAGTTTATGGCAGTAAAGACGATCAGGCGAACATCCCTCATTGTCACCATGGCGTTGCACAAGGCGACAGCGTTCAAGTGGGCGGGTTTGAGGCCAAGGTTCTGGACGTTCCCGGCCACACCGCCCACCACATCGCCTATCACTTTGCAGGTGCAGAGGCGGTGTTTGTCGGCGATACGCTGTTTTCGCTGGGTTGTGGCCGCTTGCTGGGCGGCACGGCCAAGCAGATGTGGGACAGCCTGCAAAAGCTGCGCACTCTGCCCCCCGCCACCCGAGTTTACTGCGCCCATGAATACACCAACGCCAACGCCGACTTTGCACTGAGCGTTGATCCCGACAATGCGGATTTGCAAGACCGCGCTGATGCGGTGCTGCGCATGCGCCAACAAGGCTTGTCGAGTGTTCCGTCGACCCTTGAAGAAGAACTCAAGTGCAACCCATTTTTGCGTTGCGATCAGCCTGAATTCAAAGCCATAGTGGGCATGAGCGACCGCGATGCGGTAGACGTTTTCGCGGAAATCCGCCAGCGAAAGGACCATTTTTGATGAAGCTGTTCACCTCTCTCACCTCGCCGTTTGGCCGCAAATGCCGGATGGCGGCGATTGTCGCCGGCGTTTCTGACCGGGTTGCCGTCACCGAAATTGATTACAAGACGGAGACCTATTTAGAGATCAATCCGCTCAGCAAGGTCCCGGCGTTGGAACGTGACGACGGCACGGTGTTGATCGATTCACCGGTCATCAGCGCCTATATTGCCAGTCACGGCGATGAACAAAAGGTCATCCCGTCTGCGGGAGAGGCCCGCTGGCAAGCCCTGTGCCTGGAAGCGTTGGCCGATGGCGTGACGGACGCCGGAATTTTGATTTTTATGGAAAACAAGCGCCGCGAAGAGCATCGCTCCCCGGGATGGATTGCCGCTCAGACGGGCAAAATCAATGCCGGGCTGGACGCCATCGAAAAGGTCGTGCCTGAGTTTGGCGCGCACCGCCACATCGGTATTTTGGCCGTGGCCGCTGCCGTTGGCTGGCTGGAGTTTCGCAATATCGTCGAAGGCATTCGCGGTGGACGTCCGCACCTGTCCAAATGGATGGACAGCGTTGCCGCCGAGCCGTTCATAACCGACACCGCCCCGCCGAAAGACGCCTAAGCCTATGCGTGCGTTTCCGGGCCTCGACGCCGATGAGGTGATCACCACTTTGGGCCTAGAGCCCCACCCCGAAGGCGGGCACTTTAAAGAAATTTACCGTGCCGACGGCCCCGATGGGGGCCGCGGCCAAGTCACGACCATCTACTTCTTGCTCAAAGCGGGAGAAGTGTCGCACTGGCACCGGGTTCAAGACGCGGTTGAAATTTGGTGCTGGCACGGGGGCGCGGCGTTGGAGCTTTCCATTCACGCCGAGGGTACCGAGCTGGAAACACACGTTTTGGGCCTGGATTTACAAGCCGGACAGCGCCCCCAGGCCATCGTCCCTGTGAACGCATGGCAAGCGGCAAAACCCTTGGGCGATTGGACTTTGGTGGGCTGCCAAGTGGCCCCCGCGTTCGACTTCGCCCGATTTGAACTGGCACCGCCTGGATTCGAACCCGGATAAATATATTGTATCCGTATTCGAAACTGAAATTTTCATATTTGCCAGATTATGGTGTGCGCAGATAACAATTACAGTTGCTCTTAACCCCAGCAGTTTCAGGTTAGGAGCCACATCATGAACATCATCGCCTTTGCCGCCACCAACAGCACAAAATCCATCAACAAACAGTTGGTGGCCTACGCCGCGCAAAAAATGGGCGGCGCGACGGTAGAGGTCTTGGACCTCAACGATTTTGAATTGCCCTTGTTCAGCGAAGACAAAGAAGCCGAATTGGGCCAGCCTGAACTGGCAAAAGCCTTTTTGGATAAAATTTCCGCCAGCGATGGCTTGGTGATTTCGTTCGCCGAACACAACGGCTCGTACACGGCGGCCTACAAAAACCTGTTTGATTGGAGCTCGCGCATCAAACGCGATGTTTACGCCCACAAGCCCACGGTGTTTTTAGCCGCTTCTCCAGGGCCGGGCGGTGCCGCGAGCGTGTTGGACGCGGCAACCAAGTCGGCTACGTTTTTTGCCGCAGACGTGAAAGCCAGCCTGTCCATTCCCAGCTTTTATGACAATTTTGATGTGGAGCACCAAAAGCTCACCAACGTGGATTTGGATGCAGCCCTCACTTCGGCCCTCAAAACCCTGACGGCATAAGGTCGTTTTTGTGCTGCTTTGAGGCATGACATTGCCCATCGTTGCGCATAGGATGCCCCCTACTCAAGTTACGGGCGCCGCTTGAATTCAGGGCGGCGCCTCGGTGTTAAAGGGGGAAACTTTATGACCGCACACAAATCGCACAACGCAAACCCAGACGCCCGCAAAGCGGCCATCGCGCAAGTCAACAGCGCTGCGGAACGGGTGCTGATTTCGTTGGTGCGTTCGCAAACCATCGATTTGTTTGCGGGCAACATGTCTGATAATTTGCGCACCACCTTGGAAGGTCTGCGTGAACGCTCACCCGACGCCGTGAAAGTCGCGGTGGACGGTGTGCAGCGCACCGCCAACGACGATGGCTATGAAGTCATTTTGGACCGCGCCCGTGGCGAACGCTTGGTGATTTTGGATGCGGACGCAGGGCCGTTCAAGCGCACCTTGGGCGGCGGCTTGTGCAATTTGGCCAAAGACCTTGAAATCATTTTGGACGTGTTGGGCGACGTTACCGAAGACGGTGGAGGGCGCCCGCGTCCCCAGCCTCGTCCCAAGGTCGATTATTTGACCTGGGCGGATGCGGCGGATTCGTTTGCTGGTCAAGTTGTCGACGGTGCATCCCGCACCTCGCTGATCTTTCGCGGCGAAGGTTTTGATAAACTGATTTTGACCCAACGCGGCCCCAGCTATGATGCGGATGCCATTGATTTGTGGCAGACCGAACAGGACTTTTTGGGCAGCGGCGACGACTTTATTTTCGTCGGTCAAGAACCCTCGGATTCTGAAAAGTTCGATCTGATTTGGAAGCGCAAACTCAAGGACAAGGGGCTTAAGGTTTTCTGGCTGGTGGGCGGGAATCAGCTGAAAAAGCTCTACACCGAATATCGCCATTTTCTCTCCATTGCCGATGTGGTGAGCCTCAACTTGGCCGAAGCCGCACAGTTTTTCGGCTTCGAGCCGCTGCGCCGCAAGCACAAAGACGCGGCGGAATTGCGCGTCATGTATGCCCGCGAAATCAGCCGTCGGGTTCTGGAAGACGGGGCCAACCACGTCATCATCACCGACGGCGCAAAGGGCGCAGCGTTGGCGCGCAAGGCCCGCGGTGGGCGGGTGGAATTCGTCTATTCACCGTTGATTCAAGAAAACTCCATCGAAGTCGATCGCACCGTTCAAGAAGACACCGGGTGCGGCGACAGTTTTGCGGCCTCCATCGCGGCCTATTATCTGATGTCGGGCTCGGCGCTGAAGCTGAACCAAGCGGCAAACTTTGCCCACTATATTGCCGGCATCATTTTCCAGCGCGCGCGGCCCAATTTGACGGACAAGGACCAGGGCTTCGTCGAATACGCCTATCACAAGGCTACGACCTCGGGCGCATTTGTCGGCAAGCATGAAACCTTTGATCGTGACGTGTGCCAAATTCGTCCCGCGCCCATTTCGCCCAGAGGCCCCAGCCGCAACGTGTTGGTGTTGGTGGTGGGGGGCAATCCCGCCGACCCGGACCATCCGCGCATCACCGGCGCGGGTGCGGCGTTGGCCAATTTGGCACAAAAATGCCAAGACGGCAGTTACACCTTGAGCCCCTTGATCCGCGTGGTGGTGCGCCAAGTCGAGCATGGCGGCGGATTGGACCGCGCCGATATGGTGGCCGTCACCAAAACGGAAATGACCCGTATGGCGGACTTAGGTCTATTTTGCAAAGAAGTCGGCGATCTGGAAAATGAAACAGACACCCGCCACGGCGTTTTGAAAGCAGATCTGGCGGGCTTTGAGGGCGTATCTGTTTTGCGCGTGACGCTTTTGGAAGCGTTGGAAATTTTGTCATCGGAAGACTTTGCGGAAATGTTTGGCGATATCAAGCTGTGGCATTTCCCCACCGAAGACGTGGACGAACGGTTGGTGTGGCATGCCAAAAGCTGGGGGATTTCCCTGGAACAAAGCCGCGAGATTATTCGTCAGTCGTTGCGCGATTATGTGGTCCAGGCACAACGACCGCAATTTCGTTTTGGCCGGGTCAGCGCCACCACCCGCGAGGACTTCGAAGCTGAAATGACGGATCAATTGATCTTGCGTCTTGACGCTTTGCTGGCAGGCGTCTTTCGCGGCCAAGCCTGAGCACATCGGCACTCAAGCGGTTAATCTTGGAAAATGAGCCACGGAACGTTTGTGTTCCGTGGCTCATTTTTCAGTGTGGCGCGTCTTCTTGTGCGGCCCAATCTTTTTCATAGTCTGTGTGGGAATTGGGCTCGATTTGCACTTCGCGCACCAGTCGGCGGCCGCGGGACAAAATGAACCAGACCAGCGGAATGACGCCGCCGATGACAAACACGGCGCCGCCGAGAGAGCGGAAGTAGGTCAGGGTCTTAAATACGTCGCCCTGAACAATCTCGTAAGACCGCGCATGCCAGAGACCGTTTTGAAGGACATCAACCAACTGGTATACGCCCACCGGAAAAAGGTCCAGAAACATCATCATGGCGACGCCGATGTTTAACGACCAAAACGAACGACGGATCAGTTTTGCGTTCCAGCTGGATTTTTCAAATATGTGCTGGCAACAAAACAGCAACCCCGCCAGGGCAATGTTGCCTTTGACGCCAAACATGGCGGCGTGGGCATGGTTGCCTGTGAGGTAGGTCGCGTGCTCATAGTAATTCACAATGGGAAGGTTGATGACGGAGCCAAACACGCCCGCGCCAAAAACATTCCAAAAATTAACGGCGAGAATAAACAGCCACACTTCATCCATCACAATGGTCTGTTTGCCTTGATCGCGCAACGTGTTGGCGCGAGTTTTTTCCTGGCGCATGCGCCAGGCGTCCAAGGTCAGCAACAGCAGGGGCAACACCTGAAGGGTTGAAAACACGCTGCCAAAGGCGATGACGCCGGTGGGCTTGGCAATCCAGTAAAAATTGTGCGCAATGCCGACGGTGGCGGTGATGAAGAAAAGCATCACAGCCAGAAACACCACCCGTTCCGCCATCGCGCGCGTGATCAAATTCATCTGCACAAGGATGTACGCGACAATCACGGTCGTGAAAACTTCGAACGTGACCTCAACCCACATATGCACGACCATCCACCGCCAGTAATCGGCGACGGCAAAGTTCGTTTCCGGGGTAACCAATAGGCCAAAGAACAAAAAGAACACCATCACGCCGCTGCCATAGAGAAGCCAAGCGGGAATGGACCACATATTTTTGCGCGTCAGCCACGGCTTCACACCGCGATAGATGATGAAAATCCATAGCGTGAAGGCGACCAGCAAGATGATCTGGAAGAGACGTCCAAATTCCATGAACTCCCAACCTTGACTGCCCAGCCAATAGGCCATGTCGCCGGTCAATATGCCGGTTTGACCTAGATAAATACCCACCAATGCACCCGCGCCGACAATGATGCACAACGTGAACAACAGGTTGATCAGGAAGGTCTGACCGCGCGGCGCTTCGGAGAGGCGAGGCAGGAAAAAGATGGTGTAGCCAACCCAGCACATGAAGAACCAAAAGATCTGAAATAAAGTATGGTAGCTGCGCGCAACGGTGAACGGGATGATGTCGCCGAGAAACAGGCCAAACGGTCGCACGAAGTCCGTCGCCCCGATGATGCCGGCGAGAACTTGAAGCGCAAACAACACAATCGCCAGGGCAAAAAATTTATACGTCCCCCTTTGGGTTGGACGAATGTAATTGTTTTCAAGATCGTGTGTCGTCAATGACGTTCCGGTGTTGCCGTTGAACGGATCATAGTGCATCGATTTCATCTGACCGTACACGTACAAGACGATGCCAATGCCCAGAAACAGACCCAAAATGGACATGGCGCTCCAGATAAAGGTTGCGGTTGTCGGGGTGTTGCCCGCGTCTGGATCGTAAGGCCAATTGTGGGTGTAGCTGTAATCCTCCCCGGGGCGGTTGGCTGCGGCTACCCAGGCCCCCCAATAGAAAAACGCGGTTAAGGCCTGGATGTCTTTTGGCTCGGTGATGTATCCGATTTGGAACAGCTCGGGGTAGTGTGGATCTGTGAACATGCGGGTGTAGTGACGGTTCAATTCTTCGAGGGCAAATATCTGCGCTTCGTTCAAGAGGATTGTGTCGGAGCTTTCATCCCAGGTGTTGGTGTGAACTTCGCGCCGGACCCTGGCGGCGATGGCGTCTTGGTCGTATTGACCGAGGTCTTGTGTCGTTCCTTGAGCCTTCAGTTCACCGGCATAAAACGATCTCATGGAAACGGTCATGCGGTGCAGGGCATCGGCGGTGAAGTCCGGACCGCGTTCCGCCCCATCTCCCCAAAATGAACCGTAACTCATCAAACCCCGAAGGTGAAACACCCGTTCGCCTGCGTTGATCAACTGCCGGGAAATGACGGTTTCGCCTGTGGATGACTTGAAATGAACAAGTGGCGGTGCACCGGAATACGTCGCCTGGCCAAGATAAATTAATCCGGCAACGCTTATAATTGTAACAATGAGAAAATGAGTAAACCAAAATTTCTTATTTAGAAGTATTAAAGATAAGTTCTTAAATCTTAGTTTATCATTTAACTTGGATGACATTTGAGAAGCCCCTGTTTAATTATTCTTATTTTATTTACAGTTCCATTACTTGTTCAGAGTCCCAAGTAACTGAAATGTTGAATAATGTAAATATAGTCAGGGGAAAAAGGGGTGAGAGGGGTGTTGGAAGCGATGTCTTACAAGTCGCTGAAGTCGATCACTGTGTTCACGTTGGTGCCCATCAGGTGTTCTGCAACCGATTGGCCGAACGCGCGGCATTCGGCAAGTTCTTCCTCGGTGGGGATCAGCTTGATTTTAAGCCCGGATCGGGGGACACGAATTTTCAGCCCCCGCAGGCGCGCTTCGACCATCTCTACGGCTTCTCCGGTCCAACCGTATGATCCAAACGCGGCGCCCATTTTGCCTTGGGTTTTGATGGAACACAGCGATGCCAACAGATCCCACACGGGCTTCGCCGCATCACCGTTGATGGTGGGGGTGCCGAACATCAAACCATCGGCTTCTTCCACCAAATTGACAAAGGGGGCGACTTCGCCGCCTTCCAAATCATAAAGAGATACGCGAATGCCCGCCACGGAACTGGCCCCGTTGCGGATTTCTTCGGCCATGCGCGCGGTGCTGCCGTAGGCGCTGATGTAAAAAATCAGCAGACTTTTTTCATCGCTCTTCACCTCGTTGTGCAGCCGGGGTTCGGACATTTGGCGGTAGCGGCGGATGTAGTTGGTGGGCTGGTCGCGCAAGATGGGACCATGGGCGGGGGCCACCAAACTGGGCGCCAGGGGCTCAATCAATTCCAGGGCTTCCAGCACGTATTCTTTGAACGGGCGCATGATGTGGGCGAAGTAATATTCAAACGAAAAGCGAAAGTCGCCGACCAGATCGTTGAACAGGCGATCATCACAAAAATGACAACCAAACAGATCGCCCGGAAACAACACTTGGGCGTCGTCCAACCAGGTGCATTGGGTGTCGGGCCAATGCAAATAGGGGGTGTTGAGAAAGCGCAGCTTGCGCCCGCCCAAGTCCAACTCGTCGTTGGTGTCAACCGGAGTATAGTCGAAATTTTTCATGTCCGACTTCAACAAAGCCTTCAACATGCCCGGTGCCCGGCACGAAATGTAGACCTTGGCGTGGGGGGCACGGCGCAACAGTTCCGGCAGCGCCCCGGTGTGGTCGGGCTCCAAATGATTGAGCACGATGGCGGTGATTTCGTCAGTGCTGGCGACTTCGGCCAAGTTGGCAAAAAAGGTCTCGGTGAATTCCTGCTTTACCGTGTCGATAATCGCCACGCCCGTCTCACCGCGCACGACATAGCTGTTTTAGGTGGTGCCGTTGGCCGTGGACAAAATCAAATCGAAGCGCCGTAAGGCCGGATCTAAGGCCCCAATCCAGTGCACCCCTTGGGCAATTTCGACTGCGCTCACCGTCCGGTCCTCTTGGTTCATTGGTTCGGGGGGGCGTACGCGCGGGCGCATCCCCCGTCGTGAACTTGCAAGGGTTGTGCCGCAACCTGGTTCTGGCATTGCATTGATTTTGGGGCGTAATTTATGACGCAGATTGCGGACAAGCCGACAGGGCACGGGAAATCATGTCGCAAACACGACAGGGTCAGGGCCGACAGACTAATCGACTGTATAAATACTTAATATCTATTATATTCATTTGATGAAACTTTGCAGAAGGCGCAGCATTGCCCTTGTAAAGCATTGTGCTTTATTCAGAGGAGACCAAAAATGCGCACCTTGCGCCAAACTTACCTATTTTCCCTGTCCGCCGCCGCGATGTCCTTGGCTGCGACATTTGCCAGCGCTACGGATGTCTTGAGCCAAGATGAAGCCGGGCACGTTCTGACCGTGACCACGTCGGCGGGGCCGCAGTCTGTGCAGATCGCCGCGAAAGAGGACCTGATCGGAATCTGTGAAGGCTGTATCATCACCCTGGAGAACGGCCAAGCCGTTGAAGCCAAAGCCGACGATCTGGTCTTTATCGTCGATGGTGTTTTGAGCATCCACGAAGACTAAGACCGAAGACGCCTCGTTAAAATCAAAAAGCCGCCCCAGGTTTCCCTGGGGCGGCTTTGTTTTGGCAGGCCTGCTTCTCAGGTTAGCTCGTGATGTATTGACCGCCGTTGACCGTGATGGTGGAGCCGGTGATGAAGCCAGCTTCTTCCGACGCCAAGAACGTCACACAGCGGGCGATTTCTGCGGGTTCGCCCAGGCGGCCGACGGGGATGTAGGGCAGGATTTGGGTGGCGAGCACGTCATCGGGGATGGCTTTGACCATTTCCGTCGCCACGTAACCCGGCGCTACACAGTTGACCGTAATGCCTTTGCGCGCCCCTTCTTGGGCCAAGGCTTTGGTGAAGCCAATCACACCCGCTTTGGCGGCGGAGTAGTTGGTTTGACCCATCTGGCCTTTTTGCCCGTTGATCGAGCTGATGTTGATGATGCGCCCGAAGTTGCGTTCGCGCATGCCGTCGATAACGTTTTTGGTGGTGTTGAACAAAGACGTCAGGTTGGTCGAGATGACCTCGTTCCATTGCTCCAACGTCATTTTGTGCAACATGGTGTCGCGGGTGATGCCGGCGTTGTTGACCAAAATATCGATGGGCCCGATTTCGCCTTCGATTTCCAAGATAGCCGTGTGGCAGTCGTTAAAATCGCTGACGTCGAACTTGTGAACGCGAATGCCGGTGAGTTCTTTGAACGTCGCGGCGGCTTCATCGTTGCCCGCGTAGGACGCGCAAACGGTATAACCGGCTTCTTTTAAAGCGATGGAAATGGCTGAACCGATACCGCGGGTTCCGCCGGTGACGAGTGCTGTACGTGACATATGTTTGTGCCTCCTGGGGAAGTCTCTAATTTACCCTGTTGTGTGTCTGTTTTCGTGATTTGATTTAGGCGCGTTCCACGCCGTCCTTCTTTAGGTGCGTTCTACGCACATGGCGATACCCATGCCGCCGCCGATGCACAGTGTGGTGAGGCCTTTTTTCGCGCCGGTGCGATTCATTTCGTGCAACAACGTGACCAGCACACGTGCACCGCTGGCGCCAATCGGATGGCCCAAAGCGATGGCGCCGCCGTTGACGTTGACCTTGGCAGGGTCCCACGCCATTGTCTGGTTGACAGCACATGCCTGCGCGGCAAACGCTTCATTGGCTTCGATCAGGTCTAGATCGGACGCCGCCCAGCCAGCCTTCTTCAGTGCCAAGGTCGACGCCGGAATAGGACCAGTGCCCATGACGGACGGATCAACGCCTGCCGTGGCCCATGATTTGATGGTAGCCAGCGGTGTGATGCCACGCTTTTTGGCTTCTTCAGCGCTCATCAGCACCACGGCGGCGGCACCGTCGTTGATGCCTGAGGCGTTGCCTGCGGTGATCGTACCGTCCTTGGAAAAGGCCGGACGCAGACCCGCGAGTGATTCCTCGGTGGTGCCGTGGCGGGGGAATTCGTCCGTGTCCACGATGGTTTCGCCCTTGCGGGTCTTGATTGTGACTGGCACGATTTCGGCGGTGAACTTACCGGCCTTTTGTGCGGCTTCGGCTTTTTGCTGCGAGCCAGCAGCGAAGGCGTCTTGGGCGGCGCGGCTGAGGCCAAATTTTTCTGCCACGTTTTCTGCCGTGGTGCCCATGTGGTAGTCGTTGAAGACGTCCCACAGGCCGTCCTTGATCATGGTGTCGATCAGTTCGTTGGGGCCCATCTTGGTGCCGGTGCGCAAATAGGTACAGTGCTTGGACAGGCTCATGTTTTCCATGCCGCCCGCAACCACGATGGTGCTGTCGCCAAGCTTGATGTCTTGATGGCCTAAGGCCACGGCGCGCAGACCGGAACCGCACACCTGATTGACGGTGTAGGCGGTGCGCTCGACCGGGATACCCGCGTTGACGGCGGCTTGGCGGGCGGTGTTCTGTCCGGACCCGGCCGTAAGCACGTGACCCATGATGACTTCGGAGACATCTTCGGGGGCGACGCCCGCGCGGCTTAAGACTTCGCTGATGACGATGCGACCAAGCTCTTGCGCGGGGACAGTTGAAAGCGCGCCTGAAAAGGCTCCGATGGGGGTGCGTGCTGCGCTGGCGATGACGATGTCGGTCATAATTATTATTCTCCCGAATGTAAACCTGAGGAGGCCTTAGTATAGCCTGTATCATTACCCTGTGAACCTGCAGATTAGGGGGAGACACGCCCCGCGCGCAATGAAAATGTTGCACTGCACAAAAAATTCTTCGGCGCTTGCAGCATTTTTTCGTTGCATTGCAACAATCAGACGCACAAAGTGTGCGCAGGTTTTCAGGGATTTTAGCAATTAAAAGGGGCGGTCATGGCCGATGCCAACCGGGGCGATGAGCCTATCACCATTAAGAAATATGCCAATCGGCGTTTGTACAACACCGCGACCAGCAGTTATGTGACCTTGGATCACTTGGCGCAGATGGTCCGCGATGGCGTGGATTTTGTCGTTCACGACGCCAAGTCCGGCGAAGACATCACCCGTCAAGTGTTGACGCATATCATTGTCGAAGAAGAAGCCAAAGGCACCAACTTGTTGCCGCTGAGCTTCTTGCGTCAGTTGATTGCACTCTACGGCGACAGCTTGCAATCGATGGTGCCCAGTTATCTGGAGCAGACCATGCACGCCTTTTCGGGCAATCAAGACCACATGCGCGAATTGATGGACAAGACCCTGGGTGCTGTTCCGGCGATGAAGCCCTTTGAAGACATGGCGCGCAAAAACATGGCGATGTTTGAAAATGCGTTGAAGGTGTTCAATCCGCTGGCCGCATCCGGTGGCGTAGGTGCGGAAGCGCCTTCTGCAAGCGAAAAAACCGCACCACCCTCAACAGATGACGGCAACGTGGACGATATGCGCGCCCAGCTCGACCAGCTGCAAAAGCAACTGGACAAGCTCAGCAAACGCGGCTGATTTTAAGTCTGTTCTGAACAAAAAGGGCTCCCGCGTGGGAGCCCTTTTTAATGTGTGCGCTTAAAACTTAGACCTGATGAAGATGCACGTCGCGCTGCGGGAAGGGGAACGAGATGCCTTCTTTGTCAAAGGTTTGCTTGATGGCTTTGAGCAGCGCAAACCGGACGGGCCAATAGTTGCCGTTGTCGGCCCATACCCGCACCACCAACTCAACGGCGCTGTCACCCAAGTTGCCCACTTCGACGAAGGGGGCGGGCTCCGCGTAGACGCGCTCATCGCTGGAGGCAAGGTGCTTGATCGCGTCCATGGCCTTGTCGATGTCGTCGCCGTAACCGATGCCGATGGTGAGGTCTATGCGCCGGGCCGGATGGTGGCTGAAATTGCGGATCGCCGCGCCCCACAGTTGCGAGTTGGGAACCACGATGTGGATGTTGTCGCCGGTCGCCATTTCTGTGGTGAACAGCCCTGTCGCCTTGATGGTGCCCGCCAAACCAGCGCCTTCGACAAAGTGACCAACGCGAAATGGGCGGAATAAAAGCAACATTACACCAGCCGCAACATTAGAAAGCGTACCTTGTAATGCTAAGCCGATGGCCAAGCCTGCTGCGCCAATAACGGCAACAAAGCTGGTGGTTTCTACACCGAAGCGATTGAGCACGGCAACGACGGTGAACGCCAAAATGATGTACTTGACCATGGACGAAAAGAAGCTCGAAAGCATTTCATCGACCATTTTAACGCGGTTAAGCGCCTTGGCGACGGCACTTTTGGCCCAGCCTGCAGCGATCCACCCGAGGATCAAAATGGCGATTGCGCCCAACACGTTCAGGCCGTAGGTGGTGATCACGGCGATCACCTGATCAATAATTTCTTGAAGTTGTTGGGAAATCTGTTGAGGGCTATCCATAGTGACGCATCCTTAAGTTAGACCGTATCGTATCGTTAAGGCAGCTCACGCACGACCCGAAAGCCGATGCCGTAACTTTTGACCATTGCATTGTTTTTGGCGCGCCAAGCCGAGCGGAGGTTCTTGGAAAAATAATACCAAGACCCGCTGCGCATCACGCGCTGCTGGCAATCGCCGTCGATGCGAGGCTTGGCCGTGCTGGGGGCACCGTCGTAAGTTGGGTTCCAGCAATCTTCGGTCCATTCCCAAACATTGCCGTGAACGTTGTAGAGCCCCCACGGATTGGGGGCAAAGCTGTCCACGGGCAAGGACTGGTGGCTGATTTCGGGACCGCAATTTCGACAATTGGCTTTTTCCAGGCCAATGTCGTCACCCCACCAAAATTCAGTCTGGGTGCCCGCGCGGGTCGCGTATTCCCACTCCGCTTCGCTGGGCAAGCGGTAGGTTCTGCCGGTTTTTTTGCGAAGCCAATTTAAATACAGCTTTGTGTCATGCCAGGTGATGTTGATGACGGGGCGGTTGCCCATGCCCCATTTGTGATCGTTGGGCATCTCGGTGCCACAAGCGCCTTCGTCAAAGCAGATTTGCCATTCGTCAAAACTCACTTCAAAAACGCCGATGGCGAACGCCTTGTCGATAACGACCGTGTGGGCGGGGCGCTCGTATTTGTGGCGACTGTCTGTGCCCATGGTGAAGGTGCCCGGTGGAATGATGCTGAGTTCAGGGCAGGCGTCGCAGTCTTTGATGCCGGCAAAACGCCGAGGGGAGGCACTGTCAGCACAAGCCACACCAGCCAGCGATATAACCAGCAGCAACATAGACATGGAGAGGGCAAAGTTTCTTATGTGCATGGGCGGAGTGTAGAAAACTCGGGGCCATCTGTCATGCTAATTAAAGCCGTTCCAAAGCCCAACGCGCCGTATGGCGCACGGTTTCGTTTAAATCGTTCAGAAGAGATTGGGCGATTTCGCGCGAATGCGGTTTATGGGCGTTGGCAATGGCGATCAAGGCGTTGCGCACCAAAGCATTACGTCGGGTGCGTTTGATGGGGCTGCCTGCAAACACTTGGCGGAACTCTTCTTCACCCAGGCCGGCAATGTCGGCCAAGCGCGGTGCGGTCAGCTCGACACGGGGTAAAAAATTGGGTTCCGTATGCAGCACACTGAACTTGGTCCACGGACAGGCGGCCAAACAATCGTCACAGCCGTAAACATGATTGCCCATGTTGACCATCAAATCTTCGTCAATCGGCCCTTTGTGTTCGATGGTTAAATACGAAATGCATTTGCGGGCATCCATCTGGTAGGGCTGAATGGCTCCGGTGGGGCACGCGTCCAAACACGCCGTGCAGGTGCCGCAGTGATCGACTTCGGGCGCATCGGGTTTTAAATCCAATGTCGTAAACACCTCACCCAAAAACAGCCATGAGCCGAATTCGCGGCTGACCACGTTGGTGTGTTTGCCCTGCCAGCCCACGCCGGCCAACTGTGCCAGAGGCTTTTCCATCACCGGGGCGGTGTCGACGAACACTTTGATTTCACACGCGAACTCTTCCACCAACCAGCGGCCCAGAGCTTTGAGGCGCTTTTTCACCACGTCGTGGTAATCCTTGCCCTGGGCATACACGCTGATGGCGGCGCGATCTGTGAGTTCGTGAATGGCGATGGGATCCGTGCGCGGCCCGTAATTGACCCCCAAAACGATCACCGACTTGGCGTCAGGCCACAGCGCATCGGGACTGACGCGTTGCTCATGGCGCCCTTCCATCCATGCCATGGTGGCGTGACGGCCTTGCTCAATATAGGTTTTGAGGTTTTCACCATGGTGCGCGTCGAGTTTAGCCGGGGCAAAGCCCACGGTATCGAAGCCCAGTTCCAGGGCCTTGGCGCGGATGGTGTCTTTATCGTGTGCAGAAGTCGCCATGGGGGTGAGCTGTTGCCTTAAAGTTCAAACCGGGTTAATCCTGGGCCATAGTCCCCCTGTTGAGCAAGTAAAGATGCCCCAAAGCCTGAATAAAAACGCCGTGCTGCTGCTAAGCGGCGGTCTGGATTCCACCACCGTGCTCGCCATCGCCCAGGATGCGGGCTACAGCGTGCACGCGCTGAGCTTTCGTTACGGCCAGCGCCACAGTTTTGAGCTGGAATGCGCAACCCGCATCGCCAAAGCTGCCCGGGTTGCCCAGCACGTGATTTTGGACCTGGACTTGTCGCAATTCGGTGGCTCCGCCTTGACGTCCGACATCGCCGTGCCCAAAGACCGAAACGCCCAGGAGATGCAGGGCTCCATTCCCGTCACCTACGTTCCGGCGCGCAACACGGTGTTTTTGTCGTGCGCGCTGGGCTGGGCGGAAACCTTGGGCACCGGCGATATTTTCATTGGCGTCAATGCGCTGGATTATTCCGGCTATCCCGATTGCCGCCCCGAATACATCGCCGCGTTCGAGACTTTGGCCAATCTGGCCACCAAAGGCGGGGTCGAAGGCACCGCCCCGGTGCGCATTCACACCCCCCTGATCCACATGAGCAAGGCCGAGATCATCGCCAAGGGAACCCAGTTGCAGGTTGATTATGGTCTGACCATTTCGTGTTATGATCCAGACGTAACGGGTGCGGCATGCGGTCATTGTGATGCTTGCCAGTTGCGCTTGAAGGGCTTTCACGAAGCGGGCTTGGTTGATCCCATGCGTTACCAAGAGGGCTCTTGAGCCATGACCTATCAGGTCAAAGAATTGTTTTATTCCTTGCAAGGCGAAGGCGCCAACAGCGGCCGGGCCTCGGTCTTTTGTCGCTTTGCCGGGTGCAATTTGTGGTCGGGACGCGAAGCGGACCGGAGCGCTGCGGCGTGCGATTTTTGCGATACCGACTTTGTCGGCGGTGATAAATACCCAGATGCCGAGACCTTGGCCGCTGCAATTTTGCAATTGTGGCCTACACATGTGGAGCATAAGGGCGGAGCGGAGCATAAATTCGTCATCCTGACCGGCGGTGAGCCGGGCTTGCAGGTGGACGCAGCGCTGATCGACGCCTTGCATGGCCACGGTTTTGAAATCGCCATCGAAAGCAACGGCACGCAAGTTTTGCCCGACGGCCTCGACTGGATCGCGATTTCGCCGAAAGCGGGCGCGGCGTTGGTGGTCACGGCGGGCGACGAATTAAAGGTGGTATATCCGCAAGCGGGCCTGGACTTGGACAGCTTCGCCGCCTTGGACTTCGCGCATTTTTATGTGCAGCCCAAGGACGGACCCGATGCGGCGCAAAACGTCGTATTGGCGATCGACTATTGCCGCGCGCATCCCCAGTGGCGTTTAAGCCTGCAAACGCATAAGGTGCTCAACATACGTTAGACCCAAAACGGACCGGATTTATGGACATCTACAAAATTTTCACCTTCGAGGCGGCTCACGACTTGCCCAACGTTCCCGAGGGCCACAAATGCAAACGCTTGCACGGCCATTCGTTCGAGGTCACCTTGACCGTGTCCGGCCCTGTCGATGAAGTGACCGGATGGGTCGTCGATTTTGCCGATATAAAAGCCGCGTTCAAACCGACCTTAGATCGTCTGGACCATTATTACCTGAATGATATCAAGGGCCTGGAAAACCCCACCAGCGAAAACATCGCGAAGTGGATTTGGGCCCAAGTCAAACCTGCATTGCCGGGCTTAAGCAAAGTCGCCGTGAAAGAAACATGCACCGCAGGCTGCGTGTATACGGGCTAATCGATTTCATCTTCTTTGACGATCCACGGCTCGGCCCGGGCAGCAATCGACCACGCCTGCATGGCGGGCATGTTTTGGATTGCGGCCATATACATTTGCGCAGTGGTGTTGAGGTTCACGTCATACGTGGTGAAGCGGCTTACCACTGGGGCAAACATGGCGTCGGCGTTGGAAAACGCGCCGAACAGGAAGTCGCCGCCTTGACCGAAGGTGTCTCGACACTCGGTCCAAATCGCTTCAATGCGGCGAATGTCGCGCTCAACGGCCAAGGCCGCATCGCCCTCGCCGCGCCCGCGCCCCGGGTGAGACGCGCGAATGTTCATGGGCATATGAGAACGCACCGCGCCAAAGCCCGCATGCATTTCGTTGGACA
The DNA here is from genome assembly GCF_001746755.1 of Magnetovibrio blakemorei. Classification (GTDB taxonomy): domain Bacteria; phylum Pseudomonadota; class Alphaproteobacteria; order Rhodospirillales; family Magnetovibrionaceae; genus Magnetovibrio; species Magnetovibrio blakemorei. Next base: position 20,622 of record NZ_MCGG01000002.1, on the reverse strand, counting down.
CCACCCGCGCCCGTGCCCGTGCCGCCTTGTCCTGGGGCCACAAATGGGCGTCGGGCCAAGTCTCGGCGATATATTCCAAAATCGCCAAAGTCTCCCAAATCACCAGCCCGTCATGCTCCAACACCGGCACCGTGCCGCTGGGTAACTTAGCCTTGCTCGCCGCCCAGTCGTCGTCGAACAATTTGACCAATTGCTCCTCAAACGCTATCCCCGCTACAGACAGCGCCAGCCACGGGCGCAACGACCACGACGAATAGTTTTTGTTGCCAATGATGAGGATTGGTTTTGACAAGGCGCTTTCTCCATGCGTGTGCAGTCAAGTCTCAAACGGGGCGGTCAATTTCCGGCAGTTCGCGGTGTTGCGGGCGTAAGCCAATCATCCACGTTGGCAGAGAGGAAATGATTTTAGCTTCCCACGTCTTGCCATGGCGATAGAAAAAAACGCCTAAGCCAATCATGCTGAGACCGAAGGCAACCAGTGCCACCGGGAAAAACAAAGAATTTTCAAATATCTTAAAAGCCAAGTGTCCGAGGTATGAAGTAATGCCGAGGGCTCCGAACACCAGAAATGCGCGGCGTCCCAAAAAAATGCCCAATCCTAAAAGACCGAAGTTAATTAAGGCATAGATGAACTTTCCGAGTTCATTGGTGCTGTCCATCGTGGTCAAGCCACCCCAAAAGGCCATAAGACCAAAGAGGTAAATCCAAAAGGCATAGTCCTGCTTGGTGCGCCGATCGATCGAATAGGAAAGAGCGATCATTGCCGCACCAAAAAAAAGACTCACCCATTTTCTGAGGTTGAGGAGCGTGGTCACGGTTGCCCAGTATGCATCCTTTTCTTCTTTTGAGGCCGTTGCATGATTAAGGAGATCGGGATAACTGCCAACAATCAGCGGGGCCAAGTCCATGGAGACAAACCATAAGCACACAGCTATAGGCAAAACAATAAAGGGATATTGATAGCGCCAGAATATGAGCATTCCGGCGATTAGAGTCCACAGCTCCATTTGCAACCACATGCTTCTGACCCAGGCGTAGAAATTGTGGTACGTGCCAGGCAATTGATCCGCTGGCCACAGATGAAACCATTCTTGCAGGGCGTAGATCATCAGCGGCACCATGACCACCGCCATGGTTGCCACCAAGCCAGTTGGAACGGATAAGCCCGGACGACCCTTCATCCATTCCGCCAACATCAGGAATAAGACCGCGTAGAGGCCTGCAAATGAGAACAGCGCGGAGGCACCGATTTTAGACCATGCAGTGGTTAAAAACACCGACATCGCCAAAATCACGATCAGTGCGCCCGCATAATACAGGACATGAACCAAATCGAAGCGAGGCCGCCATTGGGCACGCTCTTCTAGCGTTCTCCACAAGTTATCAGCAATGTCTGATGCAATGCCGTTGAGTGCAGCAGATTCGACGAGCTCACGTTGAGATATTTTCATCTGCCCTCCCCACATCCTGTGGTAGAAATTTTAAGGGTAATCAATTTGGCGGTCAAGGCACGAGACTTACCCCCGCCCCCGATACCCCTGCACGCCCTGGTCGGGAATCCATACGCCTTCGGGTGGGGTTCCGGTTTGGTAGAAGACGTCGATGGGGATGCCGCCGCGGGGGTACCAGTAGCCGCCGATGCGCAGCCATTTGGGCTTGGCGGCTTCAATGAATTTTTTCGCGATGGCGATGGTGCAGTCTTCGTGAAAAGCGCCGTGGTTGCGAAAGCTGCCCAAGTAAAGTTTGAACGATTTGCTTTCCACCAGCTTGTCAGCGGGGATGTAATCGATCACCAAATGGGCAAAGTCGGGCTGTCCGGTAACGGGGCACACGGAGGTGAATTCGGGCGCGGAAAAGCGCGCCACATAATCAGTCCCCGCTTGCGGATTGGGCACGGTTTCCAGCATCGCTTCGTCCGGAGAGGTGGGGGCTTCGACTTGGTGGCCGAGTTGGCCCAATTGACTGGGGTGACCCAAATTTTCATTCGTCATGTGCGTCGTCCTCACATCAAATCGATAAGGCTTCGATATCACCCCGTTCGCGGGTGGCGGCGAAGTCGGCTTGGAATTGGCTAAAGCGGCCTTCCCCAATGGCTTGGCGAATGGCCCGCATCAGGTCTTGATAATAGTGCAAGTTGTGCCACGTCAAAAGCATGGCGCCCAAAATCTCATCGGCTTTGGTCAAGTGATGCAGATAAGCGCGCGAATGGTTGGTGCACGCGGGGCACGCACAGTTGGCGTCCAGCGGGCGCGGGTCTTCGGCGTGGCGCGCATTGCGGATGTTGATGGAGCCACCGGGCGTCCACGCTTGTCCGGTGCGACCCGAGCGGGTCGGCAGCACGCAGTCGAACATATCAATGCCCCGCGCCACCGCGCCGACGATGTCTTCGGGCTTGCCCACACCCATCAAATAGCGCGGTTTATCCGTTGGCAGATGGGGCGTGGTGACGTCTAACGACGCAAACATCATCTCGCGCCCTTCGCCCACCGCCAAGCCGCCCACGGCGTAGCCATCAAAGCCGATGTCGATGAGCGCCTTGGCCGACATTTCACGCAAGTCTTCGTGCACGCCACCCTGACAGATGCCAAACAGGCCGTAGCCAGGACGATCGACAAAGGCGTCGCGGGACCGCTTGGCCCACCGCATGCTGAGTTCGGTGGCGCGCGCCACTTCGTCCTTTTCGCACGGAAACGGCGGGCATTCGTCGAAACACATGGTGATGTCGGCGTCCAACAGGTGCTGGACTTCGATGGAGCGTTCCGGGGTGAGCTTGTGATAGCTGCCGTCAATGTGGCTTCTGAACGTTACACCCTCTTCGTCAAGTTTGCGCAAATCCGTCAGGCTCATGACCTGATAGCCGCCGCTGTCGGTCAGAATGGGCAAATCCCAATTCATGAACGTGTGCAGCCCGCCCAGCTTGGCGATGCGCTCGGCACCCGGGCGCAGCATCAAATGATAGGTGTTGCCCAACAAAATTTCCGCCCCCGTGGCCTTGACGCTCTCAGATGTCATGGCTTTGACGGTGGCGGCGGTGCCGACGGGCATAAAGGCCGGGGTTTGGATGGCTCCGTGCGCGGTGGAAACGCGCCCGGTGCGGGCCTGCCCATCGCTGCCCAACAGTTCAAAACCAAATGTCGTCATAAAGAGGTGTCCTCGTCGCGAGCCAAAAGGCACGCATCGCCGTATGAATAAAAGCGGTAGCCCGATTGAATGGCATGATTGTAAGCGGCTTTCATGCGCTTCAGACCCGCAAAGGCGCTGACCAGCATGAACAGGGTCGATTTGGGCAGATGAAAGTTGCTCATCAACACATCGACGATTTTAAACCGATAACCGGGGGTGATGAAAATATCGGTGTCGCCGGAAAAGGCCGCTAATGTGCCGTTGTCTTGGGCGGCGCTTTCCAACAAGCGCAAAGACGTGGTGCCAACGGCCACCACGCGGCCCCCATTCCTGCGGGCTTGGTTGATGGCGGCGGCCGTCTCGGCGCTGATTTCACCCCATTCGCTGTGCATTTTGTGGTCGCGCGTATCTTCGACCTTGACCGGCAAAAAGGTGCCTGCCCCCACGTGCAAGGTGACCCGCGCGGTTTTGATGCCGCGATCAGTTAGGGACGCCATCATGCGTTCTGTAAAATGCAGGCCCGCCGTAGGGGCAGCGACCGCGCCCAAATGGGTGGCGAACAGGGTTTGGTAATCATTCCCGTCTTGGGCTTCACCTGTTTTGGGGCGCTTGATATAGGGCGGCAGGGGCATGACGCCGACGCGCTGCAAGGTTTCCATCAAGGGATCGTCTGTGCGACTGAAATGGAGCAAAACTTCGCCGCTGTCGGTTTTTTCGCACACGTCGGCGGATAAATCGTCGGCGAAGTGAACGGTGTCGCCAATTTTCAGTTTTTTGGCCGGGCGGGCAAAAACGTACCAGGTGTCGGCACTGACGCGTTTGTGCAAGGTGACTTCAACGCCCGCTTCGCCGCGCTTGCCGACGAGGCGTGCGGGGATCACCTTGGTGTCGTTGAAGACCAAGATGTCGTTTGCGCGCAAATGTGCCGCTAGCTCCAATACACATGTATCTTCAAAGGCTTGGTCACCGACGACCAGCAGGCGCGCGGTGTCCTTCGGACTCGCCGGGTGCTGAGCGATGGAGGTCTGAGGCAGTTCAAAATCGAACAGGTCGACTTTCACAGGTGGGTCCTTTTGGGCTGGATTGAAGGCATGATTTTGCCAAGCGGGGCGGAGGTTAGGCAAAAGCAGACGCTTTGGCAAACCCCGATAATCATAAGATTATTCATAATTTAGCAAATTTTTACGCAACCCCTTGGGATTTCGGACTTTTCGGCGTAAATTGATTTGTAAATCGTATAAAAGCTGGTGGGATTAACCCATTGGCGTATTGGTGTGCTCTGATTGTGGGTCCTGTGCATGGCGCAGAAAGAAGAAGTTACGTATGAGCTTTTGGTCCACTCCGGTACGCGGTGGGAGGCGCAGGGCGTCTACCCCGCAAGCGGACAACACACGGCTGTGCAGGACGCAAAATCCTTGGCGAAGGTCTCCACCGTTAAGGGCGTGAAGGTGGTCAAAGAGTATTATGACGCCAAGGCCGGGGCCAGCCGCTCGCTCACCATTTATGAACACAAGCCGCATGAACCGGGCAAACCTGTGCCGTCGAAACCCCGGAACATGCCGAACGCGTCACAGGCATCGAAAGTCGGCGATGTGCGCGAGGCCAGCAACGAAGAATCGCCGAAAAAGGGCGGCTCCATCATGGCTGTGTTGGTCAAAATCTTGGTCTCACTGCTGTTCTCGCTGGCGGCGGCCTTGGTGGTGACGCAGATCACTTCCATTTCACTGCAAAACATCGACTCGCTGGGGATGTTAAAAAAATCAGATTTTCTCAATCTGGTTTTCCTGTTTGTGTTCGTGATTACGGCTCTGGCTTTGGTGACGCGTATCTTGGTCGGGATGAAAGCCATTGCGCCGATTTTGCGGGCGCGCCCGGCCGCTCAGCCTTCACCTGCCAAACGCCGTCGTGACCCGCGCTTGACGCCTTCTCACTACACGGAAGAAGAAGAAAACTTTGAGCCTGTGAGCGAGGCAGAGCGCAAGAAGCAGGCTGAAGAAGACGAAAAGAATGCTTTAGAAGCCGCGATGAAGGCCGAAGAAGAGCAGCGCAAACGAGCCGAAGAAGAGGCCCGCAAAAAGGCCGAGGAAGAGGCCGCCCTGCGCGCCGAAATTGACGCCCGGTCCGAACTGATCACCATGAATGCGTTCACCCAAGATGCTTTTGATGTTTTGCAAGGGGATAAGTCCAAGCAAGAAGCGCATACCGTGTTTGGACTGGTGCTGTTTTTGGTTGGCGCGATGCAGTCTTTGCGCCACCAGCACAAATTGCCTGACGACGTTGCCAACACGGTGATGCTGCAAGCTTTGGGCAGCGTGGGGCTGAGCAAAGAGCGCGCCGAGCACTTTGTTCAACACATTGATGAGTATCTGATTTCCAATCCACGCTATTCAGAGATGTTTCAAAATGGTCGCGCCGCCATGGGGGATTACCTTGAAAGCAATGTCGGTCCCCGCGGCGCGCTTTCGGATGCGCTCGGCGATTGGGAAAAACCAAAGTCGAAAAACGATGGCGCGGGCCAGCCGGTGACGGTTTTGTTCACCGATATTGCGGGCTCCACCGCAATGACCCAAATGCTGGGAGATGAGGGCGCGCAAGAGGTCGTGCGCGCGCATAACCGCATCGTTCGCGAAGCCCTTCAAGGTTTTTCCGGGAAGGAAATCAAGCACACCGGTGACGGCATTATGGCGTCGTTTCCGTCCGCATCGGCGGGGGTTGAGGCCGCCATGGAAATGCAAAGACGCACCCAGGCGCACAACGCCACAGATCCGGAACACGTATTGGGTCTCAAAATTGGCCTGAATACCGGTGAGCCGATTGCCGAAGACGACGACTTGTTCGGCTCGACCGTGCAGTTGGCGGCGCGCATCGTCGATAAAGCCAGTGCCGGACAGGTGTTGGTGTCGGGGTCCGTACACGGCCTGTGCCAAGGCAAAAAAGATCTCAAATTTGAGCGCTTTGCCGATTTGGACATGAAGGGCTTTGACGAATCTGTCACCGTCTATACGGCGCTGTGGGATCCAAATGCCAAGTCGCCAGAGGCGTCTGCATCCGCTGTGCCGTCTTCACCACCCGTTTCTCCGGCCTCTCCGGTTGAACCGAAGCCTTGATGAAAGTCATACTTTTGACCGGGAAATTTTTCAAAATCTTGGCATAAGGCCTAGCCGGGCTCGGCTTCGTCGCTTAAAGTGGTGGACCTCGAACGTGGTGATGTGGGTTTAAACTGCGCTCAAAAACGACGCTCTCAGAACATGGTTTTTCAGCTCATGGCAGAGTGCGTCTGGTGCATGTTGGCAAGATCTATAACAGACTTGCAATCGTAAAGAATCCGGAGCCCCTCCAATGACAAAAAAACGCATGGTTGCCGTTGATGGTAACGAAGCCGTCGCCTCTGTTGCCCATCGTATGAACGAAGTGATCGCCATTTATCCGATAACGCCCTCATCAACCATGGGAGAGCTGTCCGAAGCTTGGTCGGCTCAAAAGCGGCGTAACGTTTGGGGCAGCATTCCGCATGTGGTGGAAATGCAATCCGAAGCCGGGGCTGCGGGCGCGGTGCACGGTGCATTGCAGTCGGGCGCTTTGACGACGACCTTTACGTCGTCGCAAGGCTTGTTGTTGATGATCCCCAATCTGTACAAGATTGCGGGGGAGCTGTTGCCCTTTTGCATGCATGTTGCGGCGCGCACCATTGCCACCCATGCGCTGTCGATTTTCTGCGATCATTCCGATGTGATGGCGTGTCGCCAAACCGGTGTCGCCATGTTGTCGAGCGCCACGGTGCAAGAGGCCCAGGACTTTGCCTGTGTCGCTCAGGCGGCGACCTATGCATCGCGGGTTCCGTTCATGCACTTTTTTGATGGATTTCGCACCTCACACGAAGTGTCAAAAATTGAATACCTTGAAGATGATGTGCTGAAAGAGATGCTGCCCGCCGATTTGATTCAGGCGCACCGCGAACGGGGCATGACACCGGACAATCCCATCGTGCGCGGCACCAGCCAAAATCCTGATACCTTTTTCCAGATGCAAGAAGCGCGCAATCTTTATCACGACGCGGTTCCAGGGTTTGTCTCTGATGCGTTTGAAAAGTTCGCAAAACTCACCGGGCGTTCATATGCCCTGTATGAATATCATGGTGCACCGGATGCTGAACGTGTGGTGATCGTCATGGGTTCGGCGGGTGAAACCGTGCATGAAACCGTCGACGTCTTGAACAGCGGCGCTGAAAAAGTTGGCGTTTTGCAAGTGCGTTTGTACCGCCCGTTCAGTGTTGAACGGTTTGTCGATGCGTTGCCCGCGTCCGTAAAATCGATTGCGGTTTTGGAACGGACCAAAGAAAGCGGTGCGATTGGCGAGCCTTTGTATTTGGATGTTGTTGCAGCGCTGAACCGGGCGGGACGTAACATAAAAGTGATCGGTGGACGGTTTGGTTTGTCGTCTAAAGACTTTACCGCATCCATGGCCAAAGCGGTGTTTGACGAATTGTCCAAACCCAAGCCCAAGCCAACCTTCACCATCGGTATTTATGACGATGTATCGGGCTTGTCTTTGGATTGGGACGAGTGCGGAAATTGTTATGAGCCGGGCACCATGCACCGGGCGATGTTTTTTGGTTTGGGCTCAGACGGTACGGTCGGCGCAAACAAAAACGCCATCAAGATCATTGCCGACAACACCGACAATTATGTGCAGGGCTATTTTGTTTACGATTCCAAAAAAGCCGGTGCGGTGACCATTTCTCATCTGCGATTTGCAACAGATCCGATTCGCTCTTCATACTTGATTCACGAAGCCGAGTTTTTGGCGTGCCACCAGTTTCATTTCCTCGACACCCTCGACATCTTGAGCCACGCCACCCAAGGCGGAACGTTTTTGTTGAACGCGCCCTATGGCAAGGATGATGTGTGGGACAACTTGCCCCGTTCGGTACAAAAGCTGATCGTTGAAAAAGAGCTGAAGTTTTACGTCATCAATGCGCGCAAAATCGCCGCCGATGCCGGCATGGGCAAGCGCATCAATACGGTGATGATGGTGTGTTTCTTCGCCCTGTCCGATTTTTTGGATTATGACAAATCCATCGGCTATATCAAAGACGCTATTGCCAAAAGCTATGGCTCAAAGGGACGCAAAGTTGTGGAGATGAACAACGCGGTGGTGGACGCGGCGTTAGCGCACATGGAACAAGTCGATGTGCCGAACACGGTCAGTTCAGCTTTCGACATTCCCCCCATCGTGTCTGCGGATGCCCCGGATTTTGTGAAAAACGTCACCGCTAAAATGTTGGCGGGCAAAGGCGATTTGTTGCCCGTCAGCGCGTTCCCTGTGGACGGCACGTGGCCTTCCGATACGGCGCAATGGGAAAAGCGCAATCTGGCGGCGGAAATTCCAACCTGGATAGAAGAGCTGTGCATCCAGTGCAACAAGTGTGCCCTGGTTTGCCCGCACGCCGCCATTCGGGTGAAGGCGTATGACGGTGGTGCCATCGCGGGTGCGCCTCAGACGTTTAAGGCCATGGACTATAAGGGCAAAGAGTTTGGTGAAGGGGCGAAGTATTCGGTTCAAGTGGCCCCCGAAGACTGCACAGGGTGCAAACTGTGCGTGATGGTGTGTCCCGGTAAAGACAAAAAAGATCCGGAGCGTCTGTCGTTGGTTATGCAGGCGCAGCCGCCCTTGCGTGTTCAAGAACGGGAAAACTTTAAGTTTTTCCTCGACTTGCCCGAAATCGACCGCACCTTGATGCGCGGTAATGTCAAAATGACTCAGTTCGCCGAGCCGCTGTTTGAATTTTCCGGGGCCTGTTCGGGGTGTGGGGAAACACCTTACATCAAGTTGCTGACCCAGTTGTATGGCGATCGCGCCGTGATCGCCAACGCCACCGGGTGTTCATCGATTTACGGTGGCAACCTGCCGACCACGCCCTATGCCTGCGATGCCAACGGCCGCGGTCCGGCGTGGGCGAATTCCTTGTTTGAAGACAATGCCGAGTTTGGTTTGGGGCTGCGTTTGGGTCTGGATCAACACCACGCCATTGCGATGGAGTTGGTGGAAAACTTGCGCGGGGATTTGTCCGATGGGGGGTTTGTCGATGCGCTGTTGAGTGCCGATCAATCCACCGAGGCCGGTGTGAAGGCACAACGCGAGCGAGTGAAAACGTTAAAAGAAAAGCTCGCCACCATAGATGGCGAACTGGCGGCCCGCTTAAGCGTGATTGCGGATCACTTGGTGAAAAAGACCCTGTGGATTTTGGGCGGTGACGGCTGGGCCTATGACATCGGTTTTGGCGGCGTGGATCACGTGTTGGCGTCGGGCGCCAACGTCAACATCTTGGTGATGGACACCGAAGTCTATTCCAACACCGGCGGTCAGCAATCCAAGGCCACACCGCTCACGGCGGCGGCGAAGTTTGCCAGTGAGGGTAAAGCCTTGCCAAAAAAGGACTTGGGGCTGATGGCGCTCACCTATGGCCATGTGTATGTGGCGTCCGTGGCGCTGGGGGCCAAGGACGCGCAAACCATCAAGGCGTTCCAGGAAGCGGAACAATTTGACGGCCCTTCGTTGATCATCGCCAACTCTCCGTGCGGAGAGCATGGTTACGAATTGGAACACAGCCTGGAACACCAGGCCATCGCCGTGGAAAGTGGCTACTGGCCGCTGTATCGGTATGATCCACGGTTGCTGACGGAGGGCAAAGCGCCTCTGCAACTGGACAGCAAAGCGCCCACCCGGCCGGTCACCGATTTGTTGGAGTTGGAAAACCGTTTCCGTCGGGTTCAACGCAATAATCCAGAACGTTACGCCATGTTGGTGGAAAAACTGGAAGAAGAACTGCGCCATCGTCGGCAAGTATTCGAAGCGCTGGCGACGGTGAAAAATGAACCGAAAGGTGAAACGGACACCAGTGCAAATGAAAAGGTTGATGCGGCGCAGTGATGGCCTCTTGATAAAACCATATTTATTTTATGGCTTTATGCCAATTTGAAACACTCGTCTTTTGGATTTGAATAGTGTAACTTTTTGCAGGGAAGTATTTTCGGCGGCCAATTGTGCTGCCGTAACGGCTGTGGGCAAAGGGGAACGGGCATGGGGCAGTTGTCCAAAGAAGTTGATGATTTTGAGCTGCGCACGGGGATAACCCGTGATGACATTCGCCGCTTAGGTCAGGTGTATTTATTTTCTGGGATGGTGCCCAGCGACTTGCGCAAGTTGTTGGCGACCAGTTCCATTCGCCGCTATCCCGATCACACCACATTGTTTATGGAAGGTGACCCTGCAGATCGTTTTTTTGTTGTTATGGATGGTTGGATCAAACTGTTCAGATTGACGGAAAGCGGTCAGGAAGTGGTGATTTCCGTTTCGTCGCCTGGGGAAAGTTTTGCCGAAGCCGCCATATTTGACAGCAGCGTCTTCCCCGTCAGCGCGGTTGCCATCACCGATGTCCGGCTGTTGGTGGTTCATGCAGAAGGCTTGGTGCGCCAACTCCATGAAAACATGAACTTTACCTTCAATATGCTGGGGTCCATGTCGCGGCAAATGCGTCAGAACGTCACCAAACTGCATCAAATGTGCAGCATGTCCTCCACGGAACGCTTGGCGGACTTTCTTCTCAGTTTATCCAATTCCACCAACGGAACGGCGACCATCACGTTGCCGCTGGACAAGTCTTTGATTGCGGCACGCCTAGGCATGCAGCCGGAAACATTTTCGCGTGCCCTGGCAAAACTCAAAACCGTTGGCGTTCAAAGCGCAGGCCACGACGTGGTGATCAAAGATCTCGACGCGTTACGCGCGATGATTACGACCCAATCGATGGGCTGTTAGTCAAGTTGGGGTAAATTGATACCACGCCGCGCTGCCATGCTTTTGGCCATTTCGCGTTGATCATCGGCATTTAGGCGCAGACGTGCCAATTCCAAAATGACGGTGTTTTCCCAATTTAAGTGGGATAGATGGATTTCCGACAGCATCTCTGCCGCTGTGCGGAACGCTTGAATGTCGCTGACAGGTTTGACTTCAGCGATTTTCTGGAGGCCCACCATAACGATTTCAACCAGTTCGCGATCGCGCATATGCTCCGAACCCAGCAACCGCAAGGTGTCTTCGATTTTATCACTCGGTATGGCACGTTCACGCAAGCGGGGGAACAGGTCTTGCTCTTCATCCGCAATGTGCAGGGCCAGATCGTGGCGCAAGCACTGCAAAATGGTCGTGGCCGTTTCCGTGGCCACGTCGCTTGCCTGACTTTGCTTGGCTAAAACCTTCAACGCACGACATAAATCTTTCTGCCGACAGTGGTCGGCAAAAATATATTCGAGCGGCTCCAGCAACAAATTATCGGGAATGTGTTCAACCAAGATACCGAACATATCCAGTGTCGTCTGATCGGCGTTGGGTGGCATGCACTGTCCCCTAATTAATGAAGGATTTTAAAGCTCAAGCCTGCCCACAAGTCGCTTGATAGAAATATTGAGCGCGCGGATAGGTATATGCATTGACGACCGTCAATCGTACACAGGTTTTGACAATTTGATCTTGGTCAAGGAAGTCGGGGGCAGAGTTAGGAGATATTAAACCAGAATTCTGGGTAACCACGTGTGGAACGGCCATCAACCACTCCTGAATTCTGTCCTAGATGGCTGCTGATTGGGAGGAAGTTGTATGTCAGAGCATGACAGCACACATGCGGGCGACGGGGGGTCGATACCCTTTATGCAGAAGTTATTGGATTCTCCATTTATTCTTCTGTTTATCGGTGTCGCAATGCCGACGGTTATTTATATCATTTGGGGTGTGATGGAGATCGTCTCCATCCCCGTAGCACCGTAAGGGGGGCATGAGCATGGCTATTTTTCCCCCAACAAAACGGGTTTGGTGGAACGAACCGGTTGAAAAATCGGAAGTTTTATGGATTTTTATTGCGCTGATTTGGGCGCTGGTGATGTTCTTTATGATGCCGTATTGGCACATTAACGGTAGCCAGAACCTTTCCAACGAAGCGTATCGCATTCGTCCTGAAGTGTTTGCAAAACGTACTGAAGAGATGGCTGCGAAATATAAAGTTGGCGAAGAAGGTGACACAGGCGTGCCTGTGGTTCGTCCTCCTGCAGGCAGCGACGTTTATATGCTTGGTCGTTTGTGGGAGTGGTGGCCGGTCCTGGAATTGGAAAAGGGACAATCCTATCGCTTGCACTTGTCATCCATGGACTGGATGCATGGCTTTTCCTTACAGCCGGAAAACATCAATTTAGAGATCCACCCTGGATACGACATGGTGTTGACGGTAACGCCCACGAGCTCTGGTGAGTTCAGTGTTGTTTGTAACGAATTTTGCGGTATTGGCCATCATACGATGGTCGGCAAAATTCATGTGGTCGATAAGTGAGGAAACGGGTCATGGCACAATTTAGAACTTGCCCGGACACCGGGTTCGCAATCGATCTTGCGGCTGACAAATTGATCAAGTGGAACGCGGTTACCGCCGTTGTCTTCTTGCTCGTCGGCGGCTTGTTCGGCATCTTGGTCGCGCTGACGCGTTGGCCTGCGGTTCACTTATTGGACGCTGATTTATTTTACCTGGCGCTGACGGCGCACGGTTTAGACGTGTTGTTGGTTTGGATTATCTTTTTCGAGATGGCCTTGCTGTATTTCACGTCGTCAATATTGTTGAAAACCAGACTGGCCGCGCCTTGGCTTGGATGGGTTCAGTATACGCTTATGTTGGTCGGCGCTTTGATCACCAACGTTGCAGTGTTGCAGGGCGAAAGCAGCGTGATGTTCACGTCTTACGTTCCGATGATGGCAGCACCGCATTTTTACCTCGGCGTGATTTTGTTTGCCGTGGGTGCGTTGATGGGCTGCGTGGTCTTTTTCTCGACCTTGTATATCGCCAAACGCGATAAGACCTATGAGGGTTCAATCCCGCTGGTCACGTTTGGTGCGATGACGGCGGCGATTATTGCCGTGTTCACCATCTTGGCGGGCGCAGTGATTTTGATCCCAACATTCTTCTGGTCGTTGGGTTTTATCGGCAACATCGATACGTTGATGTATCGTGTCATCTGGTGGGGCTTGGGACACTCGTCTCAGCAGATCAACGTGGCAGCGCAGATTGCCTGCTGGTACGCTATTGCGGCCATCTTGTTCGGTGCCAAACCGCTGTCCGAAAAAGTCAGCCGCACCGCCTTTTTGTTCTACATTCTGTTCTTGCAACTGGCATCCGCTCACCACATCTTGGTCGATCCGGGCATCAGTTCCGAATGGAAAATCTTCAACACGTCTTACGCTCTGTACTTGGCTGTTTTGGGTTCCATGCTTCATGGCCTGACGGTTCCGGGTGCGGTCGAAGCCGCGTTGCGCAAAAAAGGCTACAACCGCGGTCTGTTCGAGTGGCTCCGCAAAGCGCCTTGGGGTAATCCGGTATTTGCTGGATTTGCTCTGTCGGTCGTGTTGTTCGGCTTCTTGGGCGGTATCACGGGCGTTATGATGGGCACAGAACAGCTCAACATCATCATTCACAACACCTTGTATGTTCCGGGTCACTTCCATGGCACGGTCGTGGTCGGTACGACCTTGGCCTTCATGGCGATGGCATACTGGTTGGTTCCGGTGTTGTGGCAGAAAGAACTGGTGTTCCCGGGTCTTGCCAAATGGCAACCGTACCTGTTCGGTCTCGGTATGGGTCTGGCATCAATCTTCATGATGGGTGCGGGTACGCTTGGTGTTCCTCGTCGTCACTGGGATATCTCGTTCGCCGACGCCATGATGGTGCATGAGTTCCCCGCCGCCGCCTATATGATGATGGGCTTGGCAGGGATTTCGGGTGTAATCGGCGGCATTGGTGGGGGTATCTTTATCCTCAACATGGTCAGCACGATTTTGTTTGGTAAGGCTAAAGTGCCTGCGCCTGCAGCCGAAGAAGCTCCGGCCGCACCGATCGGTGGTGCCGCAACTGAATACGGCAGTGCCAGCACCTTGGAGGTTCCTGGAACCTTCGTGTTGGCTCTGGTGTTCCTAACAGCTTTTGTCCTTTACTACTTCGTCAACTGGAAATACTTGGCGAGCGTTTGGGGTATGAGCTAACCGCACGCACCCTTTTAGAAGGGTGCTCCGGGGGGGCGGATACTACGATGCCCACAGAATAGTATCCGCCCTTTCTTAATCTTGCAGGCTGGCTTGTGGGCAAGCCACACTCAAGGCTTTGTGGGTGAGCCGAATGAACAAAAAAATCATGAAAAAGCGAATGATGACAATAATGCTCGCCGCGACGCTCTGTGCAGCGGTCGTGGCGGTGTCATCTGACGCTCACGCAGGCCAGCAAGCGCCCGGCACGATTTCCAATTCGTACACCGGTGCCTTGGATGAAGAAAAAGCATTGGCGCTGTCTCAGGCGGCCATTGGTCGGGCCATCGGTGATTACAGTTTTCGCGACACCCAAGGCAATCGCATTTCTCTTTCAGATTTTCGCGGTAAGCCACTGGTGATTTCGTTGATCTATTCCAGTTGCGCGGATGTTTGTCCGGTGATTACGGCGACGTTGCAAAACGTTGATGAAATGGCCCGCGACGCACTGGGCGACGATAGCTATTCGATCGTAACCATAGGCTTTGACATTGGGGCGGACAACCCTGTGCAAATGAAAAGTTTTGCGCGCAAGTACGGTGTAAAGATTAATGACCACTGGAAATTTCTCAGTGGAGATTTATTGGCCGTAACAGCGTTAAGCGAAGACTTAGGATTTCAATTTTTCGAATCCGCCAAAGGATTTGACCATTTAACGCAGACCACGATTTTGGACAAAAACGGGGTTGTGTTTCGCCAGATTTACGGCGAGCAGTTTGAGGCTCCACATTTTGTCGAGCCGTTAAAAAGTTTGGTTTTTGGCACGGCGTCGCCATTTTCCAGCCTTAGCGATCTGATCAACAAGGTACGGTTGTTTTGCACCATCTACGACCCGACCGCGGACCAATACCGTTTTCGCTATTCCATTTTTTTCCGCATATTGGTCGGGGCAACGGTCATCTTAGGCATGATGACGTTCTTGTTGAAATGGCTATGGCAAAACCACAAACGCAATCAATTGCGTTTGCGGGAACAAAAACCATCTCCAGGCCCAAGCCTTTAACGGGCACTTAAAAACAAACCAATAGAGAAAAAAGGGCCCTGGCCGTGAACGTCTTGACCTCAATTCGCATCTTTATTCAAAACTTTTTTCTGCGCGCAGACAAAGAGTACGACCGAGCCTTTGGTCCGGAATGGAACCCCATGCGTCAACTGGGGACGGTGGCATTTTACTTGTACTTTGTCGCTGCGATCACCGGCATCATCGTGTACGTGTTTTTTGAAACGTCTGTAAATGGGGCCTACGAATCCGTTGAGTATATGACCAATGAGCAGTGGTGGTTCGCAGGTATCATGCGCAGCCTGCATCGCTACTCTTCGGACGGCATGGTCTTGACCATGTCGCTGCACTTGATTCGCGAATGGTCGTTTGATCGGTACCGCGGTGTGCGTTGGTATGCGTGGTTTACGGGTGTGTTGGTGATTTGGCTGCTGTATGTATCGGGCCTATCGGGCTACTGGCTGGTGTGGGATCAGTTGGCCCAGTACGTGGCCATCGGGTCAATGGAATGGCTCGACTTGCTGGGTATATTTGGGGAACCGGTGGCGACCAATTTCTTGGCCGAAGGGTCTTTGAATGATCGTTTCTTCACACTGCTGGTTTTTGTCCACATCTTCGGACCGTTGTTTTTGTTATTCATGATGTGGATCCATGTGATCCGCGTCAGCCAACCCAAAATCAATCCGCCCCGAGGATTGGCCATTGGCACGTTGGTGGCGTTGACGGTGTTGTCGCTGGTGAATCCGGCGGTCAGTCATCTCAAGGCCAATCTTGATGTCATTCCGACGGAACTGGAATTGGATTGGTACTACATGGCGTTTTACCCCTTGTTTGACGCTTGGGGACCGGGCGTGATGTGGGCTGTGGCCATCGGGGGATCATTGTTTGTGATGGCGATGCCGTGGCTTCCGCCGATGCGTCAACATGAGCCTGCCGTCGTAACGCTGGATAAATGTAATGGCTGTAAACGCTGTTATGAAGATTGCCCTTATGGCGCCATTGAAATGGTCCCGCGCAGCGACGGTTTGCCCTACGAACAAGAAGCGGTTGTCGATGCCGCCTTGTGCACACGGTGTGGCATATGTGTGGGGGCGTGCCCAACGTCTACGCCCTTCCGTGCGGAAGATGAATTGATTACGGGTATTGATTTGGTCCACTTGCCGCTCAAAGGCATGCGCAAAATGGTCGATCAAGCCATGCAAAATGCCACCGACGGGATTGTCATCGTTGGATGCGATCATGGACAAAAAGTCGATAACATTGCGGGTACGGCTGCTGTGAAGCTTCCGTGTGTGGCCCATATGCCGCCGTCGTTCATTGATTATATGATCAGCCAGGGTGCCAAAGGTGTTTTGGTGGCGGGTTGTCCTGAATGCGGATGTCGCTTCCGGTATGGCGTGCAATGGATGCAAGATCGCCTGGAAGGGCGCCGCGATCCTTATCTGAGGAAACGCGTGCCGCGCGAACGCATTCGCACCTTGTGGGCTTCGCCATTGGATGAGCAATTGCTCAACAACACCGTAAAAACGTTTAAGGATGAACTCGCGGTGTTAAGTGATCATGTCAGCGAGACGGAGAACGGCGATGTTTGATTTTTTCACTGGTGACAATGCCGTTTGGTTTTATGCCGTTCCGTTTGCCGTTTTTGCGCCGATTTATTTTTCATTCGTGTGGCACATCGGCGTAAAAAATCTGTTTTACAAAGACACCGCCAAAATTGAACGCAAGCGTTTGCAGTCGGAACATCAAGAGCGCATCAACAAACGCCGCGAATCCAAAGCGGGCACGCTCCAGCGCGAAGACCATGCGGCGACCCGGCCTTCAAAATATTGGCTTGCACAAGGTGTTACATATGGGCTGTTTATGACGGTCGTAAGTGTGTTTGCAACCAACCCAAGCTACACTTATTTAGGCGCAGGGGAAGCCCAGATTAAATTGAATTTGAGCCACCCCGGACAGCGTGTCGAGGCGTGTGTGCAACGCTCGAAGTCGGAACTGGCGGAACTGGCACCAAACATGCGCTCTCAAATGAAGTGTTCACGCGAACGTGCGGAGATCAAGCTGGAACTGGATATGGATGGTCAAGTCCTCTTTAGAGGCACCGCCGTTCCGGCAGGGTTTAGGCGTGACGGATCGTCCAGCTTCTATGAGAAATTCTTTATTTCAGCTGGTGAACACCAGATCACGGTGCGTATGAATGACGGCGACCCCAGCAAACCATTTACCCATGTTTTGAGTCAAATCGTCAACGTCAAGCCGACGCAAAACCTGATCGTTGGTTTCAACGAAAACGAACACAAGTTTTATTTCAAGTGAAGGGAAACCCCATCGGGTTTTATGACTTGATATGTGTGTGAAAACTGCGGTCAAAGGTGCGCAGGTGAACGGAGAACCAAGCGTCGAGCCGCGCCCCAAGCGTGGCGGCGATATCCACTTGGTCAGCAACCACGGTATCGTCCATGATGTCGCGGATTTGTTCTAACAGTCGATTGTGATCTTCTTTATGCGCATGGTAGCCGTTGTAGCCCATGTCGAGCATGATCTTTTCTTCCAGCGCAAAGTGTCCTTCGATCAGGGCGTGAATGGCGCCAAGTCGCGCTGTGATTTTATCCACCGCAGTGTTCGTTTCAAGCAAATCCCCCAATGCATTGATCTCATCGATCAAAGCTTTGTGTTCAAAATCAACTGATGGGATGCCCACCTTCATTGTTTCGGTCCATTGGATTAAAGACACGTTTTCAGGACTCCTTTTGCGGACGCTATTGCGGGATTATAAAAATATCATATCGTCAAATGAACAGGCGTGGATTGATTTTGATCAAGGACGAAGCGGGTCTGTTTCTCCATAAATGTATTGTGAAGTTTCCCACTTGTCAGACCTTGATGGCAAGATGTGGATTGTGTAGCAGTCGAAATAATTGCGATTGTCACAGCACCTGGTGACCAGAGAACGGCTGGTCATCGCGGTGGTTATAGTGTCTAAGCCGGACATGACGATGAATGGCTCAGACCTTTACCATTGGGACGGAGGGAACATCCCTCTCCTCTCTCTCCGTCCCACTTCACACCGTATTTCAAATTGTGAGCACAAAAAATAACCCCGGGTGCCAATGGGCGCTGACGGGGTTTATTTCTATAGGGATGGACAAAGGGCTATTCGGTGACTTCGATAAAACCCCTCATGTCGTTTCGTTCCCAATGGGGACCGCACAGATAAGGATATTTGCCTGGGGTGTCGAAGGTCTCTTCCCAAAACTCAATCGGGAATAAGCGTGGACTTTCTTCGCGGCCTGCGTCTTTGAACCAGACACTGTGAGAGGTTCGTTTTTCGACATTGATGAAACGCACCGTCGTCCCTTTGGCCACCGTCAAGGGTGATGGGCAGAAGGTATATTTCAGCATTAAGACACGCACGGTGCCGGGGGCTTCGGGCGGCAGCTCTGTCATTGTGTCGAACCGCGCCTGAGCGTTGGCACAAATGGCTTCTCGTTCAGCAGGATCTGTCGCCTGAGCCGTTCCCGCAAATACGGGAACGGCCAGGGTGGTAAGAAGACAAATGATTTGAGCAGAACGATTCACTCGATTTATTCCTGAGGAAGTGTCTTGGCATAGGTCCAGACATCCACGGCGACATCCAACGGCAATGCAGCCAGTGCCGGCATGCTGTCACCAGGTTTGCTGAAGCGAATGCGGTGCAAAGAGCGATCCGGCAATTTGTTGACCACGGCGCCCACCGGTGGCATGTCGGTGATCTTCTTGCCGTCCATGCCATGACAGGCCAAGCAAATGGTTTCAAAGTACCCTTTACCCTTGGTCGCATCGCCGGACACTTTGGAGACGTCCGTCACGCCCTTGGAAACAAACAGCCCCAAGGATTGGAAATCCGTATCCGTGAACATGGCTGACGTGTAGTTGTGTTTAGCGTCTTTCAAGATGGCGACGATGTCGTCAGGCGATTTACCGGCCGCGCTGAGGATGCCGGGCAGGCCAAGATCACCCGCATAGTTGAAGCCGTGACATTCTGAGCACCGCCACGTCTTTTTGCCGCTTGATCCGGAATCGGCTGGCATTAAGGCGTGGGTGTCTTTGGGAACGTCGCCTTGGGTAATCTGATAGTACCAGTCGTAAAGCTGACCACCGCGCGCAAGCATACCTTCGGGAGAAAGAGCCTGGGCCTGGGGGGCGAACGCCACAAGGCCTGCGGCAACGACAAATCCGCTTAAAATGCCACTGCGCATACCGTGTAGAGAAAGAGTAGTGATATTCATGACGTCTGCCTTTCGTGAGAATGTTATTTGATGTGACAGGTTATGGTTCATTCCTCTTCGAGGAATTTATCCATGGATTTTAGGGGTTTGGGCGCAGCCTGTGGATCGACAGCTGGACGTGCTGGAACATCATCTTCTTCCTGCGCCATGGCTTCAGCCGGTAAATTATGCGCTATGCCTTTGTGACATTCAATACAGGTCTTCTTTTCTTTATACGCGACCTGCATTTTTTCGCTTGAGCGGCGACGCTGTTTTTCCCAGTGCATGGCGCCGTAGTCATGGCAATTGCGACATTCGTGTGAATCGTTAGCTTCCATCGCGGCCCAGACATTTTTGGCCAATTGGAAGCGCTTGGCTTCAAACTTTTCGGGCGTGTCGATGGTGCCGAGAACTTTGTGCAGCAGTTCGTTGGACGCTTTGATTTTACGGATCATCTTCGGTCCCCATTCCTTCGGCACATGGCAGTCGGAACAGATGGCGCGGACGCCTGACGGATTAGAATAGTGCACGCTTTTTTTGTATTCTTTGTAGACTTTCTGTTCCATCTCGTGACAGGAGACACAGAATTCCAAGGTGTTGGTGTATTCCATAAAGGTGTTAAAGCCACCCCAAAAAATAATCCCTGCAATACCCCCGACGATCATCACGGCCCCGACGCTAAATCGAGAAGTCGGTGACCAAAATGCCTTCCATAAGCCGCGCATAATTCATCAAGCCCCATTTTATGAAGAAAACTGTACAGTACTGAAATGTGTGTAATCGTTTGAAAGTTAAGGGGGAAGACCGCAAGAGCAGTCCTCCCCCTCACTTACAGTGCCTTAGGTGTTGTGGTGTACGCGGTTGTACACGTTGAACTTACCTGTTGGCGTTTCGAGGCCTTTAATTTCGGCCTTTTTCTCCAAGGTCTTTGAGTCATATACAATGATATGACCGTCCAACCAGGTTGCCTTGCCGCCACGAACCCACACGGACACCCAAACTTCGGAACCGTCTTGGTTGAATTCGCTATGTACAGCAACGGCGTTTTTCATTTCCGTAACGCGGATGGTCTTGACGATCTTGCCGGTCTTCTTGTCGAGGACCTTAATGGACTGCTGAATTTCCGGATCGGGATTC
>NZ_MCGG01000001.1 GCF_001746755.1 Magnetovibrio blakemorei | reverse complement strand
GCGATCACAGCGCAACCCGGCAATAAAGGTCATGGTTTTCCAGTGTCCGTGAGGAATGCTGGCGACCATCCGCTGGCCTTTGCGACAGCGCCCCCTCAGGCGCGCCATCTTGGTGTTGAGACCGGTTTCATCAATGAACACGATGTTGCCGATCTTTTCGGGGTGGGCCTCAAGCCAGTTCTGACGCTTGCGCCACACCGTTCGTGCCGCCTGTACATCAGGACGCCCCTGCTCGCTGGCGTGGGCCGTTTTTTTTGAAGCTGATTTTACGCGACCGAAGCCAGTCATCTATGGTCGATTTGGGGGCGCGAACGCCATGGACGCTGGATAACCGCTCGGACAATTCTTGTAAGGTCATGTCCGGCGTCTCTTCAATCCAGCTCAGGATATCAGCTCCGTAGGGATCAAGGCGGCGCTTGTGGGGACCATGTCCTTTGGGGGCCACGGACCCTTCTGTTTCATACTGATGCACAAAGCGGATGGCAGAACTTGGACTCACCTCAAAATGGGCTGCAGCACGCCGACACGACATCCCTGTGGCCACTTTCTGAACCAAACGAATACGTAAATCATGCGAAATGGTCATGATAAAAACTCCCTCGCGTTCCGATGACCAAGGGAATCACAAAACTCTTAACAGGGATTCAACAAAATCAACTTCGACTCATTTATTATCGGAAACGCTCTAATGTCACGCGGTATGAACGGACCCGAACTGGCGATTGGTGATGGTGCCATGGGGTTCTGGGCGGCGCTGGAGGAAGTCTATCCCGAGACACGCCAGCAGCGTTGCTGGATGCACAAGACGATGAACGTCCTCAACTGCTTGCCCAAATCCGCCCAGGCAAAGGCCAAGGATTCACTGCACGACATCTGGCAGGCTGAGACAAAGGCAGAAGCCGAAAAGGCCTTCGATCTGTTCATCAAAATGTATGAGCCAAAATATCCGAAGGCTGCTATCTGTCTGCAAAAGGACCGTGATGAGATGATGGCTTTCTATGACTTTCCGGCGCAGCACTGGCAGAGCATTCGGACCAGCAACCCCATAGAATCGACTTTCGGGACCATTCGTCACCGCACCAGGCGATCAAAAGGATGCCTGTCTCGTGATGGCATGCTGCACATGATGTTCAAACTCGGGCAGTGCGCCGAAAAGAAATGGAGACGATTACGCGGCTTCGATTACTTGACCAAGGTGATAACTGGAGTAAAGTTCAAAGACGGTGTTGAGGTAACAGACGTCGATCTGGTCGCCGCTTGATTCAGGTGTCAAAACACCACTTTTGGGCATAACTCAAACAAAAGTCGCTTAAGCCAGAGCTTTTTTCAAACCACTTTGGATCGCAGCATGAGCTGTTTTGTAAAAAGGTTTTGCCGCCCATGGCAGCGCTACGACCATTTTGACGCTGTTTTCCAGAACAGCCAGCTTGCCTGAAATTTTGAAGCCCTTGGCCTTGCCGGAAAACGCAAAACGGCCATCTTGATGAACGTATTTCAAGTCCTCCAAAAGGGTCATGTCGGAAGATTGAGAACTCGTCGCCAAAAGGCGTTCAATTCGCAAGGCAGCTTCTTCCCGGCTTAAAGCGTGTTCAACTTCGATTTTGAGATCATCCAATGGGGAACATTCCAACGTAACACGCGCTTTTCATTCGGGCTTCACTCGGGGGAAAAGCGCGGCTTAAAGGGGGGGGGGGGGTGTTTCAGTTTGCTGCGCATAATCGCGACGACGTTGCCGAGTTTACCCGCAACATTGGTCACGACCGCGCTCACATCATTGACAAGCTCATTCATCGGGCTTTCTTGTAAAACTCGCAGCAGACCGCCACCAAGTTCTTCAATTTCCACGTTCCTGGGCTCTGCCATTTTGTCACAGAACGCGCACTTGGGAAAAGGAATTTTGCCAGCCATCTGTTCGCACTTGGTTTGAAATTCGCCCAACAAATTCTGCACCGGCACGTCCTGAATTTCCCCGCCATGTTGCGCGGTTCCCGCGATGGGCGTGGAAGCCGCCGTTACGGGCGCTTCTTCGTCAAGGGTGGCTTGCAGATTTTCTTCAAAGGATTTGCTCTCATCCACTGAGGACTGCGCAGTCTTCGGCTCGGATTTAACAGGCTTAGCTGCTTCAGGCTTAGCTGCCTCAGGCTTAGCTGCCTCAGGCTTAACCACTGCTTTCGCTTCGGCCTTCTTGGGCTCGGGCGTTTTCGCCGCGTGTTGCGGCGCAGCCTTAGCGACACGCGATTTGGAAGATGAGCGTTTAGCCATGGATGTTTTCCGCTTCAGAGCCTAAGCAACAACCAAGGACTTAGATTTTGGTTGAAATGTTATGAATGACCGGCAATTTCCAGGCCCGGCTGAACAGCACCGAAACAATGCCGATAACCGAAGCCAACACGATCAGCATTGCCGACGATGAAAAGAAGAACTTGCCAAGACCGGGCATGTACAGCGCCATAATGGCCAGCACGCTCCACATCCAAATTACCAAACCTTGTTTGGCGTGGAAGTGAATGAATTCATCATCGCGATTCGTAATCAACGGCACAAGGCACAGCACGCCCATGTAGCTGAGGATTCCCATGGCATACGAATGAATGCCGCTTTCTCTACGTACAACTTGCTTGGCCATGATGGTCCCTCGCCTTATATCTTGAACACCGCTTGCTTGCGGTGATGATCATGAACACTTAAGCTCCGGCGATAACGGCCGCCAGCTCAAGTTCTTCTTCGGTTTGTGACTGTTCCGCTTTGCGACTGCGCACATAACCGTACACCGCCACCGCGCCGATCACGCCCAAAGCGATAGGCCCCCATGCGCCCAACCCCAGGCCAAGTCCCAAGGTTTTCCCCGCAAATGCGCCGCCGGCTGCGGATGATTTTACTGTTGCAGCTTTGCTTACTGCGACTTGCATGACCGCCATCGTCGATTACTCCAAACGGACTATTACAGCGCCCCCCAGACACTTAATACTTACGCGTTAAGTATATCGTGACAACGTTGCCCTAAAAAACTGTTTGCGATAATACGCGCACATCGCATTCGAATTCAAGCACTTCTTACAATCAATTGCCCATCAATTATCCAGCCTAAGCACTTGAAAACACGCACCTAATATTGATAATTAGTCGCAACAAAAAAGTACAATAAAACCAATGCTCGATGTTGATCTTCCCAAAAAGGCGTGCTATTTTAGTTTTATCAGTATTGATTGCCTTCTTTTTGGGTGCGGTTAGTGCATGTGTAAAATGACGTGAGAGGCGAAGCTTTGGTAGCTTGGACCTAAATCACAAATTTGGGGAAACCAGTATGTATCTTTTGAAAATGACCAAAGCTTCGGGCATCCCGTCAACGTTGACCGGCAAAACCTTTACCGTTGGTCAAGTGACCACGACGGGTAATGGCGCTGGCAAGTGGCTTCTGCTTCAGCCCAAGGGCGTGGGCGCCGCTTCGGCCGCTAAAGGCTCCGTGATCTTGAAAATGGAAGGCAATCGTCAACTGATGGCCCTCGTTGGCAAGACCGTAACGGTCGGCAAAGCCCCCGTCATGGGCGCTGGTGCTGGTGCTGGCAAGTGGTTGGCTCTGCACCCTGTCGCAACCGCCACCAAAGGCGCATTCGCTGGTGGCAGCGGAGTCAGCGCGATCCTAACCGCCGCGAAGGCTCCTGCAGTCGCTTCGACCGCAACCACGGTTACCAAAGTAGCCGCCGGTAGCGCGGTCGCCACAAAAACATCCGCCGTTGCGGGCACCATCTGGTCCGGCACAGGCCTCAGCCTGGGTCTCGGCCTGGGTCTCGGCGCACTTGGGCCGGCCTTGCTGGCCGGTGGCGTAGCAGCGGGTGGTTATTACCTCTACAACCGCAGCAAAAACAGCGCCACCACCGACGAAGACTTGCAGAACGAACTTGCAGGTGCGCTGGCGTAAAGCGGACTGACCTTCGCCGCAAGGTGGATATGGTTCTTAAACAAGCGCCGATCGCTTTAACCAGTGATCGGTGTTTGTGCGTCTGCTCCCCTGAAATCCACATGAAGCCCACCTGAAGCATATCGAACGTTCTGATTGATGTAGGCCAAAATGAAACTGCGGGTCCTGATTTCCTTTTCTCCGGTTCTGCTCGCGGCATCACTGGCGGCCTTATCCGTGCTCGCGTGTGGAGCGCCGTCGGCATTCGCCCAAGACAACTTGGTGCCGCAATCCACTTCCGCTACAGCCGTCTCCCCTGCACCAGCCGAATCCTCAGCCGCCGCAGATGTCGAATCCCCCACCCTGCCCACCCTCGCAGAATCCCACACCACCAAGCGTGGTTCTTCGATCATTTTGTTTGATCAATCCGGGTCCATGGGCCGCTACGATCCCTTGGTCATTTCAAAGATCTGGCTGCAAACCATGGCGCGCACCTTCGCCGGGACCCATGACGTCGTGTTGGTGGGATTCGACGCCGACGCTCACGCCCCCATCCCCCTCGCCATCGGCCCCGACGCCGACATGGGTGTGGTTCAAGAGCGCCTCAACCAAATCAAAACCCGTGGCAAGGTGACCGACCTGGAAAGCCCTTTTCGCTTTTTGGCCGGGCTCAAATCTCTCGATGACATCGACTTGATCCTCATCATCAGCGACGGTAAACCCGAAATTTGGGACCACAAGCTGGCCTACCTCAGCCCCCAGGTCTTGGTTGATCCGCGCTACGGGGATTTAAAAACGCGTTTCGAGCAAATGCAGGCGGCGGGCACCTCCTTAAGCGACACCCTCAACGACCTAGGCCCCCAATTTCAGCGCCGCAATTTGGATCTGATTGCTGCGGGACTGGCGCAACTGCCAGCAGAAATTGGCAAAAAAACCGTCTTCTGGGATATGTCGGCGGATTCCGCATACCTGCACGATTGGGCGCAAGCGCTCGGCGCGGAGTACATGCCCGCACGCATTGACGAGCAAGAAAATTCCGTCAAGCACTTGCTTGATGCCTTACTTAAACTGCAAAGCAAAACCAGCGACTTGGTGAAAGAGCCTTTGCCGGGGGATTTGCAGTCTCGAATCGACGCCGTGCTGTCGGTGGTACAAGCCGCAGAGCAGCAATATTTAGCGAACGGCCCGCCGCGCGAACCAATGCTGCCCGGTGTTTCACCAGCGAGCGAACAAGATCCTTTGGCGCAAAGCCTTCTTCCGGCCAACCCAGCAACTGACGGGGCGGCACAAAACGCGCCGGATCGCGCACAAACGATTGTCTATCCCGCAGACCGGCAACCGCTCAGCGAGATGATTTCCGGTGCCGTTTTGGACAAAGCCCATAAAAACAGCCGCGAAGCCAATCTGTTCGCCAGCGTGGTGATCATTTTGGGGCTAATTTTGATCTCCGCCAGTCTCACCTGGCTGATGGGTCGGGCGCGGATTTTAGCCGTTTACGCCTTCCGCTCTGCCACCCAAGAGGCCCAACCGCCCACTGCGCCACCACCCGTGCCCATAGACAAAAAAACCAGTCCCCAGGTGGGTTAACCCCCCCCCTGGAAATATTCGATATGTTTATGCTTTTCAAGCACATCTGACGCTTTACCACAGCCGTTTATAAATGCTACAATCCAACCACGTGAGTATTTCACATTTTAGTTATTATGCCCCAGTCCAAGGGGATGCTTCACTAGAAGGAGGGGCACGATGCCTGTCACACAAGCCGCAATTACTAAAGCCGTGATCAAACGAGAAATAGAGAATGAAGCTGGCCGCCAAGTAGCTGGCGCAAAAATTGCTGCCGGTGCCAAAGCGGGTGCGGGTAAAGTCTGCCTAGCGGGTACCAAAACGGCTGCCGTTGCGGGCAAAGGCACAGCTGGCCTAAGCGCAATGACGGGTGCTGCCGGGGGTGCTACGACGGGTGCCGCGGGCACAACGGGTACGGCCGGTACCGCCATGACGGCGGGCACCGTCGCCAAAGCGGCCGGGGCTTCCAAAAGCGCCGGCGGAGCAACGGGTTTGTTGGCGGCCGCCAAGGGCGCTTCGGTAGCCACCTGGGGGCCGGTTGCCCTGGGCGTGGTTGCGGCAGCGTTGCTGTACAAGTACTTGAAAGACAACAAGGGCCTCTCCGATCCGTCCGAAACGGATCTCGAAATTCAAGAAGCCCTCGGCTGATTCACTCCATAAGCTTCCCCTCTTAAAATTTGGGGGGGAGCAGCGGCAGGACTTCTTCCCCACTTTGTCCGGTGGGGATATAGAGCTACAGGGGATACCGCCGGGGACTGCCGTTGAGAAGGCATGGCCTTTAAAAGTCCCGATTGCATAAATTTAGGCGTGATCGCCGAAACCAGGAAACGTAAAAAATGGCTAAAAAAACGGTTCGCAGCAAAGGCGGTTTTCGCGCGCGTATGCTGGCTATTATGAGCTACCTTGGCATTTTATGTTTTGTCCCCCTGATGCGTGGGCGCGATGATGAGTTCGTCTATTTTCATGCGCGCCAGGGGTTGATCATCTGGATGCTGGGCGTGGTCGGAATTTTTTCGCTGTACATTCCCGGGCTGGGCAAGTGGATGTTCACCACGTCGCTGTTTTTTGTCTTGGTTTTGTCAATCATTGGCGTCATTTCCGTTTTTTTGCACCGGGCGTGGAAGCTTCCTATGATTCACACCCTGTCCACCTACATCTAAAACATCCCGCCCAACCCAAGGCAGCAAGGACGCTGCTGTCCTAAGGTCGTAATCCATGAAAGATCCTGAACTTCTTGTCGAACGGCGGCACCACAATACGCTCTATCTGCTGGCCGCTGTATGCACGATCTTCATGACTCTCGCTGTTGCCGTACAGCCTTTGTTCTTGCGCAACGTGCTCAACCTTTCGTTTGAGTACGCGGGCCTTATCAACGCCAACATCCAAGTGGTCACCGAGATCTTGGACTTAGGCTTGATCATGTATTTGGGTTATCTGTCCGACCGTTTTGGCCGCGTTCCCATCGCCACGGTGGGCTTTGTGGTTGCCGCCTTTGGCGCGCTTTTAGCCGTTTACAGCGCTGAGCTTGGGATTCTTTTGGGTGTCGGCGGAATTGCCTTTTATTATTTCAGCCGCATCATCATGTCGCTGGGCACGGGCGCGGTGTGGCCGCAAATTTCGACCATAGCCGGCGATTACACCGACTATGCCAGCCGCCCGCGGTTTCTTGCCAACACGGTATTCATGATGGCCCTGGGGGCCACCTTGGTCTATGCCGTGCTGATGCAAATCCCGAAGCATTCTGGGCTTTCCTCTGTGATGGTAATGACCGCCGTGGTGGCCCTGATTGGTGCCTGGCTGACGCGACATTTTATGATCGACGTGGCCCCGAAGCTGCGTGAAAAAGGCGTTCCGTGGCGGCGTATCCAGCAATTGGTGATGAAGGAAGAGCGCGTCCGGTTGAGCTTCGCCGCCGCTTTTTTCGCCCGCAGCGACATGGTTTTTATTGGCCTGTTTTTGATGATGTGGTTCATCTATTTCGCCGATTTGGTGGCCATCAACCAAGAAGAAGCCGCCGCCCACGCTGGACTGCTCATCGGGCTGACGGGCTTCACCATTTTGATTTCGATCCCGTTTTGGGCCAAATTTATTGAAAAACGCGGTCGCGTGATGACCATCTCTTTGGGCATGATGCTGTCTGGAATCGGTTTTTTGCTGATGGGCTTCATCGTCAACCCCTTTGAATGGGCCATTCTTGTGCCCATCGCGCTGATTGCGACAGGTCAGGCGGCGTGCTTGATTGCGCCTCAAGTGTTGGTGATTGATTATAGCCCCAGAGAAATCCGCGGCTCCGTTTTGGGGGCTTTTAATGTCGTCGGCGTGCTGGGCATTATCTTTTTTGTTCAAGTCGGCGGGTGGCTGTTTGACAGTGTCGGTCCCCATGCTCCGTTTCTTTTGATCGGCACCGGAAATTTAATCTTAACCTGCTATGCCTTGTGGGTCCTGCGCGGGACCATCAAAGCCCGTTCAAACCCCACCGAACCTGTTGATGTCGTTGATGTCCTTAAAGACATTGAGAGTCTTTAAAGGCCTGAAGGGTCTTTTTACCGATGCTGACTGGTCTTTAGGATTTGGTAAATAACAATGACTATATTTGTCAGACATGGCAGAGTGGGTATAGTCAGTTGTAGGTGATGCGTATCATCGTAAACTTGAACTGCGCAGGTAAATGATCTCTTAAGGGGGCAAGAGGGTAATGGCGGACAAGAGCACCAACGATAAAACACCTCGGCGCGGCGCAGCGCTGGGCACCCCATCGGGCACCCCATGGGCCACAACCCCACAAAGCGCGGCGAAGGCTGATGAGCCGCAATCGTCTAAAGTGACAGAAACCGTTCACATGGGCCCCGCCATGGCCACCGCCGCCGCCATGGGCGCCACGTCTGCTGCCCGATGGAGCGACAGTTTCGACTTTGCCCCTTGGGCTGGCGGACCCACAATGGATGCCGCACCGCGCGCCGCACCGCCGATGTCACCCCAGTCGCGAGCACGTCTGCAAGCCACTTTGACCCGCTTTAGAGATGCCGACCCCATTGACAGTTATGAAAACCCGTGGGGCGAATCGGATGGGGCGGGTAAACCGATGAGCCGACGCGACGCCATTCGCGCCCGCGCAGCAGCCAAACGCCTCGCCCAACTGGTCGGCGAGCGGGACGCCGTGACCGGACATTTCGTTGACGAAGACCACTATGCGGAGGCCGAAACGAGTGACACACAGATTGCCGACGATAATGTCGTGCACGATAATGTTGGACACGCTGCAGAGGCAGCGCCCGCAAGGTCCAAAAAAGAAGCACCGCAGACTGCTCGACGTCCGTCCTACAAAATAGGGGGAAGTCGCGACATCACTATTGAAAGCCTCCCCTATGGCGTGATCAATGTCATCGGGGACGGCATTGTCGCCGTAGTTGATGGCACCATTGCAGCAGGCACCTCTGTTTCGACGGCCATCAAACCGGTGACCCGCCTAGTGCCGCCGGCAGCGGCCGCTGGATTGGTATGCATCGCGGGGGTTGGTGTGTTTTATGGATACTCCCAGGCGCTTTCGCTGGCGTGGAAAGTTTAGTCTTTTTTATTGAGCCCAATTTAGCTTTTTTGTATTTCATTCGAACGACTGGTCCCGATGATGAACGATACGGATAACACAAGCAAAATCTCTACAGAGGATTCCGACAACACCTTGTTGGTTGGCTTCGATTTTGGCACATCTTGGACGGTGGTGATGACCAACCGCGGCCACAAAGAACGGATCCGCTCTGTGGTTGGTTACCCTCGCGACATGATCGGCGTGAAGCTTTTGGGCGCGCCCTATCTGGTCGGGGATGACGCGTTTAAAAAGCGCTCTTTTGTGGATCTGCGCGCCCCGCTTAAAGATGGCGTGATCCGCGAATATGTGGAACGAGACTTAGAAGTCGCCCGTCATTTGGTCAGCCATGTGATCGAATCGCTGTCGCCCCGGCCCGACGATGAAGTCTGCGTGATTGTAGGCTCGCCGGCCCGTGCGACCAACACCTCCAAGGATCTTTTGGCGCAAATTTTTCAAGAAGTGGTGGACGAAGTTCAGGTTCTGTCCGAACCGTTTTTGGTCGCTTACGGCTATGACAACTTGGTCAATAATCTGGTCATCGACATTGGCGCGGGCACGGTTGATCTGTGCGCACTGAAAGGCGCGATGCCGGGGCAACATTCCCAAGTAACGGTCAATAAGGCGGGCAACTTCGTCGATGAACAGTTGGAAGCGCTGATCACCGAAGTCTATCCCGACGTACAGATGAACACCCACGTGGCCCGCGCGATCAAAGAACAATCGGGATATGTGGGCGACGCCCCGGCGCAAATCACCGCTGATTTGCGCGCCAATGGTCGTCCGGTGTCTTACGATGTGACCCAGATGGTCGGCCAAGCTTGTGAAATGATGATCCCCGGTATCATCGAAGGCATCGATCAGTTGATCCAAAGCTGCCCGCCCGAAGACCAGGCGGAAATGCTGCTCAACATCTTGGTTGCCGGCGGTGGCTCGCGGATCATTGGAATTGACACCTACATCCAAGCCGCCTTGGTCGATTATTACGGCGACGTGAATGTGAAGTGTGTCGATGACCCGGTTTTTGCCGTTGCTAAGGGGGCCTTGAAGTTGGCCACCGAACTGCCGCCGCGGTATTGGGAAAAGCTCGGCAACGTAACCGATTATTAAACCGCGCCGCGCACTTACGGATACCCGGCAACCAAAGTGGAGCTAGATATCGTGTTGAAGGTTTCTGCATATGCTCTGCTTGTGGTCGTTTTGGTTATGTCGGTGTTCCAATTCACCACGCTCGGCTCTGATACGCCCCTGGGTCAAGTTTTGCGCGACATTATGCCGATCGCGGTCACCATTGTCGCCCTGGCTGCGGGGATTCTTTTGGCTACCTTGCCAGAAATCCACCGCCACCTGATTGCTCTGTTCAAAGGCTCGGACCACGCTGCGGACCAAGACCTGGGTGAAGACCGAGGCCAGGACCAAAACCAGAACATATCGCGCGAAACACTGTCACTGGCGTCTGTTGGACGGGCTTTACCTCTGCGCCAGCCCAGCCCCAGCCTCAACGAACCCTTCCCCGCCAAAAGCACCCCCGGCGAAACTGCGCGGCCGGGCGATGCCTTTGAGAAAACGGCGGCACAACTTTGTGCACCAAATGTTGCAGCGGATTCAGAAATCAACGTGAAGCCAGGGCAACCCACCCACCACACAGACATTGTACCGGTCGAAGACCTGTTCAATGGGGTTGTCAGCGCGTTGGGGAGCGGCCTAGGTGCCATCATCGACACCGGTGCCGTAACCTGCAAACCCGTTGCGCGCGCCATGAGACAAGGCTGCAAAGGGGCCTTTAAAGGGCTGAAATCGACTCTAGATTTTCTTGATAATTAGGGCTCTTCGACGTTTCAAGTGGATTTGAATATATCTCCAAGCGGGGCCGCGATCAAATAAATCATGGTGATGAAGGTCTCGGTGTTGCGGTAGCCCCTGGCCCGCGCCCGTGCGGCTTGGAACAGTCCGTTCATCGCTTCCATGCGGGCGTTGCTGTGGGTTGATCGCCAGCGTTCGAGGATACGTTGTCGCCCGTGAAAAAGCCTTAATCCCTGATAACGTAAAATATCTTTCGCACATTTGATTAAGGCTGGTGGCCCCGATCTGGTTAAGGTGGTGATTGCGAGATCAACCACACCAGATAGTTCGCCCTGAAAAACTCTCAACATATTGATAAAT